>CANJNC010000005.1 GCA_947475685.1 Comamonadaceae bacterium | reverse complement strand
CAGTGCACAAGCAAGTGCTCACTGACTTTGGCATTCAAGGCCCTTTGATCAAAACTGACATTGCGTCTTTCAAAAGCATATTGAGTGCTTAGAGCTTTCCTAGCCGCGTCTAAAGGGCCAGGGGCATTGCGCGCAAAAGAAGTCCGCTCCCCAGGCAGACCGACCGGTGAATGTCTAAGCGTCAAATTGCCTTAACGTCAAACTGATTTATCACCTTCACATGGTCTTGCCCATGGCGGTCTTGGCGTTCTCGCCTAGCGAGCGCCGAGTGGGGCGAGAGCTCTACTTGCTGCTGCTTTGGATCGTACCCCCTTCGGGGCAAGCGCGCCTTGGCCAAGCAAATAGGACGCCCCCGAGCGCCGCTGGCCAAATAATCGACCAACAACAAATCACGAACTCGCTTTTCATCAAAGCCGCACGTGTGCGTCAAGTGATCAAACACGGCGTCCACCAACTCCTCTGGGCTTAGACCAAAGCTTTTGCCAAACCTGCTCCACAGCGCATCGGAAAATTGCATGAAGGACTCAAAAGAAGAGCAACTGGGCGCTCGATGTTCCAAGATCAAAGGAAGGGTTTTTTTGAACCGCCCCGAATTGGCCACCAAATCCCAAAACTTAGCCAAACGGGTAAAGCGCTCTAGGGTCTTGGTTTGCAGGACATTGGTTTGACGAACCACATAGGGCGGATCCAAGTCGTAGACCATGGCAAAATTTGGGGTATGACGCGCCAGAGGCGTTCCACGCAAACGCTTCAAAATACCCAGTTGAATTTCTTGTGGCCCAATGGCCAATAGCCGATCAAAGCCCTCAGCAAAACTCTCCAAAGTTTCACCGGGTAGTCCAAATATCAAGTCGGTATGCAAATGCGCATTCGATGACGTCAACAACCATTTCAAATTGGCCACCGTCTGGTCATTGTCTTGACGACGGGAGATCAGTTTTTGCACATCCTCGTTAAAGGATTGAATACCCACCTCAAACTGCAAAACCCCTGCAGGAAACTGCGCAATCAACTGTTTGAGCCGGTCGGGCAAATGATCTGGAATCACCTCAAAGTGGACAAACAGCGTTTCACTGGGATTTTCAGCCAATCGGTCTAAAAAAAACTGAAGGATCTGTATGGATGCATCAATTTTTAAGTTGAAAGTTCGATCCACGAATTTAAAATTTCGAGCGCCTCTTTTGTAAAGTGCGCTGATCTCATGAAGAAAGGGTTCGAGCTCAAACGCCCAGGCTGTCTTGTCAAGTGAACTCAAACAAAACTCGCATTTGAAAGGACACCCACGAGACGCCTCAACGTAAAGCACGCGGTGAGCAAGGTCATCATCGGTGTAGTGCTGATAGGGCAATTCAATCTGATCCAAAGCGGGTTGCTCACCCTGAATGATCTTCATCAGTGGCTTGGGGCCATGAATCAAAGCCTTGCAAAGTTTGGGAAAGCTCACATCGCCCCAACCAGTGATCACATGGTCAGCCAAGCGAACGATTTCTTGATCGTCACATTCATGACTCACCTCAGGCCCTCCTAGAACCACCTTGAGTCCTGGACGCAGGGCTTTGAGTAGACGGACAAGTTCAGTGGTTTGGGTGACATTCCAGATATAGACTCCAAAACCAATGACCTGAGTGGAGTGCGTTTGCTGCACACCAAGCGCAGCCAACAGTTCTTTGGCCATGTCTTTCGTTTGACGCGACAAGGTGAATTCCATCAAGCTCGTGCGCCTAGACAATTGCTCGCTGCCATGGCGCGACATGTTGGCCAATAGGTACCTGAGGCCCAATGAAGCATGAATATATTTTGCATTGATCGTGCAAAGAATGATCGATGGGGGCATGAACGCAGAATTAAGCATCACCGCATTATCAGTGCTAATCGATGTCAAATTAAATACCCCCTTAAATCCCCAACGACTCAGCGCCATTCCAAAATAGGCACAGATCGCGTCAACAACTTTTTGCGTCTTCTTGAGCTCTAAAAGGACAAACTCTTTAAGCACTGTGGGAGCTAATCGCTCCTTGGCAATGCAAGAGTGCTTGACAAGGCAAGACCTCTCAATTTAACAAACATCCTCAGGCTTCACCCATGCTTGACGCGCTCTCTCATACCCAGCATCCGGCTCGTGTGATCGCCGTATTTCAAACCCTAAGCCAAGCACCTTGAAGAGGCTTGGCTCATGTGTGAATGGTGTTTGACGGGTGACAAAGACAAATAGACAGCAGTGTGGCTTTTTTTAAACTTGCTCCAAGCTTGTGCGCGTCTACCCCTGCCCCCTGCCCCTTGTCTCAAGTCTCAAGTCTCAAGTCTCAAGGCCCATGTCTCATCGGCCTCTTAGAGGGCTTTTAAGAAGCGTGCCTTGGAGAAGTCAAGAAAAAAATTTGTACTCACACATCACAACGTGCCTAAACCAGATAGACCTCAAGAGGCCAAAACCTTTTGGGTAATGGGCGGCTTGGGTAAATAAGAGTGCCCTGGCTCAACTTTGAAAGTAAAGTCCAAACTCCACCAATCTCCTTTGACCTGGTCGGTGGGAAACGGTTCACTTTCGTGGCGAACATATTGCCCAACCAACGCATTGGTCACACCAAACTGAACATCGGTCTCCAAATACGGATCGTCATTGGAGTAGACCTGAGAGAACTGTGTTTTAAGTCCCTCCTTGAAGATCAAAAAATGCAAGTGCGCCGGTCGCATATTGTGGCGACCCAGTTGCTTTAATAACTCCCCCACCAATCCGTTGGTGGGAATCGGATACCCAGAGGGTTTGATGGTTTCAAATTGAAAATGTCCGTTGACATCGGTTTTAAAGCATCCCCTTAAATTCATTTGCGCTTGCTTTGCATCTTGATTTTCATAAAGCCCCTCATTAGAAGAGTGCCATACATCCACGCGTGCATCAGCAATAGGCTTTGCACTAAAGTCTTTCACATAGGCGTTGACCCAAACTCTCTCTCCTGCGGTCTTTGAGCGAAGAAGAGACCCCCCACTTGGCGTGAAGGGAGAACCCTCTCTCCAAAAGGGGCCCATTAAGTTGGCAGTGGTTGGTTGCGTGCCACCTTGGCCGTTGTTTTGCAAACAAACAAGTGCCGACACGCCCAAAGAGCCTGCCATCAAGGTCACTTCATTGTGCGATGCATTGC
The DNA here is from genome assembly GCA_947475685.1 of Comamonadaceae bacterium. Lineage (GTDB taxonomy): Bacteria > Pseudomonadota > Gammaproteobacteria > Burkholderiales > Burkholderiaceae_C > Limnohabitans. The sequence goes on along the minus strand of CANJNC010000005.1, from coordinate 98,046 downwards.
TTTGCTGTCCAAGTTTGGCAATCAAGGAACAGGCCAAATGGAACTCCGCCTCCGTGAGCTTGGCCTCACTGATAAACGCATGCAAATGCTTGACCAATTGGGTGAAAATTTCTCTGGATCTCGGATCCTGAGTCCGTTTCATTTGCTCGAGTACAAAGGCGGTCAATTCTTGAGGAGTATTTAACATCTTGGGTAGGTGATTGGATAGGGTCGATAAACAAATTAAAAAACGGTATGGGCTTTGAATGCACTGAGAAAATAAATTTTATGCCGTTGAAAAGCACATCATTATGGCGCTCTTTGAAAGAATAATTAGGGTATGTAAGGGTTTGTACTCGATAAGAGCTGTGAGATGATCACCAGTTCTAGAAACTTGACGCTCAATTGTCAAACAAACCTCAAGGATTTTTAATTGAAAACGCCCAAAATAGACATCTACAACCACGTTATGCCCCCGTCTTATGTGGAACTGGTCAAAAAACATGGCCGTGAGCCGGGCATGATCAAGCGCATGAGCAACCTCAGAATGCTATGGGACATGCCAGCCAGAGTCGAGATGCTCAAGGCCTGGCCGGAAGTCAAGCAGATCATCTCCTTGGCAGTCCCCTCTCCAGAGATGCTGGGTGGGCCGCAAGAATCCCCCCATTTTGCAAGAGTTGCCAATGAGGGCATGGCTGAAATTTGTCAAAAATGGCCCGAGCAGTTCCCCACTTTCGTGGCCTCTTTGCCAATGAACAACACCCAAGCCGCATTGGAAGAGATGGACCATGCCATTCATCACTTAGGCGCAAAAGGTGTTCAGGTGCTCTCTCACGCCAATGGACGCGCCTTGGATCACCCCGATATCTTTCCAATTTTTGAGCGCATCACCAACGTGCACCATCTCCCCGTTTGGATGCACCCAACGCGACCGGGCTCCAAACCTGATTACGACACGGAAGACAAATCCAAGTATGAAATTTGGCAAGTTTTGGGCTGGCCCTATGAGACCAGTGTGGCCATGTCCAGAATGGTGTTTTCAGGTTTATTTGATAAATTGCCAGACCTTAAACTCATCACCCACCATTGTGGAGGGATGTTGCCTTATTTTTCAGGGCGAGCGGAAACACTTTGGGCCCAATTGGGCTCGAGAAGTGCGGATGGTTCAGAGGCCCAAGTGCTCAAGGATTTAAAGAAAAAACCCATGGAATATTTTAAGATGTTCTATGGTGATACGGTTTTAGGAGGCTCCTCCTCAGCCCTTCAATGTGGACTTGATTTCTTTGGCTCTGAGCATGTTGTCTTTGCCAGTGACTGCCCCTTTGATCCAGAAGAGGGGCCCATGTTCATTCGAGAGGGGATTCGCTCTATTGAGACCTTGAACTTGGCGCCCGAAGATGCCAGGCGAATTTACTTTGGCAACGCCTTTAAGCTGCTGGGTTGGCCCGAGCCAGAAAAGACCGATTAAAAGCCTCCCTCCCCTTGGGTCATCACCCAAGGGTTTAAATAGCGTCTGCGTCTTTAACGGCAAGAAAAAAGTCAAGGTTGAGGCTCAACCTTTGACGTCAGCCCCCATACAAATATCGAGGCAACCACAAAGTCAAACCTGGCCAGATGTACATCAAGACCATGCACAAAATAACAATCAGCATGTAGGGCATCATGCCTGCGAAAATTTGATTAATGGTCACATGAGGCGGAGAAACACCTTTTAAATAAAATGCCGACATGGCCACAGGTGGTGAGAGGAATGCGGCTTGAAGATTTACAAATACCAGTACAGCCCAGAGAATGGGGTCAACCTGGAAATGAGCCAGCATGGGCAAGAAAATGGGTACAAAAATCACAATAATTTCAGTCCACTCCAGCGGCCAACCGAGCACAAATATGATGGCTTGAGACAAAAGCAAGAACTGAATAGGTGTCAAGTTCAATGCCAACACCCACTCCTCAACCAAACGCTGACCCCCCAAAATGGCAAACACGGCCGAGAAAAGTGCGGATCCAACAAATAACCAACACACCATGGAAGTGGTTTTGGCAGTTAAAAAGACAGCTTCTTGAGTGCGCTTTAAGTTCAGAGAACCAGATGACCAGGCCATTAAGAAAGCGCCTGCGGCACCCACCGCAGCCGATTCCGTAGCAGTCGTGATACCCAGCAAGATGACACCAAGCACAACCACAGTAAGAATACCTAAAGGCATGACTGACTTCACAAGCATGTCCAAGATCTCAAACTGCTCAGCATCAAAGCCTTTGTAATACCAAATCAAAATCATCGCAAGTAAAAAGCCGCTTATATAAAAGCCCAGATAAAAGCTCTCAGGCACAGCTTCTGTTCGAGGGGCCTCAGATGTGTCACCATCGCCCAAAGCTTGTAGGGGCGTATTTTCATCTGCTGCGGATGCTTTTAGGGTCTGATTCTCAGCCTCAGCCCCTGGGGGCAGTTGCACATCTTGCGTCGAAGTAGAGGACTTGACGGGCTCAGAACCCGGAGGCTCTTGAACACCACCACTGGAAGACGTGGGCTCAGAACCCGGAGGCTCTTGAACACCGGTGTTGGAAGGTGTGGGCTCAGAAAGAGTTTTCTGAGCGGCCTCTATTGGAGTCAAGTCACCACTGGCTTGAGCGGTTTGTGAGGCCGTTGCTTTGATTGCATCGGCGGCATTGTTTTCAGCTTGCGAGTGAATCACCACAAACCACCAAGCTGAAGAAAGGATGACCAAAACGGTGATCAATGGCACAAAGCTCATCATCAAAGTTTTAAATAACAGCCACCACGTTACACGAAATTCAGCAATCTGAATTTTTAGCGCGCGTTGGGGTCGAAAAATGGCATGAAATAAACCAGGCAGAATTCGATCAGAGTACAGTTGCGTGAATTGCTGCAACCATGGTGAAATAGGAGCTCTGAGTTTTTCTTCAGGTAATTTAGGTGCAATTTTTGGATCAATCAAGACCCATCCAATCACATAAACCAAATATAAAAAAGCCAAGAAAAAGCCTGGGAACATCGCAGCCGCATAAAGCTTGACCACCGATTGACCAGCAACTGCCGCATACACAATGATCATCACGGAGGGGGGAATCAATATCCCAAGGGTACCGCCCGCGGTAATCACGCCCGCTGCTAAGCGTGTGTCATAACCGGCGTTTAGCATGGGACGCATTGCAATGACACCCATCAACACAACGACTGCACCAACCAAGCCACTGGCAATGCCCCAAAAGGTGCAAATCACCAAAGTGGCAACAGCCAATGAGCCCGGTAATCGACGAAAAGCCAACTGCACACTGTGGAACATCTTGTCCACCAATGCTCCTCGCTCCATCACATAGCCCATCAGCACAAAGAGCGGAATGGACAACAAAGTGTCATTGGTCATTGCTCCAAAAGTGCGTTGTACCATCAAGTTGAAGATTTTGTTGTCTAACCAAGGCTGGCTTGGATCGTAAAAGGCAGTAAAGCCAAATGCCATGCCCAAACCCATCAGGGTAAATGCAGTCGGAAAACCCATCATGATGACGACCACGATGAGTGCCAACATGGTCAGGCCGAGTGCTGGATCGCTCATCGTTTATTCCCTCCTAGAGCCTGCGCCATGGAGCCACGTTGATGAGCTTCTTCATCAATGGTTTTTGCACGTGCAATGGCATCTTTTTTAGCACTTTCATCGACATAAATACTGTTGCTAAGTTGTTGTTCAACCACATCAATTTCATTGGCGTCTTTCAAACGCTCAGGCCATTGACCAGTTTTGATGCAGATCACGCATCGAACGATTTCTGCCACACCTTGCAGGAGCACGATAAAACCAGCGAATGGGATGACTGCCTTGAAAGGGTATAGGGGTAAGGGGTCAGCGTTAAAGGTCTGCTCCCGAATTAACCACGAATCACTGGCGTAACTCCATCCAGCCCAGGTCAAGGCGATGAGTCCGGGTATAAAAAACAAAATATAGAGCACGACGTCCAGCGAAGCTTGCGTACGTGCTGAAGCACTGCCGTAAAAAAAGTCCCCACGAACATGTCCATTTTGACTCAATGTATAAGCACCACACATCATAAAAAGCGTGCCATATAGCATATTGCTTGCGTCAAAAATCCACGCTGTGGGCGCGTTCAATGCATAGCGCTTAAAGACTTCAACCACCACCATCAACATCAAGACAATAATCAGCCAAGAAAATGCTTTCCCAACCAAAGTACTGATTTTATCTACCACGAGTAGCATTGAGCGTGTGTTCATAAGATGCGTTTAGAAATAAAAAAACCCATTCGGGCAAGCCGAATAGGTTCAGGTCTTAAGTCAGGGATTAAGCCTTTTTGGGAGCTGCTTTGCCGAAATAACGATTGTAAGCTATTTTGAAATCGACCATATAGTCGTTTTGCCATTGACATGTGCGTCCAGCAAACTCGTGCTGAGAATCCATGACCTTTTTGAAGAATGCATTTTCCGCAGATTTCTTGGCGACCACTTTATCCCAAGCATCAAGTTGCGCAATGAGAATGGCATCGGGTGTTTTGTAGAATTTGATGCCTTGCTTTTTCATCTCTGCGTAGTCTTTGGAGTTGCGATCAATCGCTTTCCAACTCATCTCAGCAGAAGAAGCTTGAACGGCATATTCAATGACTGACTTAAGTTCAGTAGGGAGCGCATCAAATTTATTCTTATTGAACAAAATCTCAAACTGCTCACCACTTTGGTGGAAACTTTGAAGCATGCAGTTTTTGACCACATCTGGAAAGCCTAGAACACGGTCCGAGCTGGCATTGTTGAATTCGGCAGCATCAATTAAGCCACGATCCAGGGCAGGCACGATTTCACCGCCAGGAAGTGGGTTCACAGCAGCACCAAGTTCAGTGAAAATATCAACAGCCAATCCAACGGTTCGGTATTTCAAACCCTTAAGGTCAGACACTTTGGCAATTGGCTTTTTAAACCAGCCAAGAGGTTGAGTGGGCATCGGTCCATATATAAAGGATTGAACGTCAATATTGAGGGATTTGTAGAGATCTTCTAACAATTGTTTGCCACCCCCGTATTGGTGCCAAGACAAAACCATATTGGGATCCATGCCAAATGCGGGGCCAGATCCCCAAAGTGCCAAAGCAGAGCTCTTACCGTAGTGATAGGCCAAGACGCCGTGACCCCCGTCAAGAGTTCCCTTGTTGACAGCATCCAAGAGCTGAAACGGTGGGACTACAGCACCAGCAGGCAAGACTTCAATTTTAAGTCGGCCACTGGCCATATTATTGACTTTTGTCGCAAAGTCATTGGCGTATTCGTGAAAGATGTCCTTTGCTGGCCATGTGCTCTGAAATCGCAAAGACACGGTTTGCGCGCGTGAGATCATGGGTGCTGTCATTGCGCCAGCAGCGACCGCAGCAGTTTTAAGGATATTGCGGCGACCTGAACTTTTTTTAATGTCTGTCATGAGGTAAATCTCCAAGGAAATGGTCTGAGACGAAAATAACGAACATTCATTTTTATGCTTTATTGACGATATGATAAGGAGGGTTTCCCCTTGGTTGCAAAAAAATAAGAACTTGTAAATCCTTGCCTCATTGATAAAGTGACTTCTTGCCCAGAAAGCTTTTTAGCTCTAGCGTTGAGCACTTGGCTTGACTGTACTCGTTAAAAGGCCCAGGCCAGACTTTGCGTGCTGCGAGCCCATGCCAAGCCGCTCGAGCGTCTTGGACACCCCCTTCAAGTCAGATCGTTTTGCCGCAATTAGACAGCACAGGCATCCGCTATGCCTATCAGACTGTGCAAGAAAGAATTGCGCAAGCGCAAGTGAACGTTTTAAGCAAAAAAGGGGCTGTTCAATTGGGTGATGGGCGAGAGAAAGTTCAGCAAGATTCAAAGAAAAGGGTTAAAAATAGCACGAGCTGTTTGCCCCCATTGAAGATCTGAAGGCTCACGACTGAAATTTGAGCGCTCAAGTTTTTTTTGAAAATATGACCAATTCGTTTAGTTGGCAAAGTTAATTAGCATTTAAAAACACAGTTAATCCATGTCTATAAAGTAAACATTTTGAATACGATAAAATTAGAGCAACGACATCAAATTTTGCCTGCGTAACAATTTAGCAAAGGAATCAAATGAAATTAACTCAAAGCCAAATTCAGCAGTTTGAGAAAGATGGCTATTTATTTTTCCCAAGTTTGTTTACGCCACAGGAAATTCAAAGTTTAAACATCGCCGTACCCGAGCTCTACGATCGGGAGGAGGCCTACAACATCCGAGAAAGGGGAAGTCGCGCTGTTCGTACAAATTTTGCTGCACATATGTACAGCACACCATTCGGAAAATTAGCCCGCCATCCTCGAATGGTTCAGCCAGTTGAGGAGCTTTTGGGTGAGAAGTTGTACATGCATCAATTTAAGATCAACGGGAAAATGGCCTTTGAGGGAGATGTTTGGCAATGGCATCAAGACTTTGGAACTTGGCTCAATGACGATCAAATGCCAACTGAGCGTGCGATGAATGTGGCCATTTTTTTAGATGACGTCAATGCTTTTAATGGGCCTCTCATGTTCATACCAGGTAGTCACAAAAAAGGAGTCATCAACGCCAAGCACGATTTGACGACCACCAGTTACCCATTGTGGACATTGGACAATGATGCGGTCAGTCAATTGGTGACCAGATCGGGGAATAAAAACGGTGGCATTGTCAGTCCTACCGGTCCTGCTGGATCTATGATTTTGTTTCACAGCTGTTTGGTTCACGCTTCAGGCAGCAACTTATCTCCTTGGAACAGGGTCAGTGTCTATTTGAGTCTATGTGCTGTCTCTAATCACATCAGACGCTTCAAACGACCTGAATATATCGCTCACCGAGACTTCACTCCAATCATTTGCTTACCCGATGACTGCCTTTTAAAGGACTACGAAATTGACTTGCCTTGGAAAAATGGCATGCCTCAAAGCGCATTGGTCACAAATGATGTTGAACACAAGAGTATCACATGAGCCTATATTCCAGACTACAAAGAAGAGCCCAAGAAAAAAATCCCATAAAAATTGGCCTTATCGGTGCAGGTAAATTTGGAACGATGTACCTATCGCAAATTCCAAAAACGCCTGGCGTTCATTTGGTGGGTGTGGCTGATCTTTCGCCAGGACAGGCAAAGGCCAACTTAGAGCTTGTAGGGTGGTCCAAAGAGAGGATAGACGCCGCTTCTTTAGAAGACGCGGTTAAAAACGGCAGTACCCATGTGGGTGACGATTGGCGAAAACTAGTCAGCCATCCTGCGATTGACCTCATTGTCGAATGCACTGGCTCTCCTTTGCATGCTGTCGATCATATCCTTGAGGCCTTTACACACAAAAAACATGTCGTCAATGTCACCGTTGAGGCTGATGCTTTTTGTGGACCATTGTTGGCCGCTCGAGCTCGCGCAGCTGGAGTGATTTACTCTCTTGCCTACGGCGATCAACCGGCCATGATTTGTGACCTGGTGGATTGGGCACGAACTTGTGGCTTCCCGGTTGTCGCCGCTGGACGAGGCCACAAGTGGCTGCCTCATTTTTGTGAGTCCACTCCTGAGACAGTTTGGGCTTTGTATGGATTGACTCCTGAGCAAGCAAAGCGCGGCGGGCTGAATCCCAAAATGTTTAATAGCTTCTTAGATGGCTCTAAGCCCTCAATAGAATCAACGGCTGTCTCCAATGCAACTGGACTGGGCGTTCCGAGCAATGGCTTGCTTTACCCCCCCGCTAGCATTGAGGAAATTCCATTGGTGACTAGACCCATCAATGAAGGGGGTTTACTGGAAAGAAAAGGGATGGTTGAGGTCATATCGAGCTTGCACAAAGATGGCAGACCAATTTCAAATGACATACGTATGGGTGTATGGGTCACTATTGAAGCAGAAAATGACTACATTAAAAATTGTTTTGAGGAATATGATGCGCATACCGACCCCAGCGGAAGGTACTTTACGCTTTACAAGCGTTGGCATTTGATTGGGCTTGAAGTGGGAATGAGTGTGGCAAGCGTTGCTTTAAGGGGGGAGCCAACTGGCGTTGCTACTCAATGGAATGCAGATGTGGTCGCAACTGCTAAAAAAGATTTAAAACCTGGCGAATTGCTTGATGGTGAGGGTGGGTATACGGTCTGGGGCAAATTGCTGCCCGCAACAACTTCAGAAAAAATCGGTGGGTTACCTCTTGGCTTGGCACAACAGGTTAAATTGATTCGCCCAGTATCCAAAGGCCAACACCTCACATGGGATGATGTGGACATTGATAAAAGCACACAAGCCTATAAAATCAGAAAAGAAATGGAGTCCATTTGGGCAAGCAAAGACTGATCTTGCCCATCTTTTTAAGCATCCGCCTCTTTAATCTTCTGCATCTGTGGTCAACATAAAATTTAGCGCACTTGCACCAGCTTGATTTGGCTGGCAGGAGTCCTTTGCTGAGAACTAGACCAACCTTCAAGTCAACTGATGAATGACTCGGGCCAACGAGCGGCCTGTCTAGGTGGCTTGCACCAACAAAAAGCCCTCGATCCAAAACTCAAATCAAGGGCTTTTTGATCCATCTGGGGGGCGTTTATCTCCAACGCCCACCACGGTATCCACCACCACCTCGCCAAATGTACCCAAGTCCAACCCCAACGGCCAAGGGATAACCGTAGTTGGAATATGCATTGGGATACGCATAGGGATACGAATTGATATAGACCGGTTGAGCGGCATAAACAGGCTGTGTGTAAACCTGTTGGCTGAGACCTTGAATCTCTTGGGTTTGAACGGGTGCTGAATTGGCCACGGCAGGGGTCAACTGGATGGTCACGCTCGGACCAGGATCTGAGGGCATGGCCACGTTGTATTGTTTACCAGCGTATTCGTAAACAACGTTGTAGTGGGTGACGCGGCTTTGCAACGAAAAGGTTGTGGCGCATTGCTGTGAGTTTTGGAGACTGCCAGAATTGGACTCCACTTTGTCCCCCAAAATAGCGCCTCCCATCATGCCCAAGGCCGTCGCCGCAGCATTGCCCCCGCCTTGACCAATGGCGTTTCCAATCACACCGCCAGCGATTGCGCCCATGACAGCGCCGGCACCAGATTTGGGTTCTTGCACGATGACTGGGACGTTTTGACAGTTTTGCCCAGGCACATTGACTTGCTGAACAACTGGGGTACTAGAGATCACGCGTGCTTGCTCGTAGGCTCCCGCTGTCAGTGGCAACAAGCCCAACAACAGTTTCACACAGATATTTGATTTCAAAGCAATCTCCTTTAGAGTATCGTCCCTCATTATCTTACTTTAAAAGCATTGGAAGTTAACTTTTAGGTTAATCATTGGTAAAGGTCTCCTCTTAGCCAGACTTCTGGCTAGGCGAGAGGTCCGTGTAGGATGGTTGAATTTTCATAGCCAAGGGCTTTAAGTGATCTCAAGGAAAACCCTGTATTTTTTAGGTAAACGTATTTAATTTGCCATAGCTTACGGCTGAGGCTGTTCATGATTGGCTGAGCTTGCTTTAAGATCAAAGCTATAACCGTTCTTATAAAGGAAATATTTTCATGAGTGTCGTGGCCGTTGCAAACATCAAAGGGGGCGTAGGCAAATCCACCATTGCAACCAATATTGCAGGCTATTTTGCAACGCAAGGACAGCGAGTTGTGTTGGGAGATATTGACCGTCAACAATCTTCCCAATTGTGGTTGGGTTTGCGTCCTACTAATATTTCAAAGATTGAGAGTTGGCGCATTAATTTTGACAACATCATCCCTGCCCCTGAGAACACCGATCACGCCGTGATTGATACACCTGCGGGCTTACATGGCTGGAGGCTTAAAGAAGTGTTAAACATTTCTGACAAAATTTTGATCCCCATTCAACCCAGTATTTTTGACATCTTTGCTTCCAGAGAATTTTTAAACGAGCTCAACTCGTACAAAAAAATCAAAAGAATCTCTTTAGGTATTGTGGGTATGCGTGTCGATGAGAGAACCATTGCCGCAGGCAAACTCAAAGAGTTCATGGATGCATTGGAAATCCCTATTGTTGGATTCATTCGAGACACACAGTACTACATTCAAATGGCAGCGCACGGTTTTAGTCTATTTGATATGTCCCCTAAAAGAGTGGCGAGAGATTTAGAGCAGTGGCAACCCATTGTAAAATGGCTGGAAGATTGAATGGGTATGGCAAGGCTCAGGTCAATGCCATTCAAAACAAATTGAAAACGATCCTTCAAAGAGCGTCTTAGGGTGAACAGGCTTCAAGCTTATCGGCTCCTCATGAGCAACCCAGTTGCAGGGCCAAGTCTTCAATGCTTCTACAAGTCAAATCAAACTCCTCGTGCATCAAGACGGGCACTGAGGGGTGTCCCCCCCACTCAAGAGGGCGATAAATAAAGGCTGTTTGAAGTCCACATGACCTTGCCGCTTGCAAATCACTTGCATGCGCAGCCACCATCATCACCTCGCTGGGCTTTGCTTCAAAGAGCTCAAGCACTCCTAAGTAGGTCTTCGGGTCGGGCTTGTAGGCTTTAAACAGCTCAGCACTCAAGATGCAATCCCAAGGCAAATTTGCATGCTTGGCCATATGGGTGAGCAAACTCAAATTGCCGTTGGACAAGGGCGCAATGACAAATTGTGTCTTTAATTTCTTAAGACCTGAAACCGAATCGGGCCAGGCATTGAGTCTGTGCCAGACCAAATTCAACTCTCTCCTTTGCTGCTCATTCAATTGGGAGAGGCCAAACTCTTCTAAAATGACATTGAGAATCATTCTGTGCAAGTCGTCAATTTTGGTCCAAGGCAATTCTTGGCGCATCACCTTTTGCATCATCGGGTGGTATTGATTGCGCCAAGCTTTGGCAAAGGCATGCGCGTCAAGCCTTGGAAACAGGGTCCCCACTTCTTTGACGATGGTGCCATGCCAGTCCACGACTGTGCCAAAGGTGTCAAAAGCCAAAATTCGTGGTTTAGCGTGCATAAACTTGTAATGAATTGATCTTCAAACCCCGCTCTTTAGGCACCGCTCAAGATGAAATTGCTTTTCGCACTGAGCGCAAGCAGTAGGTGCCCCGATCTTTTGCAACTTCTTCTAGAAATTATATCGACACACGGGGGCCAGCTCTCTTTGCTCATCTGTGTCTATCAAAAGGCTTTAAGCCATTGACTCGTCTACTGTAGGGTGACTTAAAACCATTAATTGAGTAGATTTTGAGTAGATAAATTAAGATTTAATCAATAAAATTGAAAATAAGTAGATTATTTGTCAATCAATCTACTCATAAATATGTCAAAATGCTTTTAAATCCACTCAACAAAAGAGTTTCAAATGCTGTCTAAGAAATCTATCAATGCGATCAATGCAACGGTATGGCTAGGCTTTTTGCAATCCAAGGGGCCTGTGAGCTTGCAAAAAATCAGTGGACATTTAAATCTTTCAATTTCCTGTCTAGAGCAAATTTTTGCCGGCTTGAAAGCGGCCAAGTTGATTCAAGCTTTTAAAGGACCTGGCGGTGGATACTTCATCACTCGCAAACTCAAAGAAATCACCCTTTGGAATGTTGCTGAAATTTTTGAGCAAGCCTTGATGGACAAATCCCAACAAACCCAAAAGGAGTCCTCAATGGCACTGTCTATCTGCCAAGATGACTTGTTTTCAGATTTTAACCGCGTGAGTCAATGCTTTCTAGCAGAGATGACCTTGCACAAGGCCATTGAAGTTTGCATGTCCGGGCACACCAGTGTCGAGCATCATTCTTTTGACAGTCACAATCGTTTCAAGCTAAAGCCAATGAGCCAAGCCAAAACACCTAGTGGCCCCAACTCGATTTTCAATTGGTCTGCCATGCAGTATTAAGCGACCTTAAATCCATGGGTGCCGTCCCGTGCCAATTGGTCAACCAAGCCAAACTCCCAATCAAGATAGGCTTGCATCGCGGCTTGGGTGTTGTTGGTGCCCTCATAGGGACGCTGGTAACGATCGATCCTAGGGCTGGCCAAATAGGACTCCCCTTGTTGGGTTGAAAAGCCCTCAGCCACCCAAGCTTGCGTGCCCCCTTGGAGGACCAAGACGTCCACACTGGGCTTGACACAAGAGCGCAAAGTTTGTGCAGCGTATTGCGCTGCACAACCATCTTGAGAGGTGATGACGTAGCGATTGGCTTTGTGAACCTTTTGAAAATCATCTTTCATTTGTGAGCGCAATATCCACCACGCCCCGGGAATGTGAGCCTTGACGTACAGGCCACTCGAGCCCACATCAATCACCAACGTCAAATTCGATCGATTGCTGAGCCACTCTTTCAAAACACTCGCGCTCACCTCCTTGAGTGGCTCGGGCACTTGAGGCAACTCGACTTCGACGCTCTTGTGCAGCAAATCACTGGCTCGAACGTCCTTGACGACAAAGGACTCCCAACCCATTTGAGCCAACCAAGAAGCGGTCATGTGCGCACGCACACCCTCCGTATCGTAGAGTGCCAACCTGGCCCCACGCACGGGCGCAAAATGGTCCGTCTCTTGAACCAATTGACCACCAGGCGCATGAATCGCTTTTGGCAAATGCCCAGCCAAAAACTCCTCTTGGGTGCGCACGTCAAACAGGTAAGTGGTTTTAAATGGATCTTGTTGCATGGCTGAAAGCTCGTCGCGATCAATGCGCTTCACGCCAGAGCGAATGGCCACTGAAAGTGCTGAAAGTTTTGATTTCGCCAAGTCGGCCTCTGTCACCGCTTTAAATTGCTCCGAGCCACCCGTGACCAAGGCCTGTCCAGCCAAGACCCAGCCAATGGTGCCATTCTCAAGCGCGCAAACAGGGTTGGGTAGCCCCGCATTCACCAAGGATTGTGTGCCAATGATGCTTCTTGTTCGACCTGCACAATTGACGACGATGCGGGTGGTTGCATTGGGAGCCAAGGCTCTGGCTCTTAAAACCAACTCTCCTCCGGGCACACTCACGCCTTTAGGTATCGACATGGTTTGGTACTCATCAAAACGCCTGGCATCCAAGATCACCACATCCGCATTTTGATCGATCCAAGCCTTTAGCTGCTGCGCACTGACTTTGGGGGTTTGTTTTTTTACTTGAACCAATTCGCCAAAAGATTTGCTAGGCACATTGACATCTTGAAAGATTTCTCCTCCAGACTGCCTCCACCCTTGGAGTCCATCGTGCAACTCTCTCACGAATTCATAGCCCATGGATTTAAAAATTGCAACTGCCGTCTGTGCCAGGCCTTCATGGTTGTCATAAACAACAATAGGCGTGTTGCGCTTTGGAATTCTTCGGTAGGCATCGACTTCAATACAAGAGAGAGGAAAATTAGCTGCAAACAAGGGGTGCGCCTTGGCAAATGGATCTTCCTCTCGAACATCAATCAAAACCAATTCTTGCCGGCTTAGCAATCTGGCCCTTACCCATTGACTTGAAATAAATCGCTGATCATCGTCACCAAGCTTCTCGCTTTGGGACGCATGCAGCTTTTGTTGGACTTCAAGCACAGGTTGAGGCGCCCCTAAAGCCTCAGAGGCTTGCAACGCCCCACCCGACTGAACTTTCTGAGTGGCCAATGTTGGTTCGATCGCAATTTTTTCCAAGGGGGAAACAACCCGTACCCCTTGGGGCGCATGGGGCTTAGAAAAGTCAGCACTTAAAGGGGGGTTGACCACCGAGGGGCGATGCTCAAACTGGGGTGACTTGGACTGAGGCTCTAAGTTGATTTTCTTTTTCACACCTTCCTCCAAGTTCATGCCAGCGCTTATCGGAGAAATGGGCAAATGAGGGGGCGTGGGTTTAAATTGACTTTGCGCATTTTTTACAGGCGCAAGTTGTGTGATTTGATCTGCCGCCGATTTGGCCATCCAAGATTTGATCACGGGTTCTTGTACAGAGGGCTGAGGGGCAGCTACACTCGCTTTAGGCTCAGGCGAAAGCCCACGCGCAGAAGCAGTGGAGACTGAGGTTTGTGACCCTCGATCGTGATAACTCATTGGCACTGGGCTGTAGCCAGAGACAAAAAGCTTTTTACCCCCCTCGGGGGTATAAACGCTTCGTTGAGTCGTACCAATATTGCCGCCATAGACATGGATACTGATCGAGACCTGTTCTTTGGAGGCATTGCAGACCCGGTGAACATCCCCAAGCTTGGGATTGATCACTTCCACATCTCCAGGCAACAATTCCAATTGAAGCCCTGCTGCAGCCCACCGACCGTCAGACATTTTTGAATAGGGTTGGCACAATTCAGAGCCTCGCAGCATACCCACCAAGCCCCAAATGGTGTGGTCATGAATAGGCGTTGACTGACCAGGACCCCAAACAAAGCTCACCACGCTAAAGCGCTCGGCGGGATCCAAATGCAAGAGATACTGTTGGTACCTTTGGGCATCGGGTTGGCAAAAGGCAGGATCCAACCAATCATCCAGACGAACAAGCTCTGCAAGCAACTCCTTGCCCTGGCTGAGCAACGCAGACTCACGCGGTTGAGCGTTCAACATTTGCGAAAACAATGCAACGAAGCGGGAAAATCGATCTGTATTGTGCGGCGTCATGGACATCGTCATGTGAATCAAAAAAGGGCGTCTTTCAGACCAACCCCGTTAACTTCTAAGAAGGCTTGCACCCATATGACAATTGTGACTTAAAAAGACTTGAAATTTAAATGGGGATTTCTCTAAAGGGATATAAATTACGGGTATTAAAATTTGCCATTCCCGTTTTTTGAATCTCAAAATCAGCCATGAACAAGCCCCTCACCATGTGCAAGCTCCCCATTGGCCTCAAGTGGAGCAAGACTTTAGGGGCCGCCGCCCTGCTGATGGGGGCTTGTTTTTGGAGTGCTTTGAGCCAATCCCTTCCCCGCAGCCTTGGCCAATTCAATGAAGTTCAACTGAGCTCTTCTGAGTTGGGGCAGCTTGAGCTTCAATCGGGTTGGCCAAAGGACGACCCCAATACCTTTTTGGTCAGCATCAAAAACAATTTGAAGTTTCCAATCAATTGCAAAGGCTTGAGTGTTGAATATAAAAATAATTCGACCCCAATGCCTGTTCCGCTTGTACCCAAGCTGTACATAGCAAGCTCCCTCATCAAACAAGGAAGCATCAAAAACCTAAGAAAAGATAAAGTCAAGAGCTACGTGCTAGTCTGTACGTGCTTTAAAAAGGGCACCAATGGCGCATGCCAAGACCCATTGGCCAAAGAAAATTAGGCCTTGATGGCCCTAAAGCCCGAGTAAATTCTTGCAACAGGACGGCTCTTTTGCTCAGCCTCTTGAGCCATCTCGGCCCTGATTCGATCAAATGTCTCTTTGATATTGGTTTTCTCAGAACTCACGTAATGACAACCCCTCTCCATCACGGCAAGTGTTGATTGGGCTAAAAATGATGGCTTTTTCATGCTGATTACCTCATAGGATGTCTAAACAACGCACCAATCCGCTTTGGGGTTTACAGAAAACCATGAAATTAAAGGAGAAACTCAAATAAAAATAAAAAAGAATACTTTAAGACTAAAAAAAGCCGTCTTACAGGATAAATCTAGACCGATTGATAGGTTCTAAGCCCCATTCTGCCCCCCCGCTTTGGCTCAAAGTGGCGAATGGGAGAATATCAAAGTTATGAGCTGGAGCCTGAAATAGACTCCTCAGGCGCTTGGAAACTCATGTTGCCGGCCATGATCTTCAAACCAAAATGATTAAAGGTCAGCAGCCACAACTCTCTTTGATAGACATTGAATTGATGAATGGCGCCAGATTTGGTGTGTATCGATATTTTAGAGGACGATCTCCCTATGGGCAGTCGATCGTGAGAGGAGATGAAGTCGATGCTGGATTTTTCGATAAAGAGGAAATAAGTATCGCCTTTGATGGAATAGGATTTATAAAAAAATCCATCGTCTAAAAAATATATCAACCCAGAGGCAAAGAAAAAACAACCTCTTTTATAAGATGGACCGTAGGCGATGATGTTTTTAGACAAGATCTCCGTTGGAATGGGCTGTCGGATGATGCTGTCGTAGCGGTAAGGCACCAAAAAGGACAAGAACAAACCCACCCCAGCGCTCCAATAGGTGGCGCGGATATCTGGGAAATACCAAAACGTTGCCGATGCCACAAGCAGTGTCAAAAACCAGTACCAAACCCGGCGGTAAAACACGTTCAAGCTGATCAATTGGCTGTCGTGCTTGAGTGTGTTGATATACACCGGGGCAATGATCGAATCGGATAAACTCACGCCGCAGCTCTCACAGAACAAATGTTCCAGTGGGTTTTCAAAACCGCATGAAAAGCATGGCTTGAGTGACATTTTGCGATCTCGCTCTTTTTTAGCCGCGCTTTTGGGACTTGGAGACAGCCGCCTTAGGCGACTTTTCAACAACGGTGTCCGAGGAGTGGGACACAAAGTTGTAAATGGCCAGACTGGCCAAGACCACTGCACAACCGCTTAATAAGCCGGTCAAAAATGTGACCCATCCATCTGAACCCTCAGGATTAAATTCACTGGGTTTCACCACCGACTTGAACATTTCCTTGGTCAGGTGTTTATCTTTTTTAATTTCAGTCAAAGACTTGTCCAAATCCAATTTGAAGGATTTCATACGCTCATCAATCATTTCATTGAGATCGCTTGCAATCTCAATCGCTAAGCTCTTGTGACTGCTAGAGATCAAATTAGAGAGTTTTTCATGACTTGTAAGCGACAAAGACTTTATTTGTTTAGAGATGACATCCAAGTTGGCAGATGCCCCATCAGAAGGCGTTGAAAAGCCCAAAGCACCTATCGACTCCTCCAATGCGCTTAGACGATCCAAGAGCTCATGGTCCGCCTCTTTTGATTGCTGCTTGATCTCGTTGACCAAGTCCAACAACCTGGCCTCGATATTGATATTTTCTTGAACCGCCTTGGTCTCAAAACTTTGAAAAGACTGACTCAGCACCAGCTGTATTTCATTGTTTTGTGTGGCCAATTGGCTTTCCAACAAAGCAAATGTACTTTCATTTTGATGATGAACATTTTGCAAAATCGATTCGAAATTGTTCATCAACTGGTGATTGTGGGAGATCAACAGGGAATTGATTTTTTCGAATAAAAAATGAGTTTTTTCATCTACATCGTCCAACAAAGAGCCCAGACTTTGGGTCGGATCGGTCAAAATACCAGCGTCCCGGTCCTCAATCCTTTGAACAATCGCTTTGTACTTGTCATTGATTTCATTGATGATCAATTCATAGTTGATCGTTGCTTGAAAATTTTTAATGCTTTCTAATTGAAAGGTAATGGCTTTCAATTGTTCTGTATGCGCATCCAGATACTTTTTGATCGCAGTTTGATTGGAGTAATTGTTATTGAATTGTGAGTTGATCAAAGACTTTAGATCACCCGCAGAGTAATTGGCATCCAAAAGAGCGCTGTCTTTGGATTCAGGATCAACATTGGGAGTGGAACTTGAAGTGTTCTCTGCAGAATTAAATTCAATGCTCGGACTGCTTTTGACCTGTTTTGTGACGTCTCTGCTGCTGCGCTCCATGACATCTTCTCTAGACGCGTCAGAACGCTCAGACATTGCGCTTTCCAAAGTCGAACTCTCAGAAATCAACGCTTTGAAGGCAAAACCGCATTTGCCACAAAATTTGGCCTGAGGGGAATTGGGTTTACCACATTTATCGCAGTTCATGCTGTGACCTCCATCTACTTTTCAATTGAGTAAATAAAGCAAGGGGCATAACTCTCCGCCGACGCTTTGTTTTTTTCACAATCAGACAAGGCTACTTCTTTGGCCAACTTCAATGAAGATTGTGGCCCAGAATCAGCACAGTATCCACTTTTGCCATCGTAACTGTACGCAAATGAGTGGAACTGATTGGCCTGCAGTACCACCTTATTGAATCTATCAAACAACAGTTTGCATCGCCCAATGATTCGGGGTCGATATTTTTTTGACAAGTCTACACCCGACTCTTCATTTGGCACTTCTGATTTAGGCACCTCATTAGAACCTTGCTCTTGTTGTGGTTGAGACGATGCCATTTTTACCTCTTCTTTTAGCTCATTGTCATGGCTTGAACCGGTTGAATTTTTCTCAGTCTTGGCCTGACTTTTAATCTCTGCCTTTTTCTCTTGTGGCGTCACCGAATGCACTTCAGCGCTTACTTGAGCGCTTTTTGACTTTGACTCATTCGCGTTTGATGTCTCTTTTCCTGAATGGGCTTGTTCGCTCACCGCTTCACTCGACTCCTGCACTTCTTGTGCCAACTCCTCTTGTGCAGTTGGTGAATCGTCCATTAATTGCAAGCTAAAAAGATAGACGCTTGCCATCAACAAAGTGATCGCAACAGACATCATCAGCCCAATTAATTTTTTATTTTTAAACATTTGAGACACATTTAAGCAAACAAGAACACCTCTAAAACGGCAAAGTATTGACACCTTCTTTTAAAAAGTAACATAAACTGACAGTTTTCCCCATTCATTGATCGACAACCTCAAACTTTACTAAAGTAAAACGAACTCAAAATTAACTCAATATTAATACAAAAGTTCAAATTTAATTGTTTTCTGGATGAATTTTATTGTTTTTTTATCCAAGCATCATGGATCTATAAGCAAAAACGAGACCAAGAAGGTAATCCTAGCGTTTTCCCTCTTTTTTTATAGCCCTTGGAAAGGGCCGACATCCAAACGCACCCAAAGACCATCAGCAGACAAGGTTCAGGGGAAACACCCCCCAAAAAACATTCTGGCCACTTAGAAGTTATCATTGAGGACTTTGAATTATTAGAAATTTATCCTATGTCAAACGAATTAGATGCACTGATTGAAGAGTTGGTGATCGCCAACAAAATACTCTACAACGAGGGCGTTGTAGATGGCTTTGGTCATATCAGTGTTCGCCACCCCAGCAAAGAGAGCCGGTTCTTCATTGCAAAAAGCATGGCCCCAGGCTTGGTGAGCGCCAAAGACATCTTGGAGTGTGACTTTGAGGGGGTGATCCACGACCCTGAAAATAGAAAGTCCTACGTTGAGCGCTTCATTCACAGCGAAATATTTCGGGCACGCCCAGATATCAATTCCATTGTGCACTCACACTCTCCTTCGGTCATCCCGTTTGGCGTGACTTCGCAACGCTTGCGTCCCATATGCCATATGAGTGGTTTTTTAGGCTCTCAAACACCCATTTACGAGATTCGTCATACGGCAGGTGAAACATCAGACTTATTGATTAATTCTCAAAAACTCGGTAAATCTTTGGCCAACACCCTCGGTTCAGCCACAGTAGCCCTCATGCGTGGCCATGGCAGCGTTACTGTTGGCACTTCGATCAAACAAGCGGTCTATCGAGCCATTTACACTGAAGTCAATGCAAAACTTCAACTTGAGTCGATGAAAATAGGCACCATTGAATTTTTAACCGACGCAGAAGCCATGGCAACTGCTGGCATGGCTGACCAACACCTTGATCGGCCATGGGCTTTATGGAAAGAAAAAGCCCTGTCCCAACACGGATGAGCTCACCCATCACACTCCAATCATGTCCATCGATTTTGGGATAAGTCACGGGGCTTAGCCCCTATGAAACACAAAGGATTGCAAGAGCCTGGGGGTTCTGAGCAAGCACAGAGAGAGAAAAATAGGAGAAGTCATTGTCAAATCAAACACCCGTTGACGTACTGGTTATAGGAGGAGGAAATGCTGCGCTTTGCGCAGCATTGATGGCCAGAGAAGCTGGTTGTTCAGTCAGACTCTTGGAGTCGTCACCTAAAAACTGGCGTGGTGGAAACTCCATGCACACCAGAAACCTCAGGTGCATGCACGACGAGCCTCAAGATGTGCTGGTGGAGTCTTACTCGGAAGAAGAATTTTGGCAAGACTTGCTCAAAGTCACTGGCGGACAAACCAATGAGGAGATGGCCCGCATTGCGATCCGGGACTCTTCAAGTTGTAGGCCATGGATGAAAAAGCACGGCGTACGCTTTCAGCCCTCACTGTCTGGCGCTCTTCACACTGCAAGAACCAATGCCTTTTTCATGGGCGGCGGCAAAGCCCTGATCAACGCTTACTTTAGAAGCGCAGAAAACTTGGGCATTCAAATTGATTACAACGCAACTGTCTTTGACATCGAAGTCATGGACGGTGTTTTCAAAAGCGCCACGGCCTCTCACCTGCAACCCGACGGATCGACCACCCAAGAAACCATCTACGCCAAAAGCTGCGTATTGGCTTGTGGGGGATTTGAGTCCAACATTGGCAAACTCAGGGACGCTTGGGGACAAAACGAATGGGGAGAATGGACAGCGGATAACTTTCTCATCCGTGGCACGCGCTTTAATCAAGGCACCATGATCGATCGACTCAAAGAGCAAGGGGCCGACATCATTGGCGACCCAACGCAAGCGCACATGGTTGCCATCGATGCAAGGGCACCGCTGTACGATGGTGGTATTTGCACGCGAATAGATTGTGTTTCCCTGGGCGTAGTCGTCAATAAATTTGCCAAACGCTTTTACGATGAAGGTGAAGACTTTTGGCCCAAACGCTACGCCATTTGGGGACGTTTGGTGGCCTTGCAACCAGGCCAAATTGCTTACTCAATTACAGATGCGAAAGCCGTGGGCCGCTTTATGCCACCGGTGTTTGAAGGCACCAAAGCCAATACCCTTGAAGAGTTGGCAGATTTGATTGGACTTGATCAAAACGTCTTCATGCAAACCATGCATGAATACAACCATGCATGCCAAATTGGCACCTTCAACCATACGGTCCTAGATGACTGCCACACCGAAGGCATTGCCCCCGTTAAAAGTCACTGGGCAATGCCCATTACACAAGCCCCGTTTTATGCCTATCCCGTCAAGCCTGGGATCACGTTCACGTACTTGGGGCTTAAGACAGATAAGACTGCGGCCGTTTATTTCTCTGATCGGCCCAGTCCGAACTTATTTGCCGCTGGCGAAATCATGGCTGGCAATGTCCTGGGAAAAGGGTACACCGCTGGGGTTGGCATGACCATTGGCACAGCCTATGGTCGAATTGCGGGAAAGCAAGCTGCTCAATTTGTTTTAAGCCCCATGCAACCCCATTTAATCGACTCGGGACTTGCGGGCGCAATGGCCCTGAGCCCATCACTTGAAGACACGCTCAGCGAGGAATCTTAAATATGCAAGCGCTCAATGAATTGGTTCAACAAGCCAAGGACACTGCACTGGGTCAAGCCGAACTCAGTCCCAATGAGGCAGAAGTTGCAAGGCAATTGCAAATTTGCAATGCCTGTCGATACTGTGAGGGTTTTTGTGCTGTGTTTCCAGCCATGACTAGACGCTTGAGCTTTGAGCAAAATGACATCCATTACATGGCCAACTTGTGCCACAGTTGTGGCGCTTGCCTGCACGCTTGTCAGTATGCAGACCCCCATGACTTTCAGATCAACATTCCACAAAGCATGGCCAAAGTCAGGCTAGAGACCTATCAAGCTTATGCCTGGCCAAAATCGATGGGCAAATGGTATCAACACAATGGTCTTTGGATTGCGATCTGTTTGACGGTGTCTTTGACATTTTTTATCGCCTTGATCATGATGAAGCAAAACGCATCTGTGTTCGATGGCTCCAAAGTGCTGGGCTTTTACGACATCTTGAGTCACAACGCCTTGATCAGTTTATTTGCGCCGATCTTTATCTTTGATGTGATTGCTTTGGGCATTGGCCTCTTTACCTTCTTATCTAAAATATCGCCGGTCACTGGCGAAGTGAGCCCCTCTGCTCAAGCAAGCTTGGAGGCCACTCAAAACATGCTCACCTTGAAGTATTTGGATGGCGGGCACGGAGAAGGCTGCAACAATGAAGACGATGCCTTTACCTTGTCCAAACGTCGCGCGCATCACCTCACTTTCTATGGCTTTATGTTGTGCTTTGCATCAACCTCGGTCGCCACCTTCTATCACTACGCTTTAGGTCTTCCTGCGCCCTATGATTTGAGCACCTTGCCCAAACTGCTTGGCGTAGTGGGCGGCGTGTCTTTGTTGCTGGGATCAATCGGTCTTGCCAAACTCAATTTAAGCCGTCACAAAGACCACGGGGACTCACAGCAAAAACCCATGGACCTGGGCTTCATTGCCCTTTTGATCCTTACCTCCTTGAGTGGCTTGCTGCTGTGGTTGGCGGCAAAGACAGTGGCCATGCCACTGCTCTTGGCCCTGCACTTAGGCTCCATCATGGCTTTGTTTTTAACACTTCCCTATGGTAAATTTGCACACGGCATTTACCGAGGTGCTGCACTGGTGCGTTTTGCAGTCGAAAAAAGACAACCCAGTCGATTGATACTCAAAGAAGATTAAAAGAGGCTTACTGATGGCTCCATGCTCACCCCTGAATTTACCAGTGTGTTTTCTCAACAAGTGCTTGCGATGTTTGGCCTTGTCTTTTGCTCTCAGTGTGTTTTCAATTTCGACTTCTGCACAAGACATCCCCATCCAAAAGCCCATCACCATGATCGTTGGGTTTGCTGCTGGGGGCGCCTCTGATACAGCCGCTCGATTGATTGCCAAGAAGTTGTCAGAAAACTTGGGGCAATCCGTTTTGATTGACAACAAAGCGGGTGCAGGTGGAAACATTGCCCATCAAATCATTGCCAAATCCGAACCTGATGGATCTGTCATTTTGCTAGGCTCTATCGGCCCCTTGGCCATCGCTCCACACATGATGAAGGTGGGCTATGATGCTCAAAAGGACATCGCCCCCTTGACCATGGGTCTTCTTTTTCCAAACGTCTTGGTCGTCAGTCCCAGCTTGGGCGTGAAGACCTTGGCTCAATACATTGCCTTGGCCAAATCCAAACCTGGTGTGCTCAATTACGCTTCTACCGGTTCAGGCTCAGCCTCACATCTTGCAGGTGAGCTTTTCAACCAAGAAGCCAACATTGACATCACTCACATTCCCTACAAAGGGGGGGCACCCGCATTGACAGACCTGCTAGGTGGCAGAGTGTCTGCTTACTTCTCAACGCCCTCCTCTGCAGGCCCTTATATTGAAACAGGCAAAGTCATTCCCCTGGCCACCACAGGCTTGTCTAGAAGCACGACTCTACCCGCCTTGCCCACCGTTGCCGAGTCCGGCTTTAAAGGTTTCAATGCTGTGAATTGGTATGCCTTTGTCGCCTCTTCACAAATACATCCGAAAATATTGGACCGATGGAACTTTGAGATTGTCAAAGTCCTCCAAAATCCCGAGGTCAAGGAGTCATTGATCAAACATGGACTCACGCCCGAGCCTGGCACGCGCGAGGAATTGGCTCGGTTCATTGACAGCGAGTCAAAGAAATGGGGCAAACTGATCCGTGAAAGAAAAATTTCAGCAGACTGATCCTTGACATGACAGCTCGGTAAGTTCAATCCTTTACTCAATGAAACCAGCCCATTCGGTCAACGCGCTCAAGTCTTGGGTTGAACTCCAAGGCCTGAGTACACGTGAAATGCCCCATTTGCGTGATCTTTTGCAAGATAAGAGTCGCTGTGAGGCTTTGCATTACAAAGCTTTGGGACTTGAGCTGGACTTTACCTGCCAAAGAGTTGACTCGCACGTCTTGGCCGCGCTTCAACGACTTGCCCAAGAATCAAACCTCAAGGATCAAATACAGCGTTTTTTTCAAGGGCAAGAAGTCAACACCTCGGAACAACGTGCCGCACTTCATCCTGCACTTAGAAATCTAGATGAACACAAAGTCGCTTGGAGCAAAAGCATCACCCAAGAGGTTCATCTTGAATTAGAGAGGTTTTGCTCATTTGCTGAACAAATTAGAGCCCAAAAACACCAAGGCTACAGCGGTGAGGCGTTTACAGATGTGGTCAATCTTGGCATAGGGGGCTCAGACCTCGGTCCAAGAATGTGTGTTCAAGCTTTGTCCAACCTAGAGGCATGGGAGAAACCATCTAAATCAGCTGCCTTGCCTCGTGTGCACTTTGTCTCCAACGTGGATGCCTGGGCCTTGTACAAAGTCTTGTCTGATCTTGACCCCAGGACCACACTCTTTATCGTTCAGAGCAAAACATTTTTAACTCAAGAAACTCTGCTGCTTGCCGCCAGCGCCAAGCAGTGGTTGACACAAAATGGATGTCCTCTTGATAAAACGAGCCAACACCTTGTCGCCGTGACAGCAAACACAGCATTGGCGTTACAAAGTGGTTACAAAAGCGAACAGACCTTTAAGTTTTGGGACTGGGTGGGAGGACGGTATTCAGTGTGGTCCGCCATTGGGCTGCCTGTTGCCATTGCCATTGGCGAGAAAAAATTCAAAGAGCTGCTTGAAGGTGCTCAAGCCATGGATGAGCATTTTCACCAAACACCTTGGGACAGAAATTTGCCTGTCTTGCTTGCTCTCTTTGGCATTTGGAACAACAACTTCCTCAAAGCCTATACCCATCACATTGCACCTTACTCCTATTTGCTAAGTCACTTCACCCCTTATTTGCAACAACTGGAGATGGAGTCCAACGGCAAAGGGGTGGACCTTCAAACGCACCCCATGCAAGTCCATACATCTCCAATTGTTTGGGGCGGTCTTGGAATTGATGGTCAACACGCTTATTTTCAACTCTTGCACCAAGGCAGCCATCTGGTCCCCGTTGATTTCATTGGTTTGAAATCTGACACATGCCCGGCAGACAAAGCGCAGGAGCACCATCAGTGCTTGGTCCTCAACATGAAGGCTCAAGCCAAAGCCTTGGCTCAGGGCAGGAATCTTCAGGAAACAAAAAAAGAGCTCAAAGAGACTGGCCTCAGTGATGAACAAATTGCTCTTCTCGCAGGACATCGAACCTTTCGAGGCAATTCCCCAAGCACCAGCATTTGGCTAGATGAAATGTCGCCCAAAACATTGGGTGCTTTGATGGCACTTTATGAGCACAAAGTCTTTACCCAAGCGGCCATATGGTCCATCAATCCTTTTGATCAATGGGGCGTTGAGTTGGGGAAAAAAATCGCTCAACAACTCAAAAACAATTGACGCCCTCTTTGCCAAAGCAATCAAGGTGCAACAGAAGCACCTTCGATCTTGTGCGATTGAAGGGATTGACTGATCATGCCACTGGTCTTCATCTCTTTGACGAAATCGATCAAGAACTGATGAGCTTGCGCCGAGCGAGACTTTGAAATGCCCATGGCTTGCTGAATGACCATGAACCTTCCTGGCAAGAGTCTCAAATTTGCGAATCTCTTTTGGTCAAATTCCAACTGCTGTTTGACACCCGCGGCAACTTCAATCTGATGCTCGATAAAATAATCCACGACTGTGGGCGAGGTGGGAGAGCGAACGATGCTTGCATGCTTTAACTCTCGCGTGAGATACAAGTCGTACGCACTGCCCTTGCCTACCGTGACTCGAATGCCATTGCGATCAACCTCTTCATTGGCTTTCACGGCAGAGTCGTTTCTGACCAAATAACTTCCCTCAATCAAAACATAGGCGTCGCTAAACGCAATGCCCTCGCCTCTGACGGGGTCAATGGCAAAGAATCCGAAATCCGCTCTTTCTTCTTTGACCGCTTGAACCGACTCACCAGCTGACGCAAAGACAACCAACTCCAACTCCAAGCCGAGTTTTTTGGCCAACGCTTGCGCCAAGTCAACGGACACACCCACGGGTTGACCGGTTTTAGGGTCTTTGTTGGCCAAAATGGGATTGCCCAAATTAATAGACGCTTTGATCTTTCCACTGGGTGCCAAGGATTGTGCTATTTGAGCGATTGAATTCATAGAAAAAGAAAGGGTCAAAAAATAAAACAAGCAAAAAAATATGTAGCGCATTTTCATAACGATCAAACGCCTTTAGGTTATTGAAAAAATGAGCCTCTTTTGCACAGAATACCACCGCTTGCCCTTGAAGGCCACTCCATCAAACCCTAATATTTTTCAAATTGGTCTAGGACCCGCTTCTTACCTACAAAATTGAGCTATTATTCTCTCACAGACTTTATTTTACTTGTCCACTCTTACTGTTCATCATGAGCGCATCCAACTTTAGCACCCAATTCAAATCCATCAAAAATGACGTCAGCTCTGAAGAATGGGATGCAAGGGTTGAACTGGCCGCTTGCTACCGTTTGATCGATGCCTACGGCATGACCGATTTGATTTACAACCACATCACTCTAAAAATTCCTGGCACCGAGCACATCTTGATCAATCTTTATGGCCTGCTCTACAAAGAAATCACCGCCTCTAGTTTGGTCAAAATCGACCTCGATGGCAATATCCTCCATCAGCCAGACACCGACTACGGCATCAACAAGTCTGGCTATGTGATTCACGGCGCTATTCATCAAGCACGCGCCGATGTCAATTGCATCATTCACACACACACCCGTGCCGGCATGGCTGTGGCAAGCATGGCTTGCGGACTGCTGCCCATGACACAAACGTCCATTCGTTTTGTCAATCATTTGGGCTACCACGACTTTGAGGGTCCCGCCATCGACCTGGCCGAAAGGGTGCGATTGGTTGCTGACCTGGGTATGCACAATGCCATGATTTTACGCAACCATGGGCTTTTGACATGTGGCCCAGACGCCCCTCAAGCCTTCAACACCATGTACCAACTTGAAATGTCTTGCCAAGCGCAAGTTGACGCCATGGCTGCAAAAACCGAGCTCACCATGCCCACGCATGACATCTTAGAAAAAACAGCCCATCTCTACCAACCCGGCACGAGACGTCCTTATGGCGTGCTCGAATGGCATGCCATGCTTCGCTTGCTGGAGGCACAGTCCCATCAAAGCCATTTTCCCAGCTACGATACGTGAGACCCAGGTCCACCAACTTCTAAGATTGAGCGGCACGCAAAGCATCTCCACTCACCATCAAACGGTAAAGATACCTGTATTGCTCTGGGTCATAGTCCGCATTTGCTTGGTGCATCACGGATCGGTTGTCCCAAATGGCGACATCACCCACTTGCCAACGGTGCCTGTATTCGTATTTGCTTTGAGTCGCGTGCTCGTACAAAGAATTAATCAAATCATAAGCTTCTTGCTCGGGCATGCCTTGGATACCTTCCATGCGACCTGTGTTCAAGTACAACGCACTTCGCCCACTGATGGGATGTGCTATCACCAAAGGTTGTAAGTTGCTGGGTATTTTTGCTCGCTCTTCATCGCTTAACTTGGTAAAGCTTCTTGGACTTCTAGAGCTTTGCAAGACATGCAAGGAGCGAAGCCCATTGACTTGTTGCTGAAGCTTAGGAGGCAAGTCATCATAGGCCTGCCTCACGTCAACAAACTGCGTATCTCCGCCCACAGATGGGATTTGAACAGCCACCAAGGCGGTGGCCCTTGGAGGACAAAGCTCATTGGAGTGATCCGTGTGGTAGTTCTCACCTCTGACTTGTAGCTTGCCGTTTTTTCTAGGCAAGTCGTTGGTTGAGTTAAACCCAATGAACGGAAAATCCTCAAGTGTGTAATTCTTGAACTGCTGGGGCATTAACTCACCAAACACTTCTCCAAACGTTTGAAACTGCGCCGGATTTAGACTCTGGCCAGGAAACACCAACACCGCATGGTCTGCCAAGCACTGCCTGAGAGAACTTGCAAGCGTATCATCTATGACTTGTTTTAAATCGACACCCGTAATTTGGGCGCCAAATTGAGTGTGAAGGGGATGAACAATCATTGCCATCAGATCACTCCGCTTTGATGCCAGTTTGTTTGGCCAACTGTGCCCATTTTGCGGAATCATCTGCCAACAAGCGCTCAAACTCAGGTCTGCTCATGGGCCAGACCTCAGCACCCTCAGCGGCAAATCGTTTGATCATCTCTGGCGAAGACAAGGATGCATTGACCTCTTTGTGAACCATGTCAACAAAGCTTGTCGGCGTGCCTGCTGGGGCGAGTAAACCCCACCAATTATTGACCTCCAAATCAATACCAGACTCTTTAAGTGTGGGGACCTGTGAAATCAAATCAACTCGCTTTGGACCCGCAACAGCCAACAGCTTGATCTTTCCCGCGCGAAGAAAGTTTTGCATTTGAATCAAACTGCCCAAAGCGACTTGGACATGCCCCGCTGCCAAATCAACCAATGCTGGGCCGCCCCCTTTGTAATGAACCAAGGTGATATCCGCCCCAGTCTTGAATTTGAACAACTCAATCGCAAAGTGCTGAAAACTGGCAACGCCTGCAGAACCGAAATAAATTTGCCCAGGATTTTTTTTGGAATACGCCACAAACTCTTTGATCGTGTTGATGGGCAAGGCACTGCTCACGGCGATGACACTGGGCCCAAGACCCATCATCGCAATCGGGACAAAGGATTGCACCGGATCGTAATTGAGCTTCATGATGGACGCATTCATGGTGAAGGTTGAAGAGATTAAAAGTATATTTGCTCCGTCTGGTTCCGCGTGCGCCACCAAGTCAGCCCCCATGGAGCCGCCTGCACCAGGCTTGTTTTCAATGAACACATTGCGCTTGAGTCGAGCACTCAACTGCTGGGCCATGCTTCGACCCACAATGTCGTTGCTCCCCCCCGGCGCAAAGGGCACGATGATCCTGATGGCTTTTGGCGAACCCTCTTGCGCAAACGATGCACCCAAAGTCAACAAGGAAATAAATACACATCTCAAAGGATTTAAAAAATAATGTTTCATTGAATTCATTCGATCAGATCAATCACGGCTAAAAGCTTGGCCGCTGCTAGGGTCACTCAGGCTCAAAGAATTAAAACTCATACAACTTTTCTGGATTTTGGACCAAAATCTTCTCCAAAATCCATTTATCACCAGCCCATTTATGAAGCCGGTTCAATGCGGCACCATCGTCTATCGGATTGAACGCTTCGGGCTTGTCAATGTTTCGAGCTTGACCAATTTTCCCCCCGGGGTGTGGCCAATCACTGCCCCACAGCATTCTGGATGGGTTGGCCTCAATGAGCGCCTTGGCCAACTGTGTCACATCATCTCCATCTGGCTTTGAGGATATGCGGTGAGGGGCAGACAATTTAATCCACAACTTACCCGATTTGATCATGGAGATCACTCGCTCAAGGTGTGGCTGAGACATTCCAAGAGATGGGTTGATCAATCCGAAATGATCCACCACAAACTCAATGTCAAATTTTTTAAAGACACTCTCTAAATCACTGAGCACTTTCAATTGCGTAAAGAGTTGAATATGCCAGCCAAGGTCTTTGATTTTTTCATAGACCCAAGATATCTCTTTGGTTGCATACCTCTTATCTGCAACACCTTGTGTCTCCAAATTGATGCGCACGCCCCGAACACCAAGTTCGTGCATTTTTTGAATTTCAAAAGCCGTGGTGGCTTTGTCAATCACCACAACGCCACGCGCTCTATCACCCAAACGCGCCAAGGCGTCCAGGGTACAACGGTTGTCACTTCCATAGGGCGAGGGATGCACAATGACCACTCTCTCTAAACCCAAGGGATCGTGCAGTGCCAGCATGTCAGCAATCGAGGCCGCTGGGGGGGTGTATTTTCTGTCTTTGGATAAAGGAAACTGATCATGCGGTCCAAACACATGCGTATGACAATCACACGATTTTTTCGGCACCACAAATAAAGGCGTTTGATGAACCACGCCGTGAACTTTAATTTCTTGCTTCAAATTTCAACTCCTGGTTTTCTTAAAAGCTGCGGATGCCATGACAAAAACTCGAACAACGAAGGCTTCATAGCGAGTTTGCCCGCAGCAATAAAATTCAAGACAACTCCATTAGGCACAAATTGTTGAACCGTTTGAGACGCCACAATACCACGCGAACTGGCATGGCTGTCAATCACAAAGGGTAGCCCCAAGAGTTCAGTCAACTTTAGGGCACGCAAGTTGACGGGGGTACCGCTAAAGCCCTTTGGCCCAAACCCGGCCATGGTTTTGACCCATTTGATGGGGCGGGTGTTGACTTGCGCCTTAGACACCGTATCGCCCATCGACGAGCGCAGCCCCTTGGCCCAAAAGAGCCAAGTGTACCCCTTTGAAAAGAAAGAACTCCATGTATGCATAGCTTGCAAGTTGTACTTGTATTTTGACGCCACCTTGAGGAGCACAATTCTCGAGCAAAAACTACTTTGGAAAATGGCCTTTGCTGTAATTCTGCAATAGTAGCAACAAATCATCGTCAATTGGAATGCCATTTTGCAAATAATCTTGCATCTTATTCAACTCGATTTCACCAGGCACAATCACCGGTTTTTGGGGATCGGCCGCTTCGCTGTCATGCAATATAGCGGCAAAATCATGCATCCTTTGTGCAAGCCACTCTGAGTTGCCCAAGAGTTGGGTATTGATCAAAATGAAAAAATGACCTAAATTTTGTGGCAAATCAGGCTCATCTAGCCAAGATTTTACGTGCGTCAAATAAGCCGCCCCGCTGAGCAAACCCGCCAGCATATCCACCCAAAGCGCCAGGCCATAGCCTTTATGCCCGCCAATGGGCAACAAAAACCCATCGAGTGCATCTTTGGGGCTGGTTGTAGGCACGCCCTTGGCATCTGTTGCCCAAGTGTCTGGAATGGACTGCCCCGATTTGAATGCGTTTCGAATTTTTGCTCTCGCAACCACACTCATGGCCATGTCCAATAAGAAGGGCTGACCTTTGGGATTTGGCACACCAAAGCCCAAAGGACTGTTGCCAAGCCTTGCATCACTTCCGCCCCAAGGTGCGATGGTGGTGGTTGCGTTGCTGCCGATGATGGTCGCAAATCCTTGCTCTGCAGCCAACAACGAATAAGGAGAAATAGGGCCGAAGTGGTTGCTGTTTCTCGCCAGCACAACCGCCACGCCTTGAGCCTTCGCCGCTAGCATCGCAACATTCAAACATTTCATGCCCACCAAGGGACCCACCGCATTGTCCCCATCGACCTTGAACAAGGACGGGGCACATGTCTCAACCGTGATGTTGGGCGTTGGATTGATGCCTTTGACCCGCAAACGCTCTCCGTAAGACTCAACCCTTGAAACACCATGGGTCGTTAGGCCAAAAAGCTCTGCCATCACCAATACATAGGCGACTTCTCTCGCATCTTCAGGACTCAGTCCCAGCGCAACAAAAGCAGATTGGGTCAAAGTGGTCAATTCATTTTTGGATAATTTTGTCATGACTTAAAAAATGTAATGCATTTAAAGATAAGAAAGTTCTAATTGAAGGCGATTAAATCTGTAAACTCTAGGGTTCAAAGAATCGGCTCAAAGCTCAAATGCTAGGCCTTGAGTGGGTTAGAGTTTACTTGGAAAAAAAGAGATGAAAATTATTGTCATTCCTGGGGATGGAATTGGGCCAGAGACCATGGCCGCTTGCGATGAGGTTTTAAGCGCAGTTTCCCAAAAGTTCCAACTTGGGCTGGAGTTGGAACACGCCATTGCCGGACACGAAAGCCTAAAATCGCTTGGAGCCACTGTCACGACAGAACTGCTCGAAAAAGTCAAAAACAGCGATGGCTTGATGCTTGGCCCCATGGCCACCTATGACTTCAAAGACGAATCGAAGGGGGAGATCAATCCATCGATGTTTTTCCGTAAAAAACTCGATCTTTTTGCCAATATTCGACCTGCAAAGACCTACCCAGGTATTGCCAAAAGAACCGCCAGTGATTTTGATTTGATTGTGCTGCGTGAAAACACCGAAGGGTTTTATGCAGACAGAAATGTTGAATCCGGTGGCAGCGAGATGCTCATCACACCCGATGTGGTCATCTCCCTCAGAAGAATCACCAGACAGTGTTGCGAGAGAATTGCCAAAAGTGCGTTTGAACTTGCGAAAAATAGAAAGAAGCATGTCACCATTGTGCACAAAGCCAATGTGCTGAAAATTGGCGACGGCATGTTCATAGACATTTGCCGTGAAACGGCCAAAGCCTATCCAGATATCAAAGTAGATGACCTCATCGTTGACGCCATGATGGCCCATGCGGTCAGAGCGCCTGAAAAATTTGACGTCATTGTGACCACCAATATGTTTGGGGACATTTTGTCAGACCTCACCGCTGAGCTCTCTGGCAGCTTAGGACTGGCAGGCACACTCAACGCTGGAGCTCACTATGCAATGGGCCAAGCAGCGCACGGCTCGGCGCCAGACATCGCTGGCCAAAACATCGCCAACCCTTTGTCTCAAATCATTTCTGCAGCCATGCTGCTTGAGTGGCATGGCCAAAGAAAAGGACTGGCACAGTTCAAATTGGCGGCTCAGGCCATAGAGGAAACTGCAGTGCATCTGATGCAAACAGCTCAAGTCACACCCGATGTTGGCGGGCACCTCAAAACCGATTCCACAGCCCTTGCGTTTGTCAAACATCTATTGAGTCGCTGATTTCAGCCACTCAAAGGTCCTTTAATTTCTCACTTCTTTATGACTCATTCCATTGCAAATATTGTCGATACCCATTGCCACATCATCTCCGACGATCCCAGACAGTTTCCAGCCCTCGACCCCATGGGTGGCAAGCAATCGGATTGGTCCAAGGAGCGTCCTGTCAATAGCCACCAAATGGCTCAACACATGAAAGACGCGGGGGTGAGCAAATCCGTGCTGGTTCAAGCCTCTACCTGCTACGGGCACGACAGCAGTTATGTCGTTCAAGGCACCCAGGACCACCCAGAGGCTTTTGTTGGCGTGTTCTCTGTGGATTTTCTGGACCCCACTGCAATTGACCAAGTCCAGCATTGGACCCAACAAGGTTTGAGCGGTCTTAGGCTCTTTATCGCAGGCCACACCGCGCAAGACACGACCAAAAAACTAGATGACCCCAAAGCGTTTGAGCTTTGGGACTTCCTCTCAAGCCAACAAATTCCTGTTTGTGTGCAAATCAGATCCAATGGGTTGCCAGCACTTCAAAATTTATTGACTCGATTTCCCAAAGCCATCGTGCTTTTAGACCACTTTGCAAGGCCTGAAATGCAAGATGGCCCGCCCTACGCGAATGCCAACACTTTGTTTGAATTGGTGAAATTTGAAAATCTCTTTTTTAAACTGACCACGCATATCGTGAGAGACTCCAAACTTGGCCTGTCTGACTCACAAAGCTTCTTTAAAAAAGTGGTTGATGCTTTTGGTGCAAAGCGAATTGCGTGGGGGTCCAATTTCCCAGCCAATACGGGCTCACTCAAAGAGCACTTGATCGAGGCTTTGAGTGCCGCAGAAAAATTGCCCCTCAGCGACCAAGAATGGATTTTCTCAAAAACCGCCCATCAACTCTATTCCAATTTGCAGCAAATCCAAGGGGTTTAAAAACATGACTCAAGACAAACTCACACTCCATACCCTTTTGGGCTCCTACCCCAACACCTTGCCCCTTAAAGAAGGTTTGATCCCCTCTGACTGGATTGATTTTAATTTTACCGATGCACCTGTGCCCAACCGCATGTTCAAGCGTGTGGTCAGAGACCTAGAGTTCGATTTGGCTGAGTTGGCCTTGGTCACTGCCCTTCAAGCAAAAGCTTACAAAAAACCACTGGTCATGCTTCCCGCTGTCGTTGGCGAGGGTCGGTACCAACACCATTGTTTGGTTCACAACCGCGAACGAGGCGCTCTGGGGGTGTCTCAACTCAAGGGCAAAAAAATCGGTATTCGTGCCCACGCACAAACCACGGTCACCTGGGTCAGAGGGATCTTGAGCAATGAGTATGGCGTTAATTTGCGAGATATACAGTGGGTCACCTTTGAGCACGGTCACTTGGCAGAGTTCCCAGACCCCAAAGGCTTTAAAAGAGCTCGAGCCGATCAAACCATGTTGGATATGCTCATGAAGGGAGAGTTGGATGCGGCAATCATTGGCACCGACTTGCCCGATGACGCAAGACTGCAACCGGTCTTGCCCGATCCTCACGAAGCGGCTCAAGCCTGGGGGGAACGCCATGGGATGGTTCCCATCAATCACATGATGGTCATCAAAAGAAATTTTTGCAACGCTCACCCCGCAAGCGTGCATGAGGTCTATCGACTTCTTGAAGAAAGCAAAAAAAAGGCCGACTCCAAAAAACACAACGCAAAAGATTTAACTCCCTTTGGGATAGAAAAAAACAAAAAGGCCCTTGAACTTTTGATCCTGTATTCTTTTCAGCAAGGTCTCATCCCCAAGCTTTATCAGGTGGATGATTTGTTTTGGGATCAGAATCATTTTCGCTAGACCCCCCCAGCCGGACATCTTCGTCTTTAATTGCACTTTTAAACCATGACCACACCTCTCAACCCTTTTGAAGTTAAGTTTGACAAAAGAGACTTCATCGGCTCCTTGTTGGCCCTGACTTGTTTGCCAACGTTTGCACAAAGTAACAAAACCGTAGGCAAAATCGTCGTCCCATTCGCACCCGGAGGCGCAAGAGAATTACCCGCTCGGGCCATGTACCAAGAAATGGCCCGAGAGCTTGGCGAGAACTGGATCATCGAAAGCCATCAAGGCGCTGGGGGTGCAATTGGAACTTCCCTGGTCGCAAACTCAGCACCAGATGGAAAAACACTTTTGATGGCCGCCTCAAGTCACTTTGTGACAGCCGCGCTTGGTGCTAAACCGTTTTACGATCCGATCAAAGATTTTGCACCTGTGGCCAACATTGGCGCTCAAAGTTATGTTCTTCTCACGAACTCACAAATGCCCTTCACCAATGTGGGCGAACTCATTGAATTTGCAAGAAAGCATCCGGGTGAGCTTAATTACGGATCTGCAGGCATTGGCAGTTCTACGCATTTGGCGATGGCTTATTTCTGCAAAACTGCTGGCATTGAGATCATGCATGTCCCCTACAAGGGCACACAAGAAGCGACCAATGATGTTTTAGCGGGCAGAGCTCAAGCGGTGATCGTGCCCACGGCCGGAATTGGCGTGTACATCTCAGACTCTCGAATCAGAGCCCTGGCCATCACGGCCAAAAAAAGGTCCACGCTGAGACCCCAAATCCTGACCTTTCATGAGTCAGGTTTGAAGGATTTTTTCTTTGAGTCTTGGTTTGGATTGCTTGCACCTGCTGCAACACCCAAGCCCATCTTAGAGCGTCTCAATGCTGCCATCAACAAAGCCATCTCCCTTGAACCAGCCAAATCCAGGATTTTGAACCAGGGCATAGAACCGGCGAACATGGGCCTAGAGGAGTTCAATCACCTCTTTTTGGCAGACAAAGAACTGATGACCAAATTGGTCAAACTTGTCGGATTGACCAGGGATTAAGCCCAAAAAAGGTTGCTCAACTTAATGCTTCTAAACTGAGCTCAATCTACTTTAGCACCAGAGTCTTTGACGATTTTGGCCCATCGCACCAAATCATCCCTGACAAGTTGAGCCAAGACCTCAGAGCTGCCTTTAAAGGGTTCACACCCCACTGTTGCAAGTTTCTCCTTGGTGTCGTTATCGTCCAATACGCGAGCGAGCTCCACTTGTAGCCAGGCATTGACGGCCTTAGGCGTTCCTGCAGGAGCAAACATCCCGTACCAAGGCGTTGCGCCAAAGCCTTTGATGCTCTCGCCAATGGTGGGGGTATCTGCCAAGGAGGCCAACCTTTTTTCATTGGCCACGCCTAGAACTTTAAGCTTGCCACTGCGAATGAATGCAATTGAGGAAGGCATGCTTTGCACCGAGAGTGGCACTTGTCCACCGACCACGTCCGTTGCCGCCCCAGCTGCGCTTTTGTAGGGAATATGTTGCAACTTGATATCGGCCGCCTTTTGAATCATCTCGATGATGAGATGATTCATGGTGCCGTTGCCCGCTGAAGCAATTGCGTAATCACCGGGCTTGGCCTTGGCAAGGGCAATCAACTCCGCCACACTGTTGGCTGCAAAACTTGGGTTGGCCACCAACACATAGCCCGCTTTGGCCAAAGGAGCCACGGGGTCGAAGTCTTTGATCGGATCAAAACCCGTTTTTTGGTACAACGCAGGATTGATCACTTGGGCACTGTCGGCATTGACGAGCAAAGTATAGCCATCGGCTTTGGCCTTGGCACTGAGAGCGGTCCCAACATTGCCCCCAGCGCCTGGTCGATTGTCAACCAAAAAGGTTTGACCACTGAGCTCGGATAACTTTTGAGCAACCACCCGAGCGATGGCGTCGTTGGCACCACCTGCGGCTTGAGGCACAATGATCGTGACCGTTTTAAGCGGGTATTTTTCTTGCGCAAAACCATTCTCCGTCCATAAACCCAACCCAAGACTTGCGCTCAGCGCCGAGGCGAGAAACACTCTTTTTTGTAAAGTTTTCATACACAGACCTATCAAAAAGTTCAAATTAAAAAAATGCAGTTGGCTTAGAAGGCCAGGATGCCCAAAGGTTAATAGATCTGAGCGCACGCTTGATTAGGGTTTTCGTGAGCTTTTCGTGAGCCATCAAAGACAAAACACTCTCACCTTGAACCCCTTCAAAGGAGAAAATGGGTGCGAAAAGGATAAATCCCCAACCCTTGGCAAACAGGACTAAAATCCGCTGACTATTGACAATCTGCTGAATTGACACACCTATGAAATTTCACACGCGCCGCGCTTTTTTCTATTCCCTTGCGCTCTTGATGGCCATAAGCATGGGCGCCTCTAAAGCGGATGTTTGGCCCTCAAAGCCCATTAAATTCGTTGTCCCCTTTGCGCCAGGTGGTGCCAACGATCTCATCGCACGAGCTGCGGCAGAAGGCGCGGGCAAGGCGTTGAACCAAGCGATTGTGATTGAGAA
This sequence comes from Comamonadaceae bacterium, assembly GCA_947475685.1. Taxonomy (GTDB): domain Bacteria; phylum Pseudomonadota; class Gammaproteobacteria; order Burkholderiales; family Burkholderiaceae_C; genus Limnohabitans. The sequence continues at coordinate 61,447 of CANJNC010000005.1, read as the reverse complement.
TAAACCAGGTGCTGGCGCCACCATTGGTGCCGACTACGTTGCAAAAAGCACTGCAGACGGCTACACATTTTTGATCAGTGCAGCAGGCATCATTTCCAACAGCATGATCAAAAAGACCATGCCCTACAAAGACAGTGATTTGGTGCCAGTTGCCATGATTGCTTTGGCACCCTCGGTCATCATTGTGCCAGCCAACTCACCTTACCAAAATATCAAAGACTTTATCAGTAAGTCCAAGTCCACTGGAGGGCTGAATTTTGCAACCGCAGGCACAGGCAGCACCCCTCACTTTGTTGCAGAACTCCTCAACATCAAAGCGGATGCCAAATTGCGCGTCATCCCCTACAAAAGTGGATCGGAGTCATTGACAGCCGTCATCAGCGGACAAGTAGATGCCACCTCAGAGGCAAGCATCGTGGTTCTGCCGTTCATTAAAAGTGGCAAAGTGCGCGCATTGTCAACCACTTGGACACATCGTTTGGCCATGTATCCAGATATTCCAACTGCTGTTGAGCAAGGCTTTGCAGACATACAAATTGCCCACTGGGCAGGCCTGCATGCGCCCAAGGGCACAGCAGAACAAATTGTTCAACAAATGTCTCAGGCCATTGATGCAGGCATGAAAAACAAAGACATCCAAGAGCGCTTAAAGGCGGTTGGTATTGAGCCCATTGGAGGCACCAAGGCCTCCTTTGAGCAATTCATTGTGCAAGAGCGTGCCAGATTGCAAAACGTCGTTAAATCCACAGGAATGACAGAAGAATGAGCCACTATCTAGGAAGCACTCTCAAAGCCAGACTGCTGCAAAAAAATGGGCTTCTTGTGCCAGGTGTTGCCAATGCTTTGGCCGCTCGAGTCATTCACTCACTGGGTTTCGAGGCCATGTACCTGAGCGGCGCGGGTCTTACCAACACTTTTTATGCAATGCCTGATTTGGGATTTATCAATCTCAACGACTTGGTGTCCCACACACAAGCCATCTCGCAAGCGGTGCCCCTGCCATTGATTGTTGATGCAGACACGGGATTTGGCAACGCATTAAATACCATTCATACGGTGAAGGTGTTGGAAGCTGCAGGTGCACACGCGATCCAACTCGAAGACCAAATCAACCCCAAAAAATGTGGCCACTTCAACAACAAAGGCGTCATTTCCAAATCGGAAATGGTGGGCAAAATCAAAGCCGCTGTTGACGCGAGAAGACACCAAGACTTTTTGATCATCGCAAGAACGGATGCACGAGCGGTAGAGGGGTTTGAGAGTGCCATTGAACGCGCCTTGGCTTACCAAGAGGCGGGAGCGGATGTGTTGTTTGTAGAAGCGCCAGAGTCGATTGAAGAAATCAAAGCCATCCCGCAAAGACTTTTAAGCCCTCAAGTTATCAACATCGTGATCGGTGGCAAAACACCCAATATGCAAACCCAGGAATTTAGTGCGCTGGGCTTTGGCATGGTGCTTTACGCAAATGCGGCTTTGCAAGGTGCGATCAAAGGCATGCAGTTGGCCTTGGGGGAGCTCAAAACCACCGGACGGCTAGACGAAAGCAGCGGGCTTGTGGCGACCTTCAAGGAACGCCAATCCTTGGTTGACAAGGACATGTTTGATCAACTTGAGAAAAAATACTCTGGCGAGTAGTCACCTAGACTCATTCTCGCTTAAGTGCTGACAAAAAAAGACCTAGGGCCAACGCTTCATTTCAATGCCAGGGTCAAGCCACTTTCATCAAGTCCACAATTTGTCCAGCGTCGCTTAGTTTTTCTAAATTAAGCATCGCATCTCTCAATTGTTCGACTTGTGGGCGTTTAAGCGCTTGGGAGGCCAAGTGCTCAAACTTCTTGATCACATCTGCTTCTGATGCAAAATTATGCTCACTTCCCCTTGGGTACTCAACGGTATCTTTCAACACGGTACCGTCCTTCATGAACACCTCTACATGTACCATGTGCCTGAACTTTGAGCCCAATGAAGTGATGTGCTCATCGTGTTTGACGTTCACTTTTTCTGCCAAAGCCATGCGCTGAGGGTCGGCCACCAACTCTTGCGTGAATTGGTCTACAAAACACTCCCCATCAAGTAAAAGCGTTGCAACACAATAGGGCAAATTCAACTGCGCCGATGTCAACCCCTCTGGCTTGTATGGCCAACCCACATGGTCCATGGTCACTTGTGATCCACTGATCATGATGTGATCGATGTCGTTGGGGCCAAAGGGTCTTTTGGCTTGAAGGTTGCGAATGCCATCCAGGGTTGTGTGGTTGCTACCAACACAAGAATAAAATTTCAAGGCCACGCCCATGGTTTGCCAAACCTCACCCAGCCCCGCTGTGAGCTCTGAGAGACTAAAGCGATCCGTGGATCTAGAAAAGGTGGTGCAAAAGCCGCCGTACTCACTCTCAAGGACCGCCTCAATACCCGTAAAACCTCTCTCCGCCAAGAGCGCACCATACAAACCACTTTGTGAAGATCTTCCAGCATGCATGCGCTTGACCATGGAGCCATATTGAGCCGCCATGAGGCCAGCGGCCTGTGTCCCAGCAACGCCCAAGGCGTGGACTGTTCGCTGGGGGTCCAGCCTCAAACCTCTTGCCGCACCAGCCGCAGCTGAGAAGACGCCCAGTGTGGCTCCAGAGTGCCAGCCCTGCGCAATGTGCTCTGCACCCATACAAACCCCAACGCGTGGACCCACTTCATAGCCAGCAACTGCGCTGGTCAAAAAGTCAATGCCACTCAATTGGCGCCTGTTCTCAGCTATGCCCAACAAAGCAGGCAAGACCACCGCGCCAACATGCAAAACCCCTTGACGGTGAACGTCATCGAGCTCAAAGCCCTGAACCAAGGTGCCATTGATCAGTGCAGCATGTGGCAAGGAAAGCTTTTCTCTGGTTCCCCAAACTTGCGCACCCTGACTTGAGTCCACAGACTTTAGCGTCTCCAACAAAATTTGACTCCAAGGCAAATGCGCACCATACAAAGCACATCCCAAAGAATCCAACATCAACAACTTGATGCGAGCAATGACGCTTTGAGGGATGTCTTCAAATTGAAGAGTAGAGACAAATTGAGCAAGCCCTCTGGTGTAGGGATTATCGCGAACAGAGTCAGACATAAAAGGTAAAGTTAAAGGAGAGGGGAAAAATAAACTGCAAAAGTCAGTCCAAACGTAAATTGATTTTTTTAACAAGAATTTTCATGCGCTCGAGCTCTTCACGCATGAAGTTGGCAAAATACTCTGGCTTGCCACCCGCTGATTCTGCACCCTCAGCGCTCAATGCCATTTTGAACTCCTCTTTCATTAAAAAAGAGTCAATGCCTTGGTTGATTTTATCAACGATGCGTTGTGGCGTGCCAGCTGGCGCCAAAATTCCATACCATGAACTTGCACGGTACCCTGGCCAGCCAGACTCTGCGATGGTGACCAAGTCAGGAAATGCACTGCTTCTTTTCATGCCAGTGCTGCCCAGCACCTTCAAGCGCCCAGTGGCCACATGCGGCAAGATGGCCACACTGCTTGAGAACATCAATTTGACTTGACCTGAGAGCAAATCCGCCAAAGCAGGGGCCAGTCCTTTGTAGGGGATGTGGGTCATTTGTAAGCTGGCCATGGAGCAAAATAATTCAGTTGCCAAATGCGATGAACTGCCAACGCCATTGGACGCGTAAGCCAAGTTCATCGACTTCTCTTTGGCCTTGGTGACCAATTCTTGAAGGGTCGATACACCCAAGCTTGGATGAACCGCAACCACCAAGGGCGCCAAAGCCAACAAAGAAATGGGTGCAAAATCTTTGATCGGATCGTAACTGGACTTCTCACGCGTTGCAGGATTGATGGCCAGGCTACCAACGCCTCCTAAAAAGAGGGTGTACCCGTCAGGTTCTGCTTTGGCCGCCAACTCCGCACCCAAGGCACCTCCAGCGCCTCCTCTGTTGTCCACGACGACTCTTTGTCCCAAGACCAGAGATAACTTCTCACTCACTGCTCTTGCTACTGTGTCGTTGCCGCCTCCAGGCGCAAAAGGCACGATCAACCGCAGGGCCTTGCTGGGCCAGCCGTCTGCCACTGTCGCGGCCGATGAAGCCGCGAAACGGGTGGAGGCGAAAGCACACGCGCCAAGCGTTGGGCCCAAGCCCAAGAACTGATTGAATTTTCGACGGTTGAACATAAACTAAAAAAATGCTTCACGTGCACATTGAAAGCCACAGATGAATGGCCTCATAGGCATTGATTTGAGCTCTCCATTCTACAAGCGAATCCACATGACCCAATCAACTTGCAATTTAGAAATCAACAGATTCCAATGCTGCTCAAGATCTGCCTCACCGATCGCTTTACAATAGAGTGAACAGCAACACCTCGCGCTCCAGATACAAACATTTTCTAACCCCTGCACCAATATGACTGACGCAATTCATTCCTACGAGCCGAAAAATGGACACGGCTTACCTCATGATCCCTTTAATGCCATCGTGGGTCCTCGGCCAATCGGATGGATATCTTCCAAAGGCGCCACGGGCCAAGTCAACTTGGCTCCCTATAGCTTTTTCAATGGCTTTAATTACATTCCACCCATCATTGGTTTTTCTAGCAACGGCTACAAAGACACATTGCGAAACATTGAAGAGACGAGAGCTTTTGTTTGGAATTTGGTCACTCGTCCTTTGGCCGAACAAATGAATCAAACCTGTGCTCCCGTGCCCCCTGAGGTCAATGAGTTTGAACTGGCCGGACTCACCGCACTTGCATCGACCTTGATTGACGTACCTCGAGTCAAAGAAAGCCCGGTGACCTTTGAGTGCAAATGCACCCAAATCCATCAACTCTTGAAAAGCTCTGGTGAAAAAATTCAAACTTGGATGGTTTTTGGTGAGGTCATTGCTGTGCATATTGACAAACGCTTGCTCAAAGATGGGGTCTACAGCACCTCCAACGCCCAGCATATTGTCAGGGGAGGCGGCCCAGGGGACTATTTCACCATTGGCGGCGATCAGCTCTTTCAAATGTTTAGGCCCAAGGCCTAAAAACCCTGCACCTGACACGCTTGAGATTCATTGCGCTTAAGGCCACTCAAATCTTTCAAGTTTGAGAATGAATGTATTGAGATTTCCTTCCATTACGGCCCCGCAGATCCTGTTTTTTGCTTTAAAACAGCTTATTTATCATCTAAATAAGCTCTTGGAGGGGGTAAATTAGGCGATTTACCGCTAAAACCTAGGATAATTGGAGGGTTGTGTTGAAATTTATAATATTCACCTCATCTTGAGTTTTATATTGAAATCAAAAAAAGAGACTATGCCACGCGACGATAAAACTAAAATTTCAAACGATGGACTTCGATACAAGTCCAAAACAGGTGGTTCTCCCTTTGGCACCGAAGGGCGTACGGGAGATACCATGAGCTGTATCAAATGTGGCATCCATAAATCCAGAAGTCACGGCTCTTTTAAACGTCTTCTTGGGAGCACCACTTTTGTTTGCTTTGACTGCTCTCCACCCAAGGAAGTCGTGAAGGCGGACCCCAAAACCCAAGTGCCCAGTACCGGCTCTTGACTTTGCACTGCCATCTAAAAGCAATGGCGGAACCCTAAAAAAAAGAGGAGCCTAGGCTCCCTTTTTTTCCTTTCTCACTGAGCCTCAAAGCTTTTGAAGGCCTTGTTTGACTCGATCAGGCGTCAAGGGCAGGCGTCTAAAGCGAATCCCTGTTGCATCAAAAACGGCGTTGGCAAGTGCGGCACCCGTGGGTCCTTGAGACGCTTCACCGCAACCCAAGAATGGCATGCCAGGGCGGTCAATCAACTCAACTTGAACGTTGGGTATTTCCGAAAAAGTCAAAATCGGGTAGCTCGTCCAATCTTCAGCCAAGATGTTCGTTTGATCAAACTTGACCTCTTCTTTGAGCGTCCAACTCAGAGACTGAATCAGCCCACCTTCAATTTGATTTTTAACTCCATCGGGATTGACAATTTGCCCTGCATCGGCACTGGACACTGCTTTGGTCACTCGAATGCGGCCGGTTTTTTCATTGACCTCTACTTCCAAAGCGACAGCACAATACGTGGCAATGTTTTTATATTTTGCAAAACCAATGCCCCGCCCTTTTCCGGGCGTTTTCACAAACTTACCCCACCCAAGCATCGCAGCGGCCTTTTGTATAACGTCCCGAGCTCGGGCGTCCTTTAAAAACCGCAAGCGATACTCAACAGGGTCTACTTTAAATGCATGCGCCAATTCATCCATGAAGGACTCAATGGCAAAGACATTGGCATAAGCACCTAGGCCCCTGGTCGAGGAGACACGAACAGGCATGTCCGTGATGAAGTGGGTCAAGACTTGATGGCCAGGAAAGTCATACAAGGCAATCGCATTTCGATCAGCCGCAAAGTTAGGCGGCCCACCGTTGATGGGCAAAGGCAATTCAAACGGCTTTTGAAGATAGCGAGCAGAAAGTAAATTGCCCGCCTGTCCACTGGGTCGGGTCGTATGGGGATTGGACCACAATTGAAGATCCCAATCCAATACCTGCCCTTGATCATCCAAAGCGGCTTTGGTTTTAATCACCATCGCAGACCCATACGGCTCCCATTGATGTTCTTGTTGCCTTGTGTACTGCAAACGAACGGGCACACCGGGATAAGCGCAGGCCAAAAGTGCCGCATCGGCTGCAGCATCATCGGCCATATTATGCCCATAACAACCTGCCCCTTGCTCGTGCTGACACCTGACCTTGGAAGGATCCATGCCAAGCATCTTGGCAATGGCCAATCCAGTTTCAAACACAGATTGACTATGGGTTTGAATAAGCAATTGGCCCTGTGCATCCAAAGTTGCAATGGCACAGGAAGTGCCAATCGAGGCATGCATGTGAAAGGGTCTGAAGTAGGTGGCCTCGATCGTTTTGGTGGGCACTTCTGAGGTTGCTCTTGCTTGCTTCTTGGTGGCGATGATTTTATTGGGCTTGGTTTTTAACAACCAATCGAAAATGCCTTCATGAGTTGGCAATTGTGTATGCTCAGACCACTTTGCAGACTTACCCAACTCATTGGCAGCGGCCAAAGCCTGCTGCTCCCTCTTCGCAATCACTCCAAGGAAACTGCCATTTCTGACGATTTTCAAAACACCAGGCATGGATTGCACAGCGTTTTCATTAACGCTCAGCAACTCACTTAAATAGGATGGCGGACGCACAATGTGAGCGTAGACCATCCCTTTGGGTCTGAGTTCTTGGAGAAAAATGGCTTGCCCCATCATTTTTTTAGGGAAATCAACTCGAATGATATTTTTACCGATGTATTTGTATTGGCTCGGATCTTTGGGCTTGACCAAACCAGTGGCCTCTTTGTCCAATGCTGAACCCAATACCAAATCCCAGTAGTTCACACTCAATCCGGTAGCACTTTTGATCACTCCGTCTTGAACACTTAAACTTTCAAACGGTACTTTTAATTTTTCACTGGCCAAACCCAACAATATAGCTCTGAGCTCTGCACTCGCGTACTGCACAGCAGTTGCACAATAAGGCATCGAGAAAGAGCCAGCGGTGACGCCCTCATTGGGTACCAAAGCCGTATCGCCAGAGATGATTTTGATGCGCTTGAGATCAACATCTAACTCCTCAGCGCAGACTTGAATGACCGCAGTCAATACGCCTTGCCCCAATTCAACCTTGCCAATCAAAAGAGTGACGGTTTGATCGGCATTGATCCTAAGCCACGCACTGAGCTTGCGGTTGGTGTTAAGGTCACCAGGCAAAGGGGGCTTGCTGTTGGGCGCATCGGCCAAAGAGATTTCACTTTGCAAAGGAATACCAAAGGACAAAGAGAAATAACCCAATGATTTTAAGAGACTGCGCCTTGAGAGCTCGTTCAAAGGATTCATCATGATTTATTTACTACCCTCATGACTGCACGCACGATTCGATTGTGCGCACCACAACGACATAAATTCCCATCAAGTGCTTGCCTGACTTCTTGTTCAGTGGGCTTGGGATTGCGATCCAATAGGGCTTGAGACTGTAAAATCATGCCAGAAGTACAGTAACCGCATTGCGCGGCTTGCTCATCGATAAAAGCCTGCTGAAGGGCACTGGGTTTGCCCATTTCACTCAAACCTTCTAGGGTTTGAACCGAGCGACCCGCAACAGCAGACAAAGGTGCGACACAAGAACGCAACGGATCTCCGTCAACAAGCACGGCACAAGAACCACACTGAGCTCGACCGCAGCCATATTTTGAACCGTTGATTTTAAAATCGTCGGTCAATACACTTAAAAGAGTTTCGGTTGGCTGGGCATGGGTTTGAACCGACTGTCCATTTAATTTAAAAACAATCACGTTTAACTTTCCTCTATATCAAACCAGTTGGATAGGTAGATGTGTTTCAAGCACCGCCACTTTTTTGCTTCATCACGCCGTGGAACTGCCCGCCTCGCATGATCTCCATCTCCTCATACTCCAAAGTACCGGAGACAAGGCCAGTTGAGTGAATCATCACATGCTGTTGGCAGACGATGTCCTTGCTTAATTTACCGTGCACATTGATTTCCTTGGCGCGGATGACGCCAGAAACTTGGCCCGCTTTACCAATATGAAGATCTCCCGCCGATAAATTACCCGTGACAAGACCATTGATCATCGCCTTACCTGGCGCGGTGATGGTGCCCGTAAACGTTACACCTTCTCCAATGACGATGTTGTTGGCTTGCATTAAGGGTTCAGACATATCAGGACTTTCGGCAAATTATAAAAAAAAGAGCGATCTCAAAAAAATCCAAGGAGACGATGGGAGCATAAAAGCCGTGAAATTGAACTCAACTTAAGCGAACCAATCTAAACGATTTAAATTGCCCTCAATCATAGTGCTTTCCCTTGAAAACAGACTAAATTCCCAAGCTCTTCTTCACTAATTCTCAACAGAACTAGGTTTGATCAATAAAAAACAACGCTAAAGAGGTCACTTTTAATCTAAGGGCCGACTCAAAACCTAGAAAAAAACTCATGGCAAAGCGCAAGGACCCTGAAAATTCACCCGCACCAATGCACCTGCTTTCAAGGTATCTCGGTAGGCTTTTAAATAAATTTTTTCCCGCCCAATCACAATTTCAGACATCTGGGCGTTTTCAACATTTTTGGAGCTCACCCCTAAATGCTCGGCATTTGTTAAATTTTTACCCTGGAATTTGTCAGTGCTTAAACTGCTGATTCGCATTTCATAAAGTTTAGGGCCTATTAAATTGATAAAAATATTCTTACCAATTGATTGAATCTCAACGACAACCTTGACGGGAGGTAGTTTTTTGTCGTCTTGCTGCTCAATGGAGCCCTCGACATTGCAACTCATTTTGAAGACATCGGCCAAAGTCACTTGGCAATCCAACAAAAGGGTCAACACAAACGATCGGATCAAAAGTTCAGATGCCTTCATGTTCACCCCTAAAATTAAGCTTGATCCCAATGAGCTTGGTGACAAACAAACGAGTCATGCTCGCCAATGAGCAGATCAACCGCCCTTTTTGGATCTCTTACCAGGATTCTTCTTTGAGCGCGTTGCGACTCCACGCTCAAGACTGATCTTTTGTCCGCGTCCATGTGTGCTTGGCGTAGTCCCGGGAAGGGGTTTTGGCGCAGGCGTTCGTTTGCGGTCCGCTTCAGTGATGATTTTGTTTCCCATTGCATTTTCCTTTAGATGATGTGCCTATTTTAAACTTACCGAGTCGTAAAGTCTTTTGTTTGGCCCTTGTATCTATTGTATAAGGGAAAATGAACATATCCTTCGCTTCCTTTCGTGTTAAAAATCATCTCTAGATCGCAATTTAGGCTTTTAGAACTAAAATTCAAGCAAAGTAAAAAAATTTGAGACCCCTGATGAAACGATTGATACAAAATACATTTGCGTTGATGGCATTGAGCGCTGGCTTGGTTTGCGCACAACCGGTGAAAATCATTGGCTGCAGTGAACAAAAAATAAGTTGACCATGGGCGATTCAAATGACCCAAACTTTGTACTGACTGGTGTGATGGGTTGGCCCGTTGCGCACTCTCGCTCACCCACCATTCACAACCATTGGATTGCTCAGCATCGGCTTAAAGGTACATACGCTCTGCTGCCCGTGCAACCTGAGCACCTGCATGATGCCATCAAAGGCCTTGCGGCACTTGGGTTTGCTGGCTGCAATGTGACCATCCCTCACAAAGTCAACGCGATGAAAATGATGGACATCGTCCACCCCACTGCCAAAAGCATGGGCGCGATCAACACCATTGTTGTGCAAAAAGATGGCGCTTTGCATGGCTTTAACAACGATGGCTATGGGTATATTCAAAGCCTTAAAGATGTCAACCCCCATTGGAAGGCAGATGCGGGCCCCATTTTGATCCTCGGTGCAGGCGGTGCCTCAAGGGCCATTGCCCTAAGCCTCTTGGAGCAAGGCGCAAAAGAAATCCGTTTGGTCAATCGGACCAAGGAAAAAGCACAGGAATTGGCTCAAGAGTTTAGTGCCTTTGGCCTAGGACAGGTGAACGTAATTGACTGGCAAGATCGAAACGATGCGATGCAAGGCGTCTCTTTGCTGATCAATACGACCAATCAAGGCATGCACGGCCAAGCCGACTTGGACATTGATATTGCCCTTCTTTCCGATGAGGCCATGGTTTCTGATGCCATTTACATTCCTTTAGAAACACCGCTTTTGAAAAGTGCTCGACTCAAAGGCCATCTGACCGTCAATGGCCTAGGCATGCTTTTAAATCAAGCAAGACCTGCCTTTAAAGCGTGGTTTGGACTGATGCCTGAGATTACCCCAGCTTTGCGCCAGGCCATTCAAGACACCTTTTGAGATGACTGTGTGAGTATTTTTGATCTGCCAAAGATAGATGCGCATTGCCACATCTTAGATCCCCATCAATTCCCCTATTCGAGCCAAGCGGCCCACCAGCCCAGTGGTCAAGAGATGGGTTCAGCTGATTACTTTGACCAAGTTTTAGAGGCCTACAACGTCAAGCATGCTTTGTTGGTCGGACCTAACTCAGGCTATGAAACCGACAAGCGGTGCATGCTCCATGCCTTTGATCAGTTTGGTGCTCGATTCAAAGGCATCGCAGTCGTCGCCAATGAGAGCAGCAAAGATGAACTTTAAACGCTCAAAGACAAAGGGGTCATTGGCTTTGCTTTCAATGCCAGTCTTAAAGGGGCAGCGCATTACCAAAACATAGAACCCCTTTTGAAAAATATCGCTCAACTTGGTATGTGGGCTCAACTTCAAGTCAAAGGCAATCAGTTGGTGGATTTTGTGCACATGATTGATCGCTCTGGCGTCAAAGTTTTAATCGATCATTGAGCCCCTTACCCTTTGAAGACAACAAGGGGCATGTCGAATTTTTGGTGCATTGCTTTGGTTTGAGCAACTGTATGTGGGCCTCGGACTGGCCATACCTTAAAGCCCGTGCCAGACTTGATTACGGCGCGCTTCTTAAGCTTGAGGAGCGACGCTTCACCACTGATGAGCTTCATCAATTGATGTGGCTGACACCTCAAAAGGTCTTGGACCTTTCGAGCATGTAAAGCAAGCCATTAAGCCAAAAGCACGTAGTTGATCTCTATGGTCGAGTGAGCGATTTCTTTCATTTTTTCGAGCTCTTTTTTAATTGCATTGGGCCCAATATTTCTGTCTTCGCTCACCAAAACCATGGCACAAGAATAGCACTTCTTGCCAACCCGCCAAACGTGCAAGTCAGCAATCTCTAAATGACCTTTTGTGGCAAATTGTGCAATGAGATCTTCAATTTCAAGCACCAAAGGGTGGTCCATTTCGCAGTCAAGCAGCACATGGGACGTTTCTCGCAACAGGTTTCTTGACCACAAGGCAATTAAAACCGCCCCCAAAATACCCACCAAAGGGTCTAGCCAATCCAGACCATACAGCCACCCGAGCACAAGAGCAGTGATCGCCAAAAGGGAAGTCGCGGCATCAGAGACCACATGCAAATAAGCTGCGCGCAAGTTGAGATCATGACCTAAAGCCCGATCTGAGGTCCCATGCACATGTAAGGCTCCATGCTCAAGAGCTCTAGGTTCATGGTGCGCCTCATGATGGTCATGGCTGTGATGGTGGTGATGCTGACCTGATTGAAACAATATATATGCACACAACAAATTCACCAACAATCCCAAAACAGCCACCCAAATTGCCTGCACATACTCAATCACCTGGGGTTGATAAATACGTTCAAAAGAGCTAAAAAACATCACCAAAGCAATGCCAAGTAAAAAAATGGCGCTCGTGTAACCGCCTAAAACTTCTATCTTCCAAGTTCCAAAAGTAAAACGGGCGTCATCGGCATATCTTCTAGCTGCGGCATATGCAAAAGCACTCAACCCAATTGCCAATGTGTGAGAACTCATGTGCCACCCATCAGCCAGCAAGGACATTGAGTTAAATAGCCAACCAAAGATTATTTCTATCACCATCATCGCAGCCGATATCCACATGACCACTTTTGTTCCAGCCTCAGCCGATCGATTGCCAGAATCAAAGTGATGCCGGTGCGTAAACTGCGGGTATTTAGAAGGATTCATTGGATATTCGTATAAAAATAGGAAGGCTTAACAGAAGTTTAACAGGCAAAAAAATATGCGCACAAGACCACATCAAGTAAAATAGGACGTGAGCCTAAAAGCTTAGACTTTTATATCCGTCTTACTTGAAATCAACATTTTGCCTTTTTACCGCAAATTCAAATACCCCAACACCATGAAATCACTCCCCCTTGCTTCGTTGCTCCTCATGCTATGGACTCAATCCATGCCTTTTGCCCAAGCACAAACCACAGATGCTCATGCTCAAACGATCAATCACCCCATTCGCCTAGCGGCTGATTTGAAAGCAGATGAGTCCAGAAAACCTGCGCAATTCTTGTCCTTTGCCAAGGTCAAACCAGGTGACCAAGTTCTGGATTTGGCGTCTGGGGGCGGATATACCTCTCAACTGATTGCTTTGGCAGTTCAACCAGGTGGAAAAGTATGGGCCCAAATTGACAAGCCCTCTGCAGCGCTTGCCTCAAGACTGAGTCAAAACCCTCAACCCTACTTGCAATCCTTCATTAAAGGCTTTGAAAATCCGATTCCGGAAAATGCATTGCCTCTGGACTTGGTGACCATTGTGTTGTCTTATCACGATGTTGCCTTTTTGCCCTTGGATAGACACTTAATGAATCAAAGTGTCTTTAAGGCCTTGAAATCTGGTGGCCATTATGTGGTGATTGACCATGCTGCAAAAAACGGGACCGCGCTTCGAGACATCAAGACCATACACCGCATTGATCAGTCTGTGGTCATTCAAGATATCTTGGCCGCTGGCTTTTTGCTGGAGGCAGAATCAGGGGAGTGGAGAAACCCCAATGATCCAAGAGAAGAGATGTTTTCAAAAATGTCTCAACGCGATGACCGATTTGCACTTCGATTTGTAAAGCCTTGACTTGAACGTTCTTATCAACCAAGCCGACCACTGAGCATGAAAATCATTCATACCGTCCGTGAGTTGAAAGAGCAATTGACCAATGTGAGATACAAGTGCTTGGTTCCCACCATGGGGAACCTTCACGAGGGCCATCTTCGTTTGATTGATGAGGCGCATGCCAAGAGTCAGCTTCACAAGGGGCAGGTCATTGCAACGATTTTTGTCAATCGCTTGCAGTTTGGACCCAATGAAGATTTCGATCGCTATCCACGCACATTGGACAACGACTGTGCACTTTTGGATCAGCATGGTTGTGATGTGGTCTTTGCCCCAGATGAAAGCGAACTTTATCCTGAGGCTCAAACCTACACGGTCTCTCCCCCACCTGATTTGGCCAACACCTTGGAGGGGCACTTTAGACCTGGTTTTTTCACGGGTGTATGCACTGTGGTGATGAAACTGTTTTCACTGATCCAGCCCCAAAGCGCCATCTTTGGAAAAAAAGATTATCAACAATTGATGATCATTGAAAAAATGGTCAAACAGTTCAATTTACCTATAGACATTATTGGCCTTGATACGCTCAGGGCAAAAGATGGTCTTGCCTTAAGTTCCAGAAATGGATACCTCAGCACGAAGGAGCGCATGAAGGCGGTTGAACTGTATCAATCGATTCAAAGGCTCGCGCAATTGATCAAGATACCAGGATCAAATGGCGCTGAACTTTGCCAAAAATCAATCGAAACCCTCAATCGCGAAGGCTGGATGGTCGACTATATTTCTCTTTGCAATCAGTCAGATCTGAGCCCCTGTACACAAGATAAAGGAGGCAATTGGGTCGTATTGGCTGCAGCTAAGATCGGTAAAACTCGATTAATTGACAATATAGAGATCAACTTTTAAGCACATTCAAATGAAACACACCGACAAATTCTTACTTGCTGGCGTCATAGGTTACCCCATCATGCACTCACGCTCACCCATGATGCACAACCATTGGCTTGAAAAAAACAGTCTCGTTGGCAGATACGTACCCCTTGCCATACAACCCGCGCACCTTGAAGGTGCTTTGAGAGGTTTACATCCACTGGGGTTTTCGGGTTGCAATGTCACCATCCCACACAAACAAGCGTGTATGCAATATTTGGATGAACTCTCCCCTTCTGCCAAAGCCATGGGTGCAGTCAGTTGCATTCATGCGAGAGAAGACGGCTCTTTGTTCGGAACCAACAACGATTCATTTGGATTCATTAGAAATCTCAAAGCCAGCAACCCAAATTGGCGCGCCGATGCTGGCCCAATCACGGTGATTGGTGCTGGAGGTGGCTCAAGAGCCGTTTGCTACGGATTGATTCAAGAAGGCGCCAAAGAAATCAGACTCGTCAACCGAAGTTTCGAAAAGGCGCAGGTTATTGCCAACAGCCTTGGCCCTCAAATCAAACCCCTGGATTGGAGTCAACTCAGTGAAAGCTTGAACGGCATTAAAACTTTGGTCAACGCCACCAGTCTTGGGATGGTAGGCCAAGCTCCACTTGTGATCGATTTGAGCGATCTTGACAAAGACGCTTTGGTCACGGATATCATCTACATTCCTTTGGAAACCGATCTTTTAAAGACCGCCAAAGCCAGGGGCAACCCAGTGACCAATGGACTTGGCATGTTGCTGCATCAAGGTCCATTGGCCTGGAAGATATGGTTTGGTATTGAACCCTTGGTCACTGAAGAGCTTCGGGGTTTATTGGAAAAAAGTATAACGGGTCAATGATCCAATTTGGCGTGGAAATGATCCCACACTCTTTGGAACAAAACGTCAGACCATAGTTTTTCTCTACACAACCTCATCTCCTCTTGTGTAAAGTGATAGGGTTTGCCTATTTGCATGGCCATGTATTGCCTATGTGCATTTTCTTCCATGTAATTTGCAAGCACAAACGCCTCCACAATCGACTTTCCAACCGTAACCGCTCCGTGAGATTTCATGAGTGCAGCCCCATGATTGCCCAATGTTTTGGCCAACCGCTCAGCCATGGCCGTATTGTTGATGGAGTTGGGCGAATCAAGCACGGGCATGGGATACAGCAAAGAGCCTTGGGCAAAAACTGGCGCATAGGGCTCACCAACCATCGTCAAATAGGTGGACCACTGTGGGTGCGCATGAACAATTGCTTTTACATCTGGTCGCACCTTATAAATTCCTGCATGCAAATGAAATTCAAGGGGTGGTTTGTTCGATCCCTCAAGTAAATTGCCTTGCAAATCGATGGTGCAGATATCGTCAACTGTCAAAGAACTCCTTTGGCAAGATCCAATATTGATCAGCATTTGTGTTTCAGACAATTTGATACTGGCATGACCGTTGTAATCGATGATGCCTTCATGCTCTAGCATTCTTATACAGTCAACCAATTGTTGTTTTAATTTTAAAACCTCAGACATGCTTTAAATCTCCCTTAGAACGTTCTACCAATTAAGCTCTGCACGCACTTGCGCTCTCCACAAGTCCCAGGCTCTTAGTCCAGCACCTTGATTGACTTGGTCAGCCAATCGACCCTCCTCTGGGCTCAAAAAGGAAATGGGCTGTCCTTGGGACAAGGCGATGGTCATGTGCTGAATTCTTGCATTCACTTCCGTATAAACCGCCCTAAAAACCGCAGTCTGAAGGGAGGGCCCACAAGCCACACTGCCGTGCGCCCTCATCATCACTATGTCCTTTTGGCCCATGACGTCAGCCAACGCAAGGCCCTTTTCAATATTGCCGACCAACATGTCCGTTTCACCAAACTTATCAGCAATGTCAAAAATTGGGGGCTCTTGGGCCAAAAAAGCAGCATTGTGGAACATGGCCTGCATCTTGACTCTCACCAAACCAAAAGGCACCACTGAAGGCGAGTGGCTGTGAACCACAGACATCACATCTGGCCTGGCCTTGTAAATTTCACTGTGGATGAATCGCTCTAAAAAGCTATTTCGGCCCTTTGCATTGCAAGGTTGGCTATCCAGGTCATACTCAATGATGTCCTCGGGCATGACCAAAGCGGGGGGCGTTGACTTGGCCATTAAGAATCGATCGGGTGCACTTGGGTGTCTCATGGAAACATGTCCAAAACCATCCACCACACCTTGATTGGCCAAAATTCTACTTGCTGCTGCCAAGTCCTTGATCAAACCTTGATCAACTGGCCCACCGGAGGAAGGTACTGTACTCATAAATTTTCTCGCTTCAAATAATCACGGATGTCATGATGCCTTTAGGAAAAATTTCCTCTGGCGTGAATGGACGATGGGCAATGCCTTGCTGATAGGTGTACAAAGACATCAACTCCCATGTGGCGCGATTTTCTTCAATGCCGTATGGGAATGTATCGCCGTTGAACATGTCACGCATTTTACGGGCATAGGTCGTGAGCCATGGAATGGGGTACCTTGAAACAGCTGGATCCAAGAGACGCTCGAGACTTCTTTTCTTGGACTCTTGAAAAGCATTGAACATGTTCCTCGCAACCCATGGATATTGTTCAACGATGGACTTCTTCATGGCGATGATGTGCATGATGGGCCATACTTTGGTCTTGGCAAAGTAATCCTCCTCCATTTCCAAGTAATCGGGAAATAATCGGACAATATCTGGGTGACCTTCTAAGAAGCAAGTGGGGGGCCTTGCAATGATTGCACAATCAATCTCCCCTGAGGCCAGCATTTCACTCAGCGACTTGTCAGCAACACGCGTCAATTTCACATCCTCGGGCAGTGAGATTTCCACTTTTTCTGCACGACCAGGCGAATTGGCACCGGCTTGATACCAATGAACGTCTTTTAACTTCACCCCCATGTCATTGTGAAGCCATCCACGCATGTAAACAGCTGCTGAATGGGCCCATTCAGGCGAGCCAATTTTCTTTCCGATTAGATCTTTGGCAGTTTTAATCCCACTTTTTTTATTTACATAAAATGAACTGAAACGAAAAAGTCTTGAACAAATGACGGGTAAGCCGATGATGTCACTGTCCTTGCGCGTTACTTGCGTGCAAAATTTAGCAAAGGACAACTCCGAGAGATCAAATTCACGATTCGCTGTGAAACGCGCAAAACATTCATGATGCCCCAAATTCAACCAATTCAAGTCAATGCCTTCAGCCTTGACTTGTCCCAACCTGAAATCTCTAAAGTGATCGTAATCGGTCGTTGCGATCGTAAGTTTTAGTAAAGACATTTCGCCCCATCTCCTCATGCTGGATTTAAATCGTTTAAAGAGACAATTCTATCCACACTTCGAATGTGATGGATTTCAAGCGCTTATTATTAATCAAACTAGGGTCTTCACCCATATGGCTCGAAGAACCAATAATCGGATGAATTGAGCTTGCATGCCTTAAAGCCTGGCTCAGATGGTTTTATATCCGCTGCAATGGGCTTAATCGTTTTAGAATAAAGCACGGCATCAACTTAGGCTTCAAATGAATCATACCCCTTACAGCTTCAAATCAAGTAAAATTTTAAAATTGTCTTGGCTTTGCCATGTAGGGCTTTGGTTCGCAATCGCTGGATTTGCACAAGTACAAACTTATCCAAATAAACCCATCCGAATGATCGTGCCCTTCACCCCAGGAGGAAGCACAGACATTTTGGCGCGCTCGATTGGACAAAAATTATCCCAGTCTTGGAACCAAAGCGTGATCATTGACAATGTTCCTGGGGCAGGCGGCTCCATTGGGGCAGACAAAGTGGCCAAGTCAGCCCCAGACGGATACACCATTTTGATGGGGCACATTGGTACGTTGGCTGTCACTCCATCCTTGTACCCCAATTTACCCTATGACCCGATCAAAAGCTTTGCGCCAGTTGCATGGATCGCAAAAGTTCCCAACGTGATGGTGGTCAATCCAAACATACCTGTGAAAAATGTCAAAGAATTGATTGAATATGCAAAAAGCAAACCCAACGCTTTGAACTTTGGCTCTGGCGGCAATGGAAGTGCGGCGCATTTAGCGACCGAGTACTTTAAATTGCAAAGTCAAACCTCTATGGTCCACGTGCCTTACAAAGGAACCGCTCCTGCAGTCACAGACTTGGTCTCTGGACAAGTTCAACTGATGTTTACGGGTGCGCCTGCAGTCAGTGGCTTTATCAAGGGCGGACAACTTCGACCTTTGGCCGTCTCAAGCAAAGTCCGATTAAGCAGTCTTCCTGATGTACCGACTGTGGCAGAAAGTGGCATCAAAGAGTTGCTTGGATTTGAGGCTGATCAGTGGTATGGCATTGTTGCGCCTGCCGGCACATCGCAAGCGATCGTCTTGAAGTTAAACAGTGAGATTAACGCTATTTTGAATACGGTTGAAATCAAATCGAGACTGCAATCCGAAGGGGCTGAGGCAACACCCAGTCCGCCAGAGGTTTTTGGCAGGCTGATTGCATCTGAAATTGAACGATGGAGACCGGTTGTTCAAGCTTCAAAGATCAAACCCGACTGAACCTTTTTAAAGCAGACAACACCTGAGACCGTTTGAATGACCGCGGCCTAGGGCTGATCTATTCCACCTTGATACCAATCTCTTTCACGACCTTGGCCCATTTTGAGAGTTCGCTTTTGAGATACTCTGACGCCTCTTGAGCCGTCCCGCCCACAGGCTCAAAGCCCACAGCGTTTAATTTATTTAAAAATTCAGGGTTTTTCAATAGCACGCTTGTTTCTTGATTGATTCTTTTAATGATTTCAGGCGGTGTTTTTGCAGGGAAAAATAGTCCAACCCAAGTGTAATCAATGAAGCCTGGAAAGCCAGCCTCTGCCAAGGTCGGCACATCGGGAAGAGAGGAGTTGCGCTTTGAACTGGTCACGGCCAAGCCTCGAACTCTTGCGCTCTTGACAATTTCCACCGCGGCAGGGAGCGCCACACTTGCCAATTCAACTTGACCTGCCATGGAGGCTTGAAGTGCTGGTGTTGCACCTTGAAAAGGGATGTGTGTAACATCAATTTTAGCCAGCACTTTAAACAAGTATTCTGCACTCAAGTGTGGTGTTGTTCCCGTCCCAGCTGATCCATAGTTGTATTTACCGTCCTTGGCCTCAATCACCACTTCTTGCAAATTTTTTGCTTTTAAAAGAGGCGAGGAAACCAAAAGATTTGGACTCGAGGCAACAATGCTCGCTACCACCAAGTCTTTTTCAGCATCAAACCCAGGGTTTTTTAAAAGTGAGGCATTGACTGCCAATGAACTTGTATTGACCAAAACGGTGTAGCCATCGGTTGGGGCTTTGGTCACGAACAAGCTTGCAATGTTGCCACCCGCACCAGCCTTGTTTTCAATCACGACCGCTTGGCCCAAGGATTCACTTAATCTTTGCCCCAGGAGTCTTGCAATGATATCTGCAGGACCGCCAGGGGCAAAAGCCACGATGAACTTGATCGGCTTATTGGGGTAAGTGAGGGCCGTGGGTTGTGCAAGCGCACTCAAACACAGGCATGAAAAGACGACACATAGCAAAGCTTCACATGTTTTTTTAAATTGTTTTTTCATATGCAAAGAATTGACTCATGGTTGGTATGCGAGACACTGAATTTCAAGCAAGATTCAAAAATTAGGACTCAGGGCATGAGCCATTCTTTTTTATTCAAAGACGTGCTTAAAACATAATCGGCCATTTCTTTTCTTGTCGTGACCCAAACATCGCTTCTGGAGTGCATCTGAGCCATGATTTCATCAAAGACCCAAGCACCTGAGGGACGTCCAAAAACATGTGTGTGTGCGGTCACATCCATCATCAAAGGCACAGTTTCACGGTCCATCATGGCTGAAAATGTATCCTCAAAGGCCTCTAGCATGTGTCTGGGCGAATGCCCATAACGAATACTCGTTGGCAAGTCATTGACATCCATGGTCAAAGGAATACAAACAATTCTTTTATCCCCAAAGGACTTTACATAAGGGCGATCATCGTCGTTGCAGTCGCCATGATGGGTATAGCCGTACTGGGCTAAAAGTTTGGCTGAAATTGCACTGCCAGTTCCTCTGGGACTGATCCAACCCTTTGGTTCAATTCCACTGACTTGCGTCAAAATTTGATGATTGCGCTCGATGTTTGCTTTTTCTTGAGCTTCATCAAAATAAACCGGAATGACGTCCATGCCCCAGGAATGGTTCACTATTTCATGTCCTCTTTCGTGAATAGATCGAACGGAGTTTGGATCTCTTTGAGCCAAAACACCGTTGACCATGACACTGGTCTTGATGTGCCGCTTATCTGCGTAATCTAGCAGTCGATGGATCCCTCGAACTGCACCAAAATTTGCCCAAGACTGCGCGTTTGTATCAAAAAACCCTGGCTTCAATACATTGCCCATGGGCCCTATGCCAGGGGCCTGCCCATCAGACCAAGCCTCATAGGCGATGTTAAAAATAATGGCCACTCTTTTGGAGCCAGGCCAGCGGAAATGGTCATTCAGACGAATTGTTTCTTCTTGCATGAAGCGTCATTGAGTTAGGGGTTTAGCGCGACAAA
The DNA here is from genome assembly GCA_947475685.1 of Comamonadaceae bacterium. Taxonomy (GTDB): domain Bacteria; phylum Pseudomonadota; class Gammaproteobacteria; order Burkholderiales; family Burkholderiaceae_C; genus Limnohabitans. The sequence goes on along the minus strand of CANJNC010000005.1, from coordinate 40,507 downwards.
TTCTTCAAAACCTGCTCTTTATCTGCAGCCAATACCTCATTGAAAGCGGTCGAGAACTCACGTGCGCACTTGAGCAACAAGCGAACTGGGATGCCCTGAGCAAAAGACAATTTAAGTTCACAATGGATAAGGGACACTTTTTCAGACTCGTAACTTTGTAAGTTTAAAAAGGGCACTTTTAACATGGCCTTTTCCTTGATCTCGTTCATCTCTTTGACACGACTAGGGTCATTGGTAAATGCTCGACCAATCAAACTGATGGTTTTATCGACCGGCTTGATGGTATTCCAAATCGGATAGGTCACTCCTCGGGTGACAAAAACCTCTCCATTTTTTTCAACTCGACCATCGGCCTTGTTTTTGTCGTACATCTCTTTAATGGATTCCGAATTGATTTCAACCGCTTTTAAGGTCATGATTTTGGTATCGACCGTTTGGCTTCTTGTTTCTTCACATAAGTCCAAAATATGCCAATTAAAGATAGGAATATCATCCCTTGCGACTTTGGCTTTGTACATCAAATTCTCTAAGGCGACCATGACTTCATCAAAAACACTTGGGGAGACACGAATGTCGTTTGGCGCCCATTGCATGGGTGGCTCACGGTAGCCACGATCAGTTTTCTTCATAATAAACTGGCCATACTCGATTTGATCGCTTAAGAGTTTTTCAAACGGCACATTAAAGAAATAGTGCCTCATCGCTCTTTGGCCTGTAACTTCCTCATAAAATTGAGTGATCAATTTTTTGTAAAACTTCTCCCCGCCGTACTTATTGATCAGAGACAACATAGAAACACCTCATTTATAGCTAAATTTGACAATTAAATATCCTTTTTCCTATGAAAAACAGCTGATCCCTGAATATCGCAGAAATAATACGTACAGTAAATAGTTAATTTCCCTACTCGTCTTAGGGATAAAATAACAAACCTTTACTGTCGCTGCCCTTGGGTACGCTTTGGGCTATTTTACTCAAAAAAACTCGCAGGACCACCATCTTGGAAGCCCCCAAAATTGCTTTAATTCACGCAACGCCCCTGGCCATGGGGCCAATCTCCAATGCCTTTAAAGTTTTTGCTCCGGATGCAGAAACCTTTCACCTTTTAGATGACTCCTTGTCCAAGGACCACGCAAAAGCCAAAACATTGACGAAGGAGATGTATGCTCGCTTCGAAGATTTGACTCAGTATGCACTTAAAACAGGTGCCAAGGGCATATTGTTCACATGCTCAGCCTTTGGCATGGCCATCGATGAATGCGCAAGAAAGCATGCTATTCCTATTTTAAAACCCAATGAGGCCATGTTCGAAGAAGCGCTGAGCATGAGCCATGCACCCTTACATTTAAGCGTCCTCTTGGTCGCTACATTCGAAGCCTCAATCGCTTCGATGAAAGAAGAGTTCTTGGCTTTGGCCAAATCAAAAGAAATCAAGGTCGACTTTACTGGCCTCTTTGTGCCTGAGGCGATGAGTGATTTGGCCAATGGACAAGCACTTTTACATCATCAAAAGATCGCTCTGGCTTTATTGAATGCCCCACCATGCGACGTCATCATGTTGGCTCAATTTTCAATGGCAGACGCACAAAACCTTTGTCAGTTAAAAACCAACATACCCATCTTGACGAGCCCCACAAGCGCTGTCAAAGCAATCATGCAAAAACTCTCCCATTAAAGCCATGCAACAAGACTATTTCTCTTTTGAAAACATCCAGCGCTTTATCACTGAGGCCATGTGTGCCTTAGGTCTGCCCTTAAAAGACAGCGCTTTAATAGGAGAACTCATGGCCAAAGCCGATCTTCAAGGCTCTGATGGTCACGGCATTATTCGTTTGGCTCCTTATGCAAAGAGAATTCTCTCAGGTGGAATCAATTTAAACCCCAACATCAAGGTCATCAAAGAAAAGTTGGCCACGGCATTGCTGGATGGCGACAACGCCATGGGGCATTTGGTCATGTACAAAGCAACCCAGTTGGCTATTGAGAAAGCCAAAACCTCTGGTATAGCCTGGGTTGGAAGCCATCACAGCAATCACGCTGGTCCTGCCTCGCTTTACGCTCGCATGGCCCTAGAGCATGACATGATTGGCTTGTACTTTGCCGTTGGAAATGCAAACCATCTGCCTCCCTGGGGCGGCATTGACATGCTTTTGTCAACCAACCCGATTGCAGCCGCTATTCCAACTCGAGAAGAAACTCCAATCGTCTTGGACATGGCAACCACAGTTGCCGCCTACGGGAAGGTTAAAGCCAAAGCTCAAAAAGGCGAGCTCATGCCTGAAGGATGGATGATCGATAAAAATGGCGCCCCTTTGCTTGATCCCAAGAAAAGCGAAGAAGGATTCTTATTGCCCATTGGAGGCTATAAAGGGTATGGCTTATCGTTGGTTGTGGGACTCTTGGCTGGCACCCTCAATGGTGCAGCCATGGGCAAGGATGTCATTGACTTTAACAAAGACTACAAAACCACCACCAACACAGGTCAAACCATCGCCATCATCGATCCCGATGCGTTTGGTGATATCGATGAGTTCAAGACTCAAACCGACAAACTGATCCGAGACATTAGAAACAGTGCGAAGATGGGGGGCATCAAAAGGATTTGGTTGCCTGGAGAGCAGAGTCACGAAAAACGCGTTGAGCACCTGAAAAATGGCATCGCTTTGCCTCAAACACTGGTCGAGCAATTGGTGCAACTTGCAAACCAATTGCATATTCAACCTTTGACGCCAAATCAGACAAAATAAGTATTTGGTCAATTTATAGAAAGATAAAAATGTTAAGACGCCACTTGATTCAAACCCTCAGCTTAGGCCTTGCAACCGATTTGATGATCGGCGCCCTTGCTCACGCGCAATCTAGTTACCCCGCCAAGCCCATCAAAGTCATTGTGCCTTTGGCTGCAGGAAGTGCAGTTGATAACGCTGCAAGAATTGTTTTACAAAAAATGTCTCAAAACATGGGCACTGGTATTGCAATCGAAAATCAAGCAGGTGCCTCTGGCGTTATCGGAACAGATCGTGTGGCCAAATCAGCTGGAGATGGCTATACCCTTGGTGGCTTTAATGACAGCATCATGACCATGCTTCCCAACTTACAAAGCAAGCTGCCCTGGGATATTCAAAAGGACTTTGAACCCATCTCTTTGGTTGCGACCGTTGAATGGGGACTTGTTGTTCAGACAGATTCGCCCATTAAAAACGCTGCTGATTTCATCGCTTTGGCCAAACTCTCTCCTGGTAAATTGAACTATGGCTCTGGAGGCAATGGAAGTCCTCAACACATTGCCATGGCGTTGTTTGCCTCTCAAGCAGGAATCAAGTTAACACATGTGCCTTATAAGGGCGCGACGCAGGCCGCCGTAGGTCTTGCAGGCAAGGAAGTGGATGTTGGTTTTCAAGGGATCGCCACTGTGAACGCCTTGGTTAAAAGCGGCAAACTTAAACTCATCGGCGTGTCCACTGCGAAAAAACTCAACCAATTCCCAGATGTTCCTACCATCCATGACTCGGGCCTGCCAAGCTTTGAATTCAACTCATGGTTTGCCATGATGGCGCCTAGCAATACACCCAAGTCAATTACTCAAAGGCTGCATAAAGAAATTTTAAAAGCCTTGAGCGATGAAAGCGTCAAGGAACAATTGATCCTTCAAGGATTGACGCCCAAAGGGTCCTCTCCCGAAGAGCTGGCCTCTTCATTGGACAGGCAACTGCTGAAATACGAAAAGCTGATCAAACAAGCTGAAATTACGGCTGATTGAACTGGTCTTTAATTTTCAAGGATAATTCGACATCATTTTTATTTTTAGAGAGAAATCATGATCAAAACTTCATCGGGACTTCAGTACATTGACACTCACATTGGAGAGGGTGCCGAGGCCTCTGCCAACCAAGAGGTCAGCGTTCATTACACGGGCTGGTTATATGCCAATGATGAACAAGGTGAGAAATTTGACTCAAGCCTTGATCGAAGCGATCCCTTCGAATTCCACTTAGGTGCTGGAATGGTCATCAAGGGCTGGGATGAAGGTGTACAAGGCATGAGAATCGGCGGCAAGCGCACTTTGATCATCCCTCCCGAATTGGGCTATGGCGCTCGAGGAGCAGGTGGCGCCATTCCTCCCAACGCAACACTTAAATTTGATGTAGAGTTGCTTGCCGTTCACGCATAACCAGCACAAGAGCACTATACAAGTTATCTTGGGTGGGCATCCGACTCAGTCAAGCTGAGAGCATGCCCATTTTTCTTGACAGGATCAAAAGCCAGTTACAAATACCGTCACTTCGCTTAACATAACCTTACATTTATCAGCAAAACCGATCATGAACCTACCCTCTCTCCTTGCTTGGCCACTTCAAACACTTGCATGGAGCTCAATATGCGTCAGTTTGAGTTTTGCACAAGACAGTGCCAAGTACCCCAACAAGCCCGTGCACTTTGTCATTCCTTTCGCAGCCAGTGGGCCGACAGACACCATGGCACGCGTACTGATTCCAAAACTGGCGGAGCGTCTTGAGCAACCAGTGATCATCGATAACAAGGCTGGTGCAGGTGGCAGTATAGGCGCAGAGTTCGTCACCCATGCGCTGCCAGATGGCTACACCTTGCTCTTTACGACTTCTGGCGTTGTGACAATGAACCCCAGCCTTAGCAAAGTGGGCTTTGACACTATGCGCGACTTGCAGCCCATTGTCAAAGCGGGCTCACTCGCAAGCTTATTGGTCGTCAATCCAAGTTTAAATGTGAAAAATTTGAATGAATTCATTCAATTGGCTAAATCTAAGCCAGGAAAAATGAACTACGCCACATCGGGACCTGGGAGCTCAAGTCACTTGGCCATGGTGATGTTTGATCGTTTGGCAGATATTGAATTGGTTCATGTTCCTTATAAAGGCGCTGCACCCGCTGTCACAGACCTCCTTGGGAGCAATGTACAAGTGATGTTGATGGGCTTAACAACGGTTTTGCCCTTTGTGAATTCAGGCAAACTTCAAGCTTTAGGCGTCTCCACACTCCAGCCTTCCACGATGGTCCCCAATGTTCCAACCATTGCATCTTTAGGCTTTCCTGGCTTTGAGGTGAGCAATTGGTTAGGCATCTTTGCGCCCATCAATACGCCGACCTCTATCGTCAACAAGCTCAATACAGAAATCAACGCTTTGATCAAACTTCCTGAAATCAAAGCCAAGTTGACCAAAGAAGGGATTGATCCTGCGGTGGCCAACACCCCAGCTCAGTTCAAGGATTATGTTCAAAACGAAATCATTCGGTGGTCCAAAACGATCAAAGACGCCAACATCAAAGACCTTTAACTTTTAAGAACGCCCCTTTCATTGACCCTCATGATTGAACAACTGACCCAAAAACTCATCAATACCTGTTTGATCGAGTTGCCCAAAAAGATTTCTATCATAGAAAAACAAGCCGCCTCTCAATGCCTGATAGATTCATTGGCTTGTGCCTTTTCAGCATACAAACAGCCTGCCATTGAGATTTTGATGAATGCGTATCTTGAAAATTCACCCAATAGCGGCAGCTCAATCATTGGTTATTCACAATTCGCCAGAACCGATGACGCCGCGTTGATCAATGGGTCGATGGTCAGCCTTCAACTTTTCGATGACAATCAAGCACAAATGCGAGGTCATCCATCAGGTCCGTTGTTGCCAGCTGTATTGGCAGTTGCAGAAGAAGTCAATGCCAGTATCGACCAAGCGCTCACGGCCTTTGTCATTGGCTATGAGCTTGAATGCCGAATTGGCATGCTTCTTAATCCCGCTCACTACGAATTGGGTTGGCATGCAACCGCTACTCAAGGCACATTCGCAGCGACGATCGCTTGCGCACATTTGCTCAATTTGAATGCGTCACAAACCCAGCATGCTTTGGGAATTGCGGCTTCTATGGCCAGTGGTGTTAGAAGAAACTTTGGCACCATGACCATGTCATTTCACAGTGGCCTTGCGGCTAGCAATGGCGTCAAAGCCGCAAGACTGGCCAAACGCGGTTTTACTGCGGACACACATATTTTTGATGGGCCAATGAACATTGGTCAAGTATTCTCTAAAGAATGGTCAGACACAGCCTTGTGGTCTGATTTGGATAAATGGGGCGAACCCTTTGTCATTATCCACCCTGGGCAAACTTTCAAACTCTACCCCTGTGGCAGGCCCCCTTTATTTGCCATAGACTGTGTCGTTGAGCTTCAAAAGAAACACCAACTCAAACTCAATGACATCAAAAAAATTACGTGTGATGTGAGTTACATGTATCCCAGAACCTTGATTCACTCTAGGCCCATAAACGGACTTCAGGCAAAAACCTCTCTTGAGTACTGTATCGCTTCGGCTCTTTTGGACAAGCGCCCCTCACTTGCATCTTTCTCTGATGAAGCGGTGAAAAGACCCGAAATTGCAAAACTGATTGACTTAATTGAAGTGAGGGTCCCGCCCCATCTTTCAGAAGAGGTTGAATCTGTTCGAAAAGCACCTTTTGAACAACCCGTGACACTCACCATTGAAAACAAAGCTAAAAAAATATTTATTGAAACCACCGCTTTTCACAAAGGTTCACCTGAAAATCCAGCTAGCCAAAGCGATTTGGATCAAAAGTTCAATGACTGCTTAAGCCCATGGGTCAGTCAAGCGAGAATTCCGCAAATTTTAGAACTTTGTAAAAATACGAGTACTCCCATGAAAGTTCTCATGCGCAAACTCTGCATTTAAGTCAGATCAATCCAGCCTGATCTTAAGTGTCTGAATAATTTTTGAATATTTTTTTTGATCTCTTAAAATTAAAGCTTTGAATTCTTCTTGTGAACTGATGAACGCTTCAATGCCCCCTGATTTGAACAAGCTCTCTATCACCTCGGAGGTTGAGAGTGCTTTGTTGACGTATTCTCTTAACTTGTTCAGCGTCGCAATGGGGGTGTTGGTCGGTGCAAATAAACCAATCCAAATGCTGGCTTCAAACTCTGGATAAGTTTCATTGATCGTTGGTAACTCACTAAAGACTCGAGATCTCTTGAGTCCCGTGCTGGCCAAAGCTTTGAGTTTGCCGGCCTTGATTAAATTGGAATTCGATGTGCCAGCAAACATAACCGCCACTTCGCCACCCACTGTGGCGGTGGTTGCAGGGGATCCGCCCTTGTAGGGCACATGCATCAAATCCACTCCAGCCCTGGACTTTAAAAGCTCCATGATCAAATGATGCTGGCTGCCATTTCCAGCAGAGGCATAGGCAAGAGGAGGATTTGCATGTTTGGCCCATTCAATGAACTCTGAAAAAGACTTGACGGGCAAGTTGGCATTGGCAGACAAGACAAATTGATTCGAGCCTAGAGTTGCTACTGGCACCAACTCGTGATTGACATCTAAACTGGACTTTGTGTACAAGTAAGGATTGATCGTAAAGATGCTGTCCATGCCCACAAGCAAAGTATGTCCATCTGCAGCGCTTTTGGCAACGTAATCGGCTGCAATCATTCCATTTGAGCCCACTCTATTTTCTACAACCACAGCTTGTTGTATCAATTCAGACAGTTTTGCTGCGATGATTCTCGCGATCAAATCAGGTGCTCCACCTGAAGGAATGGGCGAGATGAGTTTAATCGCTTGGCTTGGATAGATCTGTGCTTGAGACGATGCAGGGCTGAAACAAGCACTCCAAAATATCAAAGCATTAAAAAAATACGCGAAACGATGGATGACTTTTTTAGACATTGAATATCTCTTGACTTGTTTACATTGTCTGTTGATTCAAAAAATCCAACATTGCTTTGGTAAAAAGCGCTGGCTCTTCCCATGTCAAAGCGTGACCAGCTTCGGGGATGAGGAACCATTGATGCCCCTTTAACCGCTGTCCCCAGATTCTCATGAGCGAGGGGGGTGACAATAAGTCCGCGCCACCAGCAATCAAAAGGCTAGGCACCTTGATCGTGGAGATCTTGTCTAGTGTATTGAGTGTATACAAATTTTGTGCTTTTGCATTTTTTTGCATGGAATGCTCTTCCACCTCCAGCCACTTCAGGGTACCTTCAGGACTGCGAGCTCGGTAAGAGGGGCCGACCTCCCTGTAATGTGCGGGGATTTTTCTGATGCCTGGAATTTCAAGACGTTGGACAATGTCTTTCATTACGGGATCGGTCAATTGAGCCGTACTGCCTCCAACGATCAGAGACTTGAGTCTTTTTTGCTGCCAAGCCGCATAATCAATGGCTGCAAATCCACCTCCTGCAATTCCGATCAAATGAAACCGATCCAGCTTCAAATACATCACCAGGCTCTCCAAATCTTCAGCAATACTTTGCGCTCCATTGTCAGCCTCGCTGGCATAGACGCTTTGTCCCCAACCTCTCCGGTCAAATGCAATAGCGCGATAACCTGCTTTAGCCAATGCGCGCGATTGATCAGCCCATACAGCACTTGTGCCCGTATTGGGATGCAACATCACCACCACCTCCTTGGCTGACTTCTCTCCAATATCTGTGTACCACAACTTTACATTGCTCAAATTGGCGAATTGACCTTCAAGGGCGATTGGATACGACTCTTGCGCCGAAATACGTTCAGCATATAGGCAGGGCAATCCAAATAAAAAAACAGTGACCAGCCAAAGCCTAATAAGCTTTTGCATATTTGAAACAGAATTTTGAGTGATGTTTGTGAAATGCTTCAAAGCAGTCTCCATGTATAAGAGCGGAATCAAGAGATTGAAAAATGGAATTGATTGGATATGAAAGGTACACAATTTTGAAGAAGAGTTTTAATATCAATTAAAACATTCATCCTAGAGGCTCCTCCCACGTGAGGGGTTGCCAAAAAATTGGGAAAGCGACGCAATATCTCATCGCTCTTAACCGGCTCGCTGTAATGCACATCAAAAGCAGCTCCCGCAATGTGCTCACATTGCAACGCCTTTACCAAAGCATCGTGATTGACGATTGTGGCACGCGCAGTATTGATCAAAAAGGAGCCCTTGGGCATGCGCATCAACTGAGCCTCTCCAATCAAATCGAATGTACCCTCATTCAAAGGGACATGAATACTTAAGAACTCGGACTTCTCAAGTAACTCATTGAGCGATACACATTTCACACCAAACAACTCCTCTTGACTCGCTGTAAGTGGATGGGCTTTGTGACACAAGACATTCATTCCAAACACTTGGGCCATTTTGGCCACCTCTTGAGCAATTTCACCAAATCCAAGCAATCCGATGCAAGACCCATAAAGGGTTCTAAGATCTGTTAGTCGCATGTAATTGGCATTGGGTGTAAATCGAGTATCGTAGGGTTTGTAATGCATGCCATGGCGGCTCAAATCGTCTTCGCTAACCAACTGATTGACATGCATAAACCGCCTAGCCAAATTCAAGCACAGCATCATGGTGTGCTCGGCCATGGCGATATTGGTTCGTCGACGAAGCGTCTTGACGACAACACTTCTTTTAAAACATGATTCTTGATCAATATGGCTCACATGAGTACCAAACTGCTGGATGACACGAAGCTTTTTTGCACGCGAAAGCTCATAGTCACCTACTTTCAAACCCTCTGTGATCAAAACATCGGCATCAGGCAAATGCTCAAGCAACTCCTCTCTTGTTTTAAAAAACCGAACCTCTGATGGATATAAACCTACTAAATCTTGACGGGTTTGCGCCAACCATGCAGGAAAATCATCAACCGCAGTTGAGTTAAAATCTGCAAAGGCCGCCAAACGCTCAAGACTCACTCGAGTATCCAAAATCACCTCGATGGTTCTTAAAATTTTATCTTCCTCTATCAAAATAATGGGCATACACCATCCACAAGAAACTTCAAAAAAATAAAACTCGCCTATTTCATGTAGTTAATTGTATTTCTCAAATCAGTTGCATGGCTATTCGCAATTACCTCTATACCTAATAAATTTTTAAGCACTAGCAACAAGCCTATGAAAAATAAAAAATATTTTCAAGTAACCTAATGGATCAACACAGCTGTGCAAGAGAAGAAACTCTTGCAGGAACCGACGCACTGTTATTTTATACAGTTTATAAAAATAACCTAAAGTCTTGTGAGCGGCAACATTCAAAAATCCAAGCCTCATGCCTTTTGATGAGCAAGCAAAGTGCTTTGGTCACTCATTTTCAAAATTTTCAAGATGTATGTATTGACAGCAAAAGCCATACACTTTTAAGGTTTATCAACGCAAGTTGAGTTAAACGCAATGAGATTTATGTTTAAATTTCTTTGCTTTTAAACCCTCGATCATCACTGGTTGACCAAAATCATTCAACACTCTGGAGTTATTTCAATGCAGGTCGCAAGGGATTCTATTTACGAACAATCCAAATTAAATGAATCTAAGCTTCCACAAGTTGCTAAGCGTGTGTTGTCGATTCTCAAAAATTTAAAAATTGGTTCTTTAAAATTCACAACACCTGAGGGTTCTACCCTACATTTTGGAACCTCTGAGGCTCCATTTGCAAGCATAACGGTCAACAGCTGGGATGCTCTGTCTGCAACTTTAAAGTCTGGTGATATTGGTTTTGCTGAATCTTATATGTCTCATTTATGGAGCAGCGATGATTTACCTGGACTGCTTCGCTTATTTATCGCAAACCGCAATGCAATTGAGTCTATTATTTATGGCCATTGGCTAGGTCGTCTTTCTTATCGCATCAAACATCTACTCAATAGAAATACCCGCAACAACAGCAAAAAGAATATTCACGCGCATTATGATTTAGGCAATGCTTTTTATGAGATCTGGCTTGACTCATCCATGAACTACTCCTCTGCAATATTTAAGGGAGACATGAATCAACCGCTGAGGGACGCTCAATGGAGTAAAGTTGAACGCGCTCTACGCATGGTAGAGCTTCAACCCAAAGACCGGTTGCTTGAAATCGGTTGTGGTTGGGGTGCCCTAGCGGAAATGGCAAGCCAAAGGCATGGTGCCCATGTGACTGGCGTGACCCTATCCAATGAGCAACTCGAATTTGCAAAAATTCGGATGCAAGCTAAAAGCCTTGAAAATTTCACCGACCTTAGACTTGAAGACTATCGAGATATCAAAGATGCGCCCTTTGATGCGATTTGCTCAATCGAAATGTTTGAAGCAGTTGGGCAGTCCTATTGGAACAGTTACTTTGAAACCATCTCTAGACTTTTAAAACCTGGCGCAAAGGCATGCATTCAAAGCATTGTCATCGATGAAAGTTTATTTGAAAGATACCTTCAATCGACTGACTTTATTCAGCAATATATTTTTCCCGGTGGTTGCTTGCCAAGCGCCAGCGAGTTTAGAAAAAGAGCAAAGCAATCGGGTCTCGTGGTGATTGATGAGTTCAATTTTGGGCCCGATTATGCTGAAACACTAAGGAGATGGAGGCATGAATTCATGCTTCGCAGTGAAGAGGTCAAATCAGTTGGCTTTGATAACCGCTTCATCAAGTTGTGGGAATTTTATTTGGCCTATTGCGAGGCAGCGTTCGACGAAGCAAATATTGATGTGATTCAATTTACTCTTCTCAAGCCAAATTAAGTCCTTTGATGATCGCTTCCGGGGAGCGATGCGGGGATTGAACACAGTGGCGTTCGCAGTGAATAATTTTTTTCTTAAATAGATTGAGTTTTTCTAGAAAATACTTATTTATAATTAAACAACACAAAATTAAATATTTTCCATTTTGGTCTATTCAGCTTTAATATTGGCGCTTTTTACTAGGGCTCGCCACTTTTCAGTGTCTTTTTTCTCAAATTCAGCAAACGCTTGAGGACTCAAGATACCTGGTGCAGCACCAAGATCTCGAAATTTTTGCTGGGCATCTGGCATTTGTAGTATGCGACGAATATCTGAATTAATCTTAATCACTACTTCTGTTGGAAGTCCAGCTGGACCTAGTAAACCCATCCAACCAATCGCTTCAAAACCAGGAACTGCCTCTGAAATCGAAGGAACATCTGGCGCGGCGGAGTTTCTCTCAATGCTAGCCACGCCCAAAGCTCGCAATTTTCCAGATTGAATAAAAGGCAGTATTGGAGTTATTTGATCAAAACCAAGAAGTACGTGACCAGCAACCAAATCATTTAACAATGGCCCTGTCCCTTTATAAGGCACATGAACCATGAAAGTTCCTGTCGCTTGTTGAAAAAGCTCAGCAGTAAGGTGAGTTGAACTTCCATTGCCAGAGCTACCATAACTCAACTTACCTGGGTTGCTCTTGAGTTGCGTAATCAATTCAATCAGAGTTTTGGGGCCATTGGGATTGACGATTAAAACATTGGGGAAAGTAGCAATCAACGCAACAGGCGAAAAATCGCGTAAATTGTCATAAGGCATACTCGGATTAAGAGCTGGGGACACTGCATGACTGGATGTGGTTCCAACAACAAAGATACTTCCATCAGGCAGGGATTTTGCAACCATGTCTGATCCTATCGTACCACTTGCACCCGCTCGGTTTTCAACAACCACTGTCTGTCCCCAGCTTTCAGATAATTTTTGAGCTAAAAAACGCCCAAGCATATCAGTTGCACCACCTGGAGGAAAGGGGATGATCCAACGAACCGATTTATTAGGATAAGCGGAAGCTTTAACTGGCTGAGCTTGTGCATAAGAACATAGCACAGCAAGAGTGCTTAACGCAGAAAATATAAAACCAACTGAGAGCACAATACGCTTAATCATAAATAGATTCCTCTTAAAAACTAGCCTAGTCAATATTTATTGAAATCATTCCCCATGGATCATGCTCCAAACTCGCATGGGAGACAAAGGCAGGATATTCGGATTGACCTGGTGAGAACACAAAGCATTTGAAACAGCATTTGTAATTGCTCCTCCGACACAGATGGTTCCCCCCTCTCCAGCCCCTTTAGCACCCAAAGGATTCAATGGTGATGGATACTGCTCAAGAACAATTGCTCGAATAACTGGGAAATCAGTTGCAGTAGGAATTAAATAGTCAGCAAGCGATCCAGTCAGCAATTGCCCTTGCGAATCATGAATGACGTGCTCTAGAAAAATACCACCTAGGCCTTGAACAGTACCGCCAACAAGTTGCCCGTGAACGGTCAAAGGATTAATCGCACGACCTACATCTTCCACCACCAGATAATCTAAAATTTGAACTCGACCCGTTTTGGGATCAACCGTCACGTGCGCAGCAGCGCAACCATAGGCATAGGTATGATGGTGACTTGCAAATGAACCCATGACTTCAATTGGTTTGGTTTCAACCAAGTCATTCCAAGTAACTTGAAGGCCTTTAGGGGACATGGCTTTCCCACCTGTGACTTCTACTAAAGCTGCATCGCATTTGAAAAACACCCCAGCGCGTGTTTTAATTTCCTCTTTAAAAAGTTCTGCAGCATTCATCACAGCAGAGCCGCCCATGACAGTTGAGCGCGAATGATACGAGCCCCACCCTTCATGCAGAAGTGTTGTAGAACCATGAAGCATTACGATATCCGTCATGTCCACATCAAGCTCATCAGCAGCAATTTGAGTCAAGACCGTTTCAACACCCTGTCCTACTGATGTGGAGCCAACACTAAAAGTCAAGCGTCCATCTTTTTCTAAAAATAATTTTGCATTTTCTCTAGGACCGGCAGAGCCCCCTTCAATAAAACAGGCCATACCTAAACCGTGATAAACGCCATCAATCAATTGACCCTGAAGATGCTCAAGTTCGCGCCATTTGAATTCTTTTATGCATCGGTCCAATGTCTCTCGATAATCCCCACTGTCACACTCTGTATCTGAGGTATGGGCAATTAAAGAGGGATTTATCGTAGGGAATGGATATGGCATATCCCTAGGAGTGAGCACATTCTTTCGCCGCATCAATACAGGATCAAGATTTAAATCTTTTGCAGCCAATTCAATCAAGCGCTCTGAAAAGAAATTACTCTCAAATCGTCCCGGCGCGCGCAATGTTCCGCTTGGCGTTTTATTGGTGAAGACAATATCGCAAGTGATGTCAACGTTTTCGACTTTATATGGACCAGTCAGAAATTGTGAAATATTTCTTGGAGCTACCAATCCGTTGGTTCTAGGATAAGCGCCGAGATCATAGTCTATGTGACCTCTAAAACCTAAAATTCTCCCTTCACGATCGCAAGCAATTTCAATTTCTGCTTGGCAATCCCTTGCCTGGTTCATCGACATCAAATGTTCAAGGCGATCTTCAATCCACTTGACAGTGACACCCAAGTATTTAGCGGCAAATGGAATCAAGAAATCTTCGGTATAAAACTCACCCCGTGCGCCAAAACTTCCTCCAACATCGTTCTCAATCAATTGAACTTGATCTTTTTCCATTCCAAGCATGGTAGCCAAGGCCGATCGATTCCAAAACGGTACCTTGGCTGCGCCATAAACAAATAATTCTTGCGCGTCATTTTTCCATTGGGCCAATACACCTCGAGTTTCCATTGTTAACGCAGAAATCCTTTGGATGACAAATTTTTCTTTTCTGGAATATGCTGCGTTATCAAATACAAGTTGAGCGTTGCCTTTGGTAGAGCGATAAGTCAGAGGAGAATTACCTCTAGAGTCATCAAATATTTTTACTTCATTAGCCTTGGCCGACACAATATCTGCTGCAACATCTAAACTTTCGATATCAAGCTCTATAAGGGCCAAAGCATCTTCTGCAATAGCAGGAGTCTTAGCAACAACCATGGCAATCGCTTCGCCTACAAATCGAACCTTTTCAAATGCTATCACGGGCTGCATATAATTAATAAGCAATGGATTGTGATGCAATCGAATTGGGATTTTAGGGATATCACCACATGAATCGATTATTTCTTTACTTGTCAATACAGCAATCACACCAGGCAATTTTCGAGCTTCGTCTACATTGATATTTTTAATCACACCATGTGCAATTGAACTACGTAGAATACTTATATGTAGTACATCCTCTTTTTTAACATCGTCTACATAAATTCCTTTTCCTCTTAAAAGACGGAGATCTTCAACCCTTTCTTTAGGAGAACCTATATTTCTCTTTTGACTATCAACAGGCTTTAAAATTGGTTGAACCATTTTTATTTCCCTCCTAATTTTTGGTAATGTTCACGGGCATCTAATACAGCTTGAACAATGGGGACGTAGCCAGTACAGCGACATAAATTACCCGATAAAACCTCTCGAACACGGTGCTCGTCACAGTTTGGTTCATTAGTAAGCAATGCATGGGCCGTGGTAATGAAACCAGGGGTACAAAACCCACACTGCAAAGCACTGTACTTTCTAAACGAAGCTTGCAATGCAGAAAGATGCTCATCATTGGATAAGCCTTCAACCGTTGTGACTGATTGACCGTTAGCTTGAACCGCCAACATCAAACAAGATCGAACAGCTTCACCATTGACTAAAACTGTACACGCGCCACAAACTCCGTGTTCACAAGCCACGTGAGTCCCAGTTAAACCAATCTCATGACGAATACAATCGGCCAAATTAAGTCTAGGAGCGACATCAACTTGATAAGCTTGATCATTTATATTAATATTAATTTGCACGGTCAAATCTCACTTATTTTTTAAAATTTCTGAGGCTTGAGAGAATGCTTTAGAGATCATTTCTCCCATTAAAGAGCGTCTATACTTTTCATTCGCATGAATATCACTTTGAAAACTCATTGAAGCTAAACTTGCAAGAACCGCTTCCTCTACCAACGAGAGAGTTAAGTTTTGCTGCTCAAGCTTTTCTTCTGCCTGATTTAAACGAATAGGCTTTTCCCCTGCGCCAATCAAACCAATATGCACATTCGAAGCTTTTCCTTGCGCATTCAAGTCATACCAAACAGCTGCACCAGCCATGGCAAAATCACCTTTGCGCCTAGCAAATTCAGAAAAACCCCACTTTCTCTCATGCGGCCAGAAAGGCAGCTTAATCGAAACAATAATTTCAGACGACGAAATAGAAGTTGAAAGTTGCCCCAAGAAAAAATCTTTCGCATCAATGGTTCTTAGTCCGTTAGTACCTATAACGGTGATGCTTGCATCAAGAGCAACAGCCAATCCAGGCATTTCTGCCGATGGGTCAGCATGTGCCAAACTCCCGCCCACGGTTCCGCGGTTTCTAATCTGATAGTGTGCGACATGAGAGATCGCAGCACAAAGCAATGGCTGCGCTTGTTGCAAGGCTATGTGATTTTCAATATCAACCCAGCGAACACGCGAGCCTAAAATTGTGCCTGATTGTGAAATATCAATTTCACTAAGTCCACTTATTGCTTGCAGATCAACCAGAATCTGAGGACTGGCCAACCTGTAATTTAAAATAGGCATTAAGCTCTGACCACCTGCAATGATTTTGGCTTCGCCATCGTGGAGTTTAAGAATGTCGATAGCTTCTTCTAAGCTATGCGGAACTGCATAATTAAAGTCTGTTGATTTCATTTTTTTCTTTAAAATTAATCGGGTTGAATATTAGATAGTTTGATGATTTTTGCCCAGCGAGCCAACTCTTGATTCATATGTCTAGTTAAAACCTCTGGTGTACTTCCAACAACAGTTGCATTTAACTTTAACAGTTTTTCCTTTGCAGGCCCGTCCTTAATTCCTTTATTTATCGCACCTTGCAATAGATTTACTATTTCAGATGGCGTTCCACTAGGGGCGTAAATGGCATACCAAGCCGTAACATCAATACCTGACAAACCAAATTCATTCACCGCAGACAACTCAATACCGGGGACACGCTGGGCTGTCAATACGGCTAATGCTTTTAACTTTCCTGCAGCAAGTTGAGACGCGACAGCAGTGTACTCAATGGACATAAAGTGAATATGGCCAGCCAAAAGATCTATCAACGCAGGCCCAGAACCTTTATAAGGAGCATGTACCACATTGATTCCTGCTTCATTCTTAATCAATTCCCCCGCCAAATGATGAGGTGAACCATTTCCCGCAGAACCAAAAGCCAAACCAGGACGAGCTTTAGCATAAGTAATAAATTCAGAAAAGTTTTTTACCGGCAAGTTTGGATTCACCACAAATATGTGAGGAATTGTTGCAACCAAAGAGACGGGTAAAAAATCTTTGATCGGATCATAGGAAAGCTTTTGTAAAACAGGATTGATGCCATGAGTTGTAGTCGCCCCAAGAAGCAATGTATAACCGTCAGGTGGTTGTTTAGCCACATACTCAGAACCAATGGCTCCTGCAGCTCCCGCTCGATTTTCCACAACCACTGGTTGACCCAATTGCTCAGTAATAACTTCACCAGTGGTTCTAGCTATGACATCTAAAGCACCACCAGGAGCAAAGGGAGCTATCAATCTAATGGGCTTACTCGGAAATTTTGAAGTTTCAGCAGCAATTAAATTTGAACTTATCAGCAAACTGCAATTAATGACAATCAGTGCGATAGAAAGTTTTCTAGATTTAAACATATGAAACTGCCCTTTTAAAGTATTAAGTTAATTCTTTTATCGCTTGAGAGTGATATCTAATGTCAATGTATTTATCAACATTTTGCACAGTAGCTTGTCCATCAAAAGATGCTCTAATTGCCAATACATTTTCAAATCCATCCATATCGATATAAGCGTCCGCCATGAATCCACTCTTTGGCGAGGTGGCCATTTCAACTGAGGATTTTGCGATTTCAGATCCTAAACTTAGTTGTTTCATCAATAATTCAACTGCACTGGACTTATTGCTTGGACTCAAAACCCATCTAAGTCCTCGCACATAAGCTTTTATGTATGAAATCAAATTTAACTCATTATCTAAAGCCCAAGGCCGCATCACAAAACCCGCAGTAGACAAATACGGCCCTAAAATATCAACCAAATCACCACAATGAACAAGGCCAGATTCGATAGCCTGAAGTCGAAACGGAAGATTTAAAATTGCACCGCAATGTGATTTATTTTCCAACATCGATTTAAGTCGAAAGGGCGTTGCTCCGATTGATAATGCCTCGTAATCTTTGGCATTTAAATCCAACCCACTCAATGAAAGAATTTTATACAACGCCAATGCAAATGCAGTATTAGGCGCATCCACCAAAACAATTTTGCCCTTTAAATCCACGATTTTTTTGATCTCTGGCTGAACAAATAAACCATTAAAGCCGTTGTCTCCTCCAACCACGACGGCGACATCTGCATTGGCCTTGTCTACCATGGCCACGGCATTATCAACTGCTGTATGCGCAATATCAAATAAACCTGCTTGTAGACCATCCCTTAATGTCCATGAATTAGGCGTAAAGGTCAGCTCTATGTTTAAGCTTTCTTGTTCAAAATAGCCTTGAGCTTGAGCTGCAAAAATGGGCAAATTTTGTACACCCTCAAAGACAATTACCTTTAATTTTTTCATGTAAAACTTCTCCTGTATGTTCTATTTATTTAATACGTTCATTTTTTCAATGATTGCAACAGGTGAAACTGGTGAATTATTCAAATGAATCTTCCAGTCAATTAGCGCATTGTCGATTGCCGAAAATATAGTGGGAACGACAGGAACTGTTCCGCTCTCACCCACCCCTTTAACGCCTAAAGGATTAAAGGGTGAAGGGCTTTCAAAAAACATGATTTCAAAATTAGGAACCTCTGTTGCCGTGGGCAACAAATAGTCCGCAAAGGTCGTTGTAAATGGTTGAGCTTGGGAATCGTAACCCATGTACTCGAATATAGCATTGCCAATTCCATGTGTAATTCCTCCATGTAATTGACCTTCTACAATCATTGGATTAATTAATTTTCCACTGTCTTGTATTGCAACATATCTCAATATTTTCACGCCACCCGTCTCAACATCTACCTCCACCTCACAAGCATGGAAAGAATGAGAGTAAGCCAACACTTCTGTCTGCCAGTGCTGGCTACTCTCTAAGCCTGGCTCAATCCCAGCAGGCAAGGCATACCCTGGTACACCTCTTAATTTTCTTGAAATCTCGCTTAAACCAATTGATTGATCAGTTCCTTTAACCCTAACTTGACCATCTTTAAGTTCTAAATCTTCCTCTGCAGCCTCTAAGATTTGACTTGCAACTTTTAAGGCCTTTTTTCTCACTGCAACAGCAGCCAAGTGAACTGAGGAGCCTGCAGTTACCGTTTGCCGACTTGCAAAACCACCCAATCCCATTGATACAAAATTCGTGTCACCTGAAATGACTTCAATTTCACTAGTTTGCACGCCAAATTGTTGAGCGCATATTTGGGCCAAAGCCGTTTTAAGGCCTTGCCCCATTGCTAGCGCACCGGTAAAAACAGAAATTTTCCCAAGTGGTGAGATTTTTACGGTGCCTGACTCAAACGGTCCACGCCCCGTACCTTTGACCCCATGCGCAAAACCTATACCAATATATCGGCCTTTTTTTCGAGCCTCTAATTGCCTAATTTTAAAATTTTCATAATCAATTTTTTCTAAAACCAAATTTTGGCAATGTAAGTAGTTACCGCTGTCTAAGATGATTGGTGCACCAGCCCTATTCTTAATTTTTTTGGTATAAGGCATCTCCTCAGTTTGAACGAGATTAATGGCTCGAACTTGAGCTCGATCAAGTGACAACTCATTGGCTACTTTATCCAATAAGCGTTCCATGACGAAAGCCGCCTCAGGATAACCGGCACCTCTGACAGGTATAGTAGGAACTTTATTGGTGCTCCTAACAGACACGTCTAAGTGGTATGCAGGAACTTTGTAAGGCCCAGTGACCCCTGTTGCAGCATTGTAAGGACAATTAATTCCTTGGGGAGTGTATGCACCTTGATCGTGCATCATTGATCCCCTTATTCCCAGGATCAAACCAGACCCGTCAACCGCAATCTGCAAGTCCCAATATTGCTCGCGCTCTTGTATTGAAGAGATAAAATGCTCACTCCTGTCTTCAATCCATTTGATAGGCAAGCCCAAATCCTTGGATGCAACACAGACAGCAATTTCCTCAGGATAGACTAAGAATTTACAGCCAAACCCCCTGCCTACATCTGGGGCAATGACTCTAATTTGGTTCTCATCCATACCCATTAATTCAGCCAGCATCATCCTTAAATCATGAGACATTTGGGTTGAAGACCAAACCGTCAATTCGCCATTGGGATTGACTTGAGCAATCACGCCTCTACCTTCAATTGGATGAGCACCCCCTCGATGGGTAGAGTATTTTTCCGAAAAAACAAAAGGAGTTTTTGAAAATACCCCCGAGATATCCCCATATGAAATCGAAAATTTTGAAAGTTCGTTGCTCGAACTCTCAAGTCTTACAAGCGGAGCGTTGGGAGTGAGTGCCTCCCTTATATCAGCGATAACATCAAGAGGCTCAAAGTCTACCTGGATAACTGAGAGAGCATCCTCTGCAATATGACGAGATGAAGCAACCACCATAACAATAGCTTCACCAACATAGCAAACTTCTTCTGGGCACAAAATAAAGGGCGTAATATTTTTTGGCAACGCATTGGTTGGAAAACCCAAGGGCATTCTTAGAGAAGAGACTAGAGGAACTAAATCTTTTGCCTTGTAGATAGAAATAACGCCAGGAATATTTAAGGCTGCGTTCGCATCAATTGAAAGTATTTTTGCATGCGCATGAGGACTTCGTAAAAAAGCCACGTGTAGCATATTGTCTAAATGTATGTCATCTAGAAAACAGCCCTTGCCAATCAGTAATTTGGGGTCTTCAATTCTCTTGACTCTTGAGCCAATGATTCTAGATTGGTGATCTTCTAAAGTATTCATTTGATATCTTTAAATGATTTCTTTTTTCATGTCTTGAATTACTTTTAAACAAGCACTTACGATATTTTGATAACCCGTACACCTACAAAGATGACCGGATAAAACATCTCTAATTTCCTCTTCTGACGGATTTGTCTTTCTTTTTAACAGATCGGTCAAAGAAATTAAAATACCTGGGGTACAAAAACCGCACTGAAGGCCATGCTCTGACCAAAAAGACTCTTGAAGATTGCTTAGTCGATTATCCGATGCTAGATTTTCGACTGTGCTGACCTCTAGACCATTTGCTTGAACTGCAAGCATCAAGCATGAACGAACCGGGCGTGAGTCAACCAAAACAGTACAAGCACCGCAAACACCATGCTCACACCCCACATGAGTTCCTGTCAAATTACACTGATGACGCAAAAAATCAGCAAGATTGATCCGAGATTCAACAATATGTTTTCCCAACTTATTGTTGATGGTTAAAGTTATTTCTTTTGTGTTTGAAATCATGAAATATTATCTGAAGTTGAAAAAGCCTCTTGTAGGACTCTTTTTATCAATACTTTTGATAGGTGCTCTCTATACCAAGCCGGATAAAGCTTGTCTGACAACATATCAGGAAATGATAGTTTTGAAATCAAATCGGTTAAGTCTACTTCTTCTAAGGTTTTCCCTTCCAGCACACTCTCTAAATCAGTGATTCGAAAAGGATGTGCTCCAACTCCACCCAGGACCAATGAGAGTTGATTGATGCGATTTTTACTTAATTCCATCAAACAAGCAGCAGATACAACTGCAAAATCACCATGCCGCCTAGAAAACTCTATAAATGAGGATTTACTTGCCTTGCTCCAAGGTGTAAAACGGATACTTTTTAGGATTTCATTTGAATTCAATGCGGTTGTCATGTAACCGATTGAAAAGTCATCAATTGATACAACCCTTTCTCCTTGATCACTTTGAATGATCAATTCTGCTTTGTATGCACTTGCGACAAGGCTTAACTCAGCGGAAGGATCCATTTGGCACAAACTTCCACCAACTGTACCCCTATTTCTTGTTTGAACATGTCCCACATATTTAATGGCTTTCCACATCAAAGGCAGATACTCTTGAATAATTGGCGACTCAGCAATTTCAAATTGCCTAGTCATTGCGCCAATTTCAATAATATCGTTGTTTTGTTTTATTCCACTAAGCTCTTGGATTCCATTTAAATCGATTAAATCTTCAACTTCTAGAAGTCGATAGTTGAGCATTGGCATCAAAGACTGACCGCCAGCCAAGACCCTTGAATTGACAGAAGAATTTAAAATAGTAAAAACTTCACTCAGTCTTGTTGGCGAATGGTAATTAAATGCCGCTGGCTTCATAAGATAAATTAAATTAAATTAAATCTTAGACAAATCTAAAGTCGAGGGATGAAAAAGATTTTTAGGGTCTAGTTTTTGAGATGACAGACCTTGATCGAAATGATATTGCGTGAATTTTTCAAGCACATGCTTATTTTTATCAAAACCATAACTCCAATAGTCTTCGCCCATTAATTTCTTCGCTGACTCAAACTCATGCACACCCCATGGAAGAGAATTAAACAAGTGTCCAATTTGACCCAATTCGTACATACAAAGCTCTTTTGCCTTAATAAATGCCTTAAATACACTGACTGGTAACCATGGCTCTCTTTCTGCTAGCTCTCTGCGTATGCCAATAACGTGCATGATGGGAAATATTTGGGTTTGTTTGAAATACTCAGCCTCAACTCTAGGGTAGTCTTCAAATAGCCTTGAAACTTTTGGATTCCCATTGAGATAACAAGAAGGAGCTCTGGCACTAATTAAAGCATCAATCTCGCCAGAAAGGAGCATTTCACTCAGTGACCTATCGTGCGGTATTGGTGAGAGATCAACGCCTGGTATGTCTTTAAGTTTTGTTCGCTCCTCGCGTCCAGGCTCTTCAAGCCCTCCACTCTTCCAAACAACGTCGGTCGGCTGAAGATCGTGATACTCGGACAATATTCCCCTAATCCATACATTCGCGGTAATTTGATACTCGGGAACACCGATCTTAAGCCCCTTAAGATCTGATGCTTTCTTAATCCCTTTATCTGAACGGATATAGATCCCAGAATGTCTAAACAATCTTGAAACAAATGCAGGAACACCCACATAGGCATTCTCTCCTCTGGAGGTCATCAACGTATGGCTTGACATTGAAATTTCACTGATATCAAACTCTTGAAACTTGAATGCACGATGAAAAGCCTCTTCTGGCTCTATGGCTACGCTTGTTACATCGCACCCTTCGATTGGTGCTCTTCCGTCAAAAATCGCTCTGCAGCGATCATAATCACAACAAGACAAGCTAATTTTTAATTTACTCACTTCAGTGCTCCACGTTCATGATTACTCTGGCTTAATGTTTGCAATTTGTATGGCACGCTTGAATTTTTCAATGTCTGAACTAATCAAACTCGTGAATTGTGGCGATGAGCCCCAAAAGACATCAAGCCCAGCAATGGCCAATTTACTCTTAACCTCCGGGGCTTCAACGGCCTTCTTTAAATCAATTTCAAGTTTGGTTAATATTTCTTTTGGCACTGAAGCTTGCGCCAAGAGACCATAATAATTTTCAACATCATAGTTGCTTAGCTCTGGAACTCCAGACTCTCTGAACGGAACCGCCTCAGGAATAGAGGCAGATCGATCACGTGAGGTCAATCCAATAATACGAAGCTTTTGATCCTTAGAAAACGGTAGCACTGTCGCCAAGGAGGAAATGACAACATCAACTTGTCCAGAAACGGCGTCTAAAACTGCGGGCGTACAGCCTTTTTCAGGGATGTGAATAGCAATGGTATTGGTAGCATGCTTATACAATTCCATGGCGAAATGATGAGCTGTTGCAATGCCACAAGTCGCGTACGCAACTTTATCAGGCTGTGACCTAAGGAGCGCAGTAAATTCCTTTAGATTTTTAATTGATAATTTAGGATTGACCGCCAAAGCAATAGGAGATGATGTCAATGATGCGACTGAAATAAAGTCTTTTCTCAAGTCAAACTGTAAATTGCTATACAAAGCCTGATTAATGGCGTGCGTATTGCTTGCAATCAATAACGTGTAGCCATCAGGCTTTGCTCTAAAAACTTGATCAACGCCAATTGAGCCACCAGCACCAATTTTATTTTCAACAACCACTTGCTGCCCCCACAATCTTGACAAATAGTCGCCAAGTATCCTTGCAGTTAAATCAGCCGCACCTCCAGGCGTAAAAGTAACTACAAATTTAACAGGTTGAGAGGGATAAACATTGGTTTGACTTTTAGCAGACATGACAAGGGTCGCACCAATGAAGACAAAAAACCATTTAATCAGCTTCATCATTTTTGAAATCCATTCAGTAAAAATCGAATTAAAAAAAACCTTATTCCAAATATCAATGAAATAAGAACACATACAGCTCCACATAGTTACTTTGAGCTAACATG
This sequence comes from Comamonadaceae bacterium, assembly GCA_947475685.1. GTDB lineage: Bacteria > Pseudomonadota > Gammaproteobacteria > Burkholderiales > Burkholderiaceae_C > Limnohabitans. The sequence goes on along the minus strand of CANJNC010000005.1, from coordinate 16,331 downwards.
TTTAGCTCCTTTATTTAAGCTATCATTAGATACAAGCAAGTAACGCACCACCATTTCAGCACAATGAGTCAACCGCTTTCTGATTCTTGGCGAGGTCATCAATTTACTTTTAAAAATACCCTCAAAAGTGTGTTGGTGACTCACATAGTGGGCCGACAAAGAAGTAATTGAAATGTACAGATCAATTGGATCTACCTCCTTTCTAAATACTTTTTTATCCACACCATTTCTTAAAAGTTTTTTTATAGAGTCCATTAATGGACTGTATAAATCTGGTATTTTTCTACTTGCCTTGATATGACGACCTCGAAGAATATTTTCGCTCTGTAGAAGCCTTAAAAATTCAGGATGCTCAAACCAAATTTTCCCAATTGAATACACAAGTTTACGCATCCCTTCAACGGGATCATCGAAGTTAATTTTTGACTCTGCTTGGCTAAATCTGATCAATTCGTAGGTGCTGATTAGAACTTCGGTATATAAACCATCTTTGCTTTTGAAGTAGTAATAGAGAACATTTTTTTGAATGCCTGCTCGCAAAGCAATTTCATCCATACGCGCGCCATCATAACCTTTCTCAGCAAACTCATAAGTGGCTGCAGAGATGATCTTTTCTCGAGTAAGTAATGTACTGACCCGAACCTTTTTGAGTGCGCTTGCCGCTAAAACGTCCATTTATTCCGGTTACTTGAGATGATGGTCACGTTTAGTGTAAAGCTTTTCATCTGAATAACCCATGGTCTCAGGTTTCGCGCGACCAAGCATCACTTGAAAATACACCGGAGCTAAACTGTCATTTATATAGCCATGTATAACACCAGGTGGACAAGCAACGCACTCCCATTTACCTAACCTTGTTTCTAAGCGATTGCCCTCTTCGTCTTCGATAAAAACGGTTAAAAAACCATCCAAAACAAAAAAGACCTCTTCCACCTCATGGGTATGCGCAGCATTGCCTTGACCGGGCTCGACATACATTATGGAGAGCGTGAAACCACGTGGCGGAATAACCGAGCTGTCTCCATATTTTCCAGACCCCCCCGCTCCAATAAATCGGTGTTGCGCTCTTTTAAAACCTTCAATTTTTGCATCTTCAAAAGCCGCCCAATCAGGTTTTTTATCTTTAAATCTTCCAACATAAGATGTCATGATGCTATCGAGTGATGCTCCTATGAGATCTTGGGGGAGAGGGTGACGAGCTGTTGCCATAATAGGGTCCTTTTGAAAAACTGATTTGAATTTATCATTTATTAACCAGTTGGTCAATAAAATATTAATAAAAATTATCCGAACTTCCCCTCTTTTTATGCACCAATATATAGATCTTTGTTATATTTTGGTGCAGGCTGCACACATCTAATCTCATTGACAGTTATTGACTCATTGGGCAAAATAGCATGAGTTTAAAGTTTATCTCGTACAAATTAAGGAATTTTCCCATGAAGAAATATGCAATATGGGCTCTCTTATTCACAAGTAGTCTATTGATTAATCAAAATGCATCTTCACAAACTTGGCCAAATAAGACCGTCAAAGTGGTTGTCACACTGTCTGCGGGCTCAACGTCAGATATATTAGCGCGAATTATTAGCGAACAGTTAAGTAAAAATTTAGGCCAGCCTTTTGTTGTAGAAAACCGGCCAGGCGCTGGGGGTAACATTGCAGGTGAATACGTCATGCATCAACCAGCTGATGGATATACCATCATGCTCAGCTCCATCAGCAGCCATGGAATCAATCCAGCCCTCTATGCAAAAATGCCTTATGACGCCATCAACGATTTCACACCCATTATTTCAATTGCATCAAGTCCCAATGTACTGATTGCATCCAACAACACACCAGCCTCCTCCACCAAGGAACTTATCAATTGGATTAAATCTCAACCCACAGGGAGTATCAATTTTTCATCCGCTGGCAACGGCACATCAATGCACCTTTCAGGTGAACTCTTGAACGCTTTATCTGGAATTAAAACCACCCATATACCATTCAAAGGCTCTCCTGAAGCAGTTAACTCCGTTATGAAAAATGAAGTTACTTTTATGTTCCCCAATGCACCGAATGCCATACCATTAGCAAAAGCTGGAAAGATTAAGTTACTTGCAGTTACCTCATCCAAACGCCTATCTTGGCTCTCAGACGTCCCCACAGTTGCTGAAAGTGGCCTTCCAGGATTCGAGGTGATTGCGTGGTTTGGTTTTGTAGGCCCCCAGGGTATACCCGCACCCATTGTGAGCAAATTGAATGCTGAGGTTCAAAGAATTTTACAAATACCATCTGTTGTTGATTCCTTGTCACAGCAAGGTTTTGATGTAATGGGGGGAACCTCAAACGAATTCGGTTCATTTATTAGAAGCGAAATTGATAAATGGACTAAAGTTGTTAATCAAGCTGGCATTCAAAAATTATGAACTTACCAACACTTTATCCGTTTATTTCAGGTCTAACCGTTCAAGACTCGGTTTCATCGATTGAAGTCATCGCACCATTTTCACTTGAGCCGTATGCATTGCTTTCTGAAACATCAGAAAGCAATGTGAACAAAGCAGTTCAAAGCGCTCACGAAGCATACCAACGCCATCGAAAAACACCCTTGTCAACTAGGGTCCAGTGGTTAAATAATGCAGCTTCTGAAATTGAAAAACATTTACCTGAATTAATTGACATGTTAATTCAAGATATTGGTAAACCCAGAAAAGCATCTACTTTTGAAGCCAATCGATCAGCAGCATTTCTTCGCTCAACTGCATCTGAGGCCTTGAGCTTAAGAGGAGAAACTATTCCCGTTGACTCTCTTCCAGCGGGATCAGGGAGAATGGGGTTTACAAAGCGCCATCCCTATGGAGTGGTCGCAGGGATTACGCCATTCAATGCCCCCATTAACCTTTTGGTACAGAAAGTTGCCCCAGCCTTGATCGCCGGTAACTCTATTGTGATCAAACCTCATCCTAGCGCAACTCGTATTGCATTAAAGATTGCTGAAATTTTTAATGCCTCAGGCCTTCCAAGTGGCTTATTTAATGTCATCACTGGAGATCGAAATCCTGCTACCCAATTGGTTGCCAATCCTCTTGTCATGGCTGTCACGTTTACAGGCGGAACAATCGCAGGTGATGCACTGGTTCGGGCAGCGGGGGCCAAGAAATTTTTAGCCGAATTAGGCTCCAACGCAGCAAACATTGTTCTTGCAGATGCAGACATTGAGGACGCATCGAAAAAAATTGCTTCCGCCGCCTTCGAAGCCAGCGGTCAACAATGCATATCGGCACAACGCATCATCGTTGAAGAAAGCGTTTATGATCAATTTTTATCTTGCTTTATAGCAGCTACAAAAATACTCAACGTAGGCGATCCAAGCGATGAGAGCACTGATATCGGGCCCATGGTCTCACTACAAACGGCAAATCGAGTCATGGCGATGGTTGCTGACGCCAAAAAAAGAAGTCTAACTATCGCGCTCGAACCCGTTCAAAATGGATGCACTGTGAGTCCTGGAATCATCTCTCACCCAAGCGCTGATTCTTCAATTTGGAGAGATGAAGTTTTCGGACCCCTTGCAACAGTTGCAAGCGCAAAAAACTCAGATGAGGCCTTGAAAATGGCAAATGACTCAGAGTTTGGCCTTCAAGGCTCAATTTTCACTCGCAGCCTAAAGGAAGCCCTGCGGTTTTCCGATGACTTTGAGGTCGGATCTCTTTGGGTTAATGAGGCCAGTCGATTTAGATTGGATATGTATCCTTTTGGCGGCTCAAAAAGATCTGGATTTGGTAGAGAAGGCATCCGATACGCAATTGAGGAGTTATCACAAACTCGCTTTACTGGCATAAGATTCGATTTCTAAAGATAATGCATCAACTCCCTACTGTCACTGAAAAAATTAAAATTCGCATGTCAGAGTTAGGCCCCATCTGGGGCTTAAATGTTGCGAACAATGTTCGTGAAATGGTTGAACTTTTCAGCGAAATACTCGAAAAATCTCCTCGTGAAAACTTAGAGTCTTTCCATGAAATTTCATACGGTCCTGACGAAAGACACGTTTTAGATATTTTCAAACCGGTTAACGCCGTCAACGCACCAGTACTTGTCTTTGTTCATGGTGGAGCTTTTGTCGATGGATCAAAAGATCGATCTAAAGAAATCTACTCAAATGCGCTTAGATGCTTTAATCGGTTTGGTTACGTTGGAATCAATTTAGAGTATCGTTTAGCACCTACTCACAAATATCCATCTGGTACCGATGATATTGAATCGTCACTCAATTGGATAACTAGTCATATCCAAGCCTATGGAGGAGATCCAAGAAGAATTTTCTTGATGAGTCATTCCGCTGGTGCAGCTCACACTTGTGACTATTTATACAACCCGAAAAGAAATTCTGCAGCCAAAAACTCAATACTCGGACATATTATAGTGAGCGGTCGAGTAAGGATTGAAATGCGAAATGACAATCCCAACGCAAAAAAAGTGGAAGCATACTACGGCAACAACCCAGAAATTCACGATAGCTGTTCAGCTGTCAATACGATTGGAACTGAATTTGTGGAGACAATGATTGCAATTGCAGAATTTGAAAATCCATTGATTGATATTCACTGCATTGAGCTGGCTCATAAGATTTCGCAAATAAAGAATAAATCTCCAAGAATAACTTGGCTAGAAGGTCACAACCATACATCTATTATTTCAAGCTTGGACACTTCAGATACTAGACTTTCGGATTCAATTTTAAGCTTTATGAATAAACGCTTGAATGCTTAAAAATTTTCTCTCAAAACGACCGTATTTTGTAAATCTACAGAATAATGAGGTAGGACATTCCTTTGCCCTTGATGTGGACAAGCTCTTTATTGCATTAGCTTCCAAACAGCTTGAGGTGACAAAGGCAACTCGGTGACCTGAACACCCTTACTTGACAGTGCATTGGAAACCGCATTGGCCATTAAACCAGCAACCGGTATGATGCCGCCTTCACCAGCTCCTTTTACGCCCAAAGGATTGAGTTGCGAAGGGTGCTCTTCAAGCTCCATTGCTCTAATGATTGGAAAATCAGTTGCTGTGGGCAACAAATAGTCTGCCAAAGACCCAACTGTCAGCTGACATTGATCGTCATAAGTTAAATTCTCAAGAAATACACCTCCCAAGCCTTGTACAACGGCTCCTATAGCCTGTCCTTTGGCAGTCAATGGATTGATGATTCTTCCAATATCTTCAATCGTAAAATAGTCTATGAGCTCAACTTTACCGGTATCTTCATCTACGCTCACATGCGCAGCAGCACATCCATATGCATATGTATTCGTTTTACAAGGAAACTCGCCTGCAACAAAAAGAGTATCTCGACTTAATTTTGAGAGCTCAAGAGTTTGGTTTTTAAAAGAACTGATCAAGCCCGGAAGTAGATCAATTTCTTGAGTACTGCATTGAAAATAAGAAGCAGCGGCCTCTTTAATTTTTTCTTTAAGCGCTTTAGCAACAATGAACACTGCAGATCCGCCCATGATTGTTGCTCTGGAGTGATACGAACCAAAACCCTCTTCAAGATATGTAGTTGATCCATGAAAAATTTGAATATCACTCATCGAAACATCTAATTCTTCTGCGGCAATTTGAGTCATCACGGTAACGATCCCTTGGCCTAAATTTGCAGATCCAATGTAGACATTTAATTTACCATCCTCATTGACTTCAATCTTGGCGGTCTCTTTGACACCCGCCCCACCCCCCTCGATAAAACAACCAATCGCAATACCGTGGTATTTGCCATCAATTTTTTGACCTTGAAGTAGCGATTTTTCCTCCCAATTAAATTCTTTCAAACATCGATCAAAGGTAGTCTGATAGTTGCCACAATCGAGCTCTTCATACCGATCTGGGTTATCGATGCGAGCCAGTGGATAAGGCATTTGGTTAAACTTAACCAAATTCATTCTTCGAAAATCAACTCGATCTATACCCAAGTCAATGGAAATCAAATCAAACATTCTCTCGCGAAAGAAATCACACTCAAATCGACCAGGTGCTCTATAAGAGCCTATAGGACATTTATTGGTTAAATAAACAGTTGAAGTGATATCAATATTTGGAATGTCATAGGGGCCAGATGAAAATTGGGCGGAATTTCTAGGCACAGTGGTTACACTGGTCCTGGCGTAGGCACCCGCGTCCACACAAATATTTGCTACGAGTGAGACAATTTTTCCATTTGCATCGCATGTAATTTCCATCTCACACTCCACTTCTCGGGAGTGATTAGTACCCAACAGGTTCTCAGTCCTATCCTCGATCCACTTAATGGGACGTTTGAGTTTTTTTGAACTATAAGGGATCAAAAAGTCCTCAGGATAAAACTCTCCCCTCACGCCAAAACCACCTCCTACAGCAACCTCAATCATGTCGATTTTTTTGGGGGAAATTTGGAGAGTTTCACCCAAACATGCTCGGTTAAAAAATGGGACTTTTGTTGCCCCGTAAACAGTCATCTTTTCCAAATCTTCGTCCCAATTGGCAACCAAACCCCGAGTTTCAAGGGTAACTGCAGTATGGCGATGAACTTTGAAGACTTCTTTTCTCTGAAAATATTGACTTGTATTTTGATTTATTTGACCTTTTTTTGCGTGGTAAATAGTCCCAATATTAGATTTAATCTGGGGATGCAAAACAGAGAGATTTTCTGCTGAACTTCTCCAATTGTTCACAACGGGCCTAGCCTCAATATCTACTTCAATCGCCTCGCTAGCATCTTGAGCTTTTTCAAGCGAGTCAGCGATGATTATTGCAAGAGGTTCGCCTACATACCTTACTATCTCATGGGCGATGATGGGTTGCTTAAATTGTTTTAACTCCTCAATCGGTGCCAAACGAATTGGAATAGTTGGCATTTGATGATTAAATTCAAGAGCTATATCAAATCCTGTATAAATGGCATGTACACCAGGAAAAGTTTTGGCTTTATCAGTTTTAATTTCTTTGATATATCCGTGTGCAACAGTACTTCTCAATACAAAAGCATGAAGCATATGATCTAAATGGACGTCATCCACAAAAGTGGATAAACCCACAAGAAGCGAGTCATCTTCTATTCGCTCTGTGTAATGACCTATATACTTATCTTTTGAATTCATCTTTATATTCTGAGTAGTGTCATCTATAGTAATCGCGAGCTTCGTAAACCGCGTCAATAATATTGATGTATCCAGTGCATCTGCAAATATTTCCTGATATCACTTCTTTAATTCGTTCATAACTTGCATCAGGTTCTTGTGATAATAGTGCGTGGGTAGTAGTGAGCATGCCAGGCGTACAAAATCCACACTGTAGTGCATGATGTTTTTTAAACATTAACTGTAAATTTGATAGCTCACCCTTTTTTGATAGGCCCTCTACAGTAGTCAACTCACAACCGTCTGCTTGCTTCGCCAATATCAGACAAGAACGAACAGCATCTCCATCTAAAATTACAGTACACGCTCCACAAGCACCATGTTCGCACCCAACATGTGTTCCAGTTTTTAAGAGTTGATGGCGAATACAATCAGATAGCAATGTATTGGAATCTACTTTTATAGATACCTCTTCTTTGTTTATCTTAAATTTAACTTGTTCCGAATTGCTCATAAGTGCTTCAACAACATTTATTTAACACTTACAAATAGATCATCCATCGAAAGCGCTTTTTTGATCATTCCTTGTTGGACCATGAACTTCATCATTGTATTGATCGTAGCAGAATTGGTTTCAAGTCCATACGTCCAAGGATCTTCGCCAAAAACCTCTTCAAGTTGATCAATTTCATCAGTCATCCAAGGAAGCATATACCGAAGTGCAGAATAATTTTTCATACGTAAAAGAGCGGCTTTTTTGGATGACTCAAAGGCATTAAATAAGCTCTTGGCAACAAACGGATGTGCATCGTACAATTTCTTTTTGATAACGATCAAATGCATTATTGGGAAAATCCCTGTCCGTTTGTAATACTCAATTTCAACTTCCTTGTAATTAGGAAACAATCTAACGACGTCTGGATTGGTCTTTAAGGATGCAGGCAAATGTGTACCAATAATTGCATCTATTTTCCCTTGTTCAAGAAGCTCACTTAAGGAGAAATCGGAATGATTGATCTCGACATTAAAACCAGGAGGAATAATGGTTGGAACTCCATGACTGCCTTTTGAGTTAACTGATCCTTCAACCCAATGGATACTTTTAAGATCAACGCCATAGTCATTTTCCAAATGTCCACGCTGCCAAACAGCGGCAGTCATGGTAAAGCGCATCACCCCTACTCGTCTTCCTTGCAGATCTTTAGGCTCCTTGATCCCAGATTTTCGATTGATGGTGATTATGTTATGACGAAAACATTTCGAAGGAAATACAGGTATGGCAACGAAGGGGGAATTACCAGAATCTACTTTTGTAATGTAGTCCGAGGTAGACATTTCACAAACATCAAACTGCTGCTGAGTCATCTCACTATCAAATAATCGCCTAGGAAAATCCTCGACCATAAAATTAAGATCGATACCCTCAACTTGAACTGCACCTGTGTATAGGGCTTGCATGCGGTCATACAAAGCACAAGCTAAAGTGATTGGAATATTCCCACCCTCTCGAGGAGCAAATTGAACTTTAACCTCATCTAATGCATTCATTTATATCACCTTCATTTTTAATTTAACTATTTCAACTCTTTTTCTTTGGTTCAATCGAGTTCACAATTTTTTTCCATTGAACAATTTCCTCGGAAATATAGTCACGAAGAAATTGAAGGGAATGATTTTCTGCAACAGTCATTGTTTGTGTCGCAAATTGCTGTTGTATTTCTGGTTTCTGTAGTATTTGTTTACTCGTATCAAATAATTTTTGAGCAATCAATGTAGACGCGCCAGAGGGAATAAACATAGCTGTCCATGAAGGAGCGTACTGCTTATAATTGAGCTCATTAAGCGTTGGTACATTAGGTAAAAGTGATAAACGGTTCGCAGCAACAATGCCTAATACTTTTAATTTTCCTTGCTGCTGCAGCGGCAAGATGCCAGTTACAGTCATAAATCCAACATCAGCTTCATTTGACGCTACTGCAATCGCAGCTGGCCCAGCACCTCTATAAGGAATCATAGCAAAATCACCATCCCACAAAACATTAAAAAGGTGTGTAGCCGTGATGTGAGAGGAGGTACCTATTCCAGAGGTCGCAACGGACAATTTCTTTTTACCAACAAGATTTTTAAGCTCGGCTAGGGAGTTGACATTTAAATCGTTAGACACCGCAATAGCATTGGCCTGATTTGCCAACATTGAGACTGTTGTAAAGTCTTTCAAACAATCATAACCAGCAGAATTTGAAATCAAGGGATTTAAAGTAAAGGACGCTGTAGCAATTAATATGGTGTAACCATCAGGTGCAGAGCCAGCTACGAATTTAGAAGCAAGGTCTCCACTTGCACCTGTTTTATTTTCAACAATTACATTTTGCTTTAATGCGTCTTGCAAACCTCTGGCCATGATCCTACCAGCGATATCAGCCGGCCCTCCAGCAGGGAAACCAACGATTAACTTTATTGTTTGTTTAGGATAATCTTGAGCACGACATAAATCAGATAAAAAAAACGAAATTAACGAAAATATACAAATTGCAGATATATTTTTAAACTTAGAATTAGCCGATAATTTGAATTCAAAATAAACATTAAATATCATCATATGTGATCTCATTTGAAGTAATTCTTCCTGTAATATACATCATATTATTAGTGATTTTACTTTTCCACATAACTCATTTTATTAAAATTGATTGGCGTAGGCATCTCAAGCCCTCAATATATTTACAAAGTTAACTTAAATTCGCATACAAAAAATTTAACAATATGAAATCTTATAATTTTTCACATGTGGCGCCTCAAACTTTAGGTGAAGTTGTAGCACTTTTGAATGACCACCCTGGAGAGGCAAAAATAATATCAGGGGGTCAAAGTTTAATGCCTGTCTTAAATTTTAGGCTGGCAAAACCCGATTTACTAGTTGATCTAAGAAATATCAATGACTTAAATATTATCACCTGCTCAAACCATGAAACATCACTCGGTGCCCGAGTTCGTTGGGTAGACATAGAGAAAAGCACTGAACTTGCATTTCATCAGCCATTGCTGCAAAAAGCGCTTTCTTACGTTGCACATTATCAAATTAGGAATCGTGGAACGATTGGTGGTAGCCTTGCCAATTGCGATCCTGCGGCAGAACTGCCTTTGATCGCATTGGTTTTAGAGGCCCAAATTAAAGTTATAAACTCCAAGGGTTATCGATATATCAATATTGCTGATTTTTTTCTTGGATTTATGAGCACTTCTCTTTCAAAAGGAGAGGTCATAGTTGAGTTGATTTTGCCAAATTTTCCGTCACATAGAAAATGGGGGTTCGAAGAATTTTCTAGACGCAAAGGAGATTTCGCCATTGCTGCTTGCGCAGTATGGTTCGATCTGTCTCCATTAGGGAAAATGGAGAACGCTCATATTGGCGTGATTGGGGCTGACGATTATCCAATCAGGTTGACCGGACTAGAAAATACCCTTAATAACAAAGCATTTACAAGTGAGTTACTTGATGAGGCTATTGCTTCGAGCCTAAATCACCTTTCTCCTCCAGTTGATCCTCAAATAAGTCAGGCCTATCGCTTAAGTTTAATTACAACCATGATCAAAAGAGCCTTTGCGAACTCAATGAGCAAAAACTAAATGTGGTATTGGTGTTTTTGTATTCAATCGCTCTGGACTTGAACATTGTTTCTTGACTAGAAATTTACTTAACTATTTTTTTGAATTAGATGCACAAATGGATGCAAAGTTCGAAATCAACTTTGAATGATTCTTATGTCAACTTTTTGAATTGACCATGGACTATACTTTTTCACCAAAATTTCAATTCATTTTAAAATTGCCTACTTTGATCACAGACCGCCATGTGTTCATTTCTAACTGGATGAATTCCAAAAACTTCTCTGAATCAAGCGACATCAAGGTCATGCCAAGCGAGGGGTCTGACAGTTTGAGCTTTATTTCTGGAGAATTCAAGACATTCATTCTGATAGTTGTTTGTTCAATCGCCTCAATTGCTTCTTATGCAAGTGACCTGTCCGTCAAACTTCAATCTTCCGACTATGTTTTACTAATGCGTCATACAACGGCACCCGGAATCGGGGATCCTACAAATTACTCATTGAACGACTGCAAGACTCAACGTAATCTGAGCGCCGAGGGAATAAGACAAGCTATTTTTGTCGGCGAGTGGTTAAGAAAGCAAGCCGTGGGTAAAGCTGAAGTTTACTCAAGTGAGTGGTGCAGGTGCAAAGACACTGCTGAATTATTAAACTTTGGTGGATTTAGAGTTGAACCGGCTTTAGCCTCTTTTTTTGACGATATGAGCAAGGCCATGGAAAGCAATAAAAACCTTAAGAACTTTATTTCAGAAAAGATCAAATCAAAGGGGGAGCAAGCATTGATCATGGTGACTCACCATGTGAATATTTTTGAATACATGGGTGAAAACATTGATTCAGGCGATATGGTTTTAGCAAAAGTAAGACCAAATGGCGAGCTGATTTCTTACAAACTAATACCAAGGCCAAATTGACTTCGTTCAAGTGTAACGATAGTCCATGCTGCTTTTTTGAAAACCTCCATGACCGTTAAAGCCAGCATGTGATTCATGAGCTACTTACCCAGCCAAAGTGAAGTGCTGCTTCATCCTATGGCGGGTCAAGGTTTCACTCAATCGTTACTTGATATTGGACAACAGGTTCAAGTCGGTAACCAAGTTTCGCACGCCGTGGGCGTGGTCTTCTTTGAACACGTTGCCTTTGCACCAACTGCCAACACTTGAGGCATTGACCTTGATAGTTTTAGGACGCACGCTCCACGAAACTTGCAATGGAGAGCCTTTTTCGTTGTAGGCAGGGCCAGTGGTGGAGCCAGCATATTGCACTGGAGTGCCAGTGTATGCCGGAATGTTTAGCGCCTGATGGTAGCCATTGCGCTGACCCAACTCCATAAATTTGTTGAAATCTGCCGCTTTTGTATTGTTGACCAGCACGAACACTTGCGCTTCTACGCGTAGTTGTGGATTAGACAGGTTTTCGTTAAGGCAAGCTCCCAATGTTGGGCCTGGCGTCACCTGAGCTGATGAATGCACGAAATGCACCTCGATCGTATCACCTGCATTTAGACCGCCATGCTCGCTCGAGCAGACGTCGGCATCTAACTTGGTTAGTTCAGTGGTCGATAAGTTACCGCTATACAGAAAACCTGATGCGCCACCTTTCCCATCACCATTGCCAGCGTACTTCATAAAGTCACCGCCCTTATGTTCGGCATTGGTATGGAAGTGAACGTTGCACAAATTCATAGATTGGTAGGCGGGTGCCGTCGCAAATAAACGGGCGTTTTTGCCCCCTTTTGCCGTAATGTCACGAGGAGATTGAGGGCCAAACCCTTTACCCTCCGTTGCGCTGGCTAGGGCGCTGTTTTGGGCTTTGATAACATCGTCACTAACAGCGTTAGTTTGAGTCTCTTTAGCAAATGCAGAAATAGCTATGCTTATAGCTACAAACGGGAACAATAACTTAAAAGCGTTCATTTAAATCCTTGGGTCTAATGTTTAAGAAGATAAAATCAAATAAAGCGAAAGGCCTTATTCAAAGCATTCAATAGCTCAAATTGAGCTATTGATATTATACTTTTCTCATATGACAATATCACGCGACAAGAAAGGCAATACCAACATCGGATGATGTTCCTATCTTAGTCACTGAAGGGAAAACAATGGAAGAGATCTCAATAAAATTAGAAGTTACGTTTCCAGAATTATTGACTGCGAACGGCTGCTATGAAACCAGTGAAATTTAATATGAGATACTAGCTCGGCGCAAGACCTTGCAATTAAAACCAATACCAGCATCCTTGTAATGCTTGATGGCAAAGATGTAGAACTAACCGCTGCAGATTTAATCAAGATGAGAGAGAAGGAAACACTCCAATCACAACAACTTTGAGTTGTGAAGTTATAGATTCAAAATCATCCATGAGCTGGCAATTTTGGACATAAAAAAGCACCGGTATTACTGTAGATCATTAATTGGATTGAGTTTTATTGGTGGGCGATACATGGATCGAACATGTGACTTCCACCGTGTGGAGACTCCTACATTTCACCAATTTCTTTATATGGGTCAATAATTTACCATTTTTTCCGGCGCCAAAGTAGTATGCTAGTAGTATAGTTAACAGCTGAAAAAGTTATTTTTTTTACGTCCTCAAATAACTATTAAGAATAAAAGCGTAAAGTCTCTTTACGCTTGGGCGCTTTGATCTCTCACTTTAGCCAACTGACAATTCATCGGGTGCTTCAAAGTGTATAGAGTTCTGATCTTGGCATCGCCGTAGGATGCGTAAGTTGCAAATTTTTTATACAAGTCCGACGCTCTCGCCCGTAGTAGCTAGTGAGTCGCCTCGGGTTTACTAGACAGGCCGGAGCCTCGGAAAATCTTGTCACTCGCAGACTACAGAGCACTGGTCATTTGTTTGGCTATGGCTGCGCTTAGGATTGTGAAGCTCTGCAAAATATCGTAAGATTAGCTACTTTTGTAGCAAAGGAGTTTTAACATGGGTATGCCAGTAAGAATTGACAACTTGCTATACGAGCAAGCGAAAAACGAAGCCAAAGCTGAACATCGCACGATTGCAGGCCAGATTGAGTTTTGGGCCTGTGTTGGGCGAGCTGCGATCGACAACCCAGAGTTGCCGGTTGACTTTGTCGTGCAAGCTTTAGCATCAATGAAAGAGCCTCGTAGCGATGCGATTCCTTTCCAGCCCCGTAGCAGCCGCGCATGAGCTACCAGGCAGTCCAAACACGTAGATTTGCTCGTCAATATAAGAAGCTTCATAGCAACGTTGCTGCAGATGTAGACGCGGCAGTCAGCGCTGTAGAGACTTCTCCAAAAGTTGGTGATCAGAAAAAAGGTGACTTGGCGGCTTTATATGTTTATAAATTCCGAAGTCAGGGACAGCTTTACTTGCTGGGCTACACAATCGGCGAGGAGCTTAAATTGGTATACCTCGAAGCAGTTGGAGCACACGAAAACTTTTATCGAGATTTGAAATAGCCAGCGCAAATTACGTATATCGGCTAAGGATTTCTATGCCTAGGCCTCTCGATAAATCGAGTCCAAATTACGAATGTAGATCAAGCCATCTGGCACTGAACGACTTGAGCCCGGCAACTATTCGCGAACCAACGACCTTGACTTCATGATCACATGGTGTGAGCATAGTATCTTCTTCATGGGGAAGCAATAGGTATAAACGGGGCATCTGTATAATCGGCATAGGGGGGAGCCGTTAGGCTCCGCCCCTGCCACACCACCTAGCATGCGGGTCCGCACTAGGCGGTTCGAAGAGTTGAGGTTCATGTGAGACGGGGTGCTCCAAGCTTGTCGAAATATTCAATGGTCATGACCATATTAAGCCACTTACCACTATTTCTCCACCAGCACCTTGAGTTTCCTGCAATCCGTTTGGCAACGCCCTCCGACGCGCCTAGTTTCAGTAATTCTCGGTACATTGTGCTGCCTCTTTTCCATTGCTTAAGCTGTATGGCCCTCAACCGGTGACGCATCCACTCATCTAGCTCGCGCCAGACTCGTGGTGTGTCCGCCAGTTTGAAGTAGGCCTTCCACCCATTCACATAGAGTTTGAGTTTCTCAACCACCTCGGCCATGCTCTTGCCCCCCATGCCCCGAGTCAGTTGCCTGACCCTTTGCTTGTAGGCATTGATGGCCTTGCTAGCCACTCGGCGCTTAATCGCGCCTCCCTTGGCCACCCATAGACTATATCCAAGGAACTTGCGTCCAAATACGCTTGCTACTGCACTCTTCGATTCATTGATCTTGAGCCGTAGTTTTGCGTAAAGGCGTTTCAGAAGGGCCATCACCCGCTCGCCCGACTTGCGACTGCTTACGTAAACATTGCAGTCATCCGCATAACGAGCAAAGCTGTAGCCCCTTCTCTCCAGCTCCTTGTCCACTTCATCGAGCATGATATTGGCCAAGAGCGGACTCAAGGGCCCGCCTTGCGGCGTGCCCACGTCCCTCTCGCTGACCACCCCATCCATCATGATGCCACTGTTGAGGTAGGCCCTCACGAGTCGGATCACTCCGGCGTCGCTCACGCGTTTGCTCAACCGATCGATCAAGATGTCATGGTTCACGCGGTCAAAGAATTTCTCCAAATCCACATCGACCACGATTCTCTTGCCCAACTGCACGAACGACTGCGCGGCCAAGACCGCGTCGTGCGCTCGCCTCTTGGGCCTAAAGCCGTGGCTGTGCTCACTGAATGTGGGATCTATCAGGGGTTGAAGCACTTGAAGCAGCGCTTGTTGGATCAACCGATCCACCACCGTTGGGATACCGAGCTCGCGCTCGCCACCACCCGGTTTAGGAATCGTTACCCGTCGCACCGGACTGGGCCGGTACGTCCCTGCCAAGAGCTTGTCACGAATCTCTTCCCAGTGAAGTTTCAGGTACTCAATGGTTGGGTCTATGCCCATCCCATCGATGCCCGCCGCTCCCTTATTGGATTTGACCCGTTTCATCGCCCTCAGTAGGTTCTCTCTTGCCAAGACTTCGAGTAAAAGTCCTGACCCTGTGTTCTCGGGGTCCTGAGTCGGGCCGCAGGTTTCATCGCTGACAGGGTCGCGCAGGGCTTCACCCTTTGCTACGTCTGCCCGCTCAATTTTCATTGACATCTGATGCTTGACCTTTGACATACCCACGTCCTTGAACACTCCTCTTCGTTCGGTCCTTCGCCCTTTTGGTGAATCCTCATCGGACACCGACTCAAACTACTACGACCTCAGCTGACTTCTCACTCCGGTTCGACACCGTCACCCTTTCAGGCGTAAAGTGAGATCTCCCCAGGTAAGAACGCACTCCTTCACTGCACAACCGCCGGATATACACCACCTCGCTTTGATCACAAGAGCTTCTTGGTTTTAAGCCCAGTCGCCCTGCTTGGCAGTGCCTCATATCCGATTCTTGTTCATCGGCTCACAGTTTATGCTCCACGCTTCCTCCCCACACTCGGTCACCCTCATGCAGTTGCGTTTGCGCTTCGCTCGTCGTGATCAACTTGCGACGGGACTTGCACCCGTAGGAGTGCGCCCATGCTGGGCGCACTTAAAAAACAATGCCCATGTTGCACATGAGCAGTTATGAATCGCGCTGATGCAACAATAATCATGATCGCTTTATGAATCCACATGGGAATCATAGAAGTTGAGCT
>CANJNC010000004.1 GCA_947475685.1 Comamonadaceae bacterium | reverse complement strand
TATGGACCTTTGATCGCTGGCATGGCCACCATCCTTTATGAAGGATTGCCTGTTCGACCTGATGGAGGTATTTGGTGGCATTTGGTCGAAAAATACAAGGTCACTTCGATGTTCAGTGCACCCACTGCGATTCGAGTTTTGAAGAAACAAGATCCCAAGTATTTAAAGCAATACGACTTGAGCACATTGAAAGCCCTTTTCTTGGCGGGTGAGCCTTTGGATGAACCCACTGCAAAGTGGATCTCTGAGGGTTTGGGTAAACCGGTGATTGACAATTATTGGCAAACCGAAACGGGATGGCCCATTTTGACGCTTGCCAAAGCCATAGAAGATTTACCCACTCGCTTGGGAAGTCCTGGCTTGGCCGTGTATGGCTATGACGTGCAACTCATTGACGATGTGACGGGTGAAGAAATTGTGGGGCCCAATCAAAAGGGCGTTTTGGTCATCAAGGGCCCGCTGCCTCCTGGATGCCTACAAACCATTTGGGGCGATGACCAACGTTTCGTGAAAACATACTGGGAAACCATTCCAGGAAAGTTGGTTTACTCCACTTTTGATTGGGGTGTAAGAGATGAAAACGGATACTACTTTATCTTGGGTCGAACCGATGATGTGATCAATGTGGCTGGCCACCGTTTAGGGACCCGAGAAATCGAGGAGTGCGTGTCCTCTCACGCAAGTGTGGCTGAGGTGGCCGTCGTAGGGGTCAGTGATGAATTGAAAGGACAAGTCGCCATGGCTTTTGTGGTGCTCAAAGATGCCAGCGTTGCAAGCGAGGATGTGGCAAAGCTTGCACTGGAGGGTGACATCATGAAGCAAGTCGATCAGCAACTTGGTGCGTTTGCAAGACCCGCTCGAGTTTTCTTTGTCAGCGCATTACCCAAGACCAGAAGTGGAAAGTTGCTCAGGCGCGTGATTCAGGCGGTTTGCGAAGGTCGGGACACGGGGGATTTGACAACCATTGAGGACCCGACGAGTTTGGAGGGTATCAAAGCCATGTTTAAAACTTAAGTGCTTTGCGTGCCCACGATCTCAATCGATAAAGGGGATGGATCGCAAAGCGGGGATTCAATTGGAGGCAGAGCGCCCGTGTTCAAGGCTTTGGGTATGGCGCCTGTAGAGATGAAGTTTTGAAAAATTGGATCAGCTGCGAATTTACTGAAAATTTGATTCACCTGATCTTGAGAAATATGGCTGGCAATGCGCTCCATTGTTTGGCTCAAAATGTGTGTGAACAATTCGCCATTAGATTTTGAACCAAAGAGGGCCAAGAAGTTGGCGCTCTCAAGACCCAAGCCCTTGACCACTGGGGGTGCGAGTTTGCCAGAGGGCGGCAAGCTGGACGAAGCTGCGGTGCTTGGGGCGGGGGAGAGGCTTTTGAAAGCAGTGGGCAAATGGCCTGTGCTCAGTAAATTTTGAAAATCAGCATCTGCGCCAAATTTCGCAGCCAGTTGAGTGAGTTGCTCTTGTGAGATGGTGGATGCGATGCGGCCGATGTCCATGTTCGCTAAAGTTTGAAACAACGCACTGGGTGTGCTTGCAGCGCTCAAGTTTGCCAAGTCAATCACGCTCAAGCCTACGCCATTGACCGTGGGCAATGGAAGTCCTGCAGACAAGGCCACACTCGAAATCAGGGGGGGCGATGAATTGAAAGTGCTTGAAATGGGTGCGATCGAGACCATCGAAGAGGTGGCGTGGTTGTCTTTGCTGTCGTCGCTGGTTTTAGGCGCGGCAGGTTGGCCGTTGACGCTGATCAGTACAAGGGCAGCGTTGGAGGCAGACGCATGGCTTGCATCATTTTTTTCAATCTCGCTCGAATTGGATTTGACCACGCCTGGACTTGTGGCAGCTAGGGTCGTTGAGATGGGCAAAAGTGTCAGCGCAGCAGCAGACGTCTTTAAGGGTGTGGAGGCCAAGTTTTCTTTATTGGAGTCGCTCATGTCGAACTTTCAACTTTGATTTGATTTGCAAATCAAATGTTAGTCCCTTTGTCCTTGCAGCGGGTTAAAAAGGGTGGCTCTTTTGCTTCTTGCCAACACAAACCAGGCCTCTCGTCCTTTTAAACACATTTTGACTTGCATTTTTTTCCTTTGTAAGTATTTGTAAGTTTTAAATCTGATCTTTCCCAAAGCCCAAAGCGCCTTTCTTTTAGGTGTTCTTTAACCCCAGAGCGATTTAATGGCACAATACTGACCAAACTAAGGCCCTTCCAGCCACAGTGCATCCGCTAACCGGTTCAGCCGTGTCGCGGGAGGTTTTTTTTAACCAACTAAAGTTTCCTAAAGGGAATCGGAGGTCAGCGCAATGAGCGATTCATCGTCTATGTATCAAGCCTATTCGGGCAATACCTATCTCTTCGGGGGCAACGCTCCCTATGTTGAAGAGCTCTATGAAAACTACCTCTCCAATCCAGGCAGCGTGCCTGACACTTGGCGTGAGTACTTTGACGCCTTGCAGCATGTCCCCGCTTTAGACGGCTCCCAAGCTCGAGATGTGCCCCATTTGCCTGTTGTCAATGCTTTTGCTGAGCGTGCAAAGATGGGTGGCACCAAGGTGGTCATGGCGTCTCAAGATGCAGAGATGGGTAGAAAAAGAACGGCGGCCCAACAGTTGATTGCTGCCTATCGAAATGTGGGTGTTCGTTGGGCCGATCTAGACCCTCTCAAGCGCACCGAGCGCGAACACATTCCTGAATTGGATCCTGCTTTTTATGGGTTTGCCGATGCAGATCAAGAGGCGGTTTTTGACACGAGCAACACCTTCTTTGGTCGTGACCGCATGAGTTTGAGAGAGCTCATGAACGCCTTGCGTGAGACCTATTGCGGCTCCATTGGTGCTGAATTCAATTACATCACCAATCAAGACCACAAGCGTTGGTGGCAACAAAAACTTGAAGGTATGCGCAGCAAGCCAGCGTTCAATGCAGACAAGAAAAAACGCATTTTGGATCGTTTGACCGCGGCTGAAGGTTTAGAGCGTTTCTTGCATACCAAATACGTGGGTCAAAAACGCTTCTCCCTAGAGGGTGGAGAGAGTTTCATTGTGTCGATGGATGAGATCATCCAGCAAGCCGGCGTGATAGGCATCAAAGAAGTGGTCATTGGCATGGCTCACCGCGGTCGTTTGAATGTGTTGGTGAACTCCATGGGTAAATTACCATCCGACCTTTTTGCGGAGTTTGACCATACTGCGCCAGAAGAGTTGCCAAGTGGAGACGTTAAATACCACCAAGGCTTCAGCTCTGACGTCAGCACCATCGGTGGAGCCGTGCATTTGAGCTTGGCATTTAATCCATCTCACTTGGAAATCGTCAATCCAGTGGTTGAAGGCTCTGTGAGGGCTCGAATGGATCGCCGAGGAGACCCCAAGGGACAACAAGTCTTGCCCGTTTTGGTCCACGGTGATGCAGCCTTTGCGGGCCAAGGCATTGTCATGGAGACCTTGGCTTTGGCTGAGACGCGTGGTTACTACACAGGTGGTACGGTTCACATCGTGATCAACAACCAAATTGGTTTCACCACCTCAGATCCCAGAGATTCACGCTCAACGCTTTACTGCTCTGATGTGGTCAAGATGATTGAGTCTCCCGTCTTGCACGTCAATGGAGATGACCCTGAAGCCGTGGCATTGGCCACCCAATTGGCGCTGGAGTTCAGGATGACATTCTCTAAAGATGTGGTGGTCGATATCATCTGCTTTAGAAAACTTGGACACAATGAGCAAGACACTCCAAGCCTCACGCAGCCCTTGATGTATAAAAAGATAGCAGTTCATCCAGGCACCAGAAAACTGTATGCAGATCGTTTGAGCTCGCAGGGCTTGGGCGAGACACTGGGCGACAGCATGGTCAAAGCCTACCGCGCTGCGTTGGACGCGGGCAAGCACTCTGTAGACCCCTTGGTCACCAACTTTAGCAACCAGTTCACAGTGGACTGGTCGCCTTATTTGGGTAAAAAATGGACCGATGCGGGAGACACGGCCATTCCTTTGACGGAATGGAAGCGCTTGGCAGAAAAAATCACAACGATCCCCAAGTCCATCACGCCCCATCAGTTGGTCAAGAAAGTCTATGACGATCGCGCCGCAATGGGCCGTGGTGACGTGCCCGTGGATTGGGGCATGGGCGAGCACATGGCCTTGGCCTCTTTGGTCTCCAGTGGATTTCCCATTCGCTTGTCTGGTGAGGACTGTGGGCGTGGCACCTTTACGCATCGCCATGCTGTGATCCATGATCAAAGCCGTGAGAAGTGGGACACCGGTACCTATGTGCCTTTGCAAAATGTCTCAGACACGCAAGCCCCCTTTGTCGTCATTGACTCGATTTTGTCAGAAGAGGCGGTGCTGGGGTTTGAATACGGCTACGCCTCCAATGATCCCAATACCTTGGTCATTTGGGAGGCGCAGTTTGGAGACTTTGCCAATGGTGCACAAGTGGTGATTGATCAGTTCATCGCCTCCGGTGAAGTCAAATGGGGCCGTGTGAATGGCATCACCCTCATGCTGCCTCACGGCTATGAAGGCCAAGGCCCAGAGCACAGCTCAGCTCGCGTTGAGCGCTTCATGCAATTGGCCGCAGACACCAACATGCAAATCGTGCAGCCCACCACAGCGAGCCAAATTTTTCACATCCTTAGAAGACAGATGGTGCGAAATTTAAGAAAGCCCTTGATCATCTTCACGCCTAAATCTTTGCTCAGAAACAAAGATGCCACTTCTCCTCTGTCTGAGTTCACCAAGGGCGGGTTCCAAACCATCATTCCTGAGAGCAAAGAATTAAAGAACGAGAAAGTCAAGCGCATCGTGATGTGCTCTGGCAAGGTCTACTACGATTTGGCCAAAAAGCGGGAAGAAAAGGGTCTAGAGGATGTGGCGATCTTGCGCGCCGAGCAACTCTACCCCTTTCCCCACAAGGCTTTTTCCAACGAGGTCAAAAAGTATCCAAACGCCACCGAGATTGTTTGGACGCAAGATGAGCCTCAAAACCAAGGCGCTTGGTTCTTCGTGCAACACTACATTCATGAAAATATGCTGGAGGGGCAAAAGCTTGGATACTCTGGTCGTGCGGCCTCTGCTTCACCAGCAGTGGGGTACTCTCATTTGCACCAAGAACAGCAAAAGGCTTTGGTTGAAGGCGCCTTTGGCAAGCTCAAAGGTTTTGTGCTGAACAAGTAAGTACAGCCCAAATCAAGCCGTTTTTTTAATACAAGAGTTCTGAAAGTCAATCATGTCTATTGTTGAAGTCAAAGTGCCCCAGTTGTCTGAATCCGTGGCCGAGGCCACCATGCTGAAGTGGAAGAAAAAAGCCGGTGACGCTGTCACGGCCGATGAAATCTTGATTGAAATTGAGACTGACAAAGTCGTCTTGGAGGTGCCTGCTCCCGCCTCAGGTGTGCTCACTGAGATTGTACAAATCGACGGAGCCACTGTGCTGGCGGATCAATTGATCGCCAAAATAGACACGAGCGCCATTGCGGGTGCGGTGTCTGCTCCGCCCAGTCAAGCTGCAGTCGCACCTGCCTTTGTGGCTCAAGCCCCTCAAACCCCTCAGGCAAGCTCTCAAGGTGCTGCAGGATTTGCCATGCCAGCTGCGCAAAAGATTTTGGCTGAGAACAATCTGTCTGCTTCATCAATTGCGGGAACAGGCAGGGATGGTCGCATCACCAAAGGGGATGCGCTGTTTGCCGCTCAAGCGCCTAAACTCGCTCCAGTTGTTCAAGTGGCAAATCATTCCAGTCCACCATTGCCCCAAGTCAGTGCTCCCAAAGTGGACCTGGGCGAAAGGCCCGAGCAACGCGTTCCCATGAGTCGCCTGAGAGCGCGCGTGGCTGAGAGACTGCTTCAATCTCAATCGACCAATGCGATCCTCACGACCTTTAATGAGATTAACATGGCGCCAGTCATGGACATGAGAAAGCGGTTTCAAGAAAAGTTTGAAAAGGAGCACGGCGTCAAAATTGGTTTCATGAGCTTCTTTGTCAAAGCTGCAGTGCATGCTTTGAAAAAGTATCCCGTCTTGAATGCATCGGTCGACGGCAACGATATTGTTTATCACGGCTACTTTGACATCGGTATTGCGGTGGGTTCACCCAGAGGCTTGGTGGTGCCTATTTTGAGAAACGCCGATCAAATGAGCTTTGCTGATATTGAAAAAAAGATTGCTGAATATGGTGCAAAAGCACGCGATGGCAAGCTTGGCATTGAAGAGATGACGGGGGGCACCTTCTCCATCTCCAATGGAGGTGTTTTTGGCTCCATGCTCTCAACGCCCATCATCAATCCACCTCAATCTGCCATCTTGGGTGTACATGCAACCAAAGACCGTGCAGTGGTTGAAAACGGGCAAGTGGTGGTTCGACCCATGAACTACTTTGCCATGAGTTATGACCACCGAATCATCGATGGTCGAGAGGCGGTGCTTGGACTCGTGGCGATGAAAGAAGCCTTGGAAGACCCTGCTCGCTTGCTCTTTGATATCTAAAGGAATGGATTTCACACAGCTTGCCGTGTCCTCTTGAGCACATGAACTCACTACCCCCGAGGTGAGTGGCTCAGACTTTTATCTGCCCTGAGAGTGGGTTGAGGAGTGGGGCGCATTAAAGAGGTGGGAGATCAAGTGCTGGGTTCGCTTGGGACCAATGTTTAAAAGGAAATGAGCTCTTATCATGAGTGAACAATTTGATGTGATCGTTATCGGTGCAGGCCCAGGTGGCTATATTGCTGCAATTCGCAGCGCTCAACTTGGGTTAAAGACCGCTTGTATTGATGCGTGGTCAACCGCTGATGGTGCGCCAGCCCCTGGAGGCACGTGCACCAATGTGGGCTGTATTCCATCCAAAGCTTTGCTGCAATCATCCGAGCACTTTGACCATGCACAGCACCACTTTGCCGATCACGGCATTGAGATCAAGGGAATCGGCTTGGATTTGGCCAAAATGATTTCTCGAAAAGATCTGGTGGTCAAACAAAACAATGAAGGGATCTTGTATCTCTTTAAGAAAAACAAAGTGACCTTCTTTCACGGTACAGGCGCATTTAGCGCTGCGACAGAGCACGGCTACGCTGTGACGCTCAGTCCTGTCAAAGGTGGGGCGAGCACCCAGTTGAGTGCCAAACACGTCATCATTGCTACGGGCTCCAAGGCCCGAGAGTTGCCAGGTGCAGCGTTTGATGAAAAGATGATTTTGTCCAACGATGGTGCATTGAAGATCGACCAAGTTCCTAAGAAACTGGCCCTGATTGGCTCCGGTGTCATTGGCTTAGAGATGGGCTCTGTTTGGCGTCGTCTTGGTGCAGAGGTGACCATCCTTGAAGGATTGCCCACATTTTTAGGCGCGGTCGATGAGCAAATCGCACGCGAAGCGCACAAAGCGTTTACCAAGCAAGGTTTGAAAATCGAGTTGGGTGTGAAGGTTGGCGAGATCAAGAAAAATGCCAAAGGGGTCACTGTGGCCTACACCGATGCCAAAGGTCAAGCGCAGCAATTGGTGGCCGATAAGTTGATTGTCTCGATTGGTCGTGTGCCGCAAACAAAGGGTTTAGGCCTTGAGGCCATTGGTTTGGAATTGGATGAGAAAGGCGCGATTGCAGTCGATGAGTTGTGCCGCACGGCCAAACCCAATGTTTGGGCGGTTGGCGATGTGGTCAGAGGCCCCATGCTTGCGCACAAGGCGGAAGAGGAGGGGGTTGCTGTGGCCGAGCGCATTGCGGGCCAGCACGGTCACGTCAACTTCAACACCATTCCATGGGTCATCTACACCTCTCCAGAAATTGCTTGGGTTGGACAAACGGAGCAACAACTCAAGGCTGCAGGTCACGCATACCGTGCGGGCACGTTTCCGTTTTTAGCCAATGGACGTGCCAGAGCATTGGGCGACACCACAGGCATGGTGAAGGTTTTGGCCGATGAAAAAACCGATGAAATTTTGGGTGTGCATATCATTGGCCCCATGGCCAGTGAGCTCATCAGTGAGGCTGTGGTGGCCATGGAGTTCAAGGCCTCTAGCGAGGACATTGCACGCATATGCCACGCTCACCCATCGCTCAGCGAGGCCACCAAAGAGGCGGCGCTGGCTGTGGACAAGCGAGCGCTTAACTTTTAATGTCTCTTTCATGACCACGGTATTGGCTTTTTATGATGAGCAGTTAAAGCTCAAAGGTTTTCAAAGAGATCCCTCTCAGCTAAAGGCCGTTGAGGCTTTGCAACGCTGCTCGGATGCTTGGGTGCGCTACGAGTCTGAGCGTGGCTCTTGGATCAAGTCTCTCTTTAAAAAATCCGATGTCCCCAAAGGGGTTTATCTGTATGGTGGCGTGGGTCGAGGGAAAAGTTTTTTGATGGATTGCTTTTTTGAATGTGTGCCGGTTCAAAGGAAAACACGCCTTCACTTTCATGAATTCATGCGAGAGGTTCACCGTGAACTCCAGGCCTTGCAAGGCACGGTGAATCCTTTGAGTGTCTTGGGCAAACAAATCTCCGAGCGCTACAGTTTGATTTGTTTTGATGAGTTCCATGTGGCCGACATCACCGACGCGATGATCTTGCACCGCTTACTGGACGCGCTTTTTGAGTGCGGCGTGGGCTTTGTGACCACGTCCAATTTCAAGCCCAATGATCTGTATCCGGATGGACTTCATCGCGATCGGATTTTTCCAGCCATCGAGCTCTTGAATGACAAGTTGGACGTTTTGAATGTGGATCATGGTGTGGACTACAGGCGCCAAACGCTGGAGCAAGCCGATTTGTACTTGTGCCCCAACGGAGAGCGGGCCAATGAGATCATGACGCAAACGTTCCACAAGCTCAGTGGAGCGAGCAAAGACAGCCCTCATTTGAATATCGAGTCCAGGCAAATCACCGCTTTGCGACGCGCCTCTGATGTGGTTTGGTTTGATTTCAAAACACTTTGCGCTGGCCCGCGTTCGCAAAACGATTACTTGGAGTTGGCCAATCGTTTTCAGACGATTTTTTTAAGCGATGTGCCACAAATGACACCTTCGATGGCTTCTGAGGCCAGGCGCTTCACATGGCTTGTTGACGTCATGTATGACAGACGCGTGAAGTTGATCATTTCAGCCCAAGTGCAGCCCGAGCAGCTTTATCTCAAGGGCACACTTTCGCATGAGTTTCCACGAACCATTTCTCGCCTAAAAGAAATGCAGTCCAAAGAGTTCTTAAGCCTTGATAGGCGAGATGTGGACACCGCGTTGGTTTGAAACTTTAAATGTGATCAAAAAGCCTCTTTTGTTCAAAAGGACACTTGCTTTGATGCCAAATTCAATGGGTGGATGCACTCGGCGCCTTCAAGCTCAAGTGGCAGTCGCTTTTTTTTCGAGTCTTTGGGTCTGTGGCATGGGCGCGCAAACCCTTCTCATGCCGGAACTTGCCGTGCGTGTTGACACCCCTTCGCCCGATGAGCGAACGCTTGGGGGTGATGTCAATGCGCAAATGGATCTCCAACTTGCAGAGCTGAGGACTCAAAAGACTCAGATTCAACACAACTATGAACAACAAAACGCAGCGTGTCTAAAGAAGTTTGCTGTGACGGGCTGCAAAATGGATGCGCTCAAAGAAAAAAATGCCTTGATGGCGGTGCTTAAAAAACAAGAGGCGCAGATCGCCGAACAACAAAAGAGACTGCGAAGTGAGCAAAAGTTAAAAGACCTCGATGAGCGACAAAGCCCCCAAGAGCTCGAGCGCATCAATGAGCGTACCCGCTTGGCTGAACTGGCCTTTGAGGACCGGCAAGCGGCCCATGAGCAACGTTTGAGCGAGCACGAGCGTCAATTGAGCAGCAAAGTGCAAACCCACGAGCCACCCATTGACCCGCAAAAAGCCAAGGATCGTCAAACCAGGACCCAAAACGCTCAAGACGCGAATGATCAAAAGATCAAGGCCGCCAAAGAGCACCGGGAAGACTTGCGCAAAAGGTTGGAGACCAAGACGGTGCACCCTGTACCCTTGGTGCTGCCCCAAAGCGTTCAGCCGCCTAAAAACAAGACAGACCCTTAGGCTTGTCGGCAAAGTGTTCCTATAATGCGAGCAAGCCCTTCGCACAGGTCATGGGCTGGTGTTTTTTGTTTTTAGAGTCTTCTAGCCGCTGCATCTTGATCACTTCTTCTCATCTATTTTGAACCCTCAGTTGGAATTTTTTTCTTTGAATGCCATGGCACCAGGCTGCGGCGTTTGTGTTCGCGCTCTGGCCGTTTGCGCTCCAGAAGTTCGCGCATGAGTGAACTCCAAAGTCCCCTTCATCAAGCTGTCCTTGGGGTGTTTGCTCCTGAGGGCCCCTTGGCAAAACTCGATAGCCACTTTTCTCCCCGAGAGGGACAAACCGCCATGGCCATGGCCGTGGCCGACACCCTTCAAACCGGTGGTGCACTGGTGGTTGAGGCAGGCACTGGCGTTGGAAAGACCTTCGCGTATTTGGTGCCTGCTCTATTGAGTGGTGAGCGGGTGGTGATCTCAACGGCCACCAAAACCTTGCAAGACCAATTGTTCTCTAGAGATTTGCCTGCACTCATTCAAGCCTTGCGCTTGCCGACCAAAATGGCGCTCTTAAAAGGTCGGGCCAATTATTTGTGTTTGTACCGTTTGGGCTTGGCCAAAGAGGAGGGCTTGTTCCCAGACCGCTTTGTGGTTCATTTGCTGAGCAAGGTGGAGAAGTGGGCCAAGCTCACCGATAAAGGAGACTTGAGCGAGTTGCCAGGGCTTGATGAGCGATCGGCCTTGATTCCCATGATCACCTCGACCAAAGAAAATTGCTTGGGCAGCGAGTGCCCTCAGTTCAAGTCTTGTCATGTGGCTTTGGCCAGACGAGAGGCCATGGCTGCCGATGTGGTGGTGATCAATCACCATCTGTTTTTTGCCGACTTGTCGATGAAAGAGAGTGGCATGGCGGAGTTGCTGCCCAATACCAAAGTGGTGATCTTTGACGAAGCGCATCAATTGAACGAGACGGGTGTGAATTTTTTGGGCGAGCAATTGAGCTCTTCTCAGCTCATTGATCTGGCGCGTGACTTGTTGGCCTTGGGCGCTGCATCGGCCAAAGGCATGGGCCCATGGCAGGCCTTGGCAGCACGATTAGAGCTCATGAGCAAAACACTCAGAGGACTCTTTGCAAAGAGCGACCGCAGTCAAAAGCTCAGTTGGATTGGACTGGCCCCCCAGGGCTTGGATGAGCAATTGTGGCGTGACACCATGGCTGAGATGGCAAAACTTCTTGAGGATCTTTTGGTCGCCGTTGAGGTGGTTGTGCAAAGCGCACCTGATTGGGAGCGTTATTTTGAGAGGGTGCAAGACATGCAAACTCGCATTGCACTCTTTGAGTCTGCCTTGGAGCCTGGTTGTGTGCGATTTGCCGATGTCGCAGGTTCGGTGCGATTGATTCAAGCCCCTCTTGATATCGCAAAAACCTTGGGCCCCAAAATTCATCCCCAGGCGCATCCTAGCAGTGTGCCCCAAGCGTCAAACGCTCACGATACGGTGAGCTTGGGCCATGAGGGACAGCATGGGACAACGCGTGAGAGCGTCGAGACTGCAGCGAACTTGGCCGCTCAAAGCAGCCCCAAGGCATGGATTTTTACGTCGGCCACTTTGGGTGCAGACTCAACGCTTAGTTGGTTCACCCAGCCTTGCGGACTTACGCACGCACGCGTTTTGCAAGTCAAAAGTCCCTTCAACTATGCAAGACAAGCGGTGTTGTTGGTGCCTAAAAACATGGTCCTGCCCTCAGACCCCAAGCACAGCGAGCAAGTCAGTGAGCTGGCAGCCAAAGTGATCAGCATCTTAGGCGGCAAAACCCTCATTTTGACGACCACACTTAGGGCTTTAAAAGACATCGCACTGCGACTCAAAGACTTGTTAAAAGATCGCCCTGAAATAGAGGTGTTGGCCCAAGGGGAGGGCTCCAAAGTTGAGCTCATGCAACGCTTTAGAGGTCCATCCACCCACGAAGAGGGGGGCTTTGTCTTGGTCGCATCGGCCTCCTTTTGGGAGGGCTTTGATGTGCCAGGGGATGCACTGCAAGCGGTCATCATTGACAAGTTGCCCTTTCCCCCGCCCAATGATCCCATGGTCGAGGCTCGCAGCAAGCGTTTGGAGAGCGAAGGCAAGAGTGCCTTTAACAGTTACTTTTTGGCCGAGGCGGGCGTGTCTCTCAAACAAGGCGCGGGCAGATTGATCCGACGTGAAAGCGATAAAGGGGTTTTGGTCGTGTGTGATACGCGTTTGTCAACGACTGGGTACGGCAAACGCCTCATGGCTGCTTTGCCTCCCATGGCCCGTGTCTCGGATGAAGAGGCCTTGCTAGAAGGCCTCAGGCGACTTACCAAATCTGCCACCAGCGCCGAGGCTTGATGAACGCGTCAAGCGGCTTGTCTGCCGCTTGCGGGAAGGTTGATGCAATGATGCGTTGAGTGTCTTCTTTGAGTTGACTCAAACCCAGGTGCCCGTAAGCATCTCGGATGATCAACAAGGCTTCATGGATGGCAGGCACGCCCCGGAACTCATTGAGCGCGGCCTGAGCGCGGTTGATGGCTGCAATATAGGCGCCTTTTTTGTAATAGTAACGCGCCACATTCACCTCAGACTGTGCGAGCACATTGACCACGTAGAGCATGCGCAGTCGCGCATCTTGGGCGTACTTGGATTTTGGAAAACGATTCAACAATTCACGAAACGCATCAAAGCTCTCTTTGGCTGCTTTTTGGTCACGCTCAGACAGGTCTTGATTGGTCAAACTTGAGAGAAAGCCCAAGTCGTCATTGAAGTTGGCCACCCCTTTGAGATAAAACGCATAGTCCAAGGCCGGAGATGCGGGGTTGACTTTGATGAATCGATCCAAGGTGGAGACGGCCATGATGGCGTCGCCGCTCTTGTACTGAGCATAGGCTTTCTCAATTTGGGCTTGTTGAGATAAGATGGAACCCGCTGCACGGCCTTCTAATTTTTCATACAAAGCGATGGCTTTTTCATAAAGTTTGCTGCTCAGGTGGTCCTTGGCCTCTGCATAGAGTTTTTCTGGTTTCCAGTCAGCCGTCTCATCGTAATTGCTAGAAGCACAAGAGGCAAGCGCCATGGCGGCCAAGCTGAGCAAGAAGACTGTCAAAAGCCGTGATAATGAGTAAAGACCAAGCACTGAGCACACCCTTCATTTTTTTCTAACGAACCTGCGTATTATCTGCCATGACGGACACCAAGACAGCAATTATTGACTCTGGGGGGGAAGATTTTTTAGATTTCACGGCCCAAAATCCAGAAGAGAGCATCTTGGAGGAGCGCGAAATTGAGATCTCCATGCAAGCCCATGGCAAAAGGCTTGACCAGGCATTGAGTGAGTGTCTGCCCGAGTTTTCAAGAAGTTTTGTGCAGCAACTCATGCAAGAGGGACTGGTCTTGGAGAGGCCTGCCAGGGTGCCTTCATTTTCTTCAATGCCCAATGGCTCGACGCCAAAGTCCTTGAAGGCCTCTGGCAAAGTCAAGGCGGGCATGCGTTTTTTTGTGCGCATTCGACAAACCGAGCAAACCCAAGCCTTTGTCCCCCAAGCCATGGACTTGGATGTGGTCTTTGAAGATGCGCATCTGCGGGTGATCAATAAACCTGCAGGTTTGGTGGTCCACCCTGCAGCGGGGCATTGGAGTGGCACGCTTTTAAATGGTTTGTTGGCGCTGGACGAGGGGGCTAAATTTGTACCCAGAGCGGGCATTGTTCACCGCTTGGACAAAGACACCAGCGGTTTGATGGTCGTTGCCAAATCCAGAGAATGCATGGACCGCTTGATTGCCCTCATCACCCGACGGGAGATGAAGCGTGAATACGTCTGCCTGGCTCACGGGGCTTGGCAAGAGGGGCAAAGAATGGAGATCCACCACGCCATTGGCCGAGACACTCGCAACCGACTGAAGATGGCGGCGGTGGATTTGGCGCACCAAACAGGCAAGGTTGCGCACACCTCTTGCGTGTGCTTGTCTAGCCTGAACCAGTTCAGCTTGATTTATTGTCAATTGCACACGGGCCGCACCCACCAAATACGCGTTCATTTGAGCGCCCAGCACCATCCCGTATTTGCCGACACCATGTACGGCGCCAAAGGAACGGGAGAGGGCGGGCTTAAAAGGCAGGCCTTGCACGCCTTTAGGCTGAGCTTTGAGCACCCCTTTGGGGGTGAAAAAAAAGTCTTTTTTTCCGACTTGCCCAAAGACCTGTCACAGGTCGCGCAAAGTCTAGGACTCAGTTACAATTTGGTGAATATTCCTTTGCCCGCCTAAAGGGACTGAAGTCTCAATCCAGGTATGGGTTTAAAGCACTGAGCTTGCAATGGGTTTTTATGTTTGAGTTTTTTTAAGACTCACTGGCCCATCAACTGGGCGTCACCCCTTTTTTTTCTTTTTTTATAGACAGCGCGTCTATTTTTTCTGTTCGGAGCATGAGATGAATACCTTGGATGCCAAAAGGGTCCTTGAAACCGCTTTGATTTGTGCAATGCAACCCATGACCATCAAGGAGATGGGGGTGTTGTTTGCGCAAGAAGTGGGGCTTGATACCATTAAAACGCTTTTGAGTCACCTTCAAGCCGATTGGAGCGACAAGGGCGTTGAGTTGGTTGAGGTTGCCAGCGGTTGGCGCTTTCAAAGCCGTGCGCATATGCGTACATATTTGGATCGTTTGCACCCAGAAAAGCCGCCCAAATACAGCCGCGCTGTGTTGGAGACCTTGGCGATCATTGCCCATCGCCAACCTGTGACTCGCGCCCAGATGGAGGACATTCGAGGTGTCACCATCAACTCCTTGGTGATCAAGCAATTGGAAGATCGAGGTTGGGTTGAAGTCATCGGTCACAAAGAGACTGTGGGCCGCCCAGCACTGTTTGCCACCACCAAGCATTTTTTAGACGACTTGGGCCTGCATTCAGTCGAGGAGTTGAAGTCTGTCGATTTAGATGCCCATGCACTTGTTGCCTTGACGCAAATGGATGCTTTGCAAGAGCTTGAAGAAAACGCGTCCTTGCCCAAAGAGTCTGATCCCTCAAGTGTTGAACTTGGGGTTGAAGGTCAAGAAGCCGCACCGCCCAATGCCCAAGCCTTGCTTGAGTCGGTGAGCCCCGATCCAGCAAGCGCTCAAAGCGCGGAACAAACCCCAGATTGAGTGGCCTAAGAGCGTCTCACCAGGGCATCAAGTCCTTTTCGGGGCATGCCACATCTTTCTTATAACAACAGAGTATTTTGATGCAAGAACCGCAACACACAGATGATTCAAATGCGCAAGAGACCCAAGGCTTGCCCATCGGTCCTGCATCAGAGGCCTTGCTGGTCAAGGAGGGCCAAAGCCTGCAAGGCAAGCCTTTGGGCTCTGATGGTGAACCCAATGCACAGCCCACGCCAATCTTGTTCTCTGATGTGGTGTCTGGGGAGTTTGATGAGCACATTGAGCACGAGGATCTGGTGCTCACCAAACGAGTTTTGTTGCCTCAGCCTGAGTCGCCTAAACTGCACAAAGTCCTGGCCCAAGCGGGCTTGGGCTCGAGATTGGAGATGGAGCAGTTGATCATTGAGGGCAGAATCTCTGTGAACAACGTCCCCGCTCACATTGGTCAGCGTATTCAATTTGGCGATCAAGTCAAAGTCAATGGGCGCGCAATTCATGTGCGTGTATCCCCACCTCCTACGCGGGTCATCGCTTACCACAAGCCTGCTGGAGAGGTGGTCACGCACGACGACCCTCAAAATAGGCCCACAGTTTTTAGGAAGTTGCCGCGTCTTCAGCATGGCAAATGGCAGTCTGTTGGAAGACTTGACTTGAACACAGAGGGCTTGCTACTTTTCACAAGCAACGGCCAGTTGGCCAATCAGTTGATGCACCCCAGGTTTGGCTTGGAGCGAGAGTATGCGGTTCGTGTTTTGGGCGCTTTGTCCAAAGAGGAAAAGCAGCAGTTGCTCGATGGTGTTCAGCTCGAAGATGGGCCAGCCAAGTTTGGTTCTCTAGAAGATGGCGGAGGCGAGGGGTCGAATTGTTGGTACCGTGTCACCATCAGTGAGGGGAGAAACCGAGAGGTCAGAAGAATGATCGAGGCTGTGGGTCACGCGGTCTCGCGTTTGATCCGAATTCGCTATGGTCAGATGGTTTTACCCAGAGGCCTTAAACGCGGCGCATTCATGGAGTTGGATGAATCCGATATCAGGGCATTGATACAAGCTTGTGGCTTGAACGAGACCCAAGGGCTCGGATCAGACCGCGCAAGCCTTGCTGCGCGCGCCCCCAAAGTCAATCGCGCCAGACCTGGACAAAAGGGAGCAGGCCCAAGAGCGTCTTACCCCAGAGCGCCATCGTCGGATCGCCATGCGCCAGAGGGCTCAGCCTTTGGCCTGTCTCAGCCCAAGGGGCGAGGAGCCAAGCCCAAAGTCGCCTCACAACCCGATCCCATGAAAACATCCGTGGGCTACATTGGCGTGGACAGTTTGAACAAACAAAGAAGAGAAAAAGCTGGGTACGGACCGGCGCGCTCTGGTCCTTCAGGGCCCAAAAAAGGTCGCAGATAGAGGCCTTTCGCTTAAAAACCGATGCAAGAGGCTTCTTTTTTTACAAAGATGCTCCTTTTTTAAACCGCTTGCTCACAGATGGGTTCAAACTGGTGCAGGCTTTGGGCTAAAATAGCGGGTTATCCCGAGCTTTAGAGCACATTTTGGTGCTTTGTAGGCGCACAACGGGGCGAATTTATTCAACCGATTTAGGAAAACTTCAAATGTCTATCGAAAGAACCCTCTCTATCATCAAGCCCGATGCGGTTGCCAAAAACGTAATTGGTCAAATTTACGCCCGTTTTGAGGCGGCTGGCTTGAAGGTCGTTGCAGCTCGCATGGCGCATTTGTCCAGGGGTGAGGCAGAGGCTTTTTATGCCGTGCACAAAGACCGCCCTTTCTTTAAAGATTTGGTCGAGTTCATGATTTCAGGCCCTGTGATGATTCAGTGCCTCCAAGGTGAAGGCGCCATTGCCAAAAACCGTGATCTGATGGGAGCCACAGATCCCAAGAAGGCCGCTGCGGGCACCATCCGTGCTGATTTTGCCGACAGCATTGATGCCAATGCGGTTCATGGCTCTGATGGGGTGGATACAGCCAAAGAAGAGATCGCTTTCTTTTTTGCGGGCATGAACGTCTTTGCGCACTAAAAAAAGTTGATAGACCCGCGGCCCCTCGGTCTTTGGTCTTTGTATTTAATTTGTGCTTTGCCCAAACGGCTCACATCGCTGTGAGCAGCTTGGGCTTTGTGCATTTGGGGGCAGGCAGTCATTGCTGGTGGTGTTAAGCTTGGGGAAAAGGGCTTTGGTCCGGCGCTCTTGCATCAAGGCGCTCACATTGAAAGAAGCTATAGTGCAACAGTTATTGGATTTTGATCGCGCGGCCATGATTGAGTTTGCTCAAGGACTTGGGGAGAAGCCTTTTCGAGCGACGCAATTGTTTCGCTGGATTCATCAAAGGGGTCTGCAAGACTTTGAGCAAATGAGCGACTTGGCCAAATCGCTCAGAGAAAAATTAAAGACTGCCGCTCACGTTCAAGCCTTGCCCTTGATCGCAGAGCACAAAAGCAAAGACGGAGTGATCAAGTGGCTCTTTGATGTTGGCCAGGGCAATGCGATCGAGACGGTCTACATTCCAGAGAGCGATCGGGGCACACTGTGCATTTCTTCTCAAGCCGGTTGTGCCGTGGGTTGCACCTTTTGCTCAACGGGATACCAAGGCTTTAGCCGCAACTTGACGACCGCTGAGATCATCTCTCAACTGTGGTTTGCCGAGCACACGCTTAGAAAACAACTGGATCAAGGCTCAACGCAGCAGCGCATCATCACCAATGTGGTGATGATGGGAATGGGTGAGCCTTTGCAAAATTACGACAATTTGGTGCCCGCTTTGAAAATCATGCTCGATGACCATGCCTACGGTTTATCTCGCAGGCGCACCACGGTGTCGACCTCTGGCGTGGTGCCCATGATCGAGAGGCTTGGATTGGATGCACCCGTGGCCTTGGCCTTGTCGCTTCATGCGCCAAGCGACGCGCTCAGGGATGAATTGGTTCCCTTGAACAGGAAGTACCCCATAGCGCAAGTTTTGGACGCCTGTCGGGCTTATTTGAGATATGCCCCCAGAGACTTTGTGACTTTGGAGTACTGTTTGCTTGACGGGGTGAACGACCAAGAGGGGCACATCGATGCCTTGATCGATTTGCTCAGGCCCGCTAAGGGCGCCAATTTTCCTTGCAAAATCAATTTAATCCCTTTCAATCCCTTCAAAGAGTCGGGCTTAAAGCGTTCAAACCCCGCTCAGATCAAACGTTTTAGCGATGCATTGCTGGATGCGGGACTGGTTTGTACGGTTCGAAAGACCCGAGGCGAGGACATTGACGCGGCTTGCGGTCAGTTGGCAGGGGAGATTCAAGACAGAACTTCCATTCATGTGCGTCGCGCGAAAGGCAAAGTGATCTCCATTGCAACAGACCTCTCCTAGACCAGAAAAAAGTCTCAGACCTGCACTTTTTTAGGAAAAACCCCTTGTCGCAATTGGGCTGCAAATCATCTACACTCATCTTTGAAAAATAAAAGGCTGCTCAATGCTTTAACAGAGCGCTATTTCTTTCACTTCTTTATTTTATTAAACATGATGCACGAACACGAGTCCATTGCCTTGTCTGAGCCGGCCAAGCGCAGAACCAAAACTGCTCGAATCTCTTGGGGCTCCAACGTGGTGACGGTTGGGGCCGATGCGCCTGTGCGCATTCAGTCCATGACCAATACAGATACGGTCGATGTGATTGGGACCGCCATTCAAGTCAAAGAGCTGGCCATTGCGGGCTCAGAGCTTGTGCGCATCACGGTCAATACCCCAGAGGCTGCGCAAGCCGTGCCCCACATTCGCGAGCATTTGGATCGAATGGGCATCGATGTGCCTTTGATTGGGGACTTTCATTACAACGGTCACCGCTTGTTGAGCGACTACCCCGCTTGTGCAGAAAGCTTGTCCAAGTACCGCATCAATCCAGGCAATGTAGGCAAAGGTGACAAACACGACAAGCAGTTTGCTCAAATGGTTGAAGTGGCAGCCAGGCTCAAAAAGGCCGTGAGAATTGGCGTGAATTGGGGCAGTTTGGATCAAGAGTTGCTTGCCAGTCTCATGGACATCAACGCCAAGCGAGCCAAGCCTTTTGAAGCCAGGCAAGTCATGTATGAAGCCTTGATTCAGTCTGCCACCCAATCGGCCCAAAGGGCTGTGGAGTTGGGTTTGCCTGCAGAACAAATTTTGCTCAGTTGCAAAGTCTCAGGCGTGCAAGATTTGGTTGCGGTTTACCGCCAACTCGCTCTTCGAAGTACGCACCCTTTGCACCTGGGGCTGACAGAGGCGGGCATGGGCACCAAAGGCACGGTGGCCTCAAGCGTGGCTTTGTCGCTTTTGTTGCAAGAAGGCATTGGGGACACCATCCGTGTCTCTTTGACGCCTCAGCCCGGTGAGGCCAGAACGCAAGAGGTGGTGATTGCAGCAGAGATTTTGCAGTCCTTGGGGATGAGAAAGTTTGTACCCAGCGTCACCGCTTGCCCAGGATGTGGTCGAACAACCAGCACCACGTTTCAAGAACTTGCCAAAGAGATCGATGACTACTTGAGGGCTCAAATGCCTGTGTGGCGTGCGCAGTACCCAGGCGTTGAGAATTTAAAGGTGGCGGTGATGGGTTGCATTGTGAACGGGCCCGGAGAGAGCAAACACGCCGATATTGGCATCAGCCTGCCAGGCACAGGCGAGGCGCCAGCGGCACCTGTCTTTATCGATGGCGAGAAGGCACTCACCCTAAGGGGGGAACACATTGCCAAGGAGTTTCACCAGCTCGTTGAGAGCTATATTCAGAAAAAATACAGCACCGTCTGAGTCTCCAAAGCGTGCGCTCCATTTGGTTTTTCTAAGGAGCGCTATCGCTTAAAATAACCGCAAAAGAACACGACAAGCCCAAAGCACCTTTTGAGGGGTGAGAGGCTTCAAGGGCCAGGGTGCTTGGCCCCAAGCTCAGATCATTCATGTCAACGGGCCATGCCCCTAGCAGACTTTCATTTCCACAGATCGCAATATGACCGAGAAAATAACCGCCGTCAAAGGCATGAACGATGTGCTACCCAAGGACTCCTATCTGTGGGAGTGGCTTGAGGCACAGGTGCGAGATCTGATGCACGCCTATGCCTACTCCAACATACGCACACCCATTGTCGAGCCCACGGCTCTTTTTGTTCGGGGTTTGGGCGAAGTCACCGATATTGTTGAAAAGGAGATGTACTCCTTTGAGGATCGATTGAATGGCGAGCAACTCACTTTGCGCCCTGAGGCGACTGCGGGCGTGGTGCGCAGCGTGGTAGAGAACAATTTGCTCTACGATGCACCCAGGCGCCTGTACTACATGGGCCCTATGTTTAGGCACGAAAGGCCCCAGCGAGGTCGCTACAGGCAGTTTCATCAAATGGGTGCCGAGGCGCTGGGCTTTGCGGGGCCGGAGTTGGATGCAGAGTTGATTTTGATGGCCCATGCATTGTGGCAACACCTGGGCTTAAAGGACGTTCGCTTGGAGCTCAACAGTTTGGGTCAACCGCCAGAGCGTGCCCAGCACAGACAGGCCTTGATTGCTTATTTGCAAGACCACGCTCAACTGCTCGATGAGGAAGCCAAGAGACGCTTGCATACCAATCCCTTGAGAATTTTGGACACCAAAAACCCAGATCTTCAAGGTTTGGTGAACGCAGCACCAAGATTGATTGACTTTTTAGGGCAGACGTCATTGGCGCACTTTGAGAGCTTGAAGGCGATTTTGGATGCCAATGGCGTGGCCTATACCCTCAACCCCAGGTTGGTCAGGGGCATGGATTATTACAATTTAACCGTTTTTGAGTTCGTGACCCAAAGTTTGGGCTCACAAGGGACCCTTTGTGGGGGCGGTCGCTACGATTACTTGATTGAGCAACTCGGCGGCAAGCCAGCTCCTGCCGTGGGTTGGGCGTTTGGCGTAGAGCGGGTGTTGGAATTGATCAAAGCACAAGGCCTGGCTCAAAGTGTGGCCCCATTGGATTGTTTTGCCATTGTGCCGCAAGCACAAAGTTTCCCAGTGGTTTTTAAAGCCGTGGAGTCTTTGAGGCGCTTGGGGCTTAAAGTGCAGATGCACGCCCCCTCTTTGGGTCAAGCCAAGCCCGAGGAGGGCAAGCTTGCCAGCTTGGACGACAAGACGCCTTGGCAGCACGTGGGGAGCATGAAGTCTCAATTCAAGCGAGCGGACAGCTCTGGCGCGATGTATGCGTTGATTTTTGGCTCAGATGAGCTCGCCACGGGGTGTGTCACCGTCAAGTCCCTCAGAGATGGGCAGGGCTTGCAGCGGGTTGAGTTGTTAAAAGACATTGATCAGTGGGGGAAGGCTCTACAATCGAGCTTGCACCCCAAAAGCTAGCTTTGGGCGGGAGGGGCCAGTGGGCTTGGAGGCTATTGGCCTCTTTTGTGGATGGATCGTGAGTGACTTTGAGGCTGTCTGACCCTAACCTGACCCGAAGCGGTGTGGGGTTGGAATGCCAAAGCAGTCTTTTCTTTTTTTGTTAATTTAATTTTTTTATCACTTATGGCTTCTCACCTCGATCTTGAAGAACAAGAACAAATTGATGAATTGAAACACTTTTGGAGCACGTGGGGAGCGGCCCTGACTTGGGCCCTTGTGGCCGTCTTGTTGGCATACAGTGCTTGGACAGGTTGGCAATTTTGGCAAAGAAAGCAAGCGGCTCAAGCCTCGGTGCTTTACGAGACAGTCGAGCGCGCGGTGCTCTCACAGGACCAAGCGCTCCTGACGAGAGCGCTGGCTGACATGCAAGACAAGTTTGCTCGTGCCACCTATACGCATCATGCGAGCCTCATGGGTGCACGCTTTTTTTCGGAGCATCAAGCCGTGGATGCGGCCCAGAAAAATTTGCTCTGGGTCAAAGAGCACGCGGCAGATGAAGGGCTGATTGCGTTGGCCAGACTTCGCTTGTCGGCCTTGGCCATGGAGAGTAAAAAATGGGACCAAGCGCGTGAATGGCTCTTAAAGCCTTTTCCCAAAGCCTTTGAGCCCTTGTCGATGGATCGTTTGGGGGACATTGATCTTCAAGAAAAGAAAATTGAGGAGGCCAAAACCCATTTCCAACAAGCTTGGAGCAGCATGCCTGAGAGAGACGAGTACCGCCAGTTGATAGAGGTGAAGTTGGCCAGTTTGGGAGTGGATGTGCGTGCCCTTGACCTTGATCTTGTGAAGACAAAGGAGAAGAAGGAGTGATCTTTCTAAAAGTCCTCTTTAAGTCGGTGGTCAATTCAAGGCCCTTCATGGTCGCAAAATTCGACGCCGCACAAAAAAAACCGACCCTTCAGCGTGTTTTGTGCGTGACAGCGTCTTGTCTTTTGGCGGGGGTGATTGCGAGTTGCACCTCTGTACCTAAACCTCAGGCCAAGGACGTGCTTGTGACCGAACGGGCGCAAGAAATAGAGCCCACTTGGAGTGCCTCCCTGGCCCCCTTTGGGTCATTCTTGGTGCCCCATGTGAGTGGCTCATTGATCACCTTTGCTTCCGACAGTGGACTCATCACTCAGCTTGATGCTCGAACGGGTCAAACGCTTTGGACCTTGGATTTGAAGGAGCCCTTGTCTTCAGGCCTGGGCTCAGATGGCACGCGCTACTCGGTGACCACGAAAAAAAATCAAATTCTCACCTTTGACGCCAAGGGCTTGCTGTGGAAGAGTGCGCTCAGTGTGCAAAGCATCACCTCCCCCCTGGTGGCGGGTGAGCGGGTGTTTGTGTTGATGGCTGACCGCTCTGTGGTGGCCATGGATGGTCAAACTGGAAGACTGTTGTGGACCCAGCAAAAAGCGGGCGACCCGCTCACCTTGAATCAAAAGGGGGTGTTGCTGGCGGTGCAAGACACCTTGATTGTGGGGTTCTCTGGCCGCTTGGTGGGTTTGAACCCTTTGAGTGGACAAGCCAGGTTTGAGACCCCGATCGCGGTGCCAAGGGGTGTGAACGATTTGGAGCGATTGGTCGACTTGGTCTCTCCAGTTTACCGATTTGGAGACATGGTGTGTGTGCGGGCATTTCAGGCGCAAGTTGGATGTGTGAACGCTCAACGGGGCAATTTGTTGTGGTCCAGGTCTTCCAATGGTGACCAAGGTCTATCGGGCAACGATGAAGCGATTGCAGGTGTGCAAAGCAACGGCTTGGTCCTGGCCTGGTCCAGAACCACGGGCGAGAAGATCTTTGAGAGCGATATGTTGAAATACAGAAAGCTCACCACCCCTTTGGTTTTGCCTGAAGGTTTGGTGATCGGTGACAGCACGGGCGTGATTTACTTGATGTCTTTGAAGGATGGACGCCTACTTAATAAAACAGACAGCCGCACGCAGGCCTCAATGGGCACCCTGCTGCCCATTGAGGGCGGGTTTTTATACGCTTCCAAAGCGGGGGACATCAAGGCCTTTAAGCTGTCAACTGCAAACGTGAAGTTGAAAGCCCAGTGAAACCCGTTTTGGCCTTGGTTGGGCGACCCAATGTGGGCAAGTCTACGCTCTTTAACCGACTCACCAAGAGTCGCGATGCCATCGTGGCTGACTTTGCGGGTTTGACGCGGGATCGACATTATGGAGACGCCCATTTGGGGGTCCATGAGTTCATCGTGATCGATACAGGGGGCTTTGAGCCCGATGCCAACTCCGGTATTTACAAAGAAATGGCCAAACAAACCCGCCAAGCCGTTGCAGAGGCCGATGTGGTTATTTTTGTGGTGGATGCAAGAGAGGGCCTGTCTGCACAAGACCATGACATAGGCAAGTATTTGCGTAAATTAAGCAAGCCCACGCTGCTCGTTGCCAACAAGGCCGAGGGGATGACAGAGGGTCCTCAGTTGGTGGAGTTTTATGAGCTGGGCTTGGGAGATGTGCACCCCGTCTCCGCCGCCCATGGTCAAGGCATTCGAAGCATGGTGGAGTTGGCGCTTGAGCCCTTGCACCTGGAGTTGGATGAGCAAGACAGTGAGTCAGAGGACACGCCTGGAGTGATCAAATT
The DNA here is from genome assembly GCA_947475685.1 of Comamonadaceae bacterium. Lineage (GTDB taxonomy): Bacteria > Pseudomonadota > Gammaproteobacteria > Burkholderiales > Burkholderiaceae_C > Limnohabitans. The sequence goes on along the minus strand of CANJNC010000004.1, from coordinate 79,368 downwards.
GGCGGTGGCGGGCAGACCCAATGTGGGCAAATCCACGTTGATCAACACCTGGCTTGGTGAAGAGCGCTTGGTCGCCTTTGACTTGCCGGGCACGACTCGCGACGCCATCCATGTCCCCTTGGAGTTCAAAGGGCAAAAGTACGATTTGATCGACACGGCTGGACTCAGAAGAAAAGGGCGTGTCTTTGAAGCGATAGAGAAGTTCTCGGTCGTTAAAACCTTGCAAGCCATTGCGTCTGCCAATGTGGTGTTGCTGCTGCTTGATGCCACCCAAGGTGTCACCGATCAAGATGCGCACATTGCGGGTTATATTTTGGAGAGCGGTCGTGCGGTGGTCTTGGCCGTGAACAAGTGGGATGCCATTGATCGCTACCAACGCGAGATGGTGCAGCGCTCGATAGAGACCAGGTTGCCCTTTTTAAAGTTTGCCAACTTGCACCAAATATCTGCCATCAAACGCCAAGGCTTGGGGCCCGTGTGGGATTCAATTTCGCAGGCCTATAAGGCCGCGAATTGCAAAATGACCACACCCATTTTGACGCGATTGTTGCTTGAAGCAGTCCAATTTCAAGCGCCCAAGCGAGCGGGCATGTTTCGACCTAAATTGCGGTATGCCCATCAAGGCGGCATGAACCCACCGATCATTGTGGTGCATGGCAACTCTTTGGAGCACGTGACGGACTCGTACAAAAGGTTTTTAGAAGGGCGATTTAGAAAAGAGTTTGGTTTGCAAGGCACGCCACTTAGAATTGAGATGAAAACCACGCACAACCCTTATAAAGATACTTGATTTTTTTAAATAAAGGGGATGTTGTGGTATGGTTATGCTTTACCACTTCATCAAAAGAACACGGAGAATATCGTGAACAACAAAGGTCAACTCCTTCAAGATCCTTTTTTAAATTTGCTTAGAAAGGAGCATGTGCCTGTCTCCATTTATTTGGTCAACGGCATCAAGCTTCAGGGACAAATTGAGTCCTTTGATCAGTATGTGGTGCTTTTGAGAAACACCGTGACACAAATGGTCTACAAGCACGCCATCTCCACCATTGTGCCCGGTCGTGCAGTGAATTTTTCAGGCACTGAGTTGTCTGAGCAAGGCGCAGCCCCTGAGGCTTAAAACCCCATACCTTGGGCCCACCTTGTCTGGCCTTGTCGACGCACCCAAGTGCTTGGGTTGTGGCGCATCTGTGCCAAGCGCTCAGCCCCTCATCTTAAAGGCTTTGATCTCTCTTGCACGGGCAAGGGTGCTTGAAGGAGCGCGCTCTTTCATGGGGGCTTGCCCCTTTAAGTTTTCTTTGGCCTGTTCTTCTTGAACACCTTCAGGGCATTCCTATTTGATTGATACTGCACCTTTATCCACGGCACGCGTTTTATTGGTAGGCGTTGATTTTGGGACATCCCATTTCGATGAGCAACTCGAGGAGTTGGGGCTCTTGGCCCAAACCGCAGGCCTCTTTCCTGTGAGGGCCTTTGTGTGCAAACGCAAGGCCCCCGATGCGGCTCTCTTTGTGGGCTCAGGCAAAGCACAAGAGATCAAAGAATTGGCGCTGTCTTTGGGCGCGCAGGAGATTCTCTTTGATCAAGCCCTTAGCCCCGCTCAGCAAAGAAATTTAGAGCGGCACATGGACATGCCCGTCAATGATCGCACGATGCTCATTTTGGAGATTTTTGCGCAACGTGCTCGCTCCCACGAAGGCAAGCTCCAAGTTGAATTGGCCAGGTTGCAGTATTTGAGCACCCGATTGGTCAGGAGATGGTCTCACCTTGAGCGCCAACGTGGGGGCATCGGCAACAGAGGTGGTCCAGGCGAGACGCAAATCGAGTTGGATCGGCGAATGATCTCTCAATCGATCAAACGCACCCGTGAGAGACTCGAGAAGCTTAAAAAGCAGCGTGCAACCCAGCGCCGTCAACGCACCAGAGGGGCTCATATGGGCGTGTCTTTGGTGGGATACACCAACGCGGGTAAATCCACCTTGTTCAACGCCCTTGTCAAGGCGCGAGCTTATGCAGCAGACCAATTGTTTGCCACCCTAGACACCACCACCAGGCAGCTGTATTTGGGTGATGCGCAAGGTGCGGGTCGAACCGTTTCTTTGTCCGACACTGTGGGGTTTATCAGAGATTTGCCCCACGCCTTGGTCGATGCCTTTGAGGCCACGCTCCAAGAGGCAGCGCAAGCCGACTTGTTGCTGCATGTGGTTGATGCCTCCAACCCCTCTTTTGAGGATCAACTCATTGAGGTGCAGCGGGTGTTGCAAGACATTGGTGCAGCGCATGTGCCGCAATGGCTGATCTTTAACAAGATCGACGCGTTGGAGCCAGATCGTCTGCCATTGAGGCGAATGGATACGTATGACTTTGAGGGGCGTGAATTGCCGCGGATCTTTTTGAGCGCCAAGAGCGCCGAGGGTTTGGATGTGTTGCGTGAAAAATTGTCAAATTGGGCCTTAAGCGATGAGCCGCACGGCTTGGATCAGACCGTTGGCGTTTTGGACTTGTAAATCCAGCACAATGACCCCACCGTAATCGGCCTTTGATAGACAAAAAGCCACAACTCAATCCCTGTGACCCAGAGCGTGAGTCCAGTGGGATTGAGAAGTTTGAGTGAAATAATGAAAACCGATGTGCTTGCCTCGTACAATTAATGTCCTTTCGAGGCACAATGTGACTCTTGATAAAGAAAGATTTGATCGACATGGATCTGAATTTAAAAACACGGTTATTTAAACCCCTGCTGCATGCCGCCACTTTGTTGAAAACTTGGGTTGCTGGCTTTAAGCGAGCACCTCAGACGCTTGAATGGACAAGCCGTGGGGCGAACCAGCCAAAGCCTGCAAGTTCTTTGGCCGTCTTGTCTCAAGAGCCGCCCAAAGAGCCCTCACATTCACAACCAGGCGCTCAGCCCGCTCAGGGCTCGGGTGAGCCTCAAGAGCCTAAAAACGAACCCCAGCGTCCCCGGCCCAATTCAAGCGGCCCACCCGACTTGGATGAGTTGTGGAGAGATTTCAATCAACGCATTGGCAGTCTTTTTAGAGGCAAGGGCACGCCCCCCAATGAGCCCTCGGGCACTGGGCCAGGGGGCTCTGGGCGGGGGCCTTTTGGGCAGGACTTGAAGGCGGTCAAATTTGCGGCCACGATAGCGGGTGTGGTGATTTTGCTGATCTGGTTTGGCTCGGGCTTCTTTATTGTCCAAGAGGGCCAGCAAGCGGTGATCACCCAGTTTGGAAAGTACCACAGCACGCTTGGGGCGGGTTTTAATTGGAGGATGCCCTACCCAATTCAACGCCATGAGTTGGTGTTTGTGACCCAAATTCGTTCCATCGATGTTGGCCGAGACATGGTCATCAAGGCCACGGGCCTCAGAGAATCTGCCATGCTCACCGAGGATGAGAATATATTGGAGATGAAGTTTGCGGTTCAGTACCGACTCACAGACGCCAGAGCCTATCTCTTTGAGAGCAAGAACCCCACCGATGCGGTGATCCAAGCGGCGGAAACTGCGGCCCGCGAAGTCATTGGCAAGATGCGCATGGATGCGGCCTTGTCCGAGGACCGGGATCAAATTGCACCGCGCATTCGAGAGATCATGCAAGTCGTCTTGGATCAATACAAGGTGGGCATTGAAGTGGTGGCAATCAATTTGGAGCAAGGTGGCGTTCGACCCCCAGAGCAAGTTCAGTCAGCCTTTGACGATGTCTTGAAAGCGGGTCAAGAAAGAGAGCGCGCAAAGAATGAAGCTCAGGCCTACGCCAACGATGTGGTCCCAAGAGCAGTGGGCGCTGCCTCAAGACTCAAAGAAGAGGCCGATGGCTACAAAGCGCGCATTGTGGCCCAAGCCGAAGGCGATGCGCAGCGCTTTAAGGCCTTGTATGCTGAATATCAAAAGGCCCCTCAAGTGACAAGAGACCGCATGTACATCGATGCCATGCAACAAATTTACAGCAACGTCTCCAAGGTGTTGGTGGACTCCCACCAAGGCTCCAATTTGCTTTATTTGCCTTTGGACAAAATCATGCAAATGACCCAAGCCGCTGGCTCATCCAGTGGCGCTGTGGGGTCCTCCAACTCAAACAACGCCAACGCACAAAATTCAAACGCCAACTCGGCCATGGGATCTATGGGCTCAGGCTCGCAGCCCTTTAACGATTCAGGTGGTTATAGCGCACCGGCACCGAGCTCGCCCGACATCAGGGCCAGAGACGGTAGAGTCAGGGACAGAGATGGGCGATAAGTGCCACAGCACGCAGGTGTGAATTGTCAAGAAGAGGACTTCTTGCACGCACGCGACCCTTAAGAATTGAAGGAATTTGTCATGCACAAAATAGGTTTTTATATTTCATCTGTGTTGGTGGGTTTGGCGATCTTGAGCTCCACCATTTTTGTGGTCGATCAACGCCAATTTGGTGTGGTGTATGCACTGGGACAAATCAAAGATGTGATCACGCTGCCCGGGTTGAACTTCAAATTACCCCCTCCATTTCAAAATGTGACTTACATCGACAAGCGCCTCTTGACGCTAGACAATGCCGATACCGATCCGATGCTGACCGCTGAGAAACAGCGCATGGTGATCGATTGGTTTGTTCGCTGGCGCATCACCGACCCGTCAAACTTCATTCGTCACGTGGGCTTGGATGAACAAGCCGGTGCGGTGCAGCTGTCGCGGGTGGTGAGAAATGCATTTCAAGAAGAAATCAACAAGGTGACGGTCAAGGAGTTGCTTGCCCTTAAGCGAGAAGCGGTGATGCAATCGGTCAAGGCCGAGGTGATCAAAAAAGTGCAAGGCGCAAAGCCTTGGGGTATCGAGATCGTGGACGTGCGCATGACCCGCGCTGACTACGTGGACACCATCACCGAATCGGTCTACCGAAGAATGGAGGCCGAGAGAAAGCGCGTGGCCAACGAGTTGCGCTCAACGGGCGCTGCAGAGGGCGAGAAAATCAGGGCCGATGCCGACCGCCAACGAGAGGTGGCCATCGCCAATGCCTACCGAGACGCCCAAAAGATCAAAGGTGAGGGGGACGCTCAAGCGGCCAAGCTCTTTGGAGATGCGTTTGGTCGGGATCCTCAGTTTGCACAGTTTTATCGCAGCCTTGAGGCCTACAAGTCAACGTTCAATAAAAAGTCTGACGTCATGGTGGTGGACCCCTCTAGCGAGTTCTTCAAAGCCATGCGTGGCTCAGGAGCCTCGTCTTCAAGTGCGGCCAAGAAATAGGGATTTTGACGGATGCTTTTTGCTTGGGACACCCTTTGGGTCGCGTTGGCTTTGGTGTTGATCTTTGAGGGCCTGTTTCCCATGATCTCTCCAAGCGCTTGGAGGAGAATGTTTGAGCAGATTTTGCAACTTGAGGACGGTCAAATCCGTTTTTTTGGTTTGACTGCAATTGCAGTGGGAGTTTTACTGCTCCTGTGGATCCTTTAGATCCTTTTACTTGGGGGAGAGATCCAAACATGACCGCTTTGCATTCACCCTTTTATGTTGAACCCACGCCCAAGGTGCCTGAGCCCATCGACCCCGAGCTGTTGAACAAAGGTTTGTTCAATCCCCTTGATTTGGTTCGCTTGTGGGATTTGGTGCAGTCTCACATTGACGAAGGTCGCTACACGGGTTGCCAAATAGCCATGGCGCACGAGGGGGAGGTGTTGATGGTCAAAAATTTTGGTTGGTCAAGGCTCAACACCTTGAACGCTCAAGAGAGTTTGCCCGTGCAAGACGACACGCTTTTCTTGCTTTACTCCAATACCAAGATGCTGATCGCCACATTGCTTTGGAAGTTGTTTGAGCAAGGGCGTTTGAGTTTCAACGACACGGTGAGCACTTACCTCAAGGACTTTGGGCAGCATGGCAAAGAAAGCATCACGCTCTTTCAGTTGATCACCCACCAAGCAGGGTTTCCCAATCAAGAAGTCCCCCAAGATGCGTGGCTTGATCACGATCGAGTGCTCAAGGCCGTGTGTGATTTTCATCTGGAATGGACACCGGGCTCCAAGGTGTCTTACCACGCACTCTCAGCGCACTGGGTGTTAGCGATGGTGATCGAGAAGATCACGCAGATGGACTTTCGCCAAGCCGTACAAGAGATGGTCCTCAAACCCTTGGGTCTAGAGCGTGATCTGTACATGGGTTTGCCTGCCAAGAGCTCCACGGTTTTACAAAATGTGGCTTATTTGTATGAGCCTCACAGTGCAATTTTTAAGCCCTTGGAGTCTGCTGCATCAAATAATCGCGCGCTCACCTGCGCCAATCTTGTTCAAAGCATGAAGCTCAGAGCGGAGAGCAACGACACGGTTTGGCAAACAGCCGGAGTGCCTGGCGGGGGTGCTTACGGAACGGCCAAAGGCATGGCGCTCTTGTACCAAATGATGGTTCAAGGCGGAGTCTACAAAGGTGTTCGTTTTTTGTCTGAGAAAACCTTGGCCTATGCGATCCGCAATTACACGGGGGATCGCGTGGATTTGATGATGGGCATGCCCATGCATCGCGGCTTGGGCCCGCATTTAAGAGGACACAGTGTCCACATTCGAGGCCTGGGGACTTTGTCTGGCCCAAATGTGTTTGGCCACGGTGGCGTTGGAACCTCCTACGCCTGGGCCGATCCAGAGCGCAAATTTTCCTTTGCCTACATCACCAATACCCGTCTTGCCGATCCGTGGCACTCCAAGAGACTAGAGAGGGTCTCCAATGACGTGCAATTGGCGTTTAAATCAACTTGAAATAGCCGCTTAAACCGCCTGCGCTTGGGCCCTTGGGTTCTGAGTCCCCAAGCGTTCAGTGCAGACCTAAGGGGTGGGGATTTTAGTCGGTGAGATGCATTAAAAAGCCCACCTCAAAAGGGTAAAATACGTTCTTTAACTCCTACGGGTCCTCACTAAATTATGTCTTCCGCTTGGGTGCTGCCCGATCACTTGGCCGATGTCTTGCCCTCCGAGGCCCGGCATATAGAGGAGCTTAGGCGTTTATTTCTGGACTGTGCCCGCTCCTATGGGTATGAGTTGGTCATTCCCCCTTTGCTTGAGCACCTCGAGTCCTTGCTCAGTGGCACGGGCTCGCGCTTGGAGCTTCAAACGTTCAAATTGGTCGACCAGCTCTCGGGACGAACCTTGGGCGTGCGACCAGACACCACCCCTCAAGTCGCTCGCATCGATGCGCACTTACTGAACCGTGCAGGCGTGTGCCGTTTGTGCTACTGCGGACCTGTGTTGCATACCTTGCCTGATCGACCCTTTGCAACCCGTGAGCCCTTGCAGTTGGGGGCGGAGTTGTTTGGGCACGCTGGGCTTGAAGCCGATCTAGAGGTCTTGGAGTTGGCACTGTCTGGACTTGCTGCGGTTGAGTGTCAACACATTCAAGTCGATTTTGGAGATGCGCGTGTGCTCAAAGGCCTCTTGTCAGGCTTGGCTTTGAGTGAGGAGCAAACCTTAGGCATTCGCCAAGCCGTGGCCAACAAAGATGTGCAAAAAGTGGTGTCTTTGGCCCAGGCCTTGTCCATGCCAGAGGCGACACGCGAGGCCTTGAAAGTGCTGGTTCAGTTGTATGGAGACGCCTCAGTGGTGCACGAGGGTCTGCAAGCTTTTGCGGCATGGCCCAAGGTCGTGAGCGCATTGCATGAGTTGCTTTGGTTGTCTACACATTTGAGCGTCAAAGTGAGTTTTGATTTGGCCGATTCAAAAGGCTATGCCTACTACAGTGGAGCGCGCTTTGCCATTTATGTCCAAGGCGGCTCAGATGCGCTCGTGCGCGGTGGTCGCTACGATGAAGTGGGTGCTGTCTTTGGCCGGGCCAGGGCGGCAGTGGGCTTTAGTCTGGATTTGAAGGCCTTGGTCGAAGTGCTCCCTAAACACCCGCCAAGAGCGGCCATCAAGGCACCTTGGTCAGAGGATGCTCGGTTGCGTGAGGCCATCTCTCAATTGAGACTCTCAGGTGAGAGCGTCATTTGTGCATTGCCAAGCCAAGTTCAATTGCCCGATGAGTTTGAGTGTGATCGAGAATTGGTGCTTGAAAAAGGTGTGTGGTCTGTGGTGAGTTTGAGGTCTTGAAGGACTCTTTTTCTTTGCAAGGTCAGAGAAATTTTTTTAAGTAAAGTTCAGGCCACTTTGCTGGATCAATCATCGTTTTGAAGAGTTTCGCAATGATGGAAGTTTGTTTAATTTTTAACGACGTTAGGTTTTTGTTTTTATGAAAAGCACCCCTGGAAGAAATGTTGTGGTCGTTGGCACTCAGTGGGGTGACGAAGGCAAGGGTAAACTTGTTGATTGGTTGACCGAGTCTGCACAGGGTGTGGTTCGCTTTCAAGGGGGGCACAATGCCGGACACACGTTGGTGATCAATGGTGTGAAGACTGCGTTGCATTTGATTCCCAGTGGTGTCATGCGCGAAGGGGTGAAGTGCTTTATTGGCAACGGTGTGGTGCTATCGGTGCCCAAGCTTTTAGAAGAAATTGAGGGCCTTGAGCGAGCAGGCGTGAAGGTCAGAGAGCGACTTCGCATCAGCGAGGCCTGTCCGTTGATTTTGCCCTACCACTCGGCGTTGGACATTGCCCGTGAAGCGTACAAAGAAAAAACCGGTGGAAAAAAGATCGGCACCACAGGTCGAGGCATTGGTCCTGCCTACGAAGACAAAGTTGCAAGACGCGCTCTAAGGGTGCAGGACTTGAAGGACCCGGTTCGTTTCAAGCAAAAGTTACAAGACAACTTGCAGTTGCACAATCACATCTTAAAAACCGTTCTTGGCGCTCCTGAAGTGGATTTGGAGAGTACGTTTGAGGAGGCCATGGCCTATGCCAAAGAAGTGCTGCCAATGGTCGCTGATGTCTCCAAGGAGCTCAATGCCTTGAACAAATCGGGAGCCAACTTGCTCTTTGAAGGTGCACAAGGCACTTTCTTAGACGTTGACCATGGGACCTACCCCTTTGTCACTTCTAGCAATTGTGTGGCTGGCAATGCAGCCGCTGGCTCTGGCGTGGGTCCAGGGCTGTTGCATTACATCTTGGGGATCACCAAAGCCTATTGCACCCGTGTGGGCAGTGGCCCCTTTCCAACCGAGTTGGATTGGGAAACGCCTGGTACACCGGGCTACCACATGGCCACTGTGGGGGCGGAAAAAGGGGTCACCACGGGACGATCTAGGCGCTGTGGTTGGTTTGATGCAGCGCTCTTAAAACGCAGTGCACAGGTCAATGGCTTGAGTGGTTTGTGTATCACCAAGTTGGATGTTTTGGATGGACTGCCAGAAATTAAAATGTGTACCCATTACGTGATGGACGGTCAAACGGTAGACCTCTTGCCCATGGGTGCCGATGAGATAGCTCGTTGCGAAGCGGTGTATGAGACCTTGCCCGGTTGGAGCACGCCAAGCGCTGGCGTCACGAAGTACGAAGAGTTGCCCATTCAAGCGCAGAATTATTTAAAACGCATTGAGCAAATTTGTGAAGTACCCATCCACATTGTGTCTACCAGCCCAGACCGCGCGCACACCATGGTGTTGACGCAGCCTTTTGGGGTGTCTTGAGCGATCGAGCCATTGCAAGAGCTTGAAAAAGATTTGAATTGACGGTGCTGATTTTAAAAAATTAAAGGAAATTTCTCTATGTTGACTGAAGACGGTAAACACTTGTATGTCTCCTATGACGAATACCATAACTTGATTGAAAAGTTGGCCTTAAAGATTCATCACTCGGGCTGGGAGTTTGATAATATTTTGTGTTTGGCCCGAGGTGGAATGAGGCCGGGAGATATTTTGTCCAGAATTTTTGATCGCCCCTTGGCCATCATGTCAACGAGCTCATATCGATCAGAGGCTGGAACGGTTCAAGGCCACTTGGATTTGGCGCGCTACATCACCACGCCCAAAGGGGAGATCGCAGGACGCGTCTTGTTGGTCGATGATCTGGCGGACTCGGGCTACACCTTAAAGGCGGTGGTTGATTTGCTCAAAACCAGTTACAAGCCCATCACGGAATTAAAAACTGCAGTCATTTGGACCAAAGGACTCTCAAGCTTTGAGGCCGATTACTCGGTGGAGTTTTTGCCAACCAATCCCTGGATTCATCAACCCTTTGAGGGCTATGACGCCATGAGGCCCGAGCAACTGCTCTCCAAGTGGAAGCTGTAAGAGGGTTGAGGCCGTTGTGACAGTTGTAACAATTGTGACAGTTGTGACAATTGTTACAGCTTGGTTCATCCATCATCTTGGTTTGTTTCGTTCTGGTTTGACGCCAGATGTTTTGCACTGAAGGCAATTGACATGTCTGAGATCAAGTCCACCCATCTGATTCATCACCCCTACCAAGCGCCCAAAGAATTCGAGTCGCCGCAAGCGCCATTGTTCAAAGCCTCCACGGTCATCTTTCCCAATGTGAAAGCCATGAAGGACAGGAGGTGGCAAAATAAAAGTGCCTACACCTATGGCCTTCACGGCACACCCAGCACCTTTACCCTAGAGGAAAAATTGGCCACCTTGGAGGGCGGTAAGTATTGCACTTTGATGCCCAGTGGTTTGTCTGCCTTGGCGCATGTGAACTTGGCCTTCTTGATTTCAGGCGACCATGTCTTGGTGCCAGACAACGCCTACAGTCCCAACATCAGTTTACTCAAGCATTTGATGTCAAATTACGACATCACCTTCACGCGCTACGACCCCATGTCGATGGCGGACTTCAAGGCCAAACTGTCAAAGCGCACTCGAGTGGTGTGGTTGGAAGCCGCTGGTTCGGTGACCATGGAGTTTCCAGACGTGTTGGGTTTGTGCGAGGCCACGCAAGCCCACAACGCTGCCTATGTGCACAAGGACAGGCGTCCAAGTCTCATCGCCTTAGACAACACCTGGGGCGCGGGCTTGGCCTTTGATGCGTTCAAGCTGGGTGTTGATATGACCGTCCATGCCTTGACCAAATACCCAAGCGGTGGTGGCGATGTGCTCATGGGTTCGGTGGTTTGCAAAGATCATGGCATTGCGCAAGCGCTGTGCAATGCACATATGTTCTTGGGCACGGGTGTGGGCCCCCATGATGTGGATGCGATTTTAAAGGGTTTGCAAAGCATGGTGTTGCGCTACGAGGCGCAAGACAAAGCTGCACGAATTTTGGCGCAAGCCTTGATGCAAGAAGACGCTGTTGCAGAGGTATTGCATCCGGCTTTGCCGCATGCAAGAGGCCATGCACATTGGAAGGCCGTTTGCGTGACGCCCCAAAGGCCAGAGGGTTTGGCTGCAGGGATCTTTAGCGTGGTTTTTAAATCCGAGTACTCGGTGGATCAAGTCGAGGCGTTTTGCGATCGATTAAAGCTCTTTAAGATTGGCTACAGTTGGGGCGGCCCCATGAGCTTGGTGCTGCCCTATGACATCACTTCCATGCGTGAATTTGCAGCAGAGCATTTGCGCAATCGCCAAGTGGTGCGCTTTTGTATCGGTTTAGAAGACACCCAAGATCTTTTGGACGATTTAAGGCAAAGTCTCAAGGCGCTTGGGAGCGAGCGCTTGCTTTGAGCACTTTTGTCGCAAAGCTTGCGCCCTTGAGCTCATCCAAAGACTCGATCTTCAAATGCAAAGCCTCATGGATTTTTTGGTAATTTCTCTTCATCGATGCATCGTAGGTTGGGTCGTAGTGTGTTTCTAAAAGCGCTTGAACGACTTCGCGAATTTGACCCTTTTCAATCCACTCACACCAGGTGTCAATCACCGCTTTGCCTCTGAGAGTGATCAAGGCCTGTAGTTTTTTTATGAAAAAAGCGGGTGTATCGGCCATGAATGCATAGTCTTGCATGAGCAGCTCTACGCGAGAGGGCATGGTGAGCTCCAAGTGAGTGCATGGGCTTTGACGCATTTTTTGCATCAACTCTTCGGGCACACAGACGTTGCCCACTTTCTTGCTTTCAGACTCTAAAAAAATCACTTCGCGCGCATTGAAGCTTCTCAACTGCTCCCAAATGAGGGTGTCAAAATGTTTTTGTGAAGGTTGGCTTACACCTGGAATTTGTCCCAAGACCGAGCTCCTGTGTCGAGCCAAGTCCTCTAGATCCAGGACCTGAGCGCCATGGGTTTTGAGGGTTTGTAAAAAGCGCGTTTTGCCTGAACCTGTTCTGCCACTGATGACGTGAAAGTCAAGAGGAGCGATCAGCTCGGGGAGTTCATCCATGACTTGTTTTCTAAACCCCTTGTAGCCGCCTTCAAGCAAGTGAACTTTAAAGCCAATTTGAGAAAGCACGCCAGCAATCGAGCCACTTCTTTTGCCTCCACGCCAGCAGTAGATCAAGGGGTGCCAATCTTTGGGTAAATTCAAAACCTCCTCTTCGATGTGTCGTGCAATGTTTCTAGCGACCAGTGCAGCCCCTTTTTTTTGTGCTTCAAAGGCGCTGATTTGTTTGTACATCGTCCCAACCAAGACGCGCTCTTCGTCATTGAGCACAGGCCAATTGATGGCGCCTGGCCAGTGATCCAGGGCAAACTCTCCCTCGCTTCGCACATCAATGATGGCGCTAAAGGGCGGTGCTTTTTGGGGCGAGTCTTGGGAACTGGTGGCCCAAAGTGCGAGGGCTTGCCTTGGCGTGATCAGTTGAAGGGCCATGGGTTCAGTCCTTGAGGATTTTTTTAAGTGTGGGCCACACACCTTGGAGCAAATAAGGGTGCGCTTTGGCCAAAGGATGGATGCGGTCGGTTTGAAACCAAGCATCGGTTTGGCTTTGTGGTTCGGGCAATTTGGAGACGTGATCAACCAAGCCTTGAAAGAAAAAAGGCACCAATTGGGCTTGATGTTGTTTGGCCACGAGCGCGAAGCTTGATTTGAGTTCTTCGTTGTATTGACGTCCGTAATTGGGAGGCACTTGCATGCCCAATAGCAAGAGCTTGGCACGGGCTTCATGGCACAGCCGGGCCATGCTTTGAAGATTGGATTGCGTCATTTTCAAATCCAGGCCTCGCAAGGCGTCATTGGCACCAAGTTCGATCACCACCACTTGGGGTCGATGAGTGGCCAAGAGTGCGGGAAGGCGAGCCAAGCCGCCAGAGGTGGTGTCGCCACTGATGCTTGAATTGAGCACCTTCCATTTGAAATGTTCGGCATTCAAACGCTCTTCAAGCAAAGCGACCCAACCCTGGCCTTTTAGAAGACCGTATTCAGCGCTCAAGGAGTCGCCCAGGACCAGGATTTTTTTAGACTGAACCTGAGTTGGGTTCGCTTGAGGGGCAGCAGGGTACTCGTTAGAGTTCGTCTGTGCGCTACAGATCAACTGCGGTGAAAACACACACAGGATTTCAATCGCCAAGGCCCAACCCCAAAAAAGCGATCTCTTGGGGTAAGCGCGCCGCTTAAAGAAGCAAGTCTTCAGTGGATTTAGAGCGAAAGTTGAGAGACAATGCAAAGTACAAAAGCCTAGATGAGGGTTTGATTCACTAGGCTTGAAGTATAAAGCACAGATGAAAAGACATTGTAAGACCGAGAGAACACGGGGTCAGTGTTATTGGAAGATGATAAAACCTTTTTTTATAGAAGACCCATTGCATGAGTTTACCGATCATTCGAGTTCAAAATTTAAGTAAAGTGGTGCCCGACTCGCTTGGAGACTTGGTCATCTTAAAGGGCATTGATTTTGAACTGCAAGCCAAAGAGACTGTGGCGATTGTGGGGGCGTCGGGGTCGGGTAAAAGCACCTTGCTCTCCATCATGGCGGGACTAGACCACCCGAGCAGCGGAACGGTTTTTTTAGAGGGACAAGATTTTTTTGAAATGAACGAAGACCAAAGGGCCCATCTTCGCGCGCAAAGAATTGGATTTGTGTTCCAAAGCTTTCAGCTACTGGGGCATTTGAATGCCCTCGAAAATGTGATGCTGCCTTTGGAATTGATGGGCAAGCCCAACCCTAAACGCGCCGCACAAGAGATGCTTGCCCGGGTGGGTTTGTCGCACAGACTGTCTCATTTTCCAAAGGTGTTGAGTGGTGGTGAGCAGCAACGCGTGGCCCTTGCAAGAGCTTTTGTGGTTCAGCCCTCTTTGCTCTTGGCCGATGAGCCCACTGGAAGCTTGGATCACGCAACGGGTGCGCTGGTCTTGTCTTTGATGCTAGAGCTCAATGCGGAACTGGGCACCACACTGGTCTTGGTGACGCATGACAACGCCTTGTCCAATCGACTCGGACGACGCTTAGAGTTGGTGGCTGGAGAGCTTGTGAGTGCTTGAGAGGATGTGCTGAAATTTGAATCGATGAAATTTTCAATGGCTTCAAATTTTTGAGGACCCAGCGATATCTGTCATACTTGAGGGTATGAGTTCAAATACAGCTAAAGTGATTTATGGGTTTCACGCGGTCGGCGTGCGCGTCAAAACGGCCCCAGAGTCGATCATTGAGATCTACATAGAGCCCACTAGGCGGGACGCCCGCATGCGAGGCTTTCTTGAAAAGGCCAAAGAGGCCAGCGTTCGACTGATTGAAGCCGATGGATTGCGACTCTCCAAACTTTGTGGGCAACTGGGCCATCAAGGCGTGGTCGCTCGCGTCAACCCCTTGGTGCAGCAGCACTCATTGGATGATTTGCTGGATCTTCTCCCAAGCGATGTGCCCCCCTTGCTCTTGGTCTTGGATGGTGTGACCGACCCCCACAATCTTGGGGCTTGTTTGAGGGTGGCCGATGGCGCTGGCGCGCATGCCATCATTGCCCCTAAAGACCATGCAGTGGGGATCAATGCCACCGTTGCCAAAGTTGCCAGTGGTGCAGCTGAGACGGTTCCTTATTTCATGGTCACCAATCTTGCTCGAACCTTGAACGAGTTGAAGGAGCGAAACATTTGGATCGTGGGCGCAAGCGATGAAGCGCCAAAGACTTTGTATCAATCTGATTTAAAAGGCGCCATCGCTTGGGTTTTGGGAGCAGAGGGTTCCGGCCTTAGGCAGTTGACAAAAAAGACCTGTGATTTGTTGGTGTCCGTCCCGATGATGGGCGCTGTTGAGAGCTTGAACGTCTCTGTGGCCAGCGGGATTTGTTTGTACGAGTCCCTCAGGCAGCGCTCAAGCTTGTAGCCAGCCCAAGCCGCCTAACAAGGCGCCACTGCCAATCAAGAGCAGCAAGTGCACTTTGGTCTTCCAAACCAAAATGGCGCTCACCAAGGTGAGGATCCAAAGGGGCCAGTCACTAGATGGGTGGTTGTTGTGGATGTTGAGCACATAGCCAGCGGACAAAAGCAAACCCACAACGATGGGCGCCAAACCGGCTTTGAAAGATCGAACAATGCTCAGGTCTTTGTGTTTGTGTGCAAGTTTGGTAATGAACAAGGTCAAAATGCCTGACGGAATGAGCATGCCAATCAAGGCCGTGTAGGCGGTCATCATGCCATAGGCCCATGCAGGCCACCCAGCTTGAACACCACCGCTTGCAATCAGGCCTACATTCATGCCCATGACTGCGACAAACAGCACATTGGGTCCTGGTGCAGATTGCGCCACAGTGATGGAGCTTGCAAAAGTCGCGTCGTCTAGCCAGTGGTGTTCATCGACCAAGAAGCGATGCATTTCAGGCGCTGCGCTGATGGCCCCCCCAACAGCCAAGAGGGAAGCACCAAAGAAATTGATGAACAAAGAAAACCAGTCCAAGAGGGTCAAAGTCATAAAGAGCAAAGGGAGGGTTGGATGAAAAAGAGTGTCTTGGCTTAAAGAAGGGCGAAGGGTGAAATTACTCAATGAGTTCGGACTGCTTGGCCTTTTTGAGCTGTTGATTGGCCCAGTACGTGCAGCCGCCACCCATGACCAATAAAATCCAAACGGTAGGCAGTTTAAACACGTTGAGCAGCACCAGAGTCAAGGCCACGACAAAGATGCACAAGGAGTAGCCCAATGGGTTTTTCTTCAAGGCAGGCAAGAGTTTCAAGCCAGTGGCGATGATCAACCCAGCAACGACCGCATTCATGCCTCTCAGGGCGTTTTGAGTTATGGGGTTGTCGGAAATGCTTCCATACATCAGCGCCAGGCTCAAAACCACAAGGCTTGGAATCAGCATCAGCCCTGCAGCCGCTGTCATGGCACCCGAAAAACCAAAGTGGCGCTGCCCAATCATGAGTCCCAAATTGATCACATTGGGTCCAGGCAACACTTGCGCGATTGACCAATCTTCAACGAACTCCTCATTGGTGAGCCATTGTTTTTTTTCAACCAACTCTCTTTGCACGATCGTCAGCACGCCGCCAAAACCTTGAAGCGCCAGTTTTGTAAAGGACCAAAAGAGGTCCCAGCGGCTCACGGGGCCGCGTTTGAGGTGTTGAGTCATGTTGCCGTTTAAACAAGGAAAGAATGGCAATTTTAGTTTGAAATTAAAAGTCCCTCCTCTGAGGTGCAACTCTCCCATCAAGACACCCTTCAAAGTTAAAAAAAACGGCACCCCATCAACCCCAAAGCAGCCAAACACCTGGCAAAAGTCTCTTATTGGCCCAAAATCTTTGCAAAAGACATTGAAACCGTGTTGACTAATCCACGGTGATCAACAGATGTCGTCTCTTGGCACTACACTTAAGGGTTAAACCTATGAATACCCTCACTGACGTCTCCTTTTTTCACCGCCCAGCCAAGCCGTTGACTTCGTACAAGAAGTACTGGGCTGAGCGTTTTGGCGTGGCCCCCCTCTTGCCCATGAGCCGAGCCGAGATGGAGCACTTGGGCTGGGACAGTTGCGATGTGATCATCGTCACGGGAGATGCTTATGTGGATCACCCAAGTTTTGGCATGGCGGTGATTGGGCGAATGCTTGAGGCTCAAGGTTTCCGAGTGGGCATCATTGCCCAGCCTGATTGGCAAAGTGCGGAGCCCTTTAAAGCCTTGGGTCCGCCCAATTTGTTTTGGGGCGTGACGGCTGGCAATATGGACTCGATGATCAACCGATACACGGCAGATCGAAAAATTCGCTCCGACGATGCATACACACCAGGTGACACGGGTGGCAAAAGACCTGACCGTGCTGCCCTTGTGTACAGCCAACGCTGTCGGGAGGCATACCCACAAGTGCCCATCGTGTTGGGAGGCATTGAAGGCTCCTTGCGGCGCACAGCCCACTATGACTACTGGTCAGACAAGGTGCGCAGGTCGATTGTTCTGGATAGCAAGTGTGATTTGCTGCTTTACGGCAACGCCGAGCGTGCGGTGGTTGAAATCGCGCATCGATTGGGCGCCAAAGAGCCGATCCATGACATGACCGATATTCGGGGAACGGCCTTTGTCAGGCGAGAAACGCCCATCGGGTGGTTTGAGATCGATTCGACCAGTGTGGATGCGCCCGGTCGGGTTGAAGCCCACGTGAACCCGTATTTGATGGTCTCCGAACAAGCCTTGGCCCAGGGCCAAGAGTGCAAGGTCGATGTCGATGCCAAGCAAAAGGCCCGTGAAGTAGAGCGCTTGGGTTTGAGTGGACAGCCGATTCGAATCGTGCCAAAAGGACAGACCCTACAAACGCAAGCGCATCAAACCCATCAAACGCATCAAACGCTTGGCAAGGAGGATTTTCATGCTGACTTTGTTGGCAAAGGCACGTACAAAGTTCCGCCCAGAGAGCGTTCAGTCATTCGACTGCCCAGTTATGAAAGCGTCAAGTCAGATCCGGTTTTATATGCCCATGCGAACCGCGTGCTGCATTTAGAGACCAATCCTGGCAACGCCAGGTCTTTGGTTCAAGCGCATGGGGAGGGCACCAACAGCGCTCGCGATGTTTGGATCAATCCACCCCCGATCCCTTTGACGACCCAGGAGATGGATTTTGTCTTTGGCCTGCCTTATGCCAGAAGCCCACATCCTATCTACGAAGACTTGCATGGGCGTCATGACGGCGTCACCAAAATTCCGGCTTGGGAGATGATTCGTTTCTCTGTCAATATCATGCGTGGCTGCTTTGGGGGTTGCACCTTTTGCTCCATCACCGAGCACGAAGGGCGGATCATTCAAAGTCGCAGCGAAGACTCGATCATCAAAGAGATCGAGGACATTCAAAACAAGGTACAAGGTTTCACAGGGGTGATTTCTGACTTGGGTGGTCCCACAGCCAACATGTACCGAATTGGTTGTAAAACCCCAGAGATCGAGTCGGCCTGCCGAAAGCCTTCGTGCGTCTACCCTAGCATTTGCTCCAATCTCAATACCGACCACGGTCCCTTGATCAAGTTGTACAAAAGAGCCCGAGAGCTCAAAGGCATTAAAAAAATCTTGATTGGCTCTGGTCTTCGATATGACTTGGCTGTCGAGTCGCCTGAGTATGTCAAGGAGCTGACCACGCACCATGTGGGGGGGTATTTAAAGATTGCACCTGAGCACACGGAAGGGGGTCCTTTATCCAAAATGATGAAGCCCGGTATGGGCACCTATGACCGATTCAAACAAATGTTTGATCGCTTCAGTGCCGAGGCTGGAAAAAAACAATACCTGGTGCCTTATTTCATCGCCGCTCATCCAGGGACCATGGACGAGGACATGATGAGGCTGGCTCAGTGGCTCAAGAAGAATGGTTTCAGAGCCGACCAAGTTCAGACCTTTTATCCCAGTCCCATGGCCACTGCCACGGCGATGTACCACAGCCGTAAAAATCCACTTAAAAAGATCACGCGTGAGAGTGAGGAGGTGGATGTGGTCAAAGGAGACAGAAGAAGGCGTCTTCATAAAGCGTTCTTGCGATACCATGACCCCAACAATTGGCCCCTTTTAAGAGAAGCGCTGAGGTCGATGGGGCGCGCCGATTTGATTGGCAACGGCAAGCATCACTTGATCCCGACGTTTCAACCCATGACAGATGGCACTTATACCAGTGCCAGAAAAAAGAATTCCACGCAGTCCCACGGGGCCGCCTCAAAACCCAATTCGGCCACACAAGCCAAGGGTGCTTTGGCTAAGAAGTTTCCAAGCAAGGGGCAACTTTTAACCCAACACACGGGACTTCCGCCAAAGGCCAACGCTCAAAGCACGCCTGCCAAAAAGGGGATCTTCTCCAAGTCTAGGGGTTGAGAGTTTCTCGACTCCATTTGCCGTCCCGAGAGGTCCTTGAATTCAGTTTGTCTTGGGTTTGAATTCAATCCAAATCTCATAGCTCAGGGTCTTGTCTTTGAGTTCCGCCGGTGGTGTTGGAAAGATGGCCTTGAGCACCGCTTGAAGAGCGGCCCGGTCAATGATACCAATGCTGCTGCTTTGGATGATTTTGGCATCTGTTGCTGTGGTGTTGCTCAGGGCAAAGCCGACTCGAGTTCGACCGCTCAGCCCCATTTCTTGAGCGGCCATGGGATAGTAAAACGCGGCCTGAACGGCAGCTTGCACTTTGGCCTTGAACTCATCGCTGGGTCCGACTTGTTTGTTGATCACCACGGGCACGACAGGAGCGGGTGCAGGAACGGGCGCGCTGAAAGCGGTGGGTGTCTCAACCGCCGGAGTGGCTTGCTGTTGGGGTACGGGTGTCGGGGTTGGAGCAGCAGGGGGCGTCACAATGGACTTGAGGGGCTTGGGTTCAATCTTGGGTTTGACGGGCTCGGGTTTTTTAGGTTCTTGTTTGAGGGGCGCAGTTGGAGGGGCCTCTTCAATTTGAATGGGCAAGGATGTGAAAACCGGTGCGACTTGTCTGAAGATCAAATAGCTCGCAAACAACAATGCCAAGGACAGCTCAATGGTGAACGCCATCCCTAGCGAACTCCAAACAGTCTTTTTCGCAGGCGGTGCATATTCAAAAACCGATGATCCCAAGCTGGTTTTAAGCTCTTGCATGTTTGCAGACCTGGCGTTCATAAGGACATCGGTTTGTATTAAAAAATAGGAGATAGGCTCATTGTGCTTGTTTGGCAGCCAAACCTATTTGAATGGCCCCACCGCGTTTGACCGCGTCAATGGCCGACATCAATTGTTGTAAATTGACCCTGTCTGAGCCAGCGATGGTGACAGCCAATTCGCTTGGATTTTTGGATTTGACCAAAAGGGTGACTTGTTCAGCAGTCTTGTCAGAGCCCTCTGCATACAAAACACCATCCTCCTTGATCTCTATCAAAAGTTTAGGAGGAGGCATCTTGGCCGAGGTCGAGCTCGTGGGCAGTTTGCTGATGTGACCGGAGGTTGGGATCATCCTCAGTGTCATCATGGCAAAAAACACCAATAAAAAAAGCATGATATCGATCATCGGAATGATTTCTATTCGGGCTTTTCTGGTTTCAAAGTAACGCATGGTGTCTGATGAAAAAATTAATGACGTTGTTGTCCTGCGCGACGGTTCAGCAGCATGACTTTGAGGGTTTCCAACTGGTGCACAATGACTCTGACATGGGTGTTGAGCCAGTTAAAGAAGATCAGTCCAATCATGGCGATCAGTAAGCCGCAAGCTGTTGCCACCAAGGCCTCGGCAATTCCACCGGTGACTTGGGATGCGGCATTTTGAATGTCATCAAGCACAGAAAACGCATTGAACATCCCAATGATCGTGCCAAATAGACCCAAAAGGGGTGCCAGGGTGATCACCGTGTCCAGCATCCAAAGGGATTTGTCGAGCATGGGCACTTCGTGCATCAAGGCCTCTTCTAAGTGATCGGCCACACTTTCTTGTGATGCACTCAAGGGCTCATGGTCTAGGATTTTTATGATTCTGGTGTGCGGCATGTCCTGAAATTTTTGCATCAACGCTTTGGCGTTTTCACTCTTAAGATGTGGGTCTTGTCTTAGGAGTTGCATGAGCGACTCACCAGCACTTTGCATGTTAAGCAGGTGTCTGGTTCGTTCAATGATCACCGTCAAAGCAATCAACATGAGCACAGCCATCAAGTACAAGGTGCCACCGGAATCGTTGGCAATGGTCAATAAGTTATCTAAATTCATGGTCTTTTCAATTAAAGAGGGCCAGCATTGCTGGCCCTCTGAATGTCAGTGATTAATCAATAGTCTGCTTTGCCTGACAGCATGAAGCTTCTAGGCGCTTGCCATTGGTACTGTGTCGACGCACTGGTGACTGGGCCAGAAGCCGCCACCAAGTTTTGTCGATCCGTCAAATTAAAGATGCTGAACTGCAACTTGAAATTCTTGGCGCCCAAGGTGCTCACTTGCTTGAAGTTGTAAGATACATTCAAGTCGGTGTTGTCCATGTAGGGCAATTGTGTGCCGAGTTTGGCGTTGTACTGATTGCCAATGCGCTTGAACATCAAAGACGCATTCCAAGGACCTTGGTTGTACAAGGCGCCTAAGCCGTAGGTGACATTGGGCGCATTGGGGATCTGTCCCACTGGTTGCTTGACATCGGCGTTGGAGGATTTGTAGTTGGCATCGTTCACACCAAAGTTACCGTATGCAGCAAAGCCGTTACCCACCATGTACGTGGCTTCAGCTTCTGCACCTTTGTAAATACCACCGCCCACATTGATCCAGTTAGGATTGGCATTGGTGCCTGTATTGAACTGCATGTTGTTCATGTCGATGTAGTACAGGTCCGCAGCTGCCGTCAAGCTGTCAGACTTGTGAACCCAACCCACTTGGTAGTTGGTCGTGGTTTGTGGCGCTGGGGCTGAAGAGGTTGCCGTTCCAATGCCAAAAGTTGGGGGCAACTGCATGCCAGTTGCGTATTGTGCATAGACGGAGTTCTGAGCGTTAAGGCGTTGGTTGATCGTTAAAAACGGCAAGGAGGCGCCATATTTGTAAGCATAGCTTTGTGGGATCTGTGCCTTTTGATTTGAAGCAGAACTCAAATCCATGCCATAAACCATCATTTTGTAGCCAGGTGTCACAGTCATGCCCGGTGCAGCATTCCACTCGTATTCCACGAAGGGTTGGTATTGATGCCAATGTGAATACTGTCGTGAAAAGTTGCTTGTGGTGACCACTCCAGCAGGTTGACCATTGACGCCTGGAAGAATGCTGTAATTGTTGCTGAGATCAACCTCACTGTTGTTGCGCTCTGTTTTAGAAAATTCGTACCAAACACCCATGCGAAGCAAGTCGTCACTGTATTTTTTGGTTGCTTTGAAAACATCGCCATACACACGGTACTGGTTGAGTTTGATGTAGCCAGGCACATCGTTGTTGGGCAATTTGATAGAGGTTTTGGCCAATGTTGTGATAGCCAATGAAGAGTCACCATTTGGACCGTATAAAGAGGGGTCTTGACCCGCCACTGTGCTGTTGGTGTAAGCGTATGTGTAGGCATTGTTGTCGGTTTGCCATCCGTTGCCCAAGTCGCTTTGTAAGCGGATGTATTCGATATCGCTTGTTTTGGCTTGGACGTTGTAACCAGAGAAGCCTTGACTTGCTGGATTGTTGTTCATCACGTAGTTCTTGCCAAAAGCTTTGACTTGAGCTGCAGTGGGACCGTTGGCGTTATCAGTCACGTTGGTGGTCACGTTACTGGGAGAGACGAAAATGGTCAACAATGAGCTGTCACTGACGGGTCGCTGGTATTTCAAAGTGAAGTTGTTCAAGTTGATGCCTGATCCAGTCAAATATCCTTGGCTTTGCATGTGTTGCAAATTGAGTTGAAGTGTGGCGTCACTTCCAGCCATGCGCCCGCTTTCATAAGACACGCCTTCTAGTTGAGTGCCCCAAGAACCAATAGAGCCGTAGGCACTTTGAACTTGCGTGGCTGAAGGCGCCTTGGAGAACAAGTTCACGCTGCCGCCATAAGTGGAGAAGCCGATGTTGCTTGCATTGCCTGGGCCGCGCTCAATCAACATGCCGCCGATAATGGAGGCAGGAAAGTAGGCGGTGGAGTGATGAGTGGGACCATTGGTGTCGCCAAAGGGGATGCCATCAAAGGTCACATTGTATTCACCGTCTTGAAAGCCGCGCAGGGACATTTTTTGATCAGACAAACCCGGCCCATTCGTTGAGGGCGTGGAGGCCACGCTTGGTGCAATGGCGGTGATGGTATTGAAGTTGCCTGTGGGAGGCGTGGATTCCTCGATATAGGTTCTGGAGATGAAAGACTGGGGCTGTGTTGCGGAGAGGTTGGCCTGTGTTGGGGCCACCGATGAAGATGTACCTCTATCGGCTTTCAAACTGGTGGTCACCGCAGCGCTCACACCGCTGCTGCCACCCACGGTTCCTAAATCAACGGTATCGGCAAAGGCGCCAAGCCCAGTCAATGTCAGTAAAGCCAAAGAGATGACTTTAGTGATGGGTTTTTGAGGATAAGGGCACCGGGTGTTCATATTGCTATTCTTTCAAGGAGTAAGGTTTAGTAAAAAGAGTATGGTAAATACCAAATATTTCAAATCTGTGACCATTGGCATGGAGTTGTTTTAATGAGTTGTACAACAAGAGCTTTACAATTGTTGAAATCAATTGACATAGATCTGTCACATTTTTAAAGGCATAGATATTTCTGGTTCATTGACGTAAAAGCAAAAGAAAAAGCAAAAATAAAATCTTAAAGATTAAAGATTAAAGATTCAGACCCTTTTGCAATAGACCTCAATATCAGCTGTAAGTGGCTTTGAGGTCCGGTGTCACGGTGATGGTTTTACCTATTGAAGATTTGTAAGTGTTTGAAACAACCGTATCTAAATAAATATATTCCCCTTTGACGTTGTCTAGGGTGAAGGTCATCATCAAATAGCCCCTGGATTTGGTGTCGATGTAATTTAAATCGTCAATCAAACCAAAGTTTTTACCATTGCCATCGATCCACTGTTTGCTGTTGATGCTGCCGTCAAGAGCCGGCGCAATGCTCGCGAGTCCAAGGGACTCAAAGCCTGGCGCAGTGACGGAACTGCCTGCAAATTCGACCCCCACTTTTTGGCCCTTTAAGGTGGTGAGTTGCGCAAACCAAGCATTGTGTGAATCCCCAGACAGTGCAATCAAAGGCTTGTTCAAAGCTTGAATAGACTGAAGCACAAGTTCTCTGTTCAAAGGATAACCGTCCCAAGAATCCAAGTTGTAGGGCAGTTTAGGGTTTGCTGTGGGGTCAAGAAGCGCGGTTTGAGTTGCGGTCAATGGGCCACCTAAAGCCTGCGTCATCTTGACGGTCAAGTAATCTGTGACAGATTGGGAGAATGCCGCTTGATTGGCAGCGCTTGGGTTGAAGTAGACGGCACCAAGACTGGTCAGAACATTTGCAGGCCACCAAATTTTAGCCATGATGTCTTGATTGCCTAAGACTTGCCATTTTGCAGCAGAGGATGCAAAGCCTTTTTGTAGCCAATCGAGTTGCTCGGCACTGATCATGGTTCGTTTGATGTCAGCGCCCGTGGTGAGGCCTGAGATGTAGGGCTGATAGTCTGCAACGGACACCGCAGTGCCGTAGTTCGCATACTGTTGGACACGTCCTTCAATTCGAGTGTCCAACATGTGAAGAGATAAAATATTGGCAAAATCAAATCGGCGGTATATCTTAAAGCGATTGGCAATATCCAAGGGGTCGTTGCGATTGGGCAGCCACTCGTGGTAGGCCTGAGCGGCATTGTTTTTTCTGGTGTTCCAGTTCCCTTGAGTTTTGGGGTCGTGGTTTTCAGCTCCCGTCATGAATGCGTTGTTGGCAAACTCGTGATCGTCCCAGACGGTGATCCATGGCATGGATGCATGAAGAACTTGAAGGTTGGGGTCGCTCCTGTATTGAGCGTAACGCGTTCTGTAATCGTCTAAGCTGACGATGTCATTGGCTGGTAGGGGCGCACGGCCCATTGCCAAGGCGGAGGTTTTGTTGAGCAAATCGGTGTTTCCAAATTTACTTGGATCGGAGCCATATTCATAAATGTAGTCGCCAAGGTGAATGGCAAACTGTGCATCAGATTTGGAAGCCTCAGCATAGGCATTGAAAAAGCCAGCGGGGTAAAGCGTGCAAGAAAAAACCACCAATTTAACTTGCTTTGCATCTAAGCTTGGCAGGGTTCTGGTCTTGCCAACGCCAGATTTAAATGGGCCACTCGTAAATCTGTAAAAATAATCTGTGCCAGACTTTAAGCCGCTTAAGTTAACCTTGACCGTATAACCAGTTGCCAAGCTTGAAATTGCATCCCCTGATTTGACCATGTTGTTGAATGCATTGTCAGTGGCCAATTCATACTTCAGGGGGACCGAGTCGTTGATCATTGAAGCGTCTGCAAACCTTGCATAGGTCCAAATCACAATGCCATCCAATGCGGGGTCTCCACTGGCTATCCCGTAATTGAAATTCACCATTGGAGCCGATTCACTTCCACACGCAGATAAAATGCCTCCACTGGCAAGGGTGGCAGATACTGAGGAGAGTTTGATGATGAAGTCGCGTCTTGAGCTTTTATGCATGGAATTTCAAAGGGAAGGTAATTATTTTTATAACTTTACTGTTTAAATGTGACCAAAAGGTGACATGATTGGTGGCCTGATGTGTTGGTATGAAAAGGGCTCTTGGTACTTTTATTGTTTTGATGGCCCTTGTTGCAGGTATTGAATGAGAGCTGAATTCATTGATGGGATTTTGAATTCGACTACAATATTTTTATTCGTTTTGACTCAGGTCCTCGCACCTGAGCTCTTTTCCCCAAAAGGTTTATATGTACAAAGTCTCAAAAAGCAGAGTTTCAAGTGGTCTAGGTCTTTGTCTTTTTTTGTTGAGTTTGTGCTCTCAGATGGGGGTTCATGCGCAAACATCAAAGTCGACTGCTCAAGAACTGGTTCAAAATACAGGTAAGCAAACACTTACAGCTGAGAATCCAAAAAAGCCAAAGAGGCAAAAGCAACAGATAAACGACTCCGATGTTGTCTTTCATTTTTCCAGTTTGGGAGATAGCCGCACTGATTCAAGAATTCCTGGAACCAGTGAACAAGATAAAAGGTGGTTAACAGCTTCACCTGTTTTAAGTCGTGTGATCAAAGAAATTTCAAAATCGCGTTCACAGGTTTTGTTTTTCAATGGCGACATGATCATGGGGTACGCCAAAGACAGCTTAGACAATGAGCGTCAATATGCATTTTGGCGAGGCATGATGGCAACTCTCATGGAGTCTGGTACATACGTCATGCCCGTGCCTGGCAATCATGAAGTCCAAATGCCTACAAAAACTCCTGAAGGAAGCGTTAAAATTGCGCAGCCGTATTTGGAAAAGCAGTGGCGAGAAAACATGGGTGACTTGATCATCGATGTAGAACGCTGGAACCAGATTGTGAAAAAACCGATCACCCATTGGGATATCAACAACACATCTACGCCTGAACTGGACAAGGTGCAAACGGTTCAAACTCAACTCAACTATGCCTTTGATGTGGGGCAAATTCACTTTGCAGTGGTCAACACCGATCCGGTTGGAAGCGACAATGTGGTGAGCACCTCTTGGTTGCTTAGAGATTTTGAACAAGCCAAAGCGAGAGGGGCCAATACTTTTTTGGTATTTGGACACAAACCGCCGTTCACTTATTTTCCTGAGGTGGGTGGCAAAAAAGAAGCGGATGGCTTAGACGTCAAGCCCTCCGAGCGTGATGCCTTTTGGAGCGTGATTGAGAGCTATGGTGCAACCTACTTTTGTGGCCACGAGCATGTGTACGATGCCTCACAACCTTTGAAATCTCAGGGTGGCAAGTCTTGGCAAATCATCGTGGGCTCAGGTGGATCCCCCTTCAGTATTAAAAAGGACGATGCCAAAAATCCAAAAGATCGCATGTATGCTTGGGCCGACGTCAAAGTCAGAAAAAACGGTGCTTTGAATGTTCAAATTTTAGGATTTGATGAGAACCTTGGCCCAACTCAAGTGATTGCCAAATGGACCATTCAACCAAGCGTGGTCAATGCCTTTCATTGATCCCCGAAATCCAAGGGCAAGCCGACATAATTTTCAGCCAATGAAGTCGACAGCGCTTGACTCTTGACCAAATAGTCAAGTTCAGCTTCTTGAATTTTTTGACCAAATTCTCCGGTGTCTGGAAACCTGTGCATGAGACTGGTGAGCCACCAAGAAAAACGCTCTGCTCGCCAAATTCTTTTAAGACATCTTGCCGAGTATTGATCAATCCCGTGGCTAGAGTTGAGCTTGAAAAACTCAGTGATCGCTTCACTCAAATACTTGACATCGGTTGCAGCCAAATTCAATCCTTTGGCCCCAGTCGGCGGGACAATATGGGCCGCATCTCCAGCTAGAAAGAGTTGTCCGTGCCGCATCGGTTCGGCCACATAACTCCTAAGAGGTGCAATGCTTTTTTCAATCGAGGGCCCGGTGATGAGTTTGGCAGACAATTCAGGATCGAGTCTGAGTTTGAGTTCATCCCAAAAGCGTTCATCAGACCACTCACTGACTTGGTCTGTTAAGGGGCATTGTAAGTAGTACCTGCTTCTGGTCATAGAGCGCATTGAGCACAAGGCAAAGCCGCGATCACTGTTGGCGTACACGATGGCGTGAGGAGACACAGGGGGTACATCTGCGAGCACGCCAATCCAGCCGAATGGATAAACTCGCTCAAACTCTTTGAGAAGGTGACTGGGAATGTGTTTTCGAGAAACACCATGAAATCCGTCGCAACCCGCAATGAATGCACAACTGATTTCTTGGCGTCGCCCATCAATGGAGAAACTTACCCGAGGAGACTTGCTTTCTATGTCGTGAAGGTCTACTTCGTCTGCGCTATAAAAGGAGGTGAGCCCTAGTTGAGTGCGTTGCGTCATCAAGTCTTGCGTGACCTCCGTTTGACCGTAAGCCGTCACGACCTTTCCTCCCGTGAGTTGACTCACTGCAATGGGGTAGCGTTTATTTTGAAAAACAAGATCGATTTCATGGTGGACAGTGCCGCCCATATCGACTCCAGATCCGACCCCTGCGTCGCGTAAAAGGTCGACGCAAACTTGTTCCAAAATACCTGCCCGAATACGCCCTAGGACGTATTCGGGTGTTTGGCGTTCAACGATGATGTTCTCAATTCCGGCTTTGTCAAGCAAGGCACCCAAGAGCAAGCCCGCTGGGCCCGCGCCAATAATTGCAACTTGTGTATTCATGCGGTTTACCTTTTGAAACTATTTTAAACACACTGAGCATTGTCAGTGGTCTAAAAGTTTGGCTAAAAATGCTTGAGTTCTAGGATGTTTGGGATGGTTAAAGAAGTCCTCTGGTTGAGCCTCCTCCATGATTTGCCCCTGATCAATGAAAACAATCCTGGAGGCGACACGCTTTGCAAAGCCCATTTCATGGGTGACGCAGATCATGGTGATGCCTTGAGTGGCAAGCTCGATCATGACATCCAACACCTCTTGAATCATCTCAGGATCCAAGGCGGAAGTGGGTTCATCAAAGAGCAAGATCTTGGGCTCCATGCAAAGAGTACGGGCAATGGCGACACGTTGTTGTTGACCGCCAGAGAGTTGGGCTGGGAATTTGTGCGCTTGCTCTTCAATGCGAACACGAGTAAGTTGCGCCATGGCTAAAAAACGAGCATCTTCAGGGGACATTTTTTTGACCTGAATTGGCGCGAGGGTTAAGTTTTGAAGAACCGTTAAATGAGGGAAAAGATTGAATTGTTGAAATACCATTCCAACCGATTGACGCACCAATTGAACGCTTCTCAGATCTTCACTCAAAGAGACGCTGTTGACCCTGAGCGTGCCAGACTGAAAGTCCTCTAAGGCATTGATACAACGAATGAGTGTTGACTTTCCTGAGCCAGAAGGGCCGCAAACAATCACGCGTTCCCCTTCCTTGACTTCTAGGTTGATGTCTCTTAGAGCATGGTAGTTGCCATACCATTTATTGATAAGTTTGAATTCGATCATGGTGGATGGTTTTTATGCACTCATTTTAGGAGTGGTTTGACTTGGTTTGTTGAAATTTTGACTGAGGTGAGACAAAGCAAAACAAAAGCAAAAATAGATCAAGCCAATAAAAAGATATCCTTCAAGTTTAAAGGGGCGCCAAATGGCATCTCCATTTAAAGCCAACCCCAAAGCGCCAGTCAATTCATACAAGCTCACAATGGTCACCAAAGAGGTGTCTTTGAAGATGGAAATAAAGTTATTGACCAAACCTGGTAGTACATGAGCCAATGCTTGAGGCAAGACCACAAAGCGTTGAGTTTTCCAGTAACCAAGGCCTAAGCTTTGTGCCGCTTCCAATTGTCCAGCACCCACGCTCAAAAGTCCTGCACGCACCACTTCTGCAGTGTAGGCTGCTGAGAAAAGTGTAATGCCTGCTAGAACCCGCAGTAAAACATCCGGAGATTGAAGCCCAGGCATGAGCAATGGAAACATGAAGCTTGCCATGAACAAGACAGAGATCAAAGGCACACCTCTGACCAACTCAATGTAAGTCACAGCCAAGGTTTTGATCATGGGCATGTCACTGGTTCGTGCAAGAGCCAATAAAATTCCCAAAGGTGTTGCAAGCGCTATAGAGACAATTGATAAAAGAAGTGTAAGGGGTAGTCCTCCCCAAAGATCGGTTTCAACTTTTGCAAGGCCCAAACCGATATCGATGCTAAAAAAAGTGCCTGACATTAAAATTTCAAAGATGGCGGCGCACCAAACCCAAGACAAGTAAAGCCATTGACGGTATGCAGGCCGCCAAAGCGTACCTACACAGCTCAAGCTCAAGGTCAGCAATATCAATACAACTGATGTGAGCGGCCTCCATTGTTCCTCAAACGGAAAGCGCCCCCAAAGAATCAACCTGTACTTTTCTGCAATCATCCCCCAACATGCACCTGTGGATCTGGCCAGTTGGCAAGCGGCTTCATCGGGAATAAAGACCGCGTTGAAGACACCCCAATTCAAAAAGGCCAAGCCGCTTAGGATGACAAGCACCAACAGGATCATGGACAGAGCCCCTTGAACGGGGTGCTGCTTGAATTCAAGACGAGTCAAATGAATTAGAGCAGACCAACTTTGAATTTTTTCGGGGGGATTTTGTGACTTAAGGTAGTGAGTACTCACCTTGGTGCTTTTGTTGCGTTGCAGGGGATCATGCATGGCGAGCACCGGTTCCTTGGGGGTCGAGTCTAGAGCGCTCGAGTCTTTCTTTGTCTTTTTGAATGGCAATGCTGCTCGCGTCTTTGAATTGATTCATGCCCCAAGAGACCAAAAGGGAGAGCGATAAATAGATGGCCATCAAGATGGAGATGCACTCCAATGCCCGTCCGGTTTGATTCAATGCGGTGTTTGCAATACTCACCACATCTGGGTAGCCTACGGCCACAGCCAAAGAGGAGTTTTTAATCAAATTTAAATATTGATTGGTCAAAGGAGGTCGAATGAGTTGGGCTGCTTGGGGTAGAACCACAAAGCGATTGATTTGAAAGTCGTTTAAGCCAATAGATTGTGCAGCTTCAATTTGTCCTTTGTGAACGGATTCGATCCCAGCTCTCACGATTTCCGCAATGAAGGCACTGGTGTATAAACTCAATGCAAAGGCCAATGAAATGAATTCAGGGCTTAAATTCAGATCGCTATGGATGCCATTCATGTCTCTGATGGGCCATGACCATGAAAGCTGCATGTCAAGAAAATCGCTGGATGAGTTTGAAGACCACATTAATTGCGGTAAAGCCAGGCCTTCTTGACTTAAAAGAATGGCATTGAACCATGAATAAGGAGTTTCTGAGGAAGGTAAATATTCAATCAATAGGACATACCACATCAGCAGTTGCAGCAGCAAGGGCACATTTCTTAAGCATTCCACATAAGCACGTGAGCACCATCGGATCAAGGTTTGATGCGACGTGCGTCCCATGCCGATCATTAGGCCCAGGAGGCTTGAGCAGATCAACCCCACCATCGATACTTTGAGCGTGTTCAATAGACCTGCTAAAAAGGCCCACCAGTAGTGGTCAGAAGAGTCAAAGGCGATCAAGAAATGCTCTCCTATATCAAAGCCCGAATTTTCCATCAAGAAATCAAAGCCAGACTGGATGCCTCTTGACTTGAGGTTGGTCCAAGTGTTGTAGGAAAGTGAGCCCACGACAATCAATAAGATCAGCACGACTGCGCATTGGAACAAGCGCTGTCTTGTGCGTTTATGGTGCCAAAGTTCAAGAAGTTTCAAGGTGAGCTTTTGAGTAGGGTGAACTTGTTCTAGACACTAAAAGAGAAATTAGCGAATTGGCATGGCGTACTGAAGACCACCTTGAGACCACAAGGCGTTAAGGCCACGTTTTAAGTTCAAGGGTGTTTTTTCACCCACGTTGCGATCGAATATTTCTGCGTAGTTACCTACTTGAGAAACGGCTCTTGAAAGCCACTCTCGATCAAGGCCTAAAAGCTTGCCCATGTCTTCGGATTTGCCAATCAGCCGCATGACCACGGGATCGGTCGATTGGCTTTTAAGGTTTTCGATGTTCTTAGAGTTGATTTGGTATTCCTCTGCTTCAATAAGTCCGTAGATTACCCATTTGCTGATGGCCAGCCACTCGTCATCTCCCCGCCTGACCATGGGTCCCAGGGGCTCTTTGGAGATGAGGTCTGGCAGTATGAGGTGCTCTTTGGGCTCTTTTGCTTCCTTTGAACGAATGGAGGCAAGGCCGGACGCATCTGTGGTGTAAGCTTTGCAGCGGCCAAGGAAATAAGCTGCATTTGCAGCCTCTAGCTTTTCAAAAACAATCGGTTTGATGTCTAACTTATTGGCTTTTGAGAAATCTGTCAGATTTTTCTCAGTCGTCGTGCCAGATTGAACGCAAACGCTAGCGCCTTTAAGTTGTTTGGCGCTTTTAATGTTTGATTTGACGGGAACCATGAATCCTTGACCGTCATAGAACGTTACAGCTGTTTGATGCAATCCCAAAGATGCATCTCGAGTCAGAGAGAAGGTGGTATTCCTGGAAAGAATGTCAATCTCACCGGACTGAAGGGCTGTAAATCGTTGAGGTGCAGATAATGGGATGAACTTTACCTTTTCTGCATTGCCTAAAACGGCACTCGCGATTGCCTTACAGATGTCAATATCCAAGCCCGTCCACTTACCTTGACTGTCTGCAGCACCAAAGCCCGCGAGTCCAGTGTTGACCCCACATACGACTTGATCCCTTTGTTTGATGGCATCCAAAGTTTTACCGGCCAACGCATCGTTGGGCATAGATAAAACTAGCACTAAAAACATGGTTAGTGCACAAATAAGGTTCCCATGAGATGATTTGGGTGCGTCAAAAAACTTGGATATAGGATAGGTCAAATAAATTTTCATCATGCGAAGTCTTTTGGATCTAGGTAAAAACGTATCTTAATTGAAGAAGTCTCTTGACCCAAGATTAATCACATGTGAGCTTCTAGCTGCATAAGGTTTTGCGCTAAATATTACTAGCAAAATGCAAGAGTGCAGGGGTCGGGCGGTTTTTAGATTAAAAGGCCCCGTATTTTTGGCAATTAATTGAACTTTTGGCCGCCAGTGTCCAATATAACGGGTACAATTAATTGATCGGGGCGTAGCGCAGCCTGGTAGCGCATCTGGTTTGGGACCAGAGGGTCGAAGGTTCGAATCCTTTCGCCCCGACCAAAGTTGAAAAAAGGGCTCCTTCGGGAGCCCTTTTGTTGAGTCAAACTAAACCAAAAATATCTTTGATAAATAATAGAAACTAATTTATATATCTGTCCGTAGCTCAGTTGGATAGAGCAACAGCCTTCTAAGCTGTGGGTCGGGGGTTCGATCCCCTCCGGGCAGACCAATCTTCATGCGCCTCTCAGGCGTTTTTTAGTTTTTGAGCATACTTCCAAAAACCATCGTGTAGGGATGGTGGGTAAATTCATAACGGAAATCCCACCCAGTGATTCTTGGTGGGCCACAGAGGACTTGAGCCTGGGACCAAAGGATTCCGGTTTGTGTTGCTTTCACGACTCCCTGGGCCATGCCTTTGGTTACGATTGGGGTTGATCTTATTGCGACACTTGGTCATCATCTCAGTGGCTAGGCCATTTCAAACCTAAGCACTAGATCCTCATAGATGACTAGTGCCTCAACATATGAGCCATTCATTTAGAGATCAAATGCTTTCTTGGTAAAGATACAAAGCTCTTTTTCAATTTCAGTTGGAGCTGTCTCATTATCACTTCCGGGCATACCACATTCACAATAATTTTGCTGACTGACGTTGCATTTTTAGAAGTGAAATAGCTTTTTTATCAAAAGATACAAAAGTTTCCCCTCCAAGCCATTTGCCTTCATATGCAATAACGGCATCTGCAAAATCTCCTCCAGCCTCCAATTGCGATATTCCAGCTTCTACGGCAGGACGATTAACCTCAACATTGGTAGCGGAAATTAAAGCCTTGAGAGCCTTACTTATATCTAAAGCTTCAATATCGTAGGAGCGTAATAAAACCCATACAAATTCACAAAGACTGGAGAGAGTAATGACAATAAATGTTGCCTCTTCCAAAATCTTTATTGCCTTCTTCGCCTGTTTGGCATCATCGCGGATAACTGCTCGAATGAGAACGTTCGTGTCTACAGTTACTTTCATTCTTTGGTCCAAGCTTTTTGTGTGGCCTTATTAATTTCTTCTATGGTGAGAACTTTCTTGGTTTTATTTGCTAGACAGCCAATGAAGTCACTCATCCCTCCTGTAGGTTTTACTGCTTGGATAATGCCTTTCCCACTTGGAATCAAATCGAGCTGGATTTTTTCGCCAGGCTTAAGACCCAAGTGTTGAAGAATTTCTTTTCTGAAAGTGACTTGACCCTTTGCCGTGATGGTTAATGCTGGCATGAAAACCTCCATTATGTGAATATCAATTGTAATGTGATTCTACATTACATATCAAACCATAATAATTGGCATTGCACAGTTTTTATCCATTTATAAAAAAGTGTTTAAATTCATGTCTTTATAGCCAAGGATAAGCCCTTCTACGCTGTGGGTCGGGGGTTCGATCCCCTCCGGGCAGACCAATATTCATGCGCCGCTCAGGCGCTTTTTGGTTTTTGATGCCCATGGTTGAAATTCTCATGTGGTCCTGCATAAAAACTCCACAAACCTAACATCCTACGCCCCTAGAAAACCGGACAACTCATTAATTACTGACACTGCCACTCTTTCCATTTGACACAGTTGTTGTCGTGTAATAACATTGTTTTAACGGAGGTGTTATGCAAATAACAATTAGAGACATTGGAAACAGTAAGGGCGTCGTATTGCCTAAGCCATTGCTTGCGCAGGCAGGCTTAATAGACCATGCGATTGCTGACTTATCGTTTGAAAATGGTGCAATTGTTTTACGTAAACCTGCCAAGGAGGTTAGGGCGGGTTGGGCGCAAGCAGCGAAGGCCTTATTTGAGCAAGAAGGTGAGGAACTGCTGATTGGTGATTTTAGTAATTCTGTTGATCAGGATTGGGTGTGGTAAAGCGCGGACAAATTTGGCAGGTAAACTTAGACCCAACAGTTGGAAGCGAAATTCAAAAAACACGCCCTTGCGTAGTTGTTTCGCCTGACGAGCTTAATGATAATCTCCGTACTGTCATCGTAGCTCCCCTGACTTTTAAAGGGTTCTTAGCGCCGTTTCGGATTGCTGTAACTCATTCGGGCACAAAGGGCTTGATCCTTTTAGATCAGATGAGATCTGTGGATCAAATTCGGTTGATAAAAAAACTGGGGTCTCTATCTGCTAAAACCTTAACAGCAATGTTGGTGATACTCCAAGAGTTATTTATTGAATGATTTTTCGTCAACTAATTTCAATGACGCATTCCATAAAAGTAGCTTTAGCCTTTTGAATTTAAAGGGATAAATCTCGCCATGTTATTCTTCTAAGCTGTGGGTCGGGGAGTTGATCCCCTCCGGGCAGACTGCCATCACAATTTTGCTTTTTGATTTTGTTTCTTTAGTAGCGAAACTGCTTTTTTATTAAGCGATATAAAACTATCGCCATCAAGCTATTTGCCTTCATAAGCAATTACAGCATCTGCAAAGTTACCGCCAGTTTCCAATTGTGCTATTCCTGCTTCTACTGCGGGACGATTAACTTCAAGATTGGTTGCTGAAATTAAGGCTTTAAGTGCGTGGGATATTTCTAATCGCTCGATCCCATAAGAGCCGAACAATACCCACACAAATTTGCAAAGACTAGCTAGTGAAGTTACAGCTAATGTAGCTCCATCCAATATTTTTTGTGTGCTTAAAAACCAATGGCTATCTTTCTAATCAAATGGGATGGCTTATTTGAGATCTCCGGCAAGATTGGCTAAAGTGTCGGCGGCAATCTCAATATGGATTGGGTAATGAGTATGGTCATTGCCTATTTTTACTGCTGCACCAGCTTTGATGGCTTGCTTCATATTAAGAGAAAATTCAAAACGCACAAAATGAACGGCTGAGGTCTTTTCTTCGTTTTCTCGGTCCATGTCTTCATCAGCAATGGCATAAACGCGCCCGTGCCCCTCTACTTCAATAAAAAGTCTGTCCTCCACCCCGATCAGACGCGAAAGCTCTCTTTTCCTTTCGTTGACATCTGTATATTCCAACATCATGGTTGCTTTCCAATTGGAACCCGTAGGTACAAGAGGAGCATAAGCTTCAATTTCTTGCAAAATACCTTCTTCTTCAAATACCTTTTCTATGCGAAGCATTTCTTGAATTTGATAGCGAATGGTGGTTTCACTCTCAAACTGAATGGTCATGTACTCCCCAAGCGCAACGGTTCTAAGCTTGCGGTGTGCGATGACGTCGTCTTTATGGGTCTTGCGCCATTTGGTGTATGCCTCTAGGGACATTAGAGAATCGATAGTGATTTGGCCGGTGAGTTGCATGGTGATTTTGAGATGAAGTAGGAGATGCCAGAAAAGCGTTTATAAATCTTACTTTAGTCCATATGCATGAGCAATTAAACTTAAAGGATGTTCAAGTTGAGGCGCGCCAAGACCATTGACTTCAAAGCCTTGCGCAATATGATGCCCACCCAAGGGACAATCGGAACTTATGTAGTCAGGTTTTGTATCGTCTTTCATTGAAGACATTGATTTAAAAACCGGTTTACCAATCTTCATTGAGTTGGCGTGAGTGGCCTTTTTTACGCCATATGTGCCTGCGTGGCCGCTGCAGCGTTCAATGGTGTTGACTGTTGTATCGGGCACCAGTTTGAGCATTTCTTCGGTTTTTTTGCCTATATTTTGCACCCGACTGTGGCATGGAACTTGGTAGCTGATATTTCCAAGAGGTTTAGAGAATTCAGTTTTGAGTAAACCATCTTTTTTGCGAGATATTAAGTACTCAAAAGGATCCCACATGTGCGATTTGACCAATTGCGTGTCCTCACAATCGGGAAACATGAGAGGTAACTCTTGTTTGAACATGAGAGTACAACTAGGTACCGCAGTCAAAATGGCATACCCTTCTCGGGCATATTTAGCGAGGATGGGTATGTTAATTTCCTTGTTTTTAGCCACTGAATCCAAGTCGCCCAACTCCAGTTTGGGCATGCCACAACATTTTTCCTTTTCGACAAGAACGTATGGAATGGCATTGTGATCCAAGATTTTAATCAAGTCATACCCAATGCCAGGCTCGTTGTAATTGACGTAGCAAGTTGAGTAGATGGCTACTTTTCCAGGTGTGTTCGCCCCTGCAACCACGGGATGATCGTCAGACTTGGGAGCACCGGAGCGAAACTTTTTTGTCGCCAATTCGGGCAACCAAGCGTCCTTATCCAAGCCAACCACGGACTCAAGAATCTGGCGTCCGACTTGACTTTGATTGACCGCATTAACTGCTTGCACAACGATGGGAATGCCTGCCAAAGCGCCATGTTTATCGGTTGAGGCGAGGAACTGATCTCCGTTGGAGACTTCCCCTTTTTGGAATTTGATAGCTTTCGCTCTTAGCATCGTATGAGGAAAGTCTAAATTCCACGCATGGGGTGGGGTATATGGGCATTTGGTCATGTAGCACAAATCGCACATATAGCACTGATCGACTACTTTCCAATAATCTTCTTTGGCAACCCCATCGACCTCCATGGTCGAGCTCTCATCAACCAAATCAAAGAGGATCGGAAACGAGTCACATAAGCTCACGCAGCGGCGACAACCGTGGCAGATATCAAAAATCCGCTCCATTTCTTTGAAAGCCAAGTCTTCGTTATAAAAATCCTCGCTTTTCCAATCCAGTGGATGTCTTGTGGGAGCTTGCAAATTGCCTTCTGCTGCCATGTGTGCTTTCCTTGAAAAAGATATTCGTGCCAAAAAACTAGATCATGCGCCTGATTGGTAACGACAAGGGCCTGTCAAGAAACGTGAAATCACGCCACAAGAGTAGGCCCTTCTCGTCACCGCTTTGCGCCAGATCAGAGCAAAGCGGCTACTTCAAAACAAAACGATTGATTAATCAACCAATTCGCTTAAAGCTTTTTGATAACGATTTGCGTGTGAACGCTCAGCTTTTGCCAATGTCTCGAACCAATTTGCGATTTCATCGAAACCTTCTTCACGCGCGAGTTTGGCCATGCCAGGATACATATCGGTGTATTCATGAGTTTCGCCAGCAACTGCGGATGCTAAATTCTGACGAGAAGAACCAATTGGTAAACCAGTTGCAGGATCACCAGAGGCCTCTAAAAACTCTAAATGTCCGTGGGCGTGACCAGTTTCACCTTCAGCCGTTGAACGAAACAATGCAGCAACGTCATTTTGACCTTCTACGTCTGCCTTGTTTGCGAAATACAAATAGCGACGGTTGGCTTGTGATTCTCCTGCGAAGGCATCTTTCAAGCTTTGTTCCGTACGCGAGCCTTTTAATGCTGCCATGGGAAATCTCCTTGGGGTTAATAAATAAAACAACCTTAAGCAAATTAAGGTACTGATTAGTTTACTGTATTACTTGAGCATGGTAAATAGATAAAATTAATGATGAGAATTGATTAAAGCTATTGCTCACCAAGGGTGAAAACGTCTTTGTCTTTGCAATATCAACGGGTTTTCAGTGCCTTTAAAAGGATCGATTTCAGGGAGTGAGTTAAGGTACTCACTTGGTCAAGTGCCAGAGCTTGGGAGGGTATTTAATGAACTCAAACGAGAATCGATGTCATTTTTTGGCGACGAGTCCATTTATATATGGAAATATCGGGTTAGCCTCGTTGCCCAGATCTCCGATTTGTAAGAAGCTTGTGATACCGAATTGGTAAAAATAAGCAGTGATGTGATGACCTCTATTTTGTATGATGAAGACGCGCTAGCTTTTTCATCATGTGAGACAAAGGCTAAGAAAAGATCAATTGTGTTATTTCTTTTTTTTAAGGAGATTGGATGTATTTCATCGTTAAATATCTTGTCCTTGGCTGTTTAGCCACTGTTTCCTTTGGCTTAACCCATGCGCAAAGTTACCCCAACCGTTCAATCAAATTGGTTGTGCCTTGGCCCGCTGGTGGAACCACAGACGCGGCAGGTCGCATTTTGGCACAGCGATTGTCTGACCAAATGGGTGTTCAAGTGATCGTGGACAACAAGGCTGGTGCGGCAGGGACCATCGGAGCAGAGTCTGTGGCCAGATCAGTTGCAGATGGATACACTTTGCTGCTTGCCAGTGCTGAGACTCACGCCATTGCGCCCAATTTGCGTCTAAAACTCAGTTACGACCCTTTGAAGGATTTTGTGGCCATCTCGCCTTTTGCAATCAATCCTTTTGCCTTGGTCTCAAAGCCTGGATTTGCTGCAAACTCGGTCCAAGATTTGATCAATCAAATCAAGGCACAACCCGATAAATTCACCTATTCATCTGCTGGTCTTGGTAGCGCTTCGCAAATAGGCATGGAGACTTTGCAATCCTTAGCCGGAACGCGCCTGCTTCACGTGCCCTTTCAAGGGCAGGCTCCAGCCTTGACCTCCCTAATCGCTGGGCAAACAGACTTTCAGATGCTGCCAGCGGGCTCTGCCACAGAGCTTAGAAAAGCCGGTAAGGTAAAAGTCTATGCCGTTTCTACAAAGAATCGTTTTTTTGATATGCCCGATGTGCCAACATTGACTGAGGCTGGTTATAGTTCTATGAATTTTGCCAATTGGTTTGGGATTGTGGCGCCTGCCAATACACCTGGCGTAGTGGCGCACCGGTTGGAGACAGAGATGACCCAATTGATTAAGTCAAGCGATGCCCTCATGGCATTTCAGCGCATTGGACTCGACGTATTTCCCCTCACCAATGCCACAGAATTTCAGCGTTTTATCGAATCCGAGCACTCCCGCTGGGGTGTGGTGATTCGCAATGCAAAAATTCAAAGTGAATAGGCCGACAAAAAATCTCAGGCCCCTTAAGATAAAAAATATCAATTCAACGGTGCTTGGGCTTCAAGTTTTGGTCTTGCTTTTGATCTGATCTCGGTGGCGCAACTTGACATCTTCAAGCAGCCCACCAAACCCCAAAACAGGGCTGTTCACACCAGCAATGCGCAATGCGTTCCACATCATGGCCGAGCAGCTGGAAATCACCGGTTTGTTTAAATCATCTTCCAATGCTTCCAATAAAGAAATGGTGGGAAGGCCTACACCGCTCAAAAATACCGCTTGAGATTGGTCTCGGTTGGCGGATTTAGCCAGGCCATAAACTCTTTTTTCGGTTTCATCAAAGATGCACTTGACGTCGGATAAGCATTCCGCATGCAAAACATTCAGTCCGTGCGCTTCTAGAGTGCTTTTGCCCTTTTGCGTCAAAGCTTGGTCGTAGGCCGTTCCTATGGAAATTTTCTTGATGCCCATGACTTGAAAGGCTTTCACTGCACTCCCGAGAGCTGTAATGAAGGGGATGCCTGTGAGTTTTTCCATTCGTTTTGTGAGTTCTCTCTCTCCCTTTGGACCTAGGATGTAGCTTGTGGCTGTGTGGGCCAAGACAATTACATCGGGCTCGACACTCGCGAGCATCTCTATTGTCTCTCCTAGGTGTTCGATGTGACTGGCAGCTCGTTGATGCAAATTGTCAAGTGTGCCAACCGGCCCTTTGGCCACCATGCGAGCAAAATGCACAGATACCCCTTCGGGTGCGAGTTCAAACATTTCCTTCTCTACCGTTGGGTTGGTGGGTGGAATTAAAAAACCTATCCGTGCTCTCCAATCGTTCATGCGTGTGCTCCTGTTTTGGTCATCATAGAGTGCTGAATTCTAGGGGCAGATTGACTTTTGGAGAAGGGATAATCCTAATGTAAATCACCTATATAAAAATCCGAATAAACATGAATTGCTCTAAAATTTCAGTGGGTCATTAACCCTTGCTTCTGAGATTAATGTTATGGGTCATGGAATCAATACCCATTGATGGGTACTAAACGATGGATGAAAATTGCGATTGAACGATTCAACAACACAATGACGATTGACAACCCCTATCCAGCACTTTTTTCTCCCTTTGAGTTGGCGGGTCAAACATTGAAAAATCGGATAGTGCATGCCTCTATTTCTCCTAGATTTGGTGCTGAGCATGGAATGAATCCGGCCTACTATCAATATTTTGTCAATCGCGCAAGAGGCGGGGCCGCTATGGTGGTGACGGATCCGGTTGGCATTTCACCCTTGCAGTCCGGTGAGCGCTTGATCACGTGGAACGCATCCATGCAGGGAGATCTCGAACGCATCGCCCATGGCGTGCGTGAGCAGGGTAGTATTTTGCTTGGGCAAATTCAAGACACTGGACGTGGTCGTCATGTCCCCGGACGATCCTATACGGCCATGGGTGCATCAGCTTTGCCCGATGATTTGAGCTACACCATGCCTCGAGCCATGGGCGTAAAAGAGATTCAAAATTTCATTGAGATGGCCGCATTGTCATGTCTGCGCATGCAAGCCTGTGGCTTTGGAGGCGTCGAGATATCCGCGGCCCATGGGCATTTATTTCATCAATTTTTGTCTGAACGCTCCAATGTGAGAGATGATGAGTATGGAGGGGATTTGGCGGGGCGCAGTCGATTGCTGGTTGAAATGTGCTTGGCGATCCGAGCCGCGTGTGGTCCGGGTTTTATTTTGGGCGCCAAAATACCAGGAGATGACGGTATACCGCGGAGCATTGGCTTGCCACAATGCCACGCCATTGCCAAACATTTGAGTCAAAGCGTTAAGCTCGATTATTTGACCCTGGCCATGGGAACCCACCACCGAACACTTGAGATGCACTTGCCAGATGACAGCGCGCCCAGGCTAACATGGATGAAGGCCATTGCTTCCCTGCGCGAGTTCGCTCCGGGTGTGGCCTTGATGGGCCTTGGCCGAATCACCGATCCTGCAGAAGCTCAAGCCGTCCTTGTGAGCCAGCAAGTGGACCTCATCGGCCTAGGTCGAGCGTTGATTGTGGACCCCAATTGGCCCAACAAGGCGAAAAAAGGGCTGGCAAGAGACATTCGTTATTGCGTGTCGTGCAACACGTGTTGGAAAACCATTAATTCAAATCGCTCCATTGGTTGCGATAACAATCCAAGGCTCACGAACTTAAATGAGATTGATGACGCCGATGTCTTGACCACGAAACCGAAACACATTGCTGTTGTGGGGGCTGGACCTGCAGGTCTTGAAGCCGCAAGTACATTGGCCGCCAGAGGTCACCGGGTAACGGTCTTTGGTAATTCAAGCGAAGTGGGGGGCAAAGCTCGCTTGCTTGCGAATTTGCCTTTGTGTGAGTCTTTATCAAGTGTGTACGATTATCTCTACTTGAAATGCACTAAACATGATGTTCAGTTCATCCTGGGTAGGCAGGTCAATGCACAGGAGGTCATGGCCCATGACCCCGATGAAGTGATCTTGGCGACAGGTGCCACCATGACATGGCCGGTGGATTTGCCAAAGTCGCTTCAAGAAGAGGGCTTTTTGCTTGATTTACGTGAATCGATTAAAAATTTACTCAGAAGCAAAGGACCCCAAAAGGGTTGCGCAGTGATTTTTGACATGGACCAAAGTGAAGGTACTTACAATGCAGCAGAGTATTTGAAGGATCGATTTGAGCGCGTTGTGATCTTGTCCCCCAGAGAGACGATTGCCGAGCAAGTTGTCTTGGTGATGCGACAAAGAATATTAAGACGCTTTCATGAACGCGGCATTGAGATCAAAACCCTTGTGGAGCCGGTTTGGAGCGATAAGTTCGAATCCGAATCGATACTTCAGTACAGGAGTGTTTTTGCAGGCCCCTTGAAAGATATCCACGATGTCTCCTTTTTTGCATATGCAACACCTATGCAACCCAATCAAGAATTGTTCAGTGCATTTGAAGCTTATCAAATACCAGTTCATCTGATAGGGGATGGGAAAATAGCCAGAGATCTTTTGAGCGCTACAGCGGAGGGCTATGCCATAGGAATAAAACTTTAAGACACCTGGTTTGAATGGCCTTGTTGTCTCATTTCCGCTTCCAAAACCTTGCAGGTCAAAGACAAGCTTCTCGCCAACGGAATGGAGCCTTTACTTAGCACACCTTTAGAGTTCGATCAGTCCCTTGAGCGCGAAAAATCAAAATGGGTAAGCATAACTAAGAATATAGGTTTCAACCACGTGGGTTAAATTGCCCTCAAGTTGGATCGTTCACCATTTGGCCTAATGGTTAAACCTGTTTTCTCCTGTCACAAAGCTCATTAAGATGAGGAAATCCCTCAATTGTGGTCTCTTTGATTCAAGGACCCGGTTTGGGGTGTGAATTTATATCAAATTTCACCCCAATGCCATTCAAGCAATTGAAGTAAAGACGCATCCCAATGGCCTGCTCCTTGGTTCGATAAGCGATGAACAAATCGGTTTTGTCACGAATCTATGGGCTCTTGGAAGAGATCAAATTAAAGGTCGATTGAACGCCACGCAAACTGCGCTGGCCAAAGCAGTTGAGCGTGCAGTGTTGAAGCCGCGTTTATTTGCTGGCGGTCATGGTCAAAGCGCTCCATACGCTCAGATCTTGGACGCGCAGTGAGGTATAGTTTGAGAGTTTTTCGTTACGAGGCTATCTCCTTTATCCCTGGTTTTAGTCTTCTTCTATAAGGTTAATTTATCATGAACGGTGCGGAAAGTTTGGTTCGAACGTTGGTAGAGAATTCTGTAGATGTGTGTTTTACAAACCCAGGAACTTCAGAAATGCATTTCGTTTCTGCTTTAGATAAAGTTCCAGGTGTTAGATGTGTCTTGGGTCTTTTTGAGGGTGTTGTCACGGGGGCTGCTGATGGTTATTACAGAATGGCCGATAAACCAGCTTCAACTTTGCTTCACTTGGGGCCCGGCCTTGGAAATGGTTTGGCCAATTTGCACAATGCCAAAAAGGCCAATTCTGGCATCGTAAATATCGTGGGCGAGCATGCACTGCACCACATCGAATGTGATGCGCCGTTGACATCCGACATTGAGGGTGTTGCAAGGCCCATGTCGCATTGGGTCAAAACTACCAAGAGCTCCTTGGATGTTTCAAAAGATGGTGCTTTAGCCATTGAGCAAGCCCAACAAGCCCCTGGGCAGGTTGCAACTTTAATTTTGCCTGCGGATACGGCTTGGGGCCCTGGAGGTGAGGTTGTAAAAGCAAAGAAGGCTTCTCCTAGACCTCGAGTGACACAGGCAAGCATTGCGCGCATTGCCAATATATTGTCCTCCCCAAAGCCCAAGACCCTTTTGTTAGGTGGTTTGGGTCTTAGAGAAGAGTCGTTAAGTTTGGCAGGACAAATTGCTGCAAAAACTGGATGTGCAATTCACTCTGAGTACAACAACTCTAGGATTCAAAGGGGTGCAGGTCGTGTCAAAGCCAAATCGATTCCTTTTTCTGTGAATGCCGCCCTTGAAATGCTCAAGGATTACAAACACATTGTGTTGGTTGGTGCAAAAAAGCCAGTTGCTTTTTTTGGATATCCCAACAAGCCGAGTTATCTTTTTTCTGCAGACTGCGTCATTGATGAATTAGTGGGCTTGGGAGAAGATATACATGATGCTTTGCAAATGTTGGCCGACCATTTGGGGGCTTCGCATCTAAAGCCCGCTGTGGCTTCGTTGCAGCAACCGGATTGCCCCGAAGGCTCTTTTGATTTGGCTGGAATTGCCAAAGTGTTGGCTGCCTTGATCCCTGAAAACGCGATTGTTGTCGATGAGTCGATCACGACTGGTCGAGATTTTGATACCTTCACCATGTCTGCACAACCCCATGATTGGCTTAACTTGATGGGGGGCGCCATTGGATTTGCGCTGCCCGCTGCAGTGGGTGCTGCCATTGCAGCGCCTGATCGCACGGTGATTGCCCTTGAGGGAGATGGCAGTGCAATGTATACCTTGCAAGCGTTATGGACCATGGCGCGTGAAAATCTAAACGTCAAGGTGATTATCTTTGCCAACCAATCCTATGAAATTTTAAAGGGTGAGTTGATCAATGTGGGGGCTAGCGGTTCGGGTGTGAAAGCACTGAGCATGCTCAGCCTAAATTCACCCAGTCTTGATTGGGTTGGTCTGGCCAAAGCCCAAGGCGTGGAGGCGTTTAAGGTCAGGGACTTGAAAGAGTTTTTCTTGACTCTTAAGACCGTGATGCCCATGCAGGGTCCGCAGTTGATAGAAGTTGTGATGCATAAAAATTCATAGTTTCTAAGTTCATTATTTC
This sequence comes from Comamonadaceae bacterium, assembly GCA_947475685.1. Lineage (GTDB taxonomy): Bacteria > Pseudomonadota > Gammaproteobacteria > Burkholderiales > Burkholderiaceae_C > Limnohabitans. The sequence goes on along the minus strand of CANJNC010000004.1, from coordinate 35,007 downwards.
ATTTATTTTATAAAGTCAATTTCAATGAGTTCATCACAAACCCAACCAGTAGATTTAAGCTCAATCAAAGAATCCATTGGCCCATACCTTGAGGGGCAAGATTCAGTTGAAAAAAGGGGTGAAATTTATAAAGAACTTTTGGGCTTTGTTCCACCGCGCATTCAGTCTAGATTTGCTGTGACAGGGGCTTTGGATCCCAAAATGCTTGATTTGCAAGAACAAGCAAGAACTCATGCCATGTACCCGAAATGCTTTGATCAAAAGACCGTGCAGTTGATGATTTTTGGGATGTTGTTGATGGACATGAACGATGCGGCGACAACGCATGGCGTTGCTGCTAGGCGTGCTGGGGCCAGTTGGGAAGAGCTCCAAGCAATGATCAGTATGTGTTATTTGTTTCGTGGCCTACCCGCTGCAAATCGTGGTGCGGATATTTTGGCTGAGCTGGTGAAAAGAGAAAAAGCTTAATTCTTTTGTTCAATATTTTGCCAAAAAGGATTTATGCAATGCGCTGTTTAATGCTTGTATTTAATTTTTTAGCCTTCTTTATTCTTTTGAGCTTCAATCAAGTTCATGCTGTTTACCCAGACAAGCCCATTCGAGTCGTTATTGGCTTTCCCCCTGGGACAGCTACCGATGTGGCAACACGGATTGTTGTCAATAAAATGTCTGAGGACTTGGGCCGGCCATTCATTGTTGACAACAAGCCTGGAGCGGGTACCAATATTGCCGCCCAAATGGTGGCCAAATCTGCACCTGATGGCTATACCTTGTTCATGGCTGGCAACACCAACTCTGTCAATCCGTCTCTTTTAAAGAGTGTCCCAATCGATATCATGAAGGACTTTTCGCCCATTGGCTTGGCTGTCAGCGTACCTAGTATTTTAGTTGTTCATCCCTCATTGGGAATTCAAAGCGTTTCGGATTTGACGGCCCTGATTAAAAATAAACCAGGGTCTATTTTTTTTGCCTCTTCAGGAAATGGAACCATGTCTCATTTGGCTGGGGAGTTGTTTGGTATGGCAACCAATTCAAAAATGGTACACGTGGCCTACAAAGGAAGTGCGCAAGCAACAACGGATTTGCTCTCAGGCGGAGTGCCCGTGATGTTTGCTCCTGCATCAACCGTGTTGCCCTTTATCAAGGCTGGAAAACTCAAGGCCCTTGCAACCACCGGCCTGGATCGTTCAAAAATTGCACCTGAACTACCAACGGTCTCAGAAACAGGTGTTAAAGGTTATGACACCAGAATTTGGTTTGGTTTGGTGGCGCCTTTTGGTACACCTGAGCCTATACTTAAATTGTTGTTTAATTTACTTGATAAGTCCTTGGATTCAGCAGAAGTCAGAGAGCAACTCTTTCATCAAGGCATCGAGCCTTTTAAGGGAAATGGGAAGGTTTTTTCTGAACACATGGCAAAAGAGATAAAAAAGTGGTCTGAGGTAATCAGCACTGCTGGCATTACGCCAGACTAGGACAATTGTTCAATATGATTTTACAAGCGAGAAGATTTTGGAAACTCTAAAAAGTTTAATTGACGGCAATGAACTTGTCGTTGCCCCCGTTGTTTTGAATCCCATAATGGCCAAGTTGGCTCAAGATACTGGTTTTAAAGCTGGTTATGTCAGCGGAGGATCCTTGGGCTGGCTAAAGTGTGTGACTGAGGCCAATATTACCGTGCATGAAATGGCGCAGTTGGCGTTGGATATGAAATCAGTCAGCCCATTGCCTTTGATTTTAGATGCTGGAGGTGGTTGGGGTGACCCAGTACATATGCATAGAACCATGATGATTTCTGAGGCCGCTGGTTATGAAGCGCTTGAAGTAGAGGATCAATATTTACCCAGAAGAGTTCATCACCACATTGGCATAGAACGATTGATTGAGCCGGAACTGATGGTTCAAAAAATCAATGAATTAAAAGCAGCGCGTACCAATCCCAAAACCCTAATCATTGCTAGAACAAACGCTTTGCGATTGACTGGAATGGACGATGCATTGCGCCGTGCTGAAATATTTCATAAGGCAGGAGCTGACATGCTTTTTGTGCATACTCGAACCCCAGAGGAAATTAGGATCCTTGGCGAAAGGTTGCCAAAGCCTTTAATGATTTTTGCACCTGGTGACGGATTTGCTAATTTTGGGATGAGTAAAGAGGATTTGAATTCCTTGGGTTTCAAATTGGCTGCCTCTTCAGGTTCAGCATTTGCGGCAATGTACAAGGCAGTTAGACAGTCCTATGAGTGCTTGTATAACGGTATTTCTGATCCATTCCTAGAGGATGGAGGTCCGGGAGCTCAACTCAAACGTGCGCACATGACCTGCGATTTACCCAAATTATTAAACATAGAGCGTAAAACTACCGGTGAGTAATCTCATCACTTTAGGTCGATTAATCAGCTTTTAAGGAGATTGTCATCATGGGGAGAATTCTTGGGTTGGGAAACACGCATAGTCCTCCCTTGCTCTTGCCTCCTGGGGGTAGCATGAAAATGTTTGACGAAGCTTTGAGTGCTAAAAATGCTTCCGCTTTTTACCAAGATAAGTCCAATTGGCCCTTGGCTATGCTGCAAGAGCTCGGTGAGGATCATGGACATGCTGCGTCGGTGGCACATAGGAATCGGCAGATAGAGTGTTTTAGAAAACAAAGAGAAATCTTGGATCAATTTAATCCAGACTTTGTCATTGTTTTTGGTGATGATCAATACGAAAATTTCCAAGAAGATATCATTCCTCCATTTTGTATTTTTGGATTAGATGATCCTTTTATAACAAAGCCATGGGTCAATGCAAGGTATGGTAAAAATGGAAATACATGGGGTTTACCAAATGATTGGGAATTGAAATTGAGGGGTCATCGTGAAGGGGCAAAATATTTGGCAACTCAATTGTTGAGCCTAGATTTTCCTATTCCGTATGCATATCGTCTTTTGCATCAAGAATCCTTGCCACAAGCCTTTCAAAATACGGCCCTTTATTTAGATTTTGATTTAAAGGGGTTTCCTTACCCTATCATTCCATTTCAGATCAATTCATATGGCAGCGATGTCATTAGAACAAGAGGAAGGAGCAGGGCTTTTTTGTTTGATTCGGTTGCCCAAGATGGGATGCCCGACCCCCCAGCGCCCTCCAATAGACTGTGCATGGATTTGGGCGAGAAACTTGCGAAAATAATTCTTGAGAGTGAGTACAGTGTAGCGCTCATAGCATCTGCCAGTTGGTCTCATGCTAGCCTATCTTCCAACTCACAAAATATCATTCCAGATCACGACTCTGATAAAAAACTGTTGAAGTCTTTGCTTGAGGGTGATTATGAGTACTGGAAAAAGCTAAGTCGTCAAACGATTGAAAATGCTGGTCAACATGAAATTCTCAATTGGATGCCTTTAATGGGTGCAATGTCATTTCTAAATAAAAAACCAGTGTTGCAAGATTATGTTGATACCTATTTATTTCAGGCGAATAAAGTATTTGTTTACTTTGAATGAATTAAAACAGAGATTCACCAATGAAAATTAAAATAATCCTTATCGTTTTTTGTCTTTTGATAGCGAGCCTTGTTAAAGCGCAAAATCTAGCATATCCAAACAAAGTAATTAAGATTTTTGTACCTGCAACGGCGGCTGGACCCACTGATTTCATTGGAAGACTTGTCGCTGATTTTTTAACTAAAAGTTTAAATCAATCCGTTGTGGTTGATAATTTGCCCGGAGCCGGGGGCAATCAAGCCTTCCAGGCCTTATTAAGAGCCGATCCGGATGGTCATACGATGGCAATTGGTTCACAAAGCATGATGGCGATGGGACCTTATTTATATAAACACACGCCTTTTGATCACGAAAAAGACTTTATCCCTGTGGATATTATTGCTGCTCCTGCATATATCCTTGTAGTTAATAATGGTGTTTCAGCAAATAATTTACAAGAGCTTATCACTTTGGCAAAAACAAAGCCTGGACAATTGAACTATGCCTCTACCAATGGTATTGGAAGCAGTTCACATGTTGTAGGTGAGTTATTAAAGCGAACGGCTCAAATTGACATCGTGCATGTTCCTTACAAAGGAAATGCTCAGGCGACGACTGATTTAATAGGTGGAAATGTGCAAATGATGTTTTCATTGTCCTCGAGTATGACCCAGCCAATTAATTCTGGAGCTGTGAAAGCAATAGCAATTGGTTCACTCAAGCGCTCGCCAACCCTTCCAAAAGTTCCCACATTTGAGGAGTCTGGATTAACGGGCTTTACAGCTTCTAGTTGGTTCGGTGTATTTGTAAGAGCTGGTACGTCGAATTTAATAATTCAAAAAATTAATTTATCTTTAGAGCAAATGCTTCAAGATCCAAATGTTCGAAAAAAACTACTTTCAGCTGGAGCAGATCCTGCTGGAGGAAGTGTTGAGCAAGCCGCTGATTTTTTAAGAAATGAACGGCAGAAATGGGGTAATGTTATCAAGTCAGCTCAAATATCTTTAGACTAAGGAGGGCAATTCATCATGCGTTGGATTCGTTATACATTTAATCAAGTTACACATTATGGAATTATTCGGGGAGACAAAATTCAGCAAGTTTTAGGGGACCCCTTTAATGGTTTCAAGGAAGAGGCAATTTTTATAGATATTGATAAAGTTAAAATCGAAATTCCCGTCTTGCCAAGAACTTTTTATTGTGCTGGATTGAACTATTCAGAACATGTGATTGAGTCAGCCAAAAAGCAAGGTATTGAACCCGTGCTGCCTTCAAAGGCTGATATTGGATATCGTGCCAACAATGCTTTGATTGCGCATATGGAAAATGTAATTATTCCTAAAGATGCCACTGAGAAGATTCACTATGAAGGGGAGTTGGTGGTTGTAATTGGCAAACAAGCTAAGCACCTCACGCTTGAAAATGCATTGTCATGTGTTTTGGGTTATACCATTGGAAATGATGTGAGCGAGCGCACTTGGCAGCGCTCAGATCGGACTTTTTGGCGTAGTAAAAATACAGATACCTTCAAGCCCATGGGGCCTTGGATTGATACCGATTTTGTGCCTGATGAGGCTGTTACGACGGTGAAGGTCAATGGTGTGGTAAAAACTGTTTACAAAACAAATGCGATGATTTTTAATGTCCCCACATTTCTGGTTGAGATGACAAAGTATTTAACTCTTTGGCCTGGTGATGTGGTTTGGATGGGGACTGATGGAGCATCTCCAGATTTGATTTCGGGTGATGCAGTTGATATTGAAATCAGTGGTTTAGGTCACTTAGAAAATAAATTTATTAGAGAGTTGTAATGGTCATGAATCAATTAGACAAAACAATTTCAATGATGGAGTGCCAGCAGGCAATTCATTCTTTTTATATGTCACTTGACAGTTCGGATTTCCAGGCGGTTTCGAGTTTGTTTGCTCTAAATGGTATATGGCATCGACAAGGAAAGCAATTGGTAGGTCCTGCTTGTGTTTTAGAGGCCCTGCTTGATCGTCCCGTTGGTCGTGTGACAGCACATATGGTTCAAAATGTGGTTATAAGCATCATCGATCATCAAAGTGCAAGTGCAACGTATCTCACTATGGTTTACCGCTGCGATCGCGAAGAGCCGTCAAACGAGCCAGCTCCAATGCTGCCACTGTCCATTTTAAAGTACGTAGACACTTTCACTAAGGATTCAAGCGGAAGCTGGTTGCTGTTGTCTAAAACCTCCAAGCCGATTTTCGTTACATAATCTTGCAATTAACCACTTTCTTTGAGGAAAAAAATATGAGCATTCAACTCTATGCCTTTGATACACCCAATGGTAGAAAAATATCTGTCGCACTTGAGGAAATGAATTTGCCTTATGAGGTCAAATTCATCAATATCACCAAGGATGAGCAATTCAATCCTGATTTTTTAAAAATCAGTCCCAACAACAAGATACCAGCCATCATAGATTCTGAGGGCTATGAAGGCAAAGAAATCAGTGTTTTTGAGTCGGGTGCAATTTTGATTTATTTGGCTGAAAAAACTGGGAAATTTTTACCAAAAACTGGCTCCAATCGAGTATCTACCTTTGAATGGTTGATGTTTCAAATGGGTGGGTTTGGCCCCATGCCTGGACAAGTGCATCATTTTTTGGGATTGAGTGACGATGCCGATAAGCGTTACGCGCTACCTCGCTTTATGAAAGAGACTCGTCGCCTTTATGGTGTGATGGATAAACGATTAAGTGCAGTGGAGTTTTTTGCAACTGAGCTCTCCATCGCTGATTTTGCCGTCCTTGGTTGGGTCTGGCGCCATGAACGTCACCAAGTTGATCTGGCAGACTTCCCCAATGTCAAGCGCTGGTACGAGGGCTTGATGGCGAGACCTGCAGTCCAGCGTGGTTTTTCAGTAGCGTTGAAATAACTAATCAATAATTCAATGAAAAGTTTGAGTGTCAAATTAAGATTAATTCTTAATTGACATTTTTTGAATGTATTTAATGAGTGTATCTAGCTCCTCTGAATTTTCAAGCCTAGAAAAGGGCATTGAGTTTCCAAGGATTTTTTCTTTGTCGCTTTTTGATTTAATCTACAGTTGCACCTGAACTTGCTATTACCTTGGCCCACTTATCGATCTCGGTTTTGATGTGGGTTGCAAATTGCTCTCTTGAGCTGCCAATTGGAATAAGGCCATCGCTTTTCATGCGCAGTTGCATCTCTGCGGTTTGCATAATGGTACGAACTTGCTTATTGAGTATATTCAATACCTCGTTAGCCGTTCCATTGGGTGCAAGCAAACCATACCACTGGCTTGATTCGTAGCCAGTCAAACCACTTGATGCAACTGTTGGGAGGTCCGGCAAGGAGCTCAGTCTGTCTTTGCTAGTGACGGCTAAGCCACGCAAGCGTCCGCTTGCAATCAAAGGGCCTGCATTGATGGCTGGCAAGAACATGACGGGGACTTCGCCTGCAACGATGCCGTTTATGGCTGGCCCAGAGCCTCTGTAGGGGATATGGATCAATTGCGTATCAGCCAAGTTGTTAAACAAGACGCCTGCCAGGTGTGGCGTGCTGCCATTGCCAGAGCCTGCAAAACCAATTCGACCAGGTTGAGCCTTTGCAAGTGCTATCAAATCTTGTACTGAATGAACTGCAAGAGACGGGTGAACCACCAATACATTAGGACCGAGTGCCATCAGGCTGATGGGTTCAAATTCCTTGATGGGATCGTAAGGTATTTTTTTATATAAACTGGGATTGATGACAAACCCCGCACCCGTGAAAAGCAAGGTCATGCCATCGTTGGTCGATTTAGAAACCATCTCAGTGCCAATGTTGCCGTTTGCGCCTCCTCTGTTGTCAACGACAAAGGGTTTGGCAAGAGCCTCGCTCAGTCGTTGAGCAAGGATTCTTCCAGCCACATCAACCCCACCTCCAACGGGAAATGGAATGATGACTCTTACAGGTGCTTTGGGATATGTTTGTGCCCCAATTCCGGTGCAAATTAAGCTCATCAAACCCAGAAAAAAAATGGATTTAAGAACGGATTTGAGATTTGAATTAAAACAATCCATGGCTGATCCATCTTCAAAAAAAGTAAATATCCTGCTAAATTAGAGTCTTATCAATAAGTCCCTCAATAGCAACTTCTGCATGGATCCTAAGTCATTTAAATGCTGAGAAGTAGTCGTGCAAACACCAACTGTTTACTCCTGTTGACCGGTTTATTGACGAGGTCAAGGATCAAGGCGCCATCATCGTAAACCCTCATAATCCTTTGTTGACGGAAACAAAAGCTGGGAATTTAGGGAAAAATTCAAGGCCAACGATGCACTGTTAATTACAATAGAGTCCTCAAATTCAATGGTTTAAATTATTAAATGACCAAGTCAATCAAGATCATTGCCTTTCCAGGTTCTCCCAATTTGCCCTTGTTTGCAGCAATTCAAAATAAGTGTTTCCTGAACTTGGGTTTGGACGTTTCATTGACCACGACGCCCAGTTCACTCTATCAGTTTCAAGCGTTTCAGGCCGGTGAGTTTGATATTGCTTTTACAGCCTTTGATAACATCGTGGCCTACCAAGAGGGCCAAGGTGCAGCCAAGTTTGAAAACCCCACAGACTTTAGAGTGATCATGGGTGCGACCCAAGTCGAACTCAGCGCTGTTGTTCATGCCAGTATCAACCAAGCACAAGACCTCAAGGGGAAAAGTTTGGCTTTAGACGCAGTTGGAACGGGATTTGCATTTGTTTTGTATGCCATGCTGGAACAATTGGGACTGCCCATGACTGACTACGATCGGGTGGCAGTGGGCGCAACCCCTGAGAGATGGAAGTCGGTTAAAGAAGGTCTGCACGCAGGGACCATCACCATAGAGCCCTTTACCAGTATTGCCAAGGCCGCTGGTTTTAAGGTGCTGCGCCAAAGTACCGAGGCTTTCCCCGTCTATCAAGGTGGCATTGTGGCAGCCAGACAAAGTTGGTTAAATGATCACTCAGACTTGACCCGCTTGTTTATCAAGGGATACTTACAAGGATTGGACTGGACTTTGAGCCCTGCAAACAAAGCAGCTGCAGCGGTTTTATTGCGTCAAGAGATGCCGGAAATTCAAGTGCCAGTTGTTGACGCTGTCATGAACAGTTTGTTGTCTCCTCGATCGGGTCTTACCCCAAAAGGTGCGGTCATTTTGGAAGGCATGAAAACAGTTCTTCAACTTAGGACGCAATATGGTTCAGGTAAAACGCCTCTGACAGAGGTCAATAAGTACTTGGCGTTGAGGGACTACGAGGCAGTCATTGCAAGTGGTGTTTGAGTAGAGATGACGGGTTTGTATTTGATCAGAGGTTTTCATTGAAAGATTTTGTTTTTAATTCAATAGGCCAGTCCTTGCAAAGAAATGAGGACGAGCGCTTGATCACCGGAAACGGACGCTTTACGGATGACTTTTCACTGCCCGAACAGACCTGGGCTTGGATGGTTCGCTCGACACACCCTCACGCACGGATCAAATCGATTGACACCAGCGCTGCAATGCAAATGCCTGGCGTCTTGGCTGTCTTCACAGGAAAGGATTGTCTAAACGATCAATTGAATCCCATTGAGCACAATCCGGTACCGTCCACCCAGTATGATGTCAAATTGCGTGGCCCCAATGACAGTGATATTTTCCTTGGATACCACCATTTGTTGCCGTTCGATAAAGTTCGCCATGTGGGGCAAGCTTTGGCGATGGTGGTTGCAAGAACACGCAATGAAGCTTTCTCTGCTGCACAAATGGTGATTGTGCAATACGAAGAATTGCCCAAGGTGATGAATTCAGAGTTGGCCATTCACTCAGATGCTCCGATTGTTTGGGACGAGTTGCCAAGCAACGTATTGGTTGACGCGACATTTGGAGATATCCAAGCGACCGAAAAAGCGTTTGAAGCTGCTGAGCACATTGTTCGCTTTAAATCTCATGTGAGCCGAGTCACGGGTGTGACGATGGAGCCTAGAGCTTGTTTGGGTCAATATGATCCAAAGACCAATCGCTATACCCTCTTCGCTGGTAGTGGTGGTGCGGTTCGTCAAAAGTCAGAGCTGGCTAAAGTGCTGGGTGTTGAGGCAGATCGACTTCGAGTTATTTCGCACGATGTGGGCGGTAACTTTGGGACTCGCAATAGAGCCTATGTTGAGTTCGGATTGGTTTTGTGGGCCTCTAAGAAGTTGGGTTTTCCAGTTAAACACAGGGCAGATAGAACCGAGTCTTTTTTATCGGATTATCAAGGGCGAGATTTGGTGACCGAGGTGCAATTGGCGTTGAATGCAAAAGGCAAGTTCTTGGCTCTCAAAGTAGATAATTTGAGCAACGTGGGCTATTGTTGTGTGTCTTTGTCTCCATTGAGCAAAGGCTCAGGTTTGGTGACAGGCTCGTATGATATTGCAACTGCAACACTCAGATCGCGCGCCGTCTTTACCAACACCATGGCAACGCAAGCTTATCGCAGTTCTGGGCGTCCAGAGGTTACCTTTGCCATAGAGCGCGTCATCGATAGAGCTGCTCGGGTTTTAGGTATAGATCGTTTGGAGCTAAGACGTCTCAATCTTGTCCAAACACAACAAATGCCTTACACCAATGCGATAGGCTCGAGCTACGACAGTGGTGAATATGAAGAAAACATGAACCGAATCCTCGAGTTGTCCGATTGGTCAAACTTAGATCAAAGACGCCAAGAGGCCCATGCGAGAGGAAAGTTGCTTGGCGCTGGTTTTGCCAATTATGTGGAGTCCTCTATTGGTTCACCCAAAGAAAGAGCAGAAATCATTGTTCATCCTACCCAGATCGAGGTCATCATTGGCACGCAACCCGCAGGACAAGGTCATGAGACCAGCTTCGCTCAAGTTGCAGCCGATTTATTGGGCGTTGAGTTCAATCGTGTATTCATCACACTGGGAGATACCGATATCGTCACAGCAGGAGGGGGGACCCATTCTGGGCGGTCCTTGCGTCATGCAAGTGCTGTGATCGCTTTGGCAGTGGAGGATTTGCGTGCACTTGGAGTTCGACATGCTGCACATTTTTTCAAATGCAAGCCAGAAGATGTCTTATATGAAAATGGACATTTTAAAAGCATTTCTTCTGTCAAGAGCGTTTCTTGGTTTGATCTATCAATCCAGCTCGCAAATGCAGAGGGCTCGCAATCCAGTCTCAAAGAGCTTAGAGTGTTGCGAGACAATGAAATGCACACACCCGTCTATCCCAATGGGGCTTGCGTTTGTGAAATTGAAATCGATCCAGAAACGGGCGGGGTAGATATCAAACGATACAGTGCAGTCGATGATGTGGGGCGCTGCATCAATCCTTTGATTGTTCATGGCCAAACCCATGGCGGCATTGCTCAAGGTGTCGGACAAGCGCTTTGGGAAGAATGCTATTTGGATCAAACATCTGGCCAACCCATTGCGTGCTCATTGATGGATTATGGGATGCCAAGGTTTGATAATTTACCTTCTTTCAAGACTGAGATTGTTGAGGTCTTGTCTCCCACCAATCCTTTTGGCATCAAAGCTGGTGGCGAAGGGGGGACAACGCCGGCACTTGCAGTGGTCATGAGTGCGGTGGAAGATGCGTTGTGGCCTGTTTGTGGACCCGTTGATTTTGATTTGCCCGCGACACCGCAAAAAATCTGGAATGCGTTGCAGCGTGGCAAAGCACACTGAGAGTGAAAATTCAATGATCTATTTAAAACGAGTGATTTAAATTCAATATGACAAGCATCAGTTTAAATGTCAATGGCAAATCCCATGATTTGGAGATTGAGGACAATACCTTGCTCGTGACTGCTTTGCGTGAGCACTTGGGTCTGACGGGAACACATGTGGGGTGTGATACTTCGCAGTGTGGGTGCTGTGTGGTCCGGTTAAATGGCGAATCGGTTAAATCTTGTACAACCTTGGCCATTCAAGCCAAGGGAGGTAAAGTCCTGACTGTCGAGGGTTTGTCAGTCAATGGTGAACTTCATCCTCTGCAAAAGGCATTCAAGGACAATCATGCACTGCAATGTGGATTTTGTACGCCAGGCATGCTGATGTCAGCTTTGGATTTAATCGAGTCACACGAACAAGTTCTCACGCCTGAAGTCGTTCGCCACCAGATGGAGGGCAATTTATGTCGATGCACGGGCTATCACAACATTGTCAAAGCCATCGTACAGGCTTCAAAGGATATGAAGTCTTCAAGTCTTTGTTAGATCTAAAACTCACCATGTACCCCACAAAATATCACAAAGCCAACTCTTTACAGGAAGCCTTTGAGCTTTATAAGAGTTCTCAAGATGCAAGCTTTTTATCGGGGGGGCATACATTGTTGCCTGTGATGAAACAAGGCCTTGCAGCACCCTCAGATTTGATTGATCTCAGTTTCATTGATGAGCTCAGAGGAATTGAAGTGACGCCTCAAATGGTTGTGATTTCGTCCATGACTCGGCACATGGAGGTGGCTAGCAATGACGATGTCATTCGTGCTGTTCCTTGCCTGGCCGCTTTGGCAGGCTCTATTGGCGACAGACAAGTGCGCTTTAAAGGAACGATCGGAGGGTCACTGGCAAACAACGATCCTGCGGCCGACTACCCTGCTGGTTTTTTGGGCCTAGGCGGGCACGTTGAAACGAATCTTCGCAGCATTGCGGCCGAAGAGTTTTTTGTCTCTATGTTTCAAACTGCGCTCAAGCCTGGTGAGATCATCAAGCGGGTGCATTTGTCTGTTCCAAAATCAGCAGGGTATGCGAAATTTCGCGCCGCCGCAGCTCGCTATTCCATGGTCGGTGTTTTTGTCGCTAGAACTGAGCTCGGAACACGAGTGGCGGTGACGGGAGCTGGGCAAAGTGGAGTCTATAGAGAGAAGTCTTTAGAGGCCGCGTTGGATCAAAAGTTTGATGCAACAAGTCTTGAGGGCATTCAAATCAGCTCGCAAGACTTGATTGAAGACATGCATGCTTCAAGTCTATACCGGGCAAATCTGATCAAAGTGTTGGCCAAACATGCTGTGTTGAACATGGGTGGCATAGTAAATCTGAAGTGAACGCTTAAGATCTTGTCGCAAAGCCAAGTTACTTTAGTCCGCTTTTGCTCCAGAGCTTTTTACAACGGCTGCCCATTTCGGCACCTCGGTCTTGAGAAAGACGGCAAACTCTGCGCTGCTGTTCTTTGTGCTTGACATCCCTAATTGAGCGAATTTATCGACCACTTCGCCAGATTCCATGGCTGCATTAATCGCTGAATTTAATTTCTCTACAATCGCAGCGGGTGTACCCAAAGGTAAGAAAAAACCAAACCAGGTGTAGTCATCAAACTCTTTGTAGCCAAACTCTGTGATCGATGGGACAGAGGGCAAGAGAGGGGACCTTGCAGCGCTGGTCACGGCCAGTGCGATGAGTTTACCCGCCTTGATCATTGGCACGGCTGGAGGCATGGAAGTAGAGGCGATAGGCGTGTGGTTTGCAACTACTGCATTGATGGCCGCTGCGGGCTGATAGGGGACGTGAACAATGTCGATTTTTGCAGCGGTCTTGAGTCGCTCCATAGAAAGATGGGTGGTCGTGCCAATGCCAGATGAGGCATAGCTGAAGTTATTTTTCTTGGCCGCTTCGACCAGCTCTGGAAGAGTTTTGGCTGGTGTAGTTGGATTGACCGTGAAGATGTTGGGTGTCTTTGGCCCCAGCGCCAGTGGAATAAAGTCTTTGACTGCATCGTACCCCGCATCTGCATACAAAGAGGGATTCACTGCAAAAGCCACGCTGTGAACTAAAATTGTATAGCCATCAGGGGCGGCTCTTTTGACCTGAGTGGATGCAATGTTGCCACCAGCACCTCCCTTGTTTTCTACGATGAAGTTACCACCCGTAATTTCAGAAAGTTTTTGCGTTAAGTTTCTCGCAACAATGTCGGTTGAGGCGCCAGGCGCAAAGGCCACGACCAGGGACACTGGTTTGGCTTTTGGCCAATCGGTGGCGTTCGTTTGAGAAAGAACATTGACCGCAGATAAAGTGCTGATTAAAACCGTAAAAGCGTATTGAAGTGGGCGAGAAAATTCAAACATAGAAGTTTCCTGTTGGATAAAGAGTAGAGAGGGCTGTTCGCCTGCGCTGAGCTTGGGATTGTAAGGCCGACATCAAGTCAAGCAAAACATGATGCAGTGTAAGATTAAAAACTACTTTCATGTAATAGGTGTAAATGCCAATTTATGCTTTGATGTACTGAGTAAAACTCTCTATGAGAAGCGATGAACAAGACGTGATTGATTGGGCGAGCTCCATAAGGTATTCCCGAATAACAATACCTTCCATATGGTTTACATTAAGTAAATCTAAATCATTCATTATTCAGATGAAAAATGCTTCTGTTTTTTAGCTTTGTCTCGCGCTAAGTTTCTCGTCCTTAATTTGGGCACAATCGTTTCCATCAAAACCGTTGAAATTGGTTGTGCCTTATGCCGCTGGCGGCGTGGGAGACGTGACGGCAAGGTTGGTTGCTCAAAAAATGAGTGAAGATCTGGGTCAAGCCGTGGTGATAGAGAATAAACCCGGTGCAGGTTTAACGCCGGGTATGGAGTATGTTAAAAACTCACCTGCCGATGGCTACACCATGGTCATTGCTGGAAACGGTCAAGCTTTGGCCAAATCGCTTTTTAAGGCTTTGCCCTATGACATTGCCAAAGACTTTGCTCATGTGTCCTCAATTGGGACATATGACATCGCTTTAATTACATCGCCTTCATCACCGTTTAACAATATTCAAGAACTGCTGAATATGGCAAAAGTAATCCAGGAAAATTAAATATTGGAACCATTAGTGTCGGCAGTACCCAAAACTTGTCGGCTGAACTTTTTAAGGCAATGAGTGGACTCGAGCTAACAGTAATTCCATTCAAATCAAGCGCTGAAGTTTTATCCAATATGTTATCAGGAGAAATACAACTGGGCTTTGAAAACTTTACACCTATCATGGGCAATATCAAGAGCAATTCCATCAAAGTCATAGCCATCGGCTCATCTAAGAGGTTCATCGGATTGCCGCTGATTCCGACCATTGCTGAGAGCGGACTGCCCAACTATGAGGCGACCTCTTGGAATGGCATCTCAGTGCCGATCAAGACGCCGCTCAGTGTCATTCAGAGATTGAACAAGTCGATTGGTCTGGCGCTTGAAACGCCTTCTGTGAAAACAAAAATGCTAGAACTGGGCGTCACACCCAGACCTAGTACACCTGAAGAAATGCAGGAGTGGATCACCACCGATATCAAAAAGTGGGGTTTAATCATCGATAATGCAAAGATCGAAAAACAGTAAGATATATTTCTTCACTTTTTAATTTCAATTCGATCTTCAAATGACTTCCATCGTAGATATTCATCCGCATATTATTTCTAGCGACGAGAGGACCTATCCACGCAACCCATTGAATGGCGTGCCCTCGGTGTGGTCCAAGAACCGGCCGACCTCTTGGCAGCAACTGATTCAAGCCATGGACGAAGCCAACGTGGGCAAGGCAGCAATTGTTCAAGCGTCAACTTGCTATGGGTTTGATAACTCGTATGTTGCTGATGCGGTGCAAGCTAGACCTGAGCGCTTTACGGGCGTTTTTTCAATTGATTTGATGGCCAAGGATGCGCCTGAGCGCATGCGTTACTGGTTCGAGCGAGGGCTAACAGGTGTTCGAGTCTTTACAGCAGGCAGCACCATGCCCACACAAGCCAACACCTTGGATGATCCAAGAACCTTTCCTGCATGGCAGGCCGCATAGGATTTGAATATCCCCTTTTGCGTTCAAATGTTGCCACAAGGTTTGCGCAAGCTTGAGACGCTCATGGATAAATTTCCCAAAATCAGAATTGTCATTGATCATTTGATGAGTGTGCCCATTTCGGATGGGCCGCCCTACACCCATAGCGCGCCGCTTTTTAGTCTCGCCAAAGCTCCCAATGTCTATTTGAAACTGTCAATCATCACTGTGCGGGAATGCTCAAAAGGTGCATCGATATTTGAATCGTTTTTAGGTCGAGTGATTGAGGAGTTCGGTTCCAATCGCGTTGCATGGGGATCTAATTTCCCAGCGTCGGATGGCACTTTGCTAGAGATGGTTAAAGAAAGCGAGAAGGCTTTGAGTTTTTTAAAGCCGCATGAAGTTGAAAATATTCTTGCCAACACGGCATTGGATTTATATCCGGCCTTAAAGTAAAGAAGCCCAAATCAGCCACGAGTCATTCTCTTTCTCGTGGTTTAAGATTTCAGATCAACTTGTGTACCTTTGATGGAGAAGTTCAATTTTTTGGTTGCTGGCAGATCAGCTGACTTGATGGTGAACTCACGAATGACATCGCCTGTCTGAGCGTTTTTCATTTTGACGCTGATGCCCCCACCATTGCCAGACAATGTGTAAGTCAAAGAGGTGTCAAATTCCTTGCTTGTTGGCGTCTTCACATTCTCGATTTTCAAAGTCTTTTGAACCTTTTGTGTGTCTTCAATCGCCTTGTCTTCTGCTTTTTTGACATTCGTGACATGGCCACTCATCGAATCGCTCGATGAGAATTCTTTGATTGAATTTAGGCCTAAGGATGACACGGTATGCTCCAATGATGTTTGATCTTGTCATTGTGAATCGTCTTCAGCGTTTCAGACTGTAGGAAATTGCCAGCCGATTACATCTATTACTTCACATCTGATGGTCTAAATCTATCGAATTTCGAATGCAAGAGCCTTGGAATGTTCCAATTCGTTGCGTCAATGTAATGCCGTAATTTTAGAAAGCGATTGATTTGAAACCAAATTTTGACTTTTGATCATCTTTAAAAGAAATCCGCTGCACCTTAAAGCTGCTGTAAACTCTTGTCAGTCCAATGCACGTGAGGCGATCAAAGTTGCCAACGGTTGCAGTATAAACACAGTGACATCAATGAAGATCCTACGTTGTATCAAAAACTATCTCACCTTCGGTGCGATCTCTTTGAGCGCAATATGCTCAAATGCTCAGACTTATCCTCTTAAACCCATTAATTTGGTGGTGCCGTTTGTGCCAGGTGGCGGGACAGACAGCATTGCCAGAGATATTGCAAAATTGCTATCTGAAAAATTGGAGCAAACAGTCATTGTAGAGAACAAAGGTGGGGGTGGAGGAGCCATAGGTGCCAACTTTGTGGCCAAGGCCCCCGCAGATGGTCATACCTTGCTGTTTGCCACGTCAACGTTTGTCACCAACTCCTCCTTAGACGAGGGGCTGCCCTTTGATGCAGATAAAGACTTTGCCCCTGTTGCAATGATTGGCAAGGGCCCCATTTTGATCGTCAGCACTAAAAAATTAGGGTTAAAAACAATTCAAGAGTTTTTGATTTATGCCAAGAAAAATCCTCAAAGTATTAATTTCTGCTCGGCGGGCAACGGAAGCATCAATCATTTATCTGGAGAGTTGTTCAAATCCAAAACCGGTATTTCTATGACGCACATTCCTTACAAGGGCAGTGGGCCTGCAACGATTGATTTAATCGCTGGGCGCACACAAGTCTTTTTCTCAACCGTGCCTACCATTTTGCCCTTTATCAAACAAAACGCTGTTGATTTGTTGGCTGTTTCTGGTAGCAAAAGAATGGCACTTTTCCCAGTCACTCCATCAACGGAGGAAGCGGGCATCAAGGATCTTGATGTGAGCACATGGTGGGGTATTTTGGCTCCCGTAGGGACGCCTAAAGCGGTGGTCGATAAACTCAATGCCGCGATCAATGAAGTGTCAAACAAAGAATTGGTCAAAGACAGATTTTCGAGCGAAGGTGCAACAGTTCAACTCGGTACAGCTCAAGAGTTTCAACAAACGCTTAGAAAAGAGCTATTGATGTGGCGAGGATTGGTCAAGAGTGCTAATTTAACGATGAATTGAGTTTCAATGCGATTGGTTTTCATAATGGGCTATGAGTGAAAAAATGCTGAGTGATTCACTGCCGTACATGACTGCGGTTTTTTATAAGTTTGTTGATTTGCCTGATTTTGCAGATCGACGCGAAAAGTTGCTTGCTTTATGTGAGTATCACAACGTCAAGGGTTTGATCATTTTGGCCAAAGAGGGTATCAACAGCACCATTGCTGGGTCAAAAGATTCTGTGATGACGATCTTAGATTACTTGAAAACGATGCCAGAGCTCTTTGATCTGCAATACAAAGTGTCGTGGTCAGCCAGGCAGCCCTTTTATAGGATGAAAGTTAGGCTTAAAAAAGAAATTGTGACCATTGGTCTACCAGATGTGAGTCCCACCAAAGGTGCTGGAACTTATGTAAGCGCTGAGGCATGGAATGAATTGATCAGTGACCCGGATGTGGTTTTGATCGACACAAGAAACGACTATGAAGTGGAACTTGGTACCTTTCAAGGTGCGATTGATCCCAAGGTCAAGAAGTTTTCAGATTTACCCCAATGGCTAGATGCCCAAGAGGTTTTGAATCCAATGGGAGGTCAAAAAAAACCCAAAGTGGCCATGTTTTGTACGGGGGGTATTCGGTGTGAAAAATCAACCGCGCTCATGAAAGCGCGTGGGTTTGAAGATGTCTATCACTTAGAGGGGGGGATCCTTAAATATTTAGAAAGTATCAAGCCCCATGAAAGCCTTTGGCAGGGAGAATGCTTCGTATTTGATGAGCGTGTTTCTGTTGGACATGGACTGATCGTTGGCGAGCATGAGTTATGTCGTTGTTGCCGAGATCCCTTGCCTGAAGGTGCCAAGTCGTCTGCTCAATTTGAGTTCGGTGTCAGTTGTCCACGTTGTTATGATCGGACAACTCAAGACCAAAAAGAGCGAGCACGCGAAAGGCATAAACAAACAAAATTATCAAAGGCCAGAGGAGAGGTGCATTTCGGCATGAAAAAATTCACAAAGTAAATTTGACTGACTCTGAAAAAAAAGAGCGTTTGGTATGCCCATTCAGTCTTCAATCTTGAACGATCCTACAACCTGATTTCTTGGCACCACTTAACTGCTCGCATCGCTCTATGGCCTTTCTCTCAGCAACGGCCGACATCTTGACATAGATGGAACAGGTGAAGACCATTTTGCTCTCATCTTTCATGTCTTCAAAATTCACAGCACAGCGGCCTATTTCTCCAAGCTTTGGCTTCTCAATTTTGTAAGCCGATTGCAATTGATCAGGTAAATCTCGGTATTTGATCTTGGGGAAATCGTAGTTGTCAGCCAACACGCCAAGACTTATCAGGCCCAAAAAGCCTAAACTGCAAAAGCGTTTGACGCCAAAGTGTTTGAAAGTGTCCAACATGAAAAAACCTTTCTTTTTGATAAAGCTTGCACGAAGTAGGGTTCTTTGATTTGTGTTTTCTTGGATTGTATGCTCAGGGGCTGGTATTGGTGGATTCAATGGATTTTAAAAAATCAGACAAATAAGGCTTCCAGACCGCCGCTTTGAGGGAGGTGTAATGTCCTGCAGATGAGGGGCCTCTTTTGATCAGTTCAAAGCGGCCCTTGGCTACTTCAAGAATGCCTTTCTCCAAGATGCCTAGCTGTGGTGGGTTCAGCTCATCGTCTTCAAAGTTGATCGCTAGCAAGGGTGCTTTGATCTCTTTCAAATGCGCGCTTGGATCATAGTCACAAGAAGCTTGCAATTGGTATAGGCGGTCGTTGGCATCCGTCTTTTTCGCTCGCTCCACCATTGTTTCGTAAAGGGCATCTGCCGCTGCTCTATTGGGTGCAGCGGCTTGAAGGTGCTCAACGCTTTGAACCATCAAGCCACCAAACGGGGCTGTGAAAACAAAACGCGAAGGGTTGCTTTCATAGTGACCCTGATTCCATTCGGGGTCATTTTTAATCGCCTCAATGGAGATGCGTCTTTGGATCCAATTGCGACCACTCATTGGGCCAGGCTGAGTAGCGATAGGGCACAATGCCCGCGCAAAGTTGGGGAACATATAGCCAAACATCCATGTCAACATGCCGCCCATAGACAAGCCCAAGATCAGCTCTACTCGGTCCACGCCAAGTTCTTGGGTCATCACCGCATGGTGAGCATTGACAATGTCAATATAGCGGTAGTTGGGGAAATTTGTTTTCAGTCCATGGCTGGGTTTACTGGAAGCACCAAAGCCAATGGCATCGGGAATGATTAGAAAATATTGATGGCTATCAAGGACTCCATTGGGTCCAAAAAGTTCGCCTCCCAAATCCTTGTCAAGCCACTCTTTGGCCGATCCTGTGGTGTTGTGCAGCAGTAAAACTGCATTGCAGACGTGACCTTTTGCATCGCGTTTGAGTTCACCAAGCGTGAAACAATGAATCTTTAACTCATCGATGAGTTGACCGTTTTGGAACTTAAAATTTGAGAGGCAGAAGGTGTGTTCAACCATTGAATTGGGTGGTGGCATATCGATGCTAGACGTAAAAATAGATTGGCCTGGGTGCGAAAGACTTATTGCAACTTGATGTTTGCTGCTTTGATCACTTTTTCCCATCGAACTTTGTCTTCTGCGATGATGAGTGAGAATTGCTCAGGCGTATTGCCAACAAGTTTAGCGCCAGCTTGATAAAACTTGGATTGAAGCTCCGGGTCTTTGAGGGCTTTTGCCGTCTCTATAGACAGTTTATCGATGATGGGTTTGGGGGTTTTGGCCGGTGCCACCAGCCCAAACCAAGAGGACGCTTCAAAATTGCTGATGCCGCCTTCCATGAGGGTGGGCACATCTGGCAGTTGGGCCATGCGCTCTTTGGTGGCGACGCCTAAAGCCCTTAAGCTGCCTGATTTGATGTGGGGCATGATCGTGGGTGGGTTGTCAAACATGGTGGTGGTTTGACCCCCAAGAGCTGCCTGAACCGCTTCAGCGGCACTTTTATAGGGAACATGTTGCAGTTTTAAGGCCGTGGCATGCATAAAGAGCTCCATGCCAAGATGTCCTGTCGTGCCATTGCCTGGTGAGCCGTAAAACAGACCGCCTGGTGTGCTTTTGGCCAAACTTAGAAATTCACTGAGATTGCGAGCTGGGAGATCTTTTCGCACCACCAAAATCATGGGCATGTCTGCGACCAAAGCAATGGGTGCAAAGGCCGTATTTGGATCAAAACTCATGCTCGGGTAGAGGAATTGATTGATTGTCAGTATGCCAGCAGAGGACATCATTAAGGTGTATCCATCCGCCTCAGCTCTGGCCACTGCATCGGCTCCCACATTGCCCCCTGCGCCCATTTTGTTTTCAACAATGACGGGTTGATTGAAGGCTCGTGTGAGTTTGTCAGAAAGTGTTCTGGCCAGCGTATCGGCTAGGCCACCGGCCGCAAAGGGGGCGATGATCTTGATGGGTTTACTGGGGAAATTTTGCGCACACGGCAGTGAGACGATCAGACTTGAGAGGCAAAGGGGCAGTAAAAAGTGTAGACAAAAACGATTCATTTCAAGCTCTTAGATTTTGATCTTTGATGGCGGTGTTGCTCTGAGCCCGTGATGTGATCTAGGGATTTGCAAGTTCAGGAAAAAACTTTGATCGCATGCTAGGCCAAGTTGCCCCCATTGTGCTGATCATCTGTGTGTAAAGGAGCTATCGTTTTCCCTTTACCTTCAGCGCAGGGTGCATGGGGTGCATGAGGGACTTGATTTAATAGGATCAATCAAATTTTGCACCGGATTTTTTAATGACCTCTTTCCATTTTTGGTTTTCTTGCTTCATAAAGTCACCAAGCTCCTCTGGCGAGCCGCCAGCGATCTCATCGCCAATGCTGCCAAAGCGGTCTTTGAATGCGCTGGAGTTGATGGCTTGATTGATCGATTGATTGAGTTTGTCGACGATGTTTTTGGCAATGCCTGTCGGACCAAAAACACCTATCCAAGTGGGAGCCTCATAACCTGGCACACCAGCTTCTGCAACGGTTGGGAGGTTGGGAAATGCGGGCGAGCGGTGAACCCCACTCACGGCCAAAGCTTTGACTTTGCCGGCTTTGGCTTGCACGGAGATGGAGTTCAGACTCTCAAAGATCATATCCACCTGACCGGACATCAAGTCATTGATGGCCATGGCACCACCTTTGTAGGGAATATGGGTAATCTGTGTGCCAGTCATGAGTTTAAAAAGTTCTCCGCCAACGTGACCGGGGGATCCGTTTGATGAGGAGGCATTAGAGAGTTTATGGGGGAATTTTTTAGCATAGGCAATGAGCTCAGCCACGGAGTTGACAGGCAGTTGGGGTGATACAGCCAGCAACAAATGTCCACGAGTGATCAGCGCAATGGGTTGGAAATCTCTCTCAATGTCGTAAGGGATCTTGCTCATCATATTGGGACTGATGACCATGGCACCCACTGGCCCAACACCAAGGGTATAACCGTCAGGTGGAGCTTTTGCAATCAAGTCTAGACCAATGGTAAAACCCCCGCCGGGTTTATTGTCAATGAAGATGCTTTGGTTGAGCGACACGCTCAATTCATGAACCAGCATCCTTGCAGTGGCGTCACTTGCGCTGCCTGCTGCTTGTGGAACGATGACGCGTATGGGCTTTTGCGGAAATTGTGCAAGGACACTGGTGGCGCAAAAAGGCGCGATAAAAAGAGTCAATGCGAGATAAAGAGATTTAAAACAATCAAAGCCCAACAAGCCCAGAGATTTCATTTTTAGATTCCCCCATGAAAAAACGCCAACCCATTCAAGATAGGGTCAGCGTTTAACGATTGGTTGTCACAAGCCACAAGAGTGACTCTGCCTGAAAGTACAGGCGAGCGGTCAATGGACTTACTTGATTTCTTTCATGTCACCAATGAATTTACCACCCCTGTCAATTTCAATTTCTGAGTATTCTAAATTGCCTGTGACGCGACCTGTTGAGCTGATGTGAAAGTGTTCTTTGCAATGGATCTCGTCATTTAAGATGCCAGAGACACTGATTCGATTGGCAAACACCTTGCCAATGACTTCACCTGTTTTACCGATTTCAAGACTACCCGCTCTTAATTCACCATCCACCGACCCATTCACTGTGGCATGGCCTGGCAACGTAATGGAGCCTTTGATCACGACACCTTCACCAATATGGATATTGGTGGTTTTTTCTCCCATCCTGGAGTCGATCATGGGATTGATGGGATTTGTACTGACTTTGTCTTGAACTATCGGATACGTTGCCATTTGGGATTTCCTAGTTTGTTAAAAGGGGTTGACCATCTGTGATGAAGCAAAAGACCCATTCAATCGTTGAATAAAAGTTCACTCTCCCCAAATTTTAGGGTATTCAATCTATAAATCAACATCCAAAGCAAAATTATTTATCAAATAGTTCGTGTAAAAAGGCTTTAAATTCAACTATTTCCCGCTGAAAGCTCATTTTAGGGAGCGATTTTTGGCTTTTAAGCAATGGTGAGCGCTTTGAAAGTCTTCTTCTTTTGGCCCAGTGGGCGTCAGGGTTCATTTCAATTGAGCCTGAGTCAGTGCAAGAGAAAAGAAGAAATTTCGCCCTGAAGAGCCCATGTTAGAACTTGATTTTCGTGCTCAATCTGAAGGTTCTGAGTTCGCTTGGGTGCAAATGCAAGTCTTCGACCCCGGACAAGGCCTCACCATTGAGTCGAGAGTTGTAAAAGTAGGCAATGTCGTTGTTGTGGCGATTTAACACATTCAATAGATCAAGGGTGATATCGGTTTGAGGATTGATTTTTTTGGCAATCCGCAGGTTGGTCGTGACACTTGGAGCCGAGCGAACAGCATTGTTTTCGATCAAAGCCGCCGCACCAATGTATCGGACCCCCACCGAGCCAGACCAGGATCCTGCGTTGCGAACGGAGAGCGATAGATTGGCCACTTTATCCACGGCATTGGGAATAAATTGACCTGCAGAATCGTCGTCTGCATACCTGGCCCTCGTCCAAGCAAGCGCTGCATCTATTTGCAGTTGATCACTGGGTGTCCAGTGGTGGGCCATTTCCAAGCCCTTTCTTTCGCTTGGACGGCCAGCTTGGGTGGTGCCAATCTCTCCATTGTAAAAGAGTTCGGATGCAAAGTTCAGCCTCCAAATCGCAAGGCTAGACTGAAGGTTTTTAAACGCTTGTGTTTTTAGACCCAATTCTTGACCCATTGAAGAGGTCAGTCCTGGAACAGGAGACACTGCTTGTTGATTGATGGGATCAAATTTTGCAGTGACTCCTCTGGCATCGTTGCTGTGAAAACCTTGGCCATGGTTGAAAAAGAATTCGGTTTTGTGCCATGGGCCTAAGATCAAGGACAACTTTGGCGACATCTTCATGCTGCGAGCAGCGCCAGAATTTTGCGACAAAAGTGAGCTGTTGACCTGAAAATCGAACTGATCCAAACGCAGTCCTGCAATGGTTTTGAGCCACTCCAGCCAATACACCTCGTTTTCTGCAAACAAGCCAATTTGCAGTTGCTTGACTTGATCGTCCCGAATGTTTTGCATGACCTTGCGTTGGGCGGTGTTGTTCAGTCCCAAACGGATGAAGTCTTGCCTCAATTGCAGGCCCAAGGTGTTGATGTAAGCATAAGCGCCCCGGTCATCAGAGAGCCAACTCCTGCTCAGTGCACCACCAAGGGTGTTTCTTTTTTCAAATTGTTCGAATTGATCCCCATAAGGCCTATTTACGGGGTCTGTGAAATAGGTGAAGTTAGAGAAGATACGCAGATCAGAGTAAATGCTGTACCAATTGATTTTGTCAATGTGCGTTTTGTTTAAGTTTTGCCATTGGCCGGAAAGGCTGTAGCGGTTTGTTTTGGCCCCGTCACTTGGATCCACGGCATCAAAGAGCCCAAAGGCTTGTCCTTGGTATTGCCCCTCGGCAAGCAAGCGCGCTGGAATTTGATCGGTGGAGTTCCAATGAGCCTGGTAAGCAGAAAAAAAGTTTGACCATCCATTGCTCTTGCTGCCTTGAGACAAGGCGAGAAGTGCATTGGTTTTCCTCAGCCCCTCGGGGGTGCTCCAAGGACCGTTGTTGTTCATGCGCTCAAGGGCCGTGATCAGATGCAGGTCCTCGCCGAGCGTGGTTGAGTTGGCTGCAACCGCTCGCTGGTACCCATGAAGACCGACACTGAGCTCGGCAAAGGGTTCCTGTAGGCGAGTGCGATAGGCGATGTGGGCTGATCCAGCTGAAGAGAAGTCGCCCGATTCTGCATAGTAGGGCCCTTTTTTGTATTCGACTTGATGGACCAATTCAGGAATTAAAAAGTTCAGATCGCTGTAGCCCTGTCCGTGGGCATGTGTGGGCATGTTGATGGGCATGCCGTTCAAAGAGGTGGCAAAGTCAGTGCCATGGTCTAAGTTAATACCTCTCAAAAAATATTGATTGGCTTTACCGTCCCCAGAGTGTTGGGTGACGACCATCCCAGGGATGTACTCAAGCAGTTCTGCCGGGCGCAAAAGCGCTCGGCTCACGAGCATCTCGGAGCTGATCACGCCCTTGGATGCGGACTCAGAGCTTCCAATAGAGTTGTCGTAGTTCCCAAAAATTTCAATGTCTTGAATCTGTGCTTGAGTAAGCCTGATGCCCGTCATATTTTGTGCGTGAACAAGACTTGCACAGCACCACAAACCCAACGCACAGGAGCGTTTGATCAAAACCAATCTGATGGGCAACAAGAGCATTTAAGTTGGACGTATGATGAATTTAATATTCATCATACATTATAGGCGCATCAGATCTCCATCAATTCATTGCGTTGTTTGCTAAGAAGGTCTAAGCTATTTTTTTGAGGTCTGTGGCGAACTCTGAGGTGGATGGCCCAAGCTCACAGTGCTAAAAATTCAGTGCTTGAATTGGCAATGAGTGGGTTTTTTAAAAGTTTTTGAGCTTTGAATAAAAACAAACTCGGGTCTATATTGCACAACAAAAGCAAGCTTCCTTTGGCCTTTGTCGGCGCTATCGAGACATCTTCTTGATGCAGATGTCTGGCAAGATGGCTGACAACGGCCTGTCCTGTGTCAATCAGCTGGGTTTGAGGTCCCAAGTGGTTTTGAACCAAGTCTTTGATAAAGGGGTAATGCGTACACCCAAGAACCAAAGTATCGGCATGGCTTTTACGAAGCCCCTGAAGATGCTCTTGAAGCCATATCTCAATGCTTAACTCATCCTTAGAAGCCGCTTCGATCAGTTCAACCAAGCCCGTTCCTGGTATTTTTAAAAACTCAAAACCGGGGGGCATTGTGCCGATCAAGTCATTGAACTTTTTGCTCTCCAGCGTTGCCTTGGTGGCCAAGATTCCAATGGTTTTGGTTTTTGATTGAAGAGTTGCCGGTTTGATACCGGGTTCAACCCCAATGATTCTGAGGTGAGGAAAGTGTAAGCGTATGTCAAGTATGGCCTCGGCCGTGGCTGTATTGCAGGCCACGACAATCACATCGCAGCCCCTTTTGATGCTCAAATGCTCAACAATGGCCAAGCCTCGCTGCCTGATCCAAGTACTGGCTCTCTGTCCATAGGGGTTGTGCGCAGTGTCGGCCAAATAGACGTAATCATGCAAAGGCAATTGATCCAAAGCCAATTCAAGGATGGAGAGTCCGCCCAAGCCAGAATCGAAAAAACCAATGGTGCTCAAAGCCTCATCTCCTCTTTAGGTCATGAAACGCGGTTGCGTTGCACAGGTGCTGCAAAGTGAAAGCCCAATGGCCACACTTCACAGGAGCTATTCTAAAGCAGTCAAATATTTTTAAGCTAGAACTGAAACCAGTCTAGCACTCGGCCTTAAAATGAAAGCAATTTCTGGGTATTGAAAATGAAGAAACAAGATCTCAAAGTCATTGTCGTTGGAGCTGGAATTGGGGGCCTCACAGCCGCTGCCCAGTTACTGAAGAGGGGCTTTTTTGTTCGAGTCTTCGAGCAAGCCAGTGCATTGGCTGAAGTCGGTGCTGGCATTCAAAGCAGCTCCAATGCGGTCAAAGTGCTTTATGACTTGGGACTCAAGGATGAGTTGGATGTGTTTGCTGTTCGACCACAGGCCTTTGAATACAGAAGATATGACACAGCGGAATTGATGCACCGAATTCCCTTAGGTAAAGAGCATGAACAAGCCTTTGGAGCCCCTTATTTCCATTTGCACCGAGCTGACTTGCATCAATTGTTGGCAAAAACAGTGCATGGTATGGATGCCGATTGCATCACTCTGAATGCCAAGGCGCAAAGCTATGAGGAGTCCGATCATGGCGTCAAGTTGAGAATGGTTGACGGTCGCATCATCCAAGGGGATGTGCTCATTGGTGCCGATGGCATCAAGTCGGCCATTCGCACTCAAATTCTCGGTCAAACGCCAGTGAGCTATACCGGAGATATTGCCTGGCGTGGGATCGTCCCGGTCGAGAAGTTGCCCAAAGACATCATGCAAACCGTCTCCACTGTCTGGTGTGGTCCTAAAAAACATGCGGTGATGTATTACTTAAGAGCTGGCGCATTGATGAACTTTGTGGGTCTGGTTGAGCACGATCAACCCGAGGAAGAGTCTTGGACACAAAAAAGACCCTGGGAGGAGTTAAAGCATGACTATGAAGGCTGGCACCCCATGATCCAAACGGTCATTGATGCAATCGATAAAGATGCTTGTTATCGTTATGCATTGAACAACCGTCCGCCAGTGATCAACTGGTCCACACAAAGAGCAACTCTTTTAGGCGACTCTGCACATCCGACCTTGCCCTATATGGCCTCTGGAGCCGCCATGGCCATCGAGGACGCTGCAGTGATTGCAAGATGTCTAGAGCACTGCTCGAACGTACCCGATGCACTACAGCTTTTTCAGCGCAACCGAATTGAGCGCACTTCTAAAATTGTCGTCGGTTCCACTGAGAGTCGGGGCCTGTATCGCATCGAGGATGTGGGTGCAATGAAGAGGGCTTTTGCTGATCAAGACTTGACCAAATCTAGGGCCCAATGGCTTTACTCATACGACCCATTGAATGTGGCCTTGGTTTGAGCCTGTGGCGTGTTCTTGGCCCAGATCCTTTAAGCGTGTCAACACATCTTTACGTTCCAAAGGGTCGCAAATGAGAGCAATCTTTGGCTTTTTCCCTTGGGCCTGGGGTATATTCAAGTCACAGACTTCGAACGTTTATATGGGACTTGATGTGTTCAATCGGCATTGCTCTTTGCGAAAGATCAGGCTTTTATGCTTGGGTATCTTTTCTTGCCTGCTCACGTCTTGTGCGCTCATCACTCCTGTATCTCCTTGGGAAAAGGGGTTTTTGGCCAAGCCTGAAATGACCTTTGAAGTGGACGTGTTGGATCAAAGTTTCACAGAACACACCTACTTCAGCAAAGAAGGCTCTTTCGGTGGTACTGGTGTAGGTGGGGGGGGTTGTGGTTGTAACTAAAAAAATCACACACTGCACTCCAACCGATGGAGGCGAGAGTGCGACTTCGCTGGGCATGGGCATGGGCTTGATGGCTGCGGCCATGAGCCTTCACATCATGGTCACTCCTGAAGTGGCCATGGCCGACAGTGCACCTGAGAGAGGTTTGGTGGCTTTTAAATATTTAGACTATTTGGACAGACAACCCGGGAGTGATCGCATTCGTGTCAAATCGCCTTCTTTGCTGGTCATGAAGCCCTTGTCCAATGAGTGGTCCCTGTCTTCTACCTACACGACCGATACCATCTCTGGTGCTTCTCCCGCCTACCATACCCGTGCCTTGAGAAATATGCATGATCAACGCCATATGATTGAAGTGAGTGGCACGCATTACGACGCATTGGGTACACAAACCTATGGAGGCAGTTTTTCAAAAGAGGCTGACTATTTGTCCAAAGGTGTTTTTTACGCGTTCACCAAATTAAGTGAAGATAAAAATACCACTTGGAATGCAGGGGTGTCCACCAACAGCGATCAAATCAACCCGACCAATCACATCGTGGCCAATGAGACCAAACAAACCTTGGATTTCATCTTTGGTGTCACCCAGGTCATGGGGGTGCGAGACATAGCGCAAGTTCAAGTTGGACACTTCTATGGCCAAGGGTATTTCTCTGATCCCTACAAAGTCTTTGATTTGCGCCCCAAAACGAGAACGCACAATACACTGTTGGGCAAGTGGAATCACCATTTTGAGAGTCGGCAAACCACGCTCAAAATGAGCTATCGTTACTATGACGACAACTGGGGCATGCAGTCACATACATTGAACTTGGAGTACGTCAAACCCTATGCCAATCAATGGACCATCAGGCCCTACTTTCGTTTGTACACCCAGTCGGCGGCCAGATTTTTTGTGAACTCGGACGGTTCTGGATCGCCATTTCCACCGAGTCCTTCATTGGACGCTGTTTACTATACCGAGGATCAACGCATGTCAGCCTTTGGGGCCCATACCTATGGATTGAAGGTCTCTAAATTGATCAACCAAGAGACCACCGTAGATTTGAAAGTTGAGCAATATCAACAAAGGGCAGGATGGCGACTGTTTGGAGAGGGAAGTCCGGGACTAGACCCCTTTGCGGCCAAGAGCATTCAATTTGGGATTTCCCATTTATTTGATTAAACCTAAGTTATATTTTTTTATTTATGGCGTCCACTCAAACCACCACATTGACGAGTTCCAATGACACAAGAGCTTTAATTGGTGGGGTTGGCGGATCATTGATCATTGATGGCTTAGCAGGCATCGACACCCTAAGCCTTGGCACTTCAGTAAAAGCGGATTATTTTATTATCAACTCCTCCAATGGGGTCGTTCAAGTGGACACTGTCTCTGGAGCGAGTTCAGCAACCTATTTGACGTTGAAAAACATGGAGGTGCTGACACTCAATAGCAAGCATGATTTTGCGGGTATTGGCGGCAACCCAGTGGCATTTTTTGACGGTATCGAAGGTGTTTCTTTATGGGGAAAGAATGCCAATACATTACCGCTTTCCCAAACTGCAACGGGTTACAAAGCTTTAGCCAGCGATGGCACGGGTTTGTTTACGTTTGAAAACATCAACCGAATTCAATTCAAAGACAAGAGCATTGCATTGGATTTTGCAAACAATGGGAATGCAACACTTGTTGCTAAGACCATTGCGGCTGTATTTGGTGCGGCAACGGTGACTCAAAGGCCAGATTATGTTGGAATAGGTTTAAAATTTTTAGATCAAGATGTCAAATCCAGTTCTGCGACTAAATTTTCCAACATCATCGCGTTGGCTCTTTCTGCAGCCATGCCCAATGCTTCAAATCAACAAATTGTCGACGTGTTGTACTCCAATGTGGTGGGCGCGCACACTGCTCAGCAGGCAGCTCCATTTGTTTTGATGTTGGATCAGGGCAAGCAAACAGTTGCCTCTATAGGAGTCATGGCAGCCGATTTGGTCAACCTCACGGCAATGGGTCTACCTCAGACTGGATTGCCTTACACAGGCTATACGCTTTAGAGAATTTAAGCCTTATGAATATATGGTCGATGCGTCTCACGCTCAAGCATCTCCTTCTTTTAAGTGCATTGCTCACCTCACCTTTGAGTACACCTGCAATTGAACTTGGGGAGTCTGTGTCCGAGTTTGAAATTCCTGGTTTTGCTCAAGCCCAAAGCTTGTCTGAATTAAAAGGCAAATGGATATATTTGGACTTCTGGGCTTCGTGGTGTGTGCCTTGTCGTCAATCATTTCCCTTCATGAACGACATGCAAACCAAACTTCAGGGTAAAAATATTCAAATCATCGCGGTCAATGTCGACGTTAAAAAAACCGACGCAGAGCGGTTCTTGCTTCAAAACCCATCTAAATTTCCTGTGGCCTATGATCCAAAGGGAGAGCTGCCTAGGAAAATGAATTTAAAGAGCATGCCCACCTCATACCTCATCAACCCACAGGGCAAAGTGGTGTTCATGCATGCTGGATTTCGCGCTGAAGATAAAAAGCTCTTGGAAGACAAGCTTTTGACCGAGGTCAAGGACTGACGCAGGACCCAAGCGGGTACTTCAGTGTTGGGCCTGCAATTTCTGCCCCCTCAATGTATGGTTTGCTTACTCAGGCTCGATGCCTGCTTGCTTGATGACCTTGCCCCACCTGGCAGACTCACTGGCTTGAAATTGAGCCAGACCCTCAGGCGTTGAGAGTGCGGCCTCACCGCTGGTGAAGCTCAAATAGTTTTGAACTGCGCTGGATGTGGACGCTTTGACAAACATTTCATTGAGTTTATTGACCACTGAACTAGGTGTTGCCGCGGGTAAATAAACAGCATTCCAATAAGACATGTCATAGCCCTTGATGCCTGCTTCTTCCATGCTCGGTACGGTTGGAATCGATTGCAAGCGCTTTTGCCCACTCACGGCCAAAGCTCTGAGCTTGTTGGCCTGAATTTGTGGCACACCCGTTGCCGCATCGGTGAACATGAAGTCGATTTGTCCGCCCATCAAATCTGTGATGGACATGGGGTTGCTTTTATAGGGGATGCTTTTGACGTCAATTTTAGCCATCTGTTTAAACATCTCACTGGCAACCCTGCTTGAAGAGCTGCCACTTCCAAAGTTCAACTCACCTGGCCTTTTCTTGGCCTCGGCAACCAAGTCTTCAACGCTCTTGTATTTGGAGTTGATATTGACCACCAAGGACATGTGACCTATGGAGATCAAAGCGACTGGGGAAAAGTCTTTAACGGGATCGTAGGGAAGGCTCTTATACAGGTGCTCGTTGGCTGCGTGGGTGGTGTTGGTGGTGTAGAGCGCCGTATAGCCATCAGGCAAAGCCTTGGCCACACTTTGAACTGCAATGAAGCCATTGCCACCTGGTTTGGGCTCAACGATTACGGGGACTTTGTAGATCTGTGAAATGGTTTGAGCGTAAGTCCTGGCCGCTTGATCGCTGCCGGAGCCTGAGGCGAAGGGTACGATCAATTTGATGGGCTTAGAAGGGTAATCTTGGCCATAGGCGACATTAAGCATGGCCAGGCACATGGCCAACTGTAATAAACGTCTAAGACGATGGATGTTGAACGGTTCTTTCATTTTTAAAAACCTTGGGTGTGATTTTTATATTTGCTCAGGCTGCCACCTCGCATGACTTTGCCGGGAAGCGCATGACCCACAATGCCCTCGGCCATGTGGGCACATTCAATCAACGCATCCAAGTCTACCCCTGTGGAGATGCCCATTTCTTCACACAAAAATACCAAATCTTCTGTGCAGATGTTTCCAGCCGCTCCTTTGTGTCCTGCAAAAGGGCAGCCACCCAGGCCCGCACAAGAGCTGTCAAAATGTTCAATCCCTTTGGATAAGCCCACCACGGCATTGGCCAATCCAGTGCCCCTTGTGTCGTGCAAGTGCAAGCCCAGACTCAACTCAGGCCATTTGTCTTGGACACTAGAGATGACTCGGTCCATGGATCTGGGATTGGCCCAACCTACCGTATCTGCCAGGCGAAGATAGGGCAATCGCATGTCATACTCTTTCAGCAAATTCATCAACAGGTTTATTTGTTGGGTCACCTTTTCCTCTTTGATTTCCCCTTCAATGTTGCAGCCAAAGGCTGTCATGACAATGGCCGAATCGATCGAGAGGTTTTTCTCCATGCAAAACTCGATGATTTGCCGCTGTTCAATCAATGTGTCTTGTGTGTTTTTACCCGTGTTTTTGATGGAAAAACTCTCAGAGGCACTGATTTGCAAGCGGCCATATACATCCAGTGGCGTTTGCATCGCGCGCTCCAAGCCCTTGAGGTTCAACCAAACAGATGTATAGCGCACACCTTCTTTGCGACGGATCAACCGCGCCACCTCTTCTGCGTCAGCCATGCCAGGCACTCTTTTGGGGTTGACAAAGGAGACCGCTTGAACTTCCTTGAGTCCTGTGTTGGCCAAAGCTTCAATGAACTTGACCTTGTCCGCAGTAGCAATGGGTCCTGGCTCAATTTGAAAGCCCTCTCTGGGGCCTTCTTCGTGAATGTGGATGGCTTTGGGGCAATGGTTCATGATTTGTAAAAAATGTGAGTCCGTGTCAAAGATTAAACTCAGCGTTGTGTTCGCCAAGTTTGGGCGCGCCTTTTTGAATGGGAGGGCGAAGACCGTCAAAGGACAAGGGCAATCCAGTCAGTTTGAAGTCTTGATCAGGTACTGGTAGTCTCAAAGCCAGGGCTTGAACCTGAGGGCTCTCAAGCGCTTGAGGAAGGCTGAAGATGGAAGAGCAAGGCACGCCCACTCCCTCAAAAACTTGAACCCAGTGTTCGCGAGATTTTTTTAACAAGAGGGGGCACAGTTGCTCCAATAACTCACTCTTGTGAATCAATCTTTGCCGATTGGTGCTAAATTTTGGGTCATTGATCCAATGCCCTTGACCCAATACGGTACTGAGCTTTGCAAACAGTCTGTCGTTGCCACAACAAATAAGCAGTGGGCCATCTAAAGCATCAAAGGCTTCATAGGGGACAAAATTGGGATGACCTGAGGCGTGTCTAATGGGCAGTTGCTGTTGGTTGATAAAGGCTTCGCTCTTTTGCCCGTTCCAAACCATCGCGGTCTCAAGGAGTGATGTCTGCACCATACCGCCACGATGGCTGTGCCGGCGCTTTTCAAGCATCGATAAAACACCAATGACTGCCCACATGCCAGTGCCTTGATCGCAAACAGATGCACCAATCCGTATGGGGGGATCGTTGGGGCCACCATTGGTGCTTGATAAGCCACTAAATGCTTGGATCAAGGGTTCATAGCCAGGTCGCAAATGCATAGGCCCTTCATGGCCAAAAGCTGAGATGTCACAATAAATCAATTTCGCATACTGTTCACAAAGGGTTTTGCCATCAATGCCCAAGCTTTGTGTCACACCAGGGCGTAGGTTGTGAATCAAAATATCTGCATCCTTAATAAGCGTGTGAAGCGCATCCAGGCCTTTTTGACTTTTGAGGTCCAAAGCGATCGATTTTTTTCCTCTGTTAAAAAGATGAAAATTCAGTGCATCCCCATTGTGAAAGGCAGGGCCCATATGCCTTGCGTCGTCGCCACCCAAGCACTTTTCAATTTTCAAGACCTCGGCACCGAGGTCACTCAAAATAGCGCCCGCAAAGGGGCCAGAGAGGACTTGGCCCAATTCAATGACTCGCAAACCACTCAGGGGCAGGCTATTGGGGTCGTGTTGGTTGGTTGGTGTCATTTTTAAAAAAAGGAGGATTGCGCTTCACACTTAGGGCGCTTTGAACCATGTTTTTGCATAAAGAAGATTGCACAACCCTCATTTTATCTTGCAAACTCGCAAAGTCACGTAGTGTTTACCAAGAGGACTGTGGGCACTCGTTTGGGGTAAAGTCTACAGTCGCTTGTGGGCAAATCAACGCATAACTACAATGCTTTTTTTAGTTGTTGAAGCTTCAATGAGCCTGGTGTATTTTATGACAATGAAAAACCATGATTAAAAGTCTTTCTATTTTGAGTCGACGTAAAAATTTAAGCCATGAGGAGTTTCTTCGTCTTTGGGAGCATGAACATGCGCCACTCGCTTTGCACGTTCCACACCTTTTAAGGTACGTCCTCTCCCCAGTGGACTCACAATTTGAGCGCTTGGATGTGGAGTCCCATGGGATTGAAGTTGATGGGATTGCAGAGCTTTGGTATGAAAATCATGAAACCATGGCATTGGCTGCTGGGTCTGAAGAGATGAAAAAATTAAGAGCGCACGGTGCTCAAATTATTGGACAAATAACCAATTGTTTGACTCGAGAAATTGAAATCATGAATCATCAAATTGTTTGATGGGTTGAGTAAAGAGGAGTTAATTGTGAAAATTCAATATGTCTTTCAAATTGTTTTTTATGCCTTTTTCATGTTCAGCAGCCCATGGCTTTGCGCGCAAGGTTCGCAAACGGATTGGCCTCAAAAACCCATTCGATTGATCTCGCCATTTTCTGCGGGAAGCTCAGTCGATATCATGGCTCGTCTGATTTCCCCTCCCTTGACGAAACTTCTGGGTCAAGCGGTTGTGGTTGAAAATAAGGTGGGGGCAGGAGGAAATTTGGGTGTGGATGCGGTGGCCAAAGCGCCTGCAGACGGCTACACCCTGGCCATCGCAACCACAGGGCCCATGGCGATCAACCCCTCTTTAATGGCTCACGTCCCCTACAACCCCATCAAGGACTTTTCACCCGTCATCTTGCTGGCTGCTGGGCCCAACGTATTGGTTGTCAATGCCTCGATGCCGGTAAACAATTTGGACGACTTGATTAAATTGATCAAAGCCAATCCAGGCCGCTACAGTTATGGCTCTTCAGGTGTTGGCAGTACCAATCATCTTGCTGGAGAGCTTTTTGCGTACAAGACCAACAGCAAAATGATTCACATCCCCTACAAGGGCAATCAAGATGCCTTGAACGATGTGTTGAGTGGTCAAATCACCATGACTTTTTCCGGCCTACAACCCCTGTTGTCCAATATACAGGCAGGAAAAATCAAAGCCTTGGTGATCGCTGGGGATAAAAGAATGTCGGCGATTCCAGAAGTGCCTACAGTTGCAGAGTTAGGCCTTAAGGGGGGGGAAGTCATGCCGTGGTATGGTGTGATTGCCCCTGCTGGTACACCCGTCACAGTCGTCAATTTGCTCAACAAGTACATTGCCGAGATCATGTCGCGCCCAGAGATTTACAACCAATTCAAATCCAATGGCTCTGAAC
>CANJNC010000003.1 GCA_947475685.1 Comamonadaceae bacterium | reverse complement strand
CGTTTGAGCAATGCATCCATTCTGGTTTGCAAGGCCGTTAATTCGTCTTGGTGCTTGGAGTTTTGAGTCGTGGCAGTCGCAGACTTTGTCGCAATAGGGCCAGTGTTTGACAAAAGAGATGTCAATTGCTTCACCGCGTCTCCAGCCAAACCGCCTGGTACAGCGCTCAGAGACGTCAATTTGTTCTGGTTGCCCGTGAAAGTTTTGACGACATCGTCAAAGTTGTTGTTGAGTGTTGTGTTGAGCAACGAGGTATCTGATACCGACATCACGCCCTTTTCATCGACCGAAATACCCATTTGCCATAATGCACCCACGGAGCTTCCTGGCGTTGAAGAGGAACCGAGCATCATGTCTCGCATCTTTTGCTTGAGCATGCGAACAGTCGAGTCTCCAACCAATGTTCCTCCATACGTCTCCAAGGTCGATTTAGGGTCAGAGACTGCAGTCAGCACATTCATTGCATCGTTGTAGGCCGCGACCATCGAATTGATGTTGGTTACCAAACTGGAGGTGTCTCTCGTTAAATTGACACTTGCTTTGGTGCCGGTTGGTGCGCTCAAATTAAAGGTCACCCCTTTGACAATATCTCCCACAGCATTGGTGTGACGTGTATAACTCACGCCGTCCACGGTCAATTTGGCATCGGTCGCATTTTGAACATTGGCGCCAAAGGACAAGCCCGTTGCTGAGGAGCTCAAAGTAAATGCATTCGCTGCCCCAATTCCACCCGCCAACATGATTTGTATGGGTGGAGCGGCAGGATCCGTGGATCCTGTATCTACCACTTGTGCTTGAATGCCCAGTTTTCGGGAGTTGATGGCCGATGCGATGCCTTGCGGTGTATCCTCAAACTCACTGAACATGGGGTTCGTGATGGATTTACCCGCTGTGGAGGTGATCGACAAAACGCCTGCGTTGTTGGTCACCACCAAGTCTGTGCCAGAACCACCATTGTTCAATTTGTCTAATGAATTCAATTGCATTTGCAAATCAGCCGCCAAACTGTCCAAGGTTGCGGCCGCTGGCGAGGGAGAAATGGTCAAAGGTTTGCCGTTGACACTCACCGAAAAACTTTGCAAATCGCTTGTATTGGTAAAAGTCACCCCTGAAACGGTGCCATTGTTGAACACGCCGCCTGAAGCGCCCGCAGGATTGGAGGACCCTGTCATCAATTTGGCATAGGAAACAGTCCTCGTATCTGAGGTGATTTGTAAGTTGCTCCCTACCGCATCCGTCACCACACTCACATGGATATCTGTTCCACCATAAGCGGTGTTCAACTGGGTTTGTAAACTGGTTGCCAAATCGGTCATCGATGTAGAAATCAAAGTCGGCGTAATCGTCTTGGTCACCCCACCCACGGTCACCGTCATATTCCCAAAGTCAGTCAACGTGGGGGTAGAGCCAAAGCTCACGCCAGCCAAAGTGGCACTTTGAGTTTGACCTAAATTCACACCAGCAGGCGTACCAATAGTGACCACTGCATCTTTCGATAAGCCCACACTGCTGATTTGTCGCCCACCCGCTGAATTGACCCTCAAAGTGGAACCATTGGCTGAAACGGTCAAGTCTGTCGTACCCTCTAGGCCTTGCAATTGGGTTTGAAGATCTGTTGCCAAGTCCGTCAAACTGGCCGTTGCAGGCCTAGGCGTGAGGGTCCTTTGAACACCGCCCACATTGAGGGAAAACGTTTTAAAGTCACTGGCAGACGGATTGGTTCCAAAACTCACGTTGGAAATCGTGGCCGTGGAGCCTACCGCGCCTGACGTACTGGGTGTTCCAACCAGAACACCTGCATTGGTGCCTTGAATCGTTAAGTTGAACGCCGCGCCAGCGTTGATCGATGAGCTTGAACTGGCAAAACCATTGGACAAACTTTGCTGGGCCTGAGCAATGCTCGTCACGTTCACGCTGTGAGCACCAGGAATGGCGGTGTTGTCTGCTGTCACGCCAAAAGCCGCTGTGTTGCTGTTGTTGGCGCTCAAAACGTTGAAATTGCTCTTGTCTTTCAAGGCCGTCAAACTGTCCGAGAAAGCCTGCATGATGTACATCACGCCTGATAAACCTGAAACTTTAGAATCGTTTTTGGTGATCTTGGAGTTGATCTCGTTTTGCTTTGGCGCCATCTCTGCATTCACCAAATTTTGAGCAAGCGCAGCCGTATCTACGCCAGAACCAGCACTCAAAGAGTTGATGATCTTTTGCGCAGACGCTTGGTTGGCCTGCTGCAAACTGGCTGCAGATTGCGCTGCCGTGCTTGTAGCTGAGGTCGATGAACTTGAACTGACTGCGCTTGTGCTCATATAAATGTTCTCTAAACTCTTCGTCAAGTGTTTAATCTAAAATTAGATCTTTAACCTTACTGAATCGACACCTTTTGTAAAAACTTGATTGTTTCTGGAGCCCATATATTTCAATAACCCATCAATTGATGTAATTGAAAAGGCTCAGTTTACTGATCTTGGCAAATCCACTTTGGGCCGCTTGCAAAGCCAACTCATCCTTGTTCATTTTGGTGATGGCTTTGGTGTAATCCAGATCCTGAATATCAGATAAGGTTGACTGCAAGCGAAGGTTCACTTCACCCAAAATGCTGCTTTGCATATCGGCAATATTGAGTGCAGTACCGACCTTGGCATTGGCGTCACTCAAACCCAAAGTCATCGTGTCAATTTCCTTCAAGCCTTGCTGCATGCCCACCTTGTCTGAAGTTTGTATGGACGTAATCAAGTCTCCCATGGCTTGGAAAAATCCCACGCCCACTTTTCCGCCTTTGCCGTCATCTCTGACCAAGCGAGTAAAAGCGTCAGACCCAGGCGTATTCATGGAAATCACCCGACTGTCACCCACTGCGACGGTCAAACGTGTTTGATCGCCTTGGTAATTGATCATGCCTTTCGCATCCGGACCAAAGGCCGGTTGCCCGACACGACTGCCTGCAAAAATGTAGTTCCCGTTGCTGTCTTGTGTATTGGCAATGCTCAGAATTTGATCTCTCAACTGCGTCATTTCTTGCGAAATGGTTTTTCTGTCGCTTGGCCCCATGGTGTCGTTATTGGCCTGAACAGTCAGCTCTTTGATTCGAGCCATGACATCATCGGCACTTCTCAAAGCCGTCTCTTGCGCAGTCAAACTGTTTTGCAAAGTTTTGATGGTGGCAACATAGGTATTTTGCTTGGCAATCTCCGTATTCAATCTTGTCACCAAAGAGGCCTTGTCTGGAGCGTCACTGGGTTTGACAATTTGTAGAGAGGTAGAGAGTTGAGTCTGCGTTTGAGATAAGCTGTTTTGAAGCGTGCCCAATTGCGACGACGCATTGTCAAAATACTGTCCCGTGGATACTTTCATGACCATTTTAATATTCTCCTATGATCAATGAATTTGAACGATTGAGTCAAACAATTGACTCGATATTTGCATGGATTTCGCTGCGGCCTGATAAGCCTGCTGATACCGAATAAGAGACGCGGCTTCATCATCTAAATTTACACCTGAGACTTTGTCTCTGGCAGCAACAGCTTGGTTGTTCACGACAGTCAAGGCTTGTTGTGTGATGGTCGCTTGCTGAGAGGTGTTGCCCACCTTGTTGACTTGGTCAATGTAACTGTCTGAAATCGTCAAACCATTCAGAACCTTTTTCTTGGCCAATTCAGCCATGACCTTGATATTTTGATTGTTGCCCAATCCATCTTGATTGCCATCGACTTGGAACACATCGCCAGTGGTTGGCGGTGCGCTCAATTGAATGCTCAAGCCTTGGTAACTGACAACTGGATTCAAAACGGAATTGTCATAATCTCGGCTGACCAACTCCGTTCCTGTTTTCACATCTGAGATCGTATAGTGATTGGCTGCAGTAAATTTAATACTGAGAGACTGAGACCTCAATTTTTCTTGAGGGTCACTGCCAGCCCCGGTAAAGGAAGCAGCCACACTGGCTGTCCCATTTCCCGTCATGATCAATTGCAAATCATCTGGAACGGGTCCGTTGATATAAGCGCCCGTTCTGAAGCCCGCTTTGGCCAAATCGGCAGGCGTGCCGTTCTTGCCAAATGAAATTCGGATACTGGAATTTTTGGGATCTGAAAGATCTCGGGTCAATACCATCTGACCTGTATACGACTGGGAAGCCAAACTCAAGGCATTGTTGCTGCCCGTTGAACCACTTTGTCCAATCTGGAGCGTGTCGCCCTCATGCCCAGGTACATTGAATAATTGCAAATCTCCATTGATCGATAAATTGGCCACCACATTGGTTTGGGCTGATTTGGCATTGATCGCTGAAACCAAAGTTTTGCTGTTGTTGTATGCCGTTGGCTCAAGACCTCCTGGTGGAATGACGCCAATGTCGACACCATTGATGCTCAAAGCTTTTGTAAAGTTTAAGGTCTTTCCGGGCGCCGTCACCAAATTGGTTTGAGTGACGTGGATATCCGTCAAACCTGCAGCATTGATCCAAGCGCTGATGTCATTGAGCGATAAAGTTGGCGTTGCCTGAGGGTTTGGGGGGTTTCCGGTGAAGGTCGCTACCAAAGCACTCATGGGCACGTCATTGATCACCAATGCACCTTTTGGTACCACCGTTCCTGTTTGAGTCAAATCAATCCGGTTGCTGGTCAAAACTGCTGCAATTGGCACAGGTGGCAAGGGATTGCCCACGCCGTCAAATTGTTGAGAGTTGATTGGATCAGCTTTGATTCCATAAAAAACATCTGCACCCAAATACCCATTGACTCCGACGGTATTTAAATACTTTGTGCTGTAAGTTGCCGGTTGATTGAATCCATTGTCGGGTGTCAAGATCTTGAATTGCTGGTCCGTGGTCAAAGGTTGGCCCAAAATCTGACGGCCATCTTTGGTGATCATCTGCAACTGTTGTCCTGGCTGTGCATTGTCTAGAAAAAATGCAGGAGAGTTCAATCCAGCCGCGACTGTTGCAACAACTGTATAGTCTTTTGATCCTTGATTGACCACTTTCAAACCAGATGCAGGATTGGGATTGTTCACCAAAAAAGGATTGCTTATACTGGGAATGGGTGAAGCGGGATTGAAATTGACAGTGGCCTGAACGGAGCTGGCGTTGCTCACATTCTCAGCAACCCTAAATTTCGAACCCGTTGCAAGTCTCAACCCATCTGAGAACGTCACTAGCATTGCCGCGGCAGCGTTGACGACGCTTGGGTCAATTTTTAAGAAATCCACGCCCGAATTACCGTATGCATCTACACCGTTTCTTTGCACAGCATTGACTTGGTCAACGAAGGTTGTGGCCAATAAATTCAAACCTTTTTGTGCAGGATCTAAAATTTGAGTCAAGAAGGTTTTAAGTCCCCCAATCGTTCCACCACTTGCATCTGCCAAAGACTTGGTGTTGCCATATGGATCCAATAAGAGTCCAAACGGATCTGCAGACTTGTCATTTCGTCCAATTGGAATATTTTTCTGCTCATCAACCACCACGCTTTGTGCGATAGTTCCACCTAAACTCACCGTGACCGTTCCGTTGGCTGTGAAACTGGTATTGATGCGCGTCAATTTGGACAACTGCCTTAACAACAAATCTCTTCTATCTAATAATTCTGAAGGCTGGTTGATTACTTTTGCATTGGATGTCAACTGCCCGTTGACCAAGGCCAACTGCCCCGTCAACGTATTGACCTGGGAAATCGCACTGTCAAGAGCTTGCTTGGTGTCGTTCGCCACAGAGTCCAATTGCGTCGACACCTCAGAAAATCTGGAGGTCACACCGCCTGTGGTCGTCACAAACTGATTTCGAACGACACTGGAAGCTGGATCTGATGACAGCGCGTTGGCATCTTTAAAGAATTGATCCAATGCAGAGCTCAAACCCACCGTCTTATCGCCCATGATGTCAATCACACGTTGAGAATAATCAACGATCGGTGTTTGGGTGGCCAAGTCGCTGTTGCTGTTGAGCAAGTTCTTTTCAGCAAAAACGTCCACCTGCCTAGCAACTGCTCCATAGGCCACACCCGTACCAATGTAGTTGGTGGCCAACTTTTCAGGTGAGTTGGCTTCTAAACTTGCAACTTGCCTGGAGTACCCCTCGGTACTTGCGTTCGCAATGTTGTTTGATACCGTTGTCAAAGCCCTTTGATAGGCCGCAACGGCTGAGCTGCTGATACCTAGTAAATCACTCATGAACCACCTCCCAAGTGAGTCGTGGTCATGGGTACATCAATGCTTGTCATCTCCCCCAAAGAAACCGGTCTTGCTGGCAAGGGTTTAATAAAAGGGCGAAGGACAGGTAAGCCCTTGGGCTCATTGCTTTTTATTTCTAAGGGCTTGACGTTCTTGGCCAGGGGCAAGCCTTTTTGTTCAAGCTGTTTGCTGCCATCTAGGGACAATACGCCCGCCTCTTTTGCTGGACCGCTTTTAGACAACTGGGTCACCAACATATCGGCAAATCCCATGCTGTTTCGTTTGGCCATCTGAACAGACAGCTCTTTGTCAAACATGCTTTCAAATTGATCGGCTGCATCGGACTGCACCAAATCACTCTTCATTTCCTTGTTTGCATCTCTCATGGACTTCATCATCATCTGAATAAAAAGCCCCTCAAAATGC
The DNA here is from genome assembly GCA_947475685.1 of Comamonadaceae bacterium. Lineage (GTDB taxonomy): Bacteria > Pseudomonadota > Gammaproteobacteria > Burkholderiales > Burkholderiaceae_C > Limnohabitans. Next base: position 105,383 of record CANJNC010000003.1, on the reverse strand, counting down.
TCAGCCGTTTTCCTAAGCGCACCTTGCTCATCTTGTTGGGCTTGCCCTTTTAATTCGCCCAGGCCCTGAAAGTCTAAATACGAATTGGACGCGGTACTTGCTGGTGACGATAAACCCAAAGATGTGCTCATGATGTTCTTTTAAATGATGACCAGTTCCGCCCTCAAGGAGCCCGCACTTTTGAGGGCCTCAAGGATCGCAATCAATGACGAAGGCGTAGCGCCGACTTGGTTGACTGCGTCCACCAAATCTCTGAGTTCTACACCCGGCTTAAAGAGAAACATGGGCTTATTGGGCTCATTGACATTGACCTGAGCGTTTTGAACCGCTTGCGTTGTTCCGTTGGACAAGGCATTGGGTTGAGAGACTTCGTTGGTCGCTGATATAGAGACCGAAATCGTGCCATGTGACACAGCAGCGGCAGTCAATCTCACACCACGGTTGATCACAACTGTGCCGGTTCTCGAGTTCACAACCACGCGAGCGTTGGGCTCACTGGGTTGAACTTCTAAATTCTCAAGCATGCTCATGAAAGCCACGCGCTGATTGAGATCGGCCGGCGCTCTCACTGAAATACTGGTTCCATCCAAGGCCTGTGCAACATCACCACCAAATTTGCCGTTGATGGCATTCACGATCGATGTGTTGGTCGAAAAGTCGTTGTCACGAAGATTCAAGAGTAAATTCTCCGCCTTGTCAAAGGGCGTATCCACCATGCGCTCGACAATGGCGCCAGATGGAATGCGCGCTGAAGTAGGCACTCCGATCGCGACTTTGGATCCTGCAGCCGCCGCGTCAATGCCCGTGGCTGTCAATGAACCTTGGGCCAAGGCATAGATTTCTCCATCCACACCTCTCAAAGCGGTCATCACCAAATTGCCGCCCCTTAAATTGGATGCTTTACCGATGGATGACACATTGACATCAATTTTTTGACCAGGCTTTGCAAATCCAGGCAACTCGGCTGTGACCAACACGGCAGCCGTGTTCTTGATATCCACTCGGGCCGTGGTGGCCACTTGCTCAAAATCCGACAAGGGGCCGTCGATGCGAACACCCAATTGGGCCAACATGGCCTTCATGCTTTGGGTGGTGAATGGCACAGACGCGTCGTCTCCAGTCCCTTGCAAACCCACCACCAAACCAAATCCAATCAATTGATTGGGCCTTTGTGCTGCAAGCGTTGCCAAATCTTTGATCCGGTCAGCTTGCGCCAAACCTGTACAAGCAAGCAACAAGGAAAGTATTAAATTACGCATAAACGTTGTCTATTCTTTAAATCGGTTTGAAAGTTTTCAATCAAAAGGGCCAAAACTTGTGCATCAAATTGGTTCCCCAACCCACCTTGCTGGCATTGGCCAAGTCACCAATGCCGCGGTATGCAATTTGTGCGTTGGCCAAGCGCAGTGAATTCACTGTGCCATTGGGACCAATGTCTTGGGGTCGAATCACACCAGCGACTTGAATCACCTCGGTGCCTTCGGCCAGGCCTAATTTTTTCTCGCCGCGAACCATCAAGTTGCCATTGCTCAGTATTTCAACCACTGTGACCGCAATCGATCCTTGCAAGGAAGCTTGCTGCCCAGCTTTTCCTGTTCCTGTGCTGTTGACGGTGCCTTGGCTCAAATCCAAACCATTCAAGACAGGACTCAATGAGCCCAGTTTCGTACTGAGCCCAGAAGGCAGGGCTGTGTTCTTCGTCACGCGACTGACATCGCTATTTTGTGTTCTCGCAGATTGAGTGGATTCGTTCAACAGCACCGTGATGATGTCACCCACCTGATAATTGCGTCCTCTCCCAAACCAAGCGTCATTTTGTGAATTGCCATAAATACCACCTGTCGCCATCTTGGGACGATCACTGGCCAATGGAAAGACAGGCGTAAAGTCAGGAGACGGTGCCAATGAATTGACCTCTGGCACTGGCGTAGCACAGCCGCCCAAGTTTGAAAGCAATAAAGCACTTAGAAAGACTCCCCCCACAAAACCTAAAGTTTTTTGGAAAGAGACCGATTTAGACGATAGAGCATTAAATGTGTTCATTAAAAAATCCGAGTTTTGTTTCATTTGGTTTTTCAAGTCACGTTTACATGTTCTGGTTCAAGAACTTGAGCATGCCGTCAACGGCCGAGATCGATTTGGAATTGATCTCGTAGGCACGTTGCGTCTCAATCATGTTGACCATCTCCTCGACCACATTGACGTTGGAGGCCTCTAATGAACCTTGGTTGATTTTTCCAGCACCTGCGACACCTGGCTGCAAAACCTGCGCCTGTCCACTGGCAGCAGAGGCTGTCATTAAATTGTTGCCAATGGGCGTGAGTCCACTTGGATTGATAAATCGTGCAATTTGAATCACCCCCAAATTTTGTTGTCCCCCACCTGCATTGAGCTCAGCCGAGACCGTTCCATCTAAACCCACAGTGACAGAAGATGCATTGTTTGGAATGGTGATGGGGGGCTGCAACAAGGCGCCATTGGCCGTGACCACTTGACCCGTGCTTGAAATCTTAAAATTGCCGTCTCTGGAATAGGCCAGTGTCCCATCTTGCTGGGTGATCTGGAAATGGCCGTCTCCGGTGATGGCCAAATCAAGAGAATTTTGTGTGTTGATCATATTGCCTTGAGCAGCAATCTTCTCTGTGGCAACCACTTTCACACCCGTACCCAACATCAAACCAGTGGGTGACTGGGTATTGGCCGTGGTTTGTCCACCTGCTTGACGAACGTTTTGGTAAAGCAAGTCTTCAAAGACCGCGCGATCTCGCTTAAAACCAGTCGTGTTGACGTTGGCCAAGTTATTGGAGATCACATTCATGCGCATTTGCTGCGCATCCAATCCCGTTTTTGATACCCAAAGTGCTGCGTCCATCAGACCCTCTTTTCTTTCTTTAATCTGTTTGGTTGACTTGGCATTCAAGATGACGTTTTTTCGTCATCTCCTGTCCCAGCCCCAACCTTCAGAAAAAGAGGACCTCTTTAGATATCAGTCCTCTTTTCCCGCGTCTAACTTAAAAATCATTGCCACCATCACCCCAGCTTCATCATTGAAGCACCCGACTCGTCATTGGACTTGGCCTCTTTGATCATCCTGACTTGGTTCTCAAAGGTTCGGCTTTGCTCAATCAACTTGACCATGGTCTCCATCGGATTGACATTGCTGCCCTCCAAGACACCTGTCGTAATAGTGGCCCTACTAGGACCAGAAGCAAAATTCGAGCCAATCGGTTGACCGTCGACTTTAAACAAACCATCTTGCCGGCGGGCCAAAGGAGTTTGGCTGGCATCTCTAAGCATGATTTGACCAACGACTGCGGGTTGCTGAACGCCTGGCTGGGCCGGATCCGTGGCATACACCTGTCCGTCATCGGCAATCGTCACCTTAAAGCCTGCTGGAACGGTGATCACACCACCCCCTTCAGCTTGAATCACATGGTTTGTGCCTGTTTCCAAGACACCGTTGACATTCAAATGCAAGTCACCTCGTCTGGTAAAAGCAAGCTCTCCATTGGGAGCCGTCACACCCATGACGGTTGCGTCGTTCATCATGATGTCCAAATCTCTGCCCGAGGTCACCATGGGGCCTGGTGCCAATTGAACCAAGTCTGTATGGATCGCCTGGGGCTGAAAGCGCGAGTCAAAACCCTGACCATCTGCTTTAAATGCCTTCATGGCCACTTCATAAGTTCTCTTAAAACCGGTGGTGTTGATATTGGACATTTCATGGGCCAAGACCTGACGCGACAATCGCTGCTCATTCATTGCAGCCGTGGAGTTAAAAACAAGACGTTCCATGATGGTTCTTTATATCAAGCTTGAGATGAGCAACCTAAAAAATTTGTTTAATTATTAGGCGCGAATTTGAATGATGGTTTGTGTGAGCGTCGTGTCCGTTTCAATGGCTTTCGCATTGGCCTGGAAGTTTCGTTGCTCGGTGATCAAATCCACCAATTCTTGCGTCAAGTCCACGTTTGCATTCTCCGTGGCACCTGACTTCACCGTTCCAAATCCGGCAGAACCGGCTTCGCCCAATTTGGCAGTACCAGACGAGGAGCTGGCATAAAAGGATGCGTCACCAATCTGTCTCAAGCCAGCTGGATTGGCAAAGTTCACCAACACCACTTTACCCAGTGAATTTTGCGAACCGTTGGAGTAACTACATTGAACCAGTCCATCGGTCCCCACCGCCACACCCACCAAATCACCCTCAGGTGCACCATCCTGTGATTGCGACAAAACCGCATAGGGTGACGAAAACTGTGTGGACTTCGTGTAGTCAATATTGATGGTCAAAGATCCTTTACCGTTGGGGAGAAACACCGTATCGAGCTTCGCACCCCCTTTTGGAGAAACCAAGTTTCCGCCCGTATCAAAGGTCAACTCACCCTTGTTCAAGTAAATCGGTGACCAAGCCGGCAAGGTACTGAATCCGGTCGCACTCGAGGTCTCCTTGCCAAACGCATCGATGTACTGTGACACGGGCGTTCCAGAGGATGTGACCGTTGATTGCGTGGGTTTGATCCAAGAGGAGGTCGCTCCGCGAGCAGCTGTCACGTTGGACAAACCCCATACCGAATCTCCACTGACTTTGATAAATGAGTTGGTTGAAGCCGTTCCAGATTTAAAAGACAAGGCATTTTTCAATGGATCGTAGGAAACCTTTACACCCGAGACGCTGGAACCCGTCAAGCCATTCAAGACTGGAGGACCCTTTAAGCGATTGATACCATCTTGCAAAGCTTGCACAAAACTGTCCAAGGTGTAGTTCGGCAAAGGCGGGATCACCACGGTGCCTTTGACATCGTCCACAGAAACCACAAACTTGTTGTTTGAAGCATTCACCTCAAAGTTTTGATTCAAGTTAATTCCAATGGAAGAACCCGTCATGATCGCAGCGGTTGAAGTCGTTCCACGAACAGCAATATCGGATTTATCAATGGTGTACGTCACCGTTTTGACATTGTTGTTGGCTGCAACGGCAGCATCGACCGTACCAATCGCATTGCCATTGGGATCGGATTCAATCAAACCCAATTTATTTCTTGCAAAACTATTTCCCAAATCGCTGCTCTTGGTCGATATTTTGATGCTTGAGTTGTCACCGGTTGTCCCTGATGAAAACACAAATTTTTGATTCACACTGTCATAAGTGACTGTTGCGCCGTAGCGTTGATCTTTGACAGGTGTGATCAAGTCTCCTTGAGGATAAGACGTCAACGTCAACGATGTTGCATTGGGATCTTGTTTGATGGTCGTCGACACACCCATCAATGCGTTGGGTGTGTTCACGGACAGTGTTGTGCCCACAGCTGGTGTAAACGTAAAAGTTTGCAGAGCAGCATCGTAAGCAGCGGTGATGCCTGAATTGGCTGTCAACAACTGATCATTGATACTTTTAGCTGTTTGTTCAATCGTCATTTGTCCTGGAGCGGCCAAAGGAGCAGGATTGCCCGCCGTTCCATCCAAAACCAAATTGACAAGGCCCGCAGGAGGAATCACACCGTTCACAGCGGGGCCTTGAGTAGAGATTATCAGGTTACGATTTGCATTGGAGTTGAAGTTGAACAACCTTTCATTGCCAAACTGGCGGTTGATGTTGTTTTGCAATTCTTGCGCGATTTGCGCACCCGATAATTTGGTCCCAGCGGGTAATTTGGTCAAATAGTCCAAGCTGATGGATTTTGAAGGACTGCCATCGATACTGATACTGAACATATTCTTTAAATTATCAATTGAAGTGGCGGTAACGGGCAGTTGACCTGTCGCAGCGCCAGAATATGACCCAGCAAAATCAATCCCGTCGCTTGAAAGCGTTGTTAAATTAGGCGCCAATCCACCAGAAACGGTGGCGGGTGCAGAGGTTCTGACATCGGTCAAATCCGTCAAGGCAAATTTTTGTGTCTTTTGGTTAACCAACAAATCAGACACCGCGGACAAGGGCTTTAATTGCCCGTATTTGTTCACAAACAAAGGCTCGCCCGTTGTGACATCTGTTGCTTGTTGCAAAGCGGCATTGACCAATGTTTCTCCAACGTAGACGAAGGTTTGCCATCTGTTGTTGGGTGAAGCTTGTGAGGCGTTTTGAGTTTTTTGATAATAAACCGTGGCCAAGTAACCGTTACCTCCCTTGTCATACACCGTCAAGGCCGTGCTCTTGTTGTAAGTCGTTGAGTCATTCCGATTAAAGGTTGCAGAAATTACAGGCGCATCTGCAGGAAAATTCAAACCCAAGGTCACTTGTGTGGTTTGCAGGGCTTGTCCTGTGGTCTTTTGTGGGATGGTCAATACATTCATATTGCTCACGTCAGCCTTGCCCGAGCTATCGACCTTGGCCGCCATCAAACGTTGTCCTGAGGAGTTGACCACGTTGTTTTGGTCATTCATCATGAAGGTTCCGTTTCGGGTGTAAATATCTTGGAATCCATCAGGAGACTTCAATGGGAAAAAACCGTCACCGGAAATCGCCATGTCCAAGGTGTTTGATGAGAAACTGACGTTACCCTGAGAGAAAGCCAAAGACACCTGCTTGAGTGATACACCCTGACCGATGGTGGTGGATGCCTTTTGCAAAGGGGAGGTGGCAAAAATATCACCAAAGTCGGTTCTTGACTTTTTAAATCCAACCGTGCCCGCGTTGGCAATGTTGTTGGACGTCACGCTCATCATAGCGGTGGCGGCATTGATGCCGGTGAGGGATGTAAAAAAGGACATGTTCTAACTCCGTTTAAATGATGTTCTATGCGAGCTTAAAAAAATAGCTTTCGCTGCTTAAATAATCTTATTTCTGTTTAATCGATGTTCAATTGATCACCTTCACATCCGTCAAGCTCACTGACTTGCCGCCATCTACATTCAGTAGCCATGTGTTGTCTGATGTCCCAGCACTGGCTGCACTTCTGACCGTCGCCATGGTATTGAAGGACGGTGTCGTGTTTGCACCCGCAACAATCGCATTGATTGCAAAGGTGTAGGTGCCGTCTGGCGCTTGAGCGCCTTGATCGTCTGCGCCGTCCCAAGTGAGTTTCATATCCCCTGACAACTGTTTGTCATAAGTCTGAGTGCGAATCACTTTGCCTTTACTGTCCGTTACTGAAAGCGTCACACTGTCAGCGCCTGTTGGCAAATTGGTCACGGCGTTCACCGGTTGAGAAAGCGCAAGCACCGCAGGTCCATTGGGAACGCCCACTTTTCTGCCCACCATCGACGCACCCGTGAGCATTCGATCATTCGCCTGGTTTTGTGCCATCTTGTCCAAACTCGTTCGCATCGCAGTTGTGGCTTCCAACTGTGAGAACTGAGCCAATTGCGCAACAAAGGCTTCGTTTTTGACTGGATCGGTTGGATCTTGATTTTTCAACTGTGTCGTAAAGAGTGTTAGAAAAGCACCCTGCCCCATGGCGCTTCCACCTTGGGGCTTGTTCTTTTCAGCGGACACGTGATCTTCGTAGCGAAGAATGCCATTGGGCAAAGGTGCGGATGTTTGGGTGGCGGTTGAGACGGTAGACATGATTTATCTCTCTTTAGGATTTGGTAAGGTCTAAGGTTCTAGACATGAGTTGTTTGGCTGTATTGACCACTTCGACGTTGTTTTGATAAGACCGTGATGCAGCCATCATCTCGACCATCTCTTGCATTTCATTGACGTTGGACAAAAACACCATGCCGTCTTTGTTCGCGGCTGGATTGTTGGGCTCGTACAAGCTTCTGATGGGCGTGGGGTCATCTGCGATGTGATCGACTTTCACGCCACCCAAGGTTGGGAAGGCTGAATTGGTCATCTCGTCTTGCATCAAGGCTTTAAACACAGGGCGTTTGGCTCTAAAGGCATCCTTTTCAGAGGCCGCAACCGTGGTCGCATTGGCCAAATTGGAGGCCGTCGTATTCAATCGGACCAACTGTGAATTGAGGGCCGTCCCTGCAATCCCAAATACACTGTCAATGGTTCTCATGATCGATTATTCCCCCTTCAATGCTTTGCGAATTCCGCCAATGCGGTTTTCTAAAAACTGTAGAGTTGCTTGATAGTCACCTGCGGCTTTACCAAACTGCGCTTGCTCTAAACTGATTTCAACGGTGTTGCCATCAAAAGAGCTGTTGTATGGAATTCGATAACGCATGCCATCGTCTGGCGCATCTTGAATGCCCGCATAATGCTTGTCATTGGTTGCGTTCAAATACTCGGTCTTGACATCTTGAAGCATGGCTTTGAAGTCAATGTCCTGTGCTTTGTAGTTGGGGGTGTCGGCGTTCGCAATGTTGCGAGCCAAGACTTCCATGCGCTGACTGCGCACAGACAAGGCTCTCTCGTGAATCCCAAAAGCGTCTGATAGTAAGTTCATCTTCTCATGCTCCTTTTTTGCCAAACATCGGAATACATCTTTGTATTTCCCGACACCCAACCCTCAAGTTAGAAGGTCTCAAGCCGATCATGCAAAAGCTGTGCCACGGACTTTTTTTATTCATATAGGTCATGGTGTTTTTGAGCGCTTCGGCAAACTTCATCCTTCTTTGTCGCAAATCGTGTAGGTGTCTCTTTAAGAAGTGGCAAATTGTTGCCACTCATTTGCCCATTCCATTGTTCACACCGGTCAGCGAACTGCTCAAATACGCATTGACCCTCAGTGCTTGGCTTTTTCTTAAATTGTTTTGCATTTGGCTCTCCAAAGAAGCCACTTGTGCAGCTCCTGAGGGATTGAGCGCGGCATGGGTTTGAAAATTGGGTTTGATTAAATTCCCACGGCCATCAATGGCCGAAGCCATCGCCGAAGAAACCACAGAGGGAGAGCTTGTAGACGCAGCTGAGACCAACGTAGGAACGCCCCTTTTCATGGCGTCTTTCACAGCCCTTTCATCCAAGCCCAATTTATCCAATGCATTTTGATGCAATCCTTTGATCAAAGAATCCCTGGTGATCGGTGCACGGTTGTCTTTGTTGACATGCAAGTGAGCCGCTTGAGGTCCCGCAATGTTCAAACCCACATCGGCTCGAGTCTCACTTTTTGCCGCTGGCGTTAAAACCGTCAAATACAAATCATCCAAATGCGTAGGACCCGCATTTTTTAAGCCGGTTTGATCAAAGTACTTGCCCACCAAATCCAATTGCTGTAAAACACTTTGTCCCAAAATCGCTTTAGGATTGGTCGCAAATCCTGCGCTAGCAGCTCCCCGATCGGGCCCATCACAAAACTGAATAATCCCGTGACATCGATTGTTGGTGGACTTGGGGTTCATTCCATCGCTTTCCATCAAGGTCACTTTGGCAAAATCATCGGGTGCAAATTTAAACTGCCTGGCCAAATTCAAAATCCTGTCGTGCACGGCTTGCTTTTCTTGTGGGGGTATGAATCCCTTGTCAACGGCACGGTCCAATGTCTTTTGCAAAATTGGATATGCTGAGCCATTGAGCCTGGTCATCAATTGAATTTGCGAGGCTGCGGTCAAAGCACTGTTGGGATCCATCGGATTACTGGCCAAGAGCGTTGGCATGGAGCTCATCGAAGTCGTCAAGCCTGCGTTTGGCGTTGCCTTTAAGGCATTCATGCCATTCATTTGATTGAGCTTGGTTTGAAGGTTGAGCGGCAGATTGTTCATCCCTGGCGTGATCGAATTGCTCTCTTCCAACCCGCCGAGCCCCAACAGCGACTTTGAAGACGCACTGGCCGCATTGGGGTTCAAAGCAGAGCTCATCACACTTGCCGCCATTTTGCTGATGGCCGCTCTTTGCTCCAAGAGTTGCTGTGTAGTAATAAGAGAGGGGCTCGTTCTTGGTGCACTGCTTGGCTCGTTCAAAACGTCCCTAGGCATCAAGTTCGAGGATATGCTTGTTTGCGCGTCTGAGCTTTTTAAGTTTTCTTTGACCAAATGACTGCTTGCAACTTGAGTTTCATGTGCCCCAAGCACTTGCTCACCATCGGACAAGCCCAAATCGTTGCTTGACTTGTCAACGCTTGGCATGGCTGAAGAGCTTGCTGCAAAACTTGCAGGGTCTGAGACCGAAGCCGTCAACTCTTTTTGCATTGGCGTTGACGGTTTTTTATTGTCCGCCTGGTAAGAGCCCTCCAGCAAACTCGCCTCCAAGGAGGCCAACTGAAGTCTTTGTCCAGGAAATATCAAATTGGGGTTTGCGATGCCGTTTTGACGAGCCAGATCGAAAACCATTTTCTTCAAATCGCTTGGATTGGGCACAAATCCTTTGGACAACAAGTGATTTTTAACCAAAGTCGTCATATTGTCGCCAGGCTTGACCAGCACTTGTGGCACCTCTGGACTTAAGATTGACGGAGTTCCGACACGATTGGCTTGCTGAGTTTGTGCCAAAGCCTGCGCAAAAGCTGCCCTGACCGTCTCAGATGCATCTGTCTTTTGATCAAGCAAAAAAGAATTATTCACCTCTACAGGCGAATAATTTAAGAAACCTTTTGTATCAATATTCAAGGACATAATATGTTCCATTTGAAGCTAAAAAAACTGGCATTAAGTTTGCTTATCTAGACTCGTGAGCGTAAAAATTACGTCAAAACTTCAACACCATGACTACCTATTTGCAAATGCTGTGCCGTTATTTCAAACCGTCGAAAGTCCAAGCCCACGAGCTCAAGCTCAGCGCAGGCGGGGAGTTGGCTGTGTTTGATTTTCTAAACAACAGGCCTCTTGAAAGATCTCTCGAAGCCACTTCAGTGAGCGCCAAGCATTTGGGTGAAAACAAGCTCCTTAAGGCCACGCATCGCATCGGACAACTTGCATGCCTAGTCTCCTTTAGCTTGAACCCCTTGAGCGCTCAAACATTGAATGCCGTGCAATTGGCCTCTTTGGGCAGGGCTCAAGATACGAGTGCCAGCACCAAGCCCATGGAGCCGCAACTGCAGCTGCAAAATGAAGCTCGCCATTGGTTGGCCAAGCAAATCTCTTTAAGTGCCGACCAAGTACAAATTGCCGACATGGACGCAAGGCTGAAGGTTCAAGCTTGTCCCTCTGGCACTGTGTTTGATCATCCCTTTGCCAACCGTCAAGTCATTCGGGCCCGCTGTGAGAACCCTTCTTGGCAATACTTTTTGAAAGCCTCTTTTACCGATCAAGAGGCCGCCTTGCGCGCGGGCAAGGTAAGCCCTGTGCTTGCCACAACCAAGCCCTTGGCAAGTACCACAGACCTCTCTCCCAAAGTCCAGCCGCTTTCAATCCCAGGTGTCCCAGCTTCTCAAGTTTTAAGCGGGAGCAAAATCAAAACCGTCTTGGTGGCCAACCAGCCCCTTAGGCGTGGCACCGTCTTGCAAGCTTCTTTCTTTAAACAAGTCGACTTGCCCATCGCGTCCACCGACACCATGGTCTTGACTCAATTCAAAGAAATTGAAAACACCGAACTCTTGCATGACATGGGCGTTGACCAAGCCATTCGAAATTACGATCTCAAACCCACCTTGTTGGTCAAAAGAGGCCAGCAAGTGAACTTCTCTGTGGGAGAAGGACGCGGGTTTTTGATCACCATCAAAACCGAAGCGCAACAAGATGGCTCTTTAGGAGATCAAATCAAGTTAAAAAATGTCGAGTCGGGTCGATTAATATCTGGTGTGATCACTGGACTGAACGAGGCCCGGGCTCTATGAGGGGCATTTGGATGAATAAATTAGAACTAAAGTTTAATTTTGAAACTATTTTCAAATATTTTTCAATTTCGACTCAAGTTTTATATGGTAGAGACCGAATATATAGATGCCATGAAAAGGGATTGAAGCTATTCATATCCCACCAACAGAGAAAGTGAAAACAGTATGACAGACTCTATTTCAAACAACGTCGCACGCTTTGCCCAGGCAAGCATGCCCAATAAAACGGCTTTGGACCAAAACCAAGCCACAAACAAACAAGCTTTGGCAGCGAGTACCACTTTGGACGCGGCTGGGAAGAACAATATGCCCACGCAAGCCGCATCGGTCACTTTAAGCAACGTTGCACAAAAGGTGATGGCTCAGCCGTCCTTTGACCGCGCAAAAGTAGACTCCATCAAAAAGGCGCTCAAAGAAGGCACTTACCCCATCAACCCCAGGAAAATTGCTGAGAACTTTGTGTCTCTTGAGCAAATGATTCAAGGTTGATGGAACGCTTTATAAAGAATCAAGATGGACACCACTGATTCAATTGAACCGTCTTTCAAGCCCAATCCCGCAGTGCTCTTTGAAGTGATGCAGCGCGTGGATTCGCTCGAGACTGTGCTCGAGCAAGAGTTTGAGGCCTTGAAAATACAAGATCTCGATCACTTGGATCGCCTATTGAACGCAAAAAATACGCTTTTAGAAGAAATAGGCGTGATGACGGGCGTCAAAAACCCACAAGATGCAGACGAATTGGATGATTCATGGCAGAACTTTCGATCCAAGATGCTTTACTGCAGAAATTTACACCGAAGAAATGAAATATTGATCTTGCGTAAACTAGACGCGATACGAGGAGCACTCAAAAGTCTTCAAATCATGGACCCCAGCAGTTCAGTGGAAGTGTACGACCGCTTGGGTAAACTCAACCGCATCAAACGGTCAAGAAACTACATGGCGACTTAAAGAAGCTGTAATCTCTTCTCTCCATATTGAAAGCTCATGATGAATTTCATGGGCTTTTATTTTTTTCGTCACCTGGCTTCATGCCCTTTAACCAATAGACCCAGGACAAAATCACCGCGACCGCGGTGAACATGTCTTGTGGAATCTCTTCGCCCACATCCAATTTACTGAGCAAGGCCAAGAGTTGAGGATCCTCGGCCACATACACACCTTGCTTTTTCGCCTCATCAATGATTCGCCGGGCCAATTCATTTTGTCCCTTGGCGGTGACTTTAGGCGTTTTAAATTTGCCATATTCAAGGGCCAGAGCTTCAAGGGGTTTGTTCATTGCCATTTGCCTGCAGCCTTAAGCTTTGGCATCCACGACAGAGCCCAGCTTGGGCAAGGTCTCTAAGAGCAACTCTTGGGGCTTAGGGACATTGAAGATCTGAAAACTGCTTAACTTCAAGCCTGAGTCTTGCAACTCAAACCCCAACTCTTTGGCGTTCAATTTGGCCAAATCGGCCACCTCTGTCCTCGCCGCCCACATGACCAAGTCCACTTGTTGGCCTTGGGTGATGGTGGTGTTGAGCCACACTTCGCCAAGCAAACGGCTCTTAGAATGAATGTCCACACTCAGTGGCGTATCACTCTCTCCGGATTGACGGGCAGGCTTTCTAAAATGCAAGTCCACAGGATCGGCATCGATAAAGGGAATCACCACTTTAAGAGACAAAGCACCTCGGGTCCAGTCTTGTGCGCATTGGGCCTGGGCCGACTCCATCTCATCCATTGCCCGCTTGATCTGTGACTTGTCCAATGCGTTGTCCTCAGAGCTTGAAGCATCCAAGGACCCCAGCAAACGATGCAAAAGACCTCGGGGTGAGTCCTCAACCTCCTCAGCGTTGGCGAGCAAATGCTCTGCACTGACGGCTTGCGAGAGGACCATTTTCTTTAAACTTTGCCCAGTCACATGCGACATGTTCAGGCTCATCTTCTTAAACATCGACAACCAAGGCCCCAACGCGGGGTTGTTCCCCAACAGGGCCAATTGATCGGGCCGCATGAGCATGGCGCTTTGAGAAAAATCGACCTGTTGCTGCAGCAGCATCCCAAGCTTTGAGCCCAAGTTTTGCTCGATTGGGCCAGACCCTGGCAAACCCATCAGTCCCAGTTGCGCATTGAGCTTTTGGGAAGTGACCAAACCCGAGGGGTTGACACTGGAGGGGTCTAAAGCCGTGACACTTGATTTGCCCGTGAGTTGAACATTCCACCCTTGAGCATTTTGCGTGGCCCGAACAAAGGGCATGTCACCAGACTTTAAGCTCCACGTGTTCGGAATTTCAAAAGAAAAATTCTTTAACCACAGCCTCACACTCCCCGCATTGAGAGACACGGTGGCTTGAATGATTTGGTGATCTGTCAAGCCCAGTTGCTGAGCCACGCTGTTCTCAACCCAAATGGGTTTGCTCTCCATTTGCACCAGCGGTACCCTTGGAACACCTAAGACGAGATCGGGGCCTTGTAACAAGTTGAATCAACCTAATAATAAAGAGTTGCTTGGCTTTGGAGTTCTTTGGATCGTGCTCAAGGAGTCACGCTGAATAGCCTTTGCGAAAAAATCATTTTAAGGCGATTGTTGACTTTTTGAGGACCGATGGCGCATCACATACACCCATCTCAATGACCCCCAGGGGGGGTCGCTTACAAAGCAACGCCCACCAGAAAAACACACTTCTTATGGATATTGAACCCAATGACGGCGCTTTTCACTGGACTCTGCACTGGCATAGGCAGGCGGATAAGTCGTGTAACCCGATAAAACCAGGTTGGTTTTTTCACCAGACCAGGTGCTGCTGGCGTTTCCTGCTTTCTTGCTCGAGACGGACTCGGACTGCGGGAGCTTCAACGTGGAGCCCGTCAACAGCATTTTGGGGCTTCCTTTGCTAAAAGCCGTTGGGTTGAGTGTCATCAACTCCTTTCTCAAAATGTCTGGTTTGATGGGACTGTCTGCGAAATTTTGTGCAATGATCTTCTCCAAGGTGTCTCCCGCCTTGACCACGTAGCTTGACTTTGAACTGCCCTTGGCAGCACCGCTTGGCACAGTGGGTTTTTGCGAGGGCGTCAAGCCTTTGGCTGATGCGTTTTTGAAAGCGTCTTCTTTGACGTTTTTTTCTTCTGGGGGCAACAAACCGCTCTTGTCGTTCAAGGCCACCAACTCCAAGGGTTGAGCAACGCCAAGCCCTTGGTGCGCAAGAAGGCTCAAAAAGAGGACTTTATAAATTAATTTGATTTTTACATTCATCATTCACTCCAAATAAATTTCTTAATGGATCAGTTCAACGGGCGGTGTGCAACTGCCACCCAATGCTCTGGACCCGACAATTGGGGCCCGGCGATTTGTTTCAATTGTGCAGAATAAGGGGTCACCGACTTGATTTCAGCCAACACCAATTTATTCAAGGAACCAGGCTCCAAGACACGAAGTGGGATGACCTCGGGATCGCCCACCAACATGTGGTCTCCCACACGCAGTCCATTGATTTGACCCGCTGCAATGCTCAAGTCTTGACCACGCCACTTCGTCACCTCAAACTGCGCTGGAATGCATGCCAGTTGCTCCTCAAGAGCCCTTTGAATCAAACGACCCAAGGCTTGAACCTGCTCGTTCATCACGTTTGATAAAACAGAGCTCATTTGATTGGGATTTTTACTCTCTAAGCCAATGTATTGATGATCTTCAAAACTAAATTTGCGATCCAACTTATTGAGTAGCAAGGCACTCACTTTGAAGCCAGGTGCCAAAGAAATTTCATCCCTCGCAGGCTCCAACTTGAGACTGAGCGACCACGTGACGCGCTGATCTCCGCGACCAAGCAAGGCTTGTTGATAGGTATTGAGCCCCGAAGAAAAGCTCTGATTGGCTTGCAAAGACGACCCTGCACTCACCGATGATTGCGAAAGTCCATAGGCAGACTGGGCACTGACTGGCATCGTTCTTAAGTTCAAACGAAACACATTGGACACGTCAGACTGTTTAAGCAAGCTTTCTTGCAAAGCCCTTGAAATGAGTCTCGCTTGGTAAAGATCGGCGTTCTTGATGCCAGGCGCAATCGCCACATCCAAAACCGCCAAATGCTGGACCTTTGAAGTTCTAGACGCCTGCAAAGCTGTCTGCGCTGTGCACGCACCCTGGGAAACTTTGGCTTGATAATCAGCGCTGATCTTGGCACTGGAGTGTCCATAATCTTGTCCGTAAGCCAATACCTTGACGCCACGCACCACCATGTCATGGGTGAAGGAGGCGCTGTCCCTCAGAGCACCCGTCTCATCAATAAAAGAGGTGCTGCTGACTTGTGTGGGACCCTCCAAGGCCAATTGCACCAAGGACTCTCTCACAGCCTGCAAGCGCTGATCGGCATTGAGTTCAACGCTCCCAAGGGCGCTTGCGTGTCTTTCTTGAGCCCAAGAGGTGGTGATCGACAGCATCACCACCATGGCCATCATGCACACTACAAAAAGCAGGCCTATGAAGCTCAACACATCCACCCAGAGCACAAAACTGCACAAATCTCTAAGCTGCAAGCCACGAAAGCGAGACACGGCGTGTCGAATCGGTCCTAGAGGGTGTCTGTTAAGAGCATTGAACATGATGGAGCATCCCTTGGGCTATGTGAACGACACTTGTCCTCACAGGCCCTAGGTCGTTGATTTTCTTAACGCGTTCTCATCGCGAGTTGTTGGAGATAAAGATTACGCAAATCTTGTACCACCGCTCTGTCCAAAGACAACGTGGTCTCGTAGGTGTCGTCGCTCACGGGCGCGATGCTGACCAATTGAGCGCCATAAATCACACCTTCAACTTTGGTGCGAAACGTGTCATTGACCACCGTCATGTCGGAGACCGTGGTGTTGGCATCCAAATGTTGACCATAGACCTGCTCGGTCAAAGCGCGATAGGCATCTAATTTTGAGGCACGAATGGCCAAAAGACGCTGTTGGGCAGGGTTTTTGTGGTTTTGAATGCTGATCACGGCATACCCAGTCGCTACAAAATTCTCACGCTTTTCCACCATGGGAGCAAGTAGAGAGACATTTGGATTGGGTGCGGGTGCTTGAACCTGTGCAGTCTTAAAGAGCTGCATGCTTGAGCAAGCGCTCAAAAGTGTGAGGGCTGCTGCTGCGCTGACGATGGATAAATGTTTCATGGCAATGTCCTTCAAAATCAAACAAACAAGACAGGTGGCCAATCTTTGCCACCGACGGATAACTCGCAGATCGTGGAATAAGCATTTCATCTCTTTATTCCCTACAATGATTGATTCGACCGTAACAGCGTAATCTTTATAGTCCAAATGATAAAAAGTGATTTGTCAAACATTTGTCTGTCAAAAAACTCAAGATCGATCCAAATGCTTAGAACCTTTTTTCGCTTGTTCTGTCTCAAGCTTTGATCCCAGTTCCTTCAATCCAAGCTTAAACACCTGAAATGGAACTAAAAAACCACTTCCAAAGCTCTTGATATGGAGATCGTCATTAAAATATCGAACTTAAATCTTAAAATACCCAGAAACCATGGTATTTTCAAACTTTGAATACATTTTGGGGATCAAGATCGATGACAAAAAGGCCATTGAGCGATGCATCAAAGCGTACTTTGGGTCTCTTGCATGGCAAACTCACGGCCAGAACAATTGAGTAATACTTCGTCTTTATGAAATCAAGCGCTCAATACATCGGTCAAAGCCCATCGGCCCAGACGCTAAGAAGTTTACTGACCACCATTGCCAACTCCAACTCCACCATTTTGATCACCGGTGAGAGTGGGACTGGCAAGGAGTTGTTGGCGCACTCCCTTCACGATCAATCCGTTCGCGCGGGCTCCAATTTTGTCCCCATCAACTGTGGTGCAATCCCAAAAGAGCTTTTAGAGAGCGAACTTTTTGGTCACCGAAAAGGCTCTTTCACAGGCGCAGTTGCTGACCGACTTGGCCGCTTTGAGTTGGCCCATGGTGGCACGCTCTTTTTGGACGAAATTGGCGACATGCCCATGGACATGCAAGTCAAATTGCTGCGTGTGCTTCAAGAAAGAACCATTGACCCCATTGGGTCTACCCGCCAAATCCCGATCGATGTCCGCGTGATTGCAGCGACCCATAGAGATCTTGAAACAGAGATCAGCGAGGGGCGCTTTAGAGAAGACTTGTACTACCGCCTGAATGTCTTGCCGGTGAGCACCCCACCTTTGAGAGAGCGTGTAGAGGACATTGAGCCTTTGCTGATTCATTTTGCGCAAAAGTTTGCCAACGTTCAACACGGCAGCGTCAAATTCAGTGCAGATTTCCTAAGCGCCATGCGAAGCTATGCTTGGCCAGGCAATGTGCGTGAACTCTCCAATTTGGTCGATCGCTTCAGCACACTGTATGCGGGTCAAGTCTTGGATTTGAAGAAAATCCCTCCCACCCTTTTGCCCAGAGGCTTGGTGCAATTGCAGTCCACCATGGTGGCCGCAACAACGCCACTTGTACCCACCGCCACGACCCCCCCACCCGAGGTGTTGGCGGAGATGAACCAAGAGGAACTTGATCTGGATACGGATGTCGAAGACATCATCATGCTCGCTCAAGGCATGCCTCAACTCCCACCTGAGGGCCTGTCTTTGAAGGACCGGTTGGCCGAAATCGAGAAAAACATCATCGAGCAAGCACTCACTCGCTCTCAGGGCAATGTCTCAAGAACCGCCAAGCTCTTGAATTTGCAAAGAACAACCTTGATTGAAAAGATCAACAAATACGATCTGCGCTCTGCATAGAGCGCTTCAAAGCCAAACTCACCAGCGCCCCAGCGCTGCGCCCAAGCACTCCCAAAAAAAAGGCGCCCAATTCGACGCCTTTTGATCAATCGTTGTTCAGCACCGTGATGCTCATGCGTCGATTTCTGGGATCTTTTTTGTCGTTCGTATTGAATGGATCGGTATCGGCCACACCCTCAATTCGGTTAAAGCGAGACTCGGGAATGCCTTGCTTTTCTAACATTTTGCGCGTCGCCTCAGCCCTTTGGGCAGACAACTCCCAGTTGTTTGAAATATCTGAGTTTTGAAAGGGCACGCTGTCGGTATGACCTCGAATGGCAATCTTATTGGGCATGCTCGCCAAAGAGGCTGCAACCTCTGCGATCAAGGCCTGCGCTTTGCCTTGCATACTCACCGTCCCCGATGGAAACATCGCAAAGTCTGCCTTGTCGATGATCTCGATCCTCAAGCCTTGCTTGTCTCTGGTGATGGAGACTTGATCTTTCAAGCCACCAATTTTCTTGTTCTCAGACAATTTTTGTTTGATTTCAGACTCAAGTTTTTTGAAATTTTTCTCATCTTGTTGAGCAGCAATTTCCTTCTTCTCCTCGTCCGTCAACTCATCGGCCGTGCCTTTGCCGTTTTTACCCGTGCCTTCGCTGCCCTGGCCTTCTTTGCCTGGGTTTGAGGGATCTCTTTCGTTTTCTGGGCCGGGTTCGGTGTCTGGATTGGGACCCCCTTCAGATTTGGGTGTCAGTCTTTCAAGAAGACCGGTTTGCTTGGCCGTAAAGGGAAACCCGTCGGGGTCAATGATCGAGCGTCCACCCAGAACACCATTGGAGCCCGCCAAGGAGCCAAAGGGCACCATGCTGTGAGAGCTGGGCTTGAAATAGTCGGCAATGCTTTTGCGTTGATCGGAGTTTGACGCCCCAAGAAGCCACATCAACAAAAAGAAGGCCATCATGGCCGTCATCATGTCAGCCAAAGCAATCTTCCAAGCACCACCGTGAGCACCGCCGTGCCCCTCATCAATGATTTTCTTGATGACTATGACCGGTGCTAACGCCTCACCTTCCGCAGGTGCAGCAGGCGTGTCGCTTGCTGGCGGCTCAGGAGGGGCCTCGACCGCTCCTGATTGTGGGGCTTGATCGTCAGGCATCTTTACTTGCCTCTTAATCCGTCAAAGATTTCACCAAAGGAGGGTTGGTTGTGGTGACTGATACAGACCCTTGCAGCCTCAATCACCAAAGGCACCGGGTGACCGTGCATGGTGCCAATCAAGATTTGCTGGACCACTTTGTACATCTCACCCTCTTCGTCCACGATTTGTTGCAAACGCACGCCCAAAGGTTCAATCAAACCGTAAGCCAAGAACACGCCCATGAACGTACCCACCAAGGCAGAACCAATCAAGGCACCCAAAACAGGTGGAGGTTGATCGATCGCACCCATGGTTTTGACCACACCCAACACGCACGCCACAATGCCCAAAGCGGGAAGCGCACCGGACATTCCAGCCAAGGCGGCGGCTGGCTTTAATTCGTTGTGGTGATGCAATTTGATCGATGCGGTCATCACGTCTTCCACCGCATAGGGACTTAAATTGCCCGAAGACACCACCAACAAGCGCATGGTGTTGCAAATCAAGTCCAAGACGCCATGGTCGGCCAAAAGTGGAGGATGTTCGGCAAAAATGGCGGAAGACTCTGGGTTCTCAATGTGCGCCTCAAGTGCCACAGCACCTTCAGACTTCAACGTCTTCATGATCTTAGAGACCACAAAAATCACACCCATGAAATCTTCTTTTTTATATTTGGGACCCTTCAAGGCTTTGCCCATGCCAGCAAAGGCGCCCTTCACGGTATCCATGCTTTGACCAATCAACATGGCAGACACGGCAGCACCCGCAATGGTGGCAAACTCAGACGGCGCCGCGTGAATAACTGGCTCTAAATCTCCACCGTGAATGACAAACACCCCAAAGATGAAGAAGAATAACAATCCAATGCCGACAAATCCCATTTCGTGCTCCAATCAAAGATATGAGGAGCACTCGGCTCCATCCATCCCACTGTATCAAATTTTGAGAAGTTCTCAAACCCTATGCAAACCAGTGGGTTTTTGAAGCCGTTCTCAATTCATTCTCATGACACCTGTATTTGCAGGTGGCACCAAAGATGGCACGGTGTCCCATGCCTCTCTGATTTCGCTCATCAAACCAAAAATTTCTTCCAACGCTTTCAAATCATTGTGCAAATTCACATGAATCAAACGACGCGTCACATAAGAATACAACTCATTCAAATTGGAGGCCAAATCGCCTCCCTTTTCAAAATCCAAAGCGCCCTGAAGACCTAAAACAATGCGACTGGCACGAGCAATTGCTTTGGATTTCTCAGAAATCGAACCCCGTTGAATATGGCCCTTGGCCGTACTCAAGCTCTCAATCAAACCATCAAACAACATTTGAATCAACTCCACGTTGTTCGCCGTTGCTACGCCTGTGGAGTGCTTTACATCTCCATAACTCTCAATGCCTTTTAAATTTGCTCGCATGATGTTTAATTCCTGAGTGTTGATCTGACTCTCTAGGAATCGTCCCTATCTGCCGTAACTTGAGTAATCAATCCCAAAAAAACAAAATCTCCATCAAAATCAAACGCTTATGAGCTTTAAACAGGCTGTGCTTGGGGTAAATTCAAATTCGTTACAGGTGCGGCGTTGCTGCTTTCAGCCAAAACTGCCTCTTGGACCTCCCCCTCGCTGGAGGAAGAAGCCACAGCTGCTGGTGCGGGCTCTGTGTCGCCCAAAGAGCCAAAATCTGACAAAGAGTTTGAAAGCTCTTGCATTTTGGCTTGTTGTCCGTCTTGGGCCATGTCTGTCAGCGTGGCCTCTTGGGCCTTCGAGTTTTGCTCCAGCGTCAATTGTTCTGGCACCGTTTGTGACACCAACTCAGGGTCTGGCATCAAGCCTTCTTGGATCGGTAACTTTAAAAGCGTCTCTGAATAAGGGTCTTTGAGTTCAAAATTGGTTCTTGCATAAAGCATGGCCGTGACTTGGTCCAAGCTTTGTTGGAGTCTCAAATGCTCCTCTGGGTTGCCGATGGCAAATTCAGAACCCGCTTGATAAATACTGGCCAAGTGGTGAAGGGGAAGCCAAGACTCCACCGACCCTCTGGGCGTTGGGATTTGCCGGTTATTGGGAGGCACGCCCGCTCTTTGAGCTTGTCCGTCTCTAAAACCTTCCATGAAGGTGTGCTCAATGTGTTGGCGCAAAATGGGTTCGTAATGGGGTTTTAAGTTTTCAACCAATTTTGGATCAATCCCTTGAACGGGCAAGCCGCTCATTGCATCCCATAAATTTTTACCCACCAACTCGCCAAACAAACCATCGGAATAGGTCTTTGGAATTTCAGCCGGCACAGAGAAGCGATACATGGTGTTGACTTTATCAATCAAATAAAAGCTCAAGACCACAACGAGCAAAATGCCCCAGGCCAAGAACAATTGGTAAAAGTTACTCATGATCAACCTCGCTCTTCAAGGGCCACAGGCTCAATGGCCCCTTTTAAATTGACTCTGAGTTTTTTGACCACCACCGACAAGATTTGGCTCACGCGGGATTCGCTCACACCCAGCACTTCACCAATTTCCTTTAAATTGAGTTCTTCGACATAGTAGAGTTGCATGACCAATTGCTCACGCTCAGGCAACTCCTCGATCGCTGTGGTCACCGCATCCATCAGTTGAGCGTGCTCCACAATGGCTTCTGGCTGCTGATCTCGCGTGTCAGCAATGTTCATCACCTCTTCGGTCACAACTTCCATCGAATACGTTTCAAACTGCCAGGCTTTGCCTCTGTCTTTGTGAAACTCTTCGATGTCTTTGCCCAT
This sequence comes from Comamonadaceae bacterium, assembly GCA_947475685.1. Classification (GTDB taxonomy): domain Bacteria; phylum Pseudomonadota; class Gammaproteobacteria; order Burkholderiales; family Burkholderiaceae_C; genus Limnohabitans. The sequence continues at coordinate 83,170 of CANJNC010000003.1, read as the reverse complement.
GAACTCGGCCACTTCAACCTGGGTGGGCGCGCGACCCAATTCTGAGGCCAAGGCATGCACCGTTTCATTGTGTGACTTGTTAAAAGCCACGGCTGAACGGGGTAAAAATGACAAGCGCCTGACTTCGTCGAGCATGGCGCCTCGTACACGGCTATGCGCGTAATTCTCAAACTCCACACCTTTGCTCAGGTCAAAGGATCTCGCGGCCTCTAAGAGGCCAATCATCCCCACTTGAATCAATTCATCAAGCTCCATGAAGGCTGGGACCCTCGCTCGCAAATGAATGGCCACTCGCTTGACCAGCCCCAAATGGGCCATGACAAGTTCTTCTCCAGGCGAGCTTTGCTGCTGGTATTGTTTGACAGGGGATAGTGCTCTCATAGTGTTGCATGGCTGGGATTAATCAGCCTCTCCATAAAAAACTGCAATCCGCCCGAGGCGTGATCAATGGCTCTTAAATCATGGCATATTTGTGCCAAACGTCTGAAGTCTCTTGTCGCCGCCGCACCCGGGGCAAAATCAAGAACGCTCTGGTACTTGCGAAGTGCACTCAAAACATGCTCATCGTTTTCAATGGCGGTCAAATAATGAAGGTTCAGTCCCAAGAACTTCACACAGACATCGTTGAGCCTTTGGTACAACTTCCAGCCCTCAGCTTGGGAGTGAACCATATTGGGCAACAAATAAATTTCGTCCAAATTCATCTCCTTGGTGAGCACTTTGATCGTGCCGTAAGCGTCGGCAATGGAGGACGGATCGTCCTTCACGACAATAAAGCGCCTTTGGCAAGCACTTAGAAATGCCAAGACGGACGGGGAAATCCCTGCGGCCACGTCCACAATCAAATAATCTATTTCCCCAGACAAGCTGCTAAAGGACTGCACGATGCTGGCTGCTTGGATTTGATTCAAGCCAGCCAATTCTTGCACGCCAGACGCGCCCGGAATGAGTTTGATGCCTTGCTTGGTGGTCATGACAATTTCCGCCAGCGTCTTTTCGCCCGATAAAACATGGCTCAAGTTGTAGGTTGAACGAGCACCCAAGGCAATTTGCGCATTGGCCAGGCCCAAGTCTGCATCAAAAAGCATCACCTGGTGACCTTGCATCACCAAAGCTGCTGCCAAATTGATGGAGCATGTCGTTTTGCCCACACCCCCTTTGCCACTTGCGATCCCAATGATTTGTGTTTGTTTGGTGCTCATGAATGGATACCTACTGGTTGTCTGGCGCCCATGGCACCCTGAATAGAGCCGTCATTGGCCAATTGTGCAATTTTTGCTGTTGCCCTGGCAACGGCTGAATGCAGTTGCGAGGCTCCTGGTGGAACGGTGGCCAGGCTCAATTGAGACAGGCCCACATCGACAAATTCACTGGCATCCATCTTGGCACTCCAATCGGCCATGCGCTCGCCGCGGCTGATCATGCTGACACCCAAAGGCTGCTCGATGAAGAACTGTAAAAGCGCCCAGGGCTGCGTAGACTCGTCAAGCTTACTCACCACCATGGAGGTCCAAGAGATTTGCGTCATTTGATTTAATTTTGCAATGGTAGCTTGTGAGGCGTCCGCAGGCAAGACCGCATGCATGCTCATCTCCATGTCAAGTTGCTGTGCGACCGCTTGAATTTCTTGCAGTCGCTCGCCAATTTGAACGCCCGAGGTGTCTATCAAAATCAATCTTCTGGCTTGTAATTCTTCCAGCAACAGTTGCAAAGCTGCTGCGTTCGTGGCTCTAAAGCAGTCGGCACCCGACTGGGCGCACAAGAGTTGCGTCTGGTTCCAAGCACCCGGCTTGATGTCTTGGTAGCTGATCACCGCCACTTGCTCGGCACCGTACTTGGAGCTTGCATGCTGCGCCAAACGGGCCACTGCCATGGATTTGCCTGAACCCGAAAAACCTGAGAACACATGCACACCACTGTCTGGCAGCGCTCTTTGCGCGTCTCCAATGGAGTGGAGCAAGTGTGTTCGAATCTCTTGCAAAGCACTTTCTGGCGTGTCCTTTTGGTGAATGCTGTCGACGAGCAAGGCCTTCAAAGCCGCCGGGATGGGCGCCTCTTGCAAGGCTTGCCTTAAAGGCACCAAAGAGGGATGAATTTGTGTGCCCATTTGCCACAAATTCATTTGTTGCGTCATTCTGAATTCTTTTCTGAGTTGAGCAAGCTCTCCTCGAACCAATTCCACGATGTCACGTCCACGCATGAGTTCGTGCTCTTCGATGTGGGCTTGGCGCTCTGACTGGTCGGAGTTTTTTGCAAGCTCTTCAAGGTGTTCGTCTTGTGCTGTCTTGCTCTCAAGTGCAGCTTGGGCTTTTTTACCCCGATGGCCCAACATCTTTTCTTCAAAGGCTTGAACATCGTCCATGGTGCTCGCACTCTGGGTGAGCAGTTTGTTCTTTTTGATGGATTTGACTGGGGTGATGTTGCTGTGTTTGACAACCTCGGCCTTTGAGCTTGCGTTTTGATTCAACTCTTCGCTCAACACATCTTCAAAGCGCAAGGAATTGTCTTTGAAATCTTTGCCATTGGTGGGTAAGCTCTGCTTTTTTGAGTTTGTCTCTTCTTTGACGGCGCCCAATTGCACCACGGGCAAATGACTTGTGCCTGATGCGTCGTGAACAGCTTCCTCTGACCCCAATGGCGCCATGTCCACCGCCACGATCAGCTCGGTCTGTCCTCTGACTTGGCAGCTGGATATCACCAACACATCTTGACCATAAAGTGCAACGGCTTTCTCGTTGGCTTGACGTGCATCTTTGGCTAATATTCTTTTGAGTTCCATGGCTGATCTCGTGTTTTAAGTCAATTGAATCTGGGTTTATCTTGTGGGCTATTGATCACTGGTCTTTGATTTTCGCATCCACCGTGTGAATCACTTTGACCGCTTGGTCATCTGGAATCTCACTGTAGGACAGCACAGTCAAATCATTGACACGGTGTCTGACGGCCTTTGAAAGCCAAGTCCGAATCAAGGGAGAGACCACGAGCACGGCAGGATTTCCGTCATCTTCCATGGTTCTTGCGCCCTCTCTTAATGCCGCAAATAAGTTTTCTGATAAACCTGGCTCCATCACAACGGGTTGCCCAGGTTGGGTTTGTTGCAGCACATTGTGCAACAGCTGCTCAAAGCTTGGCTCCAAGGTCATGACAGACAGGGTGTTCTTCTCGTCCACCAAGCTTTGCATGATCATGCGGCCCAATTTGGGTCTCACCAAGGCGGCCAATTGCTCTGGGTCGTTGGTCTTGCCGGCGACCTCTGTGAGCGTTTCTGCAATGCTTCTCATGTCCCTGATTGAAACCGATTCAATCAACAAGTACTGCAGAACTCGCGTCAAGACGCCTAAAGTAATCTTGCCAGGCACCAAGTCCTCGGCCAATTTAGGAGATCTAGCGGCTAATTTTTCTAAAAGTTGTTGCGTCTCGTCGTGGCTGATCAAGTCAGAGGCGTTTTCTCTGAGCACTTTATTCAAATGTGTCGAGATCGCTGTACTTGCATCCACCACGGTGTAACCAAGCGCACGGGCTTGATCACGGTCAGACGGTTCAATCCAAATTGCTTTCAATCCAAATGCGGGCTCCAAAGTTTCAATGCCTTTGAGCTCTCCAAAGACTTGCCCTGGGTTGATCGCCAGCTCACGACCCACTTTGATTTCACCCTTGCCACGCACAACGCCTTTAAGCACGATGCGGTAGGAATCGGGGTCAATGTTCAAGTCATCTCGGATTCTGACAGGCTGCACCAAAAAGCCCAGCTCTGCAGACAATTTCTTTCTCACACCCTTGACACGCGTCATGAGCTCTCCACCCATTTCAGGGTTGACCAAGGGAATCAAACCATAACCAATATCTAGGCCGATCAAGTCCACTTGATCGATGTCATCCCAGTCCAATTCTTTGGGGGCTTGTACTTTAGGCGCATCTTGCGCAGCTTGAACTTCAGCCTCGACCTGAACCTCTTGGCGAATGACCATGAGCCCAAGTCCAGCCGTGGCAGATGCCAAAGCCACAAAAATCATATGTGGCATTCCAGGCACCAAGCCCAAAACGATCAAAATACCTGAAGCAATGAACAAAGCAGACGGATTGGAGAGCTGGCTCTTGGCCTGCTCGGTCATCGACTCTGACGTTGTCACACGGGTCACAATGATGGCCGTTGACAAAGACAACAAGAGAGAAGGAATTTGAGCAACCAAACCATCCCCAATGGTCAAGAGCACATATAACTTACCGGCGTCTCCCACAGACATATTGTGCTGGGCCACACCAATGACCAAACCACCAATGAGGGCGATGAGCAAAATCAACAAACCCGCAATGGCGTCTCCACTCACAAATTTAGACGCACCGTCCATGGATCCAAAGAAGTCAGACTCTTGAGACAACTCCTCGCGTCGTTTCTTCGCAGTTTGTTGATCAATCACGCCCGCATTCAAATCTGCGTCGATGGACATTTGTTTGCCTGGCATGGCATCCAAGGTAAAGCGAGCATTGACTTCTGAAACACGTCCTGCACCTTTGGTCACCACAATAAAGTTGATGATCATCAAAATCGAGAAGATGATGAATCCCACCACATAGTTGCCACTGATCACGAACTCGCCGAAGGCCGAAATCACTTTGCCAGCTGAGTCATGCCCCTCATGGCCGTGAACCAAAATCACACGGGTGGATGCCACGTTCAAAGCCAAACGAAGCATCGTTGCAAAAAGCAAGACCGAAGGAAAGGCTGAAAAATCCAAAGGTGAGCGCGTCCCAATGGCAATCATGATGATCACCAGGCTTGCCACAATATTGAATGTGAACAAGAAATCCAACAACAAAGGCGGCAAAGGCACAACCAACATGCCCATGATCATCAACACCAGCACAGGGATACCCAGACCGGAATAGTCAAATTTCATCAAATTCTGTCGAATGGTTGACAGTGTTAAGGTGCTCATGGTGATTTTTAAATCATTTTTTAATGTTTAAGTTCTCTTTTCAAGGTCTTTTATTCGACCGTCCATTTATCTAAGCAATCGATGTGCCAATTAGTGCGCTCCCCTCACTAGACCAAGGTTGCATACATAGAGGGCCTGGATTAAACCCAATGACTGCATGCTTTTGTGACATCGCTTGATTTGGATGAGCAAACTGTGGGCCAAGTTCAAATCAAGTTTATTTTTCATATATGAATAAAAATACGTTCAAACCAGACCCAAGCGATTTGCAAGCGGCGATCTTAAGTTGCGGTATTGGCATGCTTTTAGATAGGGCTTTATCGAGCATGGATTGATGCACCGACTGGCAAACTTTAACCAGTCACGATTTTTGCTTTACCTGAATACCTGGCAAATGTATTACAAGGTTTTGCCGGTACAAATCCTTACAAAAGACTACCAAAGTACACAAAATGAGCATGAACTCTTTCAATCCGCTTCCATCCATCAAGCCCAATGGCTCGGCAGAGCCCCTAGGCGGCTCAAAAGCGGCAACATCGAGCACGACGGCGACACCCAGTGGCGACAACTTCTCTGTTTACTTTGAGCGGATGATGCATCCGGCATTCTCAGCAGCTTCGAGCCCCAAAGCTGCAAGCGCTGGGCCAGCAAACCCCGCCCCCCTTAATGTCTTGGCCTCTTCCCCAAGTCCCAATGCACTTTCTTCAAGTCTTTTAGACCCCAAATCCAGCACCTTGGCTTTTAGCCATGACTATTTAAAAGCAAAAGTGGGTGTGGCTGAGCTAAAGCTCAAGATCCCAAATTCAAGCGCGAATGTATCCGCTAGAACGCATGACTCCTCCAACCCGCGCTCAATCAAAGATCGCACAAGTTCAACCGCAGCGAAGGCCTCGACGAATTCTGCCGCTCAAGACAGCCAGCCAGCGCACAGCACACTTTCTCGCCTGCGAAACCGCAGCGACGCCAACTCAGCAACCCAAGACGATTCGAATGAAGATGCGCAGGCCAAGGGGGGAAAAGACACGGGCTCAAACTCACAGGTTCAAAGCTCCCCGTCTGACGCAGACCCACAACAGAAATTGGATCTCGCAACTCTGGCCCTCAACGGGCAACGCCTACCCTCCATGCAAGACCTCAAAATCAACGGTACCTCAAGTTTGGACACGCTGGCCAATGCCAACCCAGAACCTTCAGCAACTGGGGACACCAATATTCTTAAAACCGTGTCCTTGAGTGAGCAAACTCAACTCATCACCCCACAAGATGCGCCCAATGAGAAAAGTCTTGCCGACTTCGCCAGAGCCATGGGCTTTGATGAAACTCAACTCGCAACCCTCTTTGGGCCCCAAGCGGCGCAGACCATGATATCGACGGTGCAAGTCCCTGCCAGTGTTGTGTCTGCACCCATCAATGCGTCAAACTTAAAGGCCTCTGGAACCTTGAGCCAAGCGACCTCAACCCTGACTTCTACACTGGGCAATGCCTCTTTGTTTTCGCTCAGCACCACAGCCGATCAATCTGGAAGCACCTCCTTGAATCCCTTGTCAAAACTGCCAAGCACACCCACAGATTTGGCAACGACTACACAAATGCCTCATACTGACAACGCCAAAGTTGATTTGAATGCCTTGTCGGTTCAATTCAACAGCAACCCAGTATCTGTCACGAACACGATGGTCCCTTCTCAAGTGGCCTTGGCTGGTCTCGCGGCCAACACCCAACATGAAAGTGCGCCCTCGACCACCAGGGACCTCGCCCAGCTCTTATTAAGTGAGGGCATTGAGGCACAAGGCGTTCAAGTCAGCCTCAACACCATGGGTAAAGCAGCAAGCGCCTCTTTCAGTGCATCGGCGATCTCGGCTGCGCCCACCAGTACCTTGGCCATTTTGAACATGACCGGCTCCAAACTGTCTGGTCAAGCCATTGACGCATTGCAAAAAGAATTCAACAAGCTCAAAGGCCCCGGTGAAAAAGGCTCTGAATCAAGTGCCTTTGCGGTGTTCTCACCCAGTGACTCGGGTTTGGCTTCAAGTGCGCAACTCAATGCACAAGACCAAGGCACATCATCTGGCAAATCGGGCAACGGATCCTTGACGGGCGACAGCGGCACACAAAACACCCAAGCAACGTCAACGCCTGTCAACATGGCCGAAACTTATGAAAAACTGAGCGAACAATTGACCGCTGAACTTTCAAAAAGAATGCACGAACAAATCAGCCAAGGCCAATGGAAAATGAAATTCGCACTTAAACCGTCTACACTTGGCGTTGTTGACGTGCAGTTGGAGATGAAGGACGGCAAATTGGCGGCCATCTTCCAAGCCGACAATGCCTTGACTCAAAATCTTCTGCAACACGCCAGCCAAGAACTAAAGGATAATTTGAAAGACATCGGTCTACACCAAACCTATGTTCAAGTCGACCAACAAAATGGCGGACAGGCCCAACACCAAGGACAAGAAAGCAACGCTCGCAATCCGTTTGAGCCAGACCCCTCGTCTGAGGTGAGCGCAAATGCTCAAGATTCCAGCACCCTTGTCGATGCCTCGATGAAGGTCAAAAACAATGATTCTTTGCTTGATTTGATGGCATAAGCAGCCCCATTCCAGTTTTGAAGACCCAACCCAGCATATTTATTAGGAGTTAACCATGGCAACAGCAGCCCCAGAAGCCGAAGCAAGCACAGAAGAGCCCAAACCCAAAAAGCCGATTGTCAAAATCATCATCATTGCGGTCTTGGCGATTGCCTTGTTGGTGGGCGTCGTCTTTGTCACTCTCTTTTTCTCAGGTTTTTACGAAAAGAAGGCTGAATTAGAGGCTGAGGACAAACTCGAAGAGTTGGAAGCCGCTGCCAGCAAGGCGAAAGTCGAAGCGCCCTCAAAAATCAAGAAAGAGGCGCCTGAGGCCACACGTTTTGAGAAAAACTACTTGCAAATGGAAAAAGAGCTGATGACCAACATCACGGGCTCCAAGAAAGTGATGGTCGTGCAAATCGCCCTCATGACGCATTATGATTCAAGGGTCTTTGACAATGTCAAAAAGCATGAGTTCGCACTTCGCTCAGCCATGTTGGATGTCATGCGCCAATCCACCGAAGCCGATGTGGCCAAGCCAGAGTTTAGAAAAAACTTGGCCGCCAAGCTCAAAGATGTGATGAACGAGCTTTTAGAGAATTATGAGGACTTTGGCGGCATTGAAGACGTTTTCTTCACCTCTTTTGTGATGCAATAAAAGCTCCAACCCTTCCCTTAAAATACCAAGCACCAAGCGATGTCAGACCGATCCAACCTCCTGTCCCCCGAAGAACTCTCGGCCCTTACTGAAGGCGTTGAGGATGGCTCTATTGAGGTAGATACGGGCTTTAACACGGAAGTTCGTGTGCACAAACACGACTTGGCCAGCGAGGACAGCAGCCTTGGCGTGAACGTCTCGTCCGTTGACATGATCAACGAGCGCTTCATTCGCATGTTTCGCCTGGGGCTTTTGGAGGTTTTAAGAACCACTCCTCGCGTCAACCCCTCCAAGGTCCAGATCTTGAAGTTTGGGGATTATTTAAAATCCATCAAACCCCCATTGGCCGTCAATACCATTCGAATCAATCCCTTGAGGGGGTTTTCTGTGGTGATCATTGACCCCAATGTGATATTCAGCTCCTTGGACAGTTTTTTTGGTGGCTTTGGAAAAGGGGTGGGCGACTTGCCGCCCGGTCGTTTGTTCACGGCCACCGAAACGCGAATCATCAACATCATTTTGGAAGTCTTCTTTAAATCCTTGAAGGATGCTTGGGCGCCTGTGATGGAGATTGACTGCGAGCGAGTGGCTTCAGAGATCAACCCACAGTTTGCACAAATTGCAGATGAAAATGATTTGATTGTGCTCAGCCGCTTTGAATCCGATGCAACGAGCAACAGCGCTCGCGGTTTCATGGACTTGGTCTACCCCTACGCCACCTTGAAACCCCTCAGAGAGTTGCTCAGAAACCGGGTTCAAACTGGAGATGGCAACGAAGAGTCTGACCGCGAATGGCGTGAAGAGATGGCCATTGCAGTTGGGGATGCTCACCTGGACGTGCGCGTGGTCATGGGTCAATTGAGAACAACCCTGCACCATTTGCAAAACATGAAAGAGGGCGATTTGCTTTATTTCAAAAAACCAGAATTGGCACAATTTATTGCCCAAGGGGTTCCCTCCTTTGGCGTCAATGTAGGCGCCCAAGGCTCCCAAGTTGCGGTTCGCATCGAGCGACAAATCATTCCAGGCCAACTTTGATCAATAGGAAGACACATCATGTCAGAGACAGAGAACACAGAAGACAAAACGCCTGAAGGCGAATTGCAATCGGGCAAAGACACGGACCATGATTTCGATCATGCCGACCCCTTGCCCAACGCCAAAGACTTTCAGCTCTCCAACCCCAATAACATCAACCCGGATGTGCTGCAAAACATCTCCGTGACCCTGGCCATTGAGGTGGGCCGCGCGCACATCAAAATCAAAGATTTGATGCGCTTGACCCAAGGCAGCGTGGTCGAACTTGACCGAATCGCTGGCGAGCCCCTGGATCTCTTGGTCAACGACACTGTGGTGGCGCAAGGTGAAGTGGTTCTGGTCAATGACCGTTACGGTATCCGCTTAACGCGTGTGGTTCCATCCACAGACCGCTTAAAGACCCTTTAAATGCCGCACATTGAAAAAAACGGCCCCCCAAATTCTTCTTTATCGAGGATTTTGGTCACCGGTTGCGATTTGTCATGACGTTTTTGCGTATTCTTGGGCTTAATTTGTCATAATTGCCCTTTATTTGTTCGAATCAACCCTATAACTTTTGTGAGTTTGGCAATGAAAAAGTATCTACGAATAGGCCTAGAGGTCTTGTTGGTCATCTTGTTGGTGGCGTCCAGCACCTTTGCGTACTTGAACTTCTCCGGCAAAAAACACCTCTCCATCGACATGGAAGAAGTTGCCGCCGAACTTGATGAAACCAAAGACACCCTAGACAAAACCAAAGAGCAACTCGAAGACGCGCAAAAGAAAACAGAGGCGCTTGAAGAAACTGTCAAGCAGTTTGACGTTGTCAAACAGGCCTTTGCCAATGGCGTTTTACTCCAAGACATTGAAGCTTTGTACAAGGCTCAAAAAGTCCTCAACGCCGAGCGCTTGGTGGGACTGGGCACGGTCAGACAACTCTCCAAAGGCTTTGAAGACGCCTCCGCTGTCGAGGCCTTTCAAAAGTCTCTTGACATTGCTGAGCTAGGCGCTCGCATGCAAGCAGTTTGTGCTGCACAAAACTCGCTTGTGTCTGCCGGCAAAAAAGTTAAAGTCTTGGCTGAATGCACCGGCAAACTGGAAAAACCCATTGATCACGGCAAATCTGCTCAAAACGTCCATTGGGGCTACGAAGGTGACCATGGGCCAGAGCACTGGGGTGCGAACTTCGCCACCTGCGCGGCTGGTAAAAAGCAGTCTCCCTTGAACATCGTTGGACCTTTTGAGAAATCAAAGGAAGTGGTCAAGGCCGACTACAAAGAAAGTCCCATGAAGATCCTCAACAATGGCCACACCATCCAAGTCAATATCGAACCTGGCACAAGCACCTTGACGGTCAACAAAGAGCAGTACGAACTTCTTCAATTTCACTTTCATCGCCCCTCTGAAGAACAAGTTGACGGCAAGAATTTGGCCATGACCGTTCACTTTGTGCACAAGAGCAAAGAAGGCAAGTTGGCTGTCTTGGGTGTTTTGATGAACGAAGGCAAAGAAAATGCAACCATCAAATCCTTGTGGGCCAATTTACCGCCCAAAGAAGGCGAAGAGTATTTGCCCGCAAAGATGATCATCAACCCCTCTAGCTTGTTGCCAAGCGACATGTCCTTCTTCTCTTATGAAGGCTCATTGACAACGCCTCCATGTACAGAAGGTGTGAGTTTCTTTATTCTCAAAAACAATGTTGACCTCTCCAAAGCCCAAGTGGCCAAGTTCCCCTTCAAGTTAAACGCCAGACCCGTTCAAGCCTTGAATGACAGAAAGATTTACGCCAATTGATCCACTGATCTGAGGCGTTAGGATGCGCTCATTCCTCGCATACAACTCCCTTTGATCAACCCTTCTGTGTCCTTGGATGCAGAAGGGTTTTTTGATGGGCCTTGAACACCCGCCCACATCGCGACTAGAAGCCAGGGGTTCAAAGATCGGCTAAAATAAGCTCTTACGCTCAGCCTCTGGCTCTACCCCACGAACCGCTGGACCTTGAAATACAAGGCGCGCGCCTTGTCGTTTGACATTGACTCAAAATCAATGACCCCAGGCACCTGCGCAAGTCTTGACTCATTGCCCAACGCTTGACAGACGCTTTGCTTTGAATGGACATATTTCAGGATCTTTCAACACCATGAGCGTCATCTCCCCTAAAGTCTTTATCAAAACCTTTGGTTGCCAAATGAACGAGTACGACTCGGACAAAATGGTGGACGTGCTGAGCAGCACGCAAGGCTATGAACAAACACACAACATGGATGAAGCCGATCTGATCGTCTTTAACACCTGCTCTGTGCGCGAGAAAGCGCAGGAAAAAGTCTTCTCGGACCTGGGGCGCGTGCGCCACTTGAAAGCCAAAGGCGTGAAGATTGCCGTGGGCGGATGTGTCGCCTCCCAGGAGGGTTCAACCATCATTGAGCGCGCACCTTATGTCGACGTGGTCTTTGGGCCTCAAACCTTGCACCGCTTGCCTGAATTGTTGAACCAACGCGCGAGCTTGAAAAAACCGCAGATCGACATCAGCTTTCCAGAAATTGAGAAGTTCGATCACTTGCCCCCTGCTCGGCGCCAAGGTGCCAGTGCTTTTGTGAGCATCATGGAGGGGTGCTCCAAATACTGCAGCTATTGTGTCGTGCCCTATACACGCGGAGAAGAAATCTCTAGGCCCTTGGATGACGTCTTGGCCGAGGTTGCGAATTTGTCCACTCAAGGGGTCAAAGAAATCACGCTGCTTGGACAAAACGTCAATGCCTACCGCGGACGAATGGGGGGTACGGCACAGATCTGTGATTTGGCGCTCCTGTTAGAGCTGATCTCTGAGTTTCCCAACATACAACGGCTGCGCTTTACCACGTCTCACCCCAACGAGTTCACGCCTCGGCTCATTCAAGCGTACGGCAAAATTCCGCAACTCGTGAGCCACTTGCATTTGCCCGTTCAACACGGCAGCGACAAAATTTTAATGGCCATGAAGCGCGGTTACACCTCACTTGAGTACAAGAGCACGATCAAAAAGTTGCGTGCGGTTCGTCCTGATTTGTCCCTCAGCTCAGACTTTATTGTGGGCTTTCCAGGAGAAAGCGAGCAAGATTTTGAGAAAATGATGGGGTTGATCAAAGAGCTCTACTTTGATGCGTCCTTTAGCTTTATCTTCAGTCCTCGACCGGGCACACCTGCAGCCAATTTAAGGGACGACACGCCCCATGAAGTCAAACTTCGCCGTCTTCAAACGCTGCAAGCTCAACTTGATGTTCACGTCAAAGCCATTGGACTGTCTAGAGTTGGTACGACTCAAAAGGTCTTGGTGGAAGGCCCCTCTAAAAAAGACGCCAATGAACTGATGGCGCGCACACCCTGCAACCGAGTTGTGAATTTTGCAGTGGGTGCACAAGGTGCTCGTTTGATGGGCGAGATCGTTGATCTGAAAATCACCCAAGCTTTTGCGCACTCTCTCAGAGGCGAGTTGCTCTTGGCTGAATAAGTCTGAATGCATCAAAATGGGCCACGGGGTGGCCGATTGAACACGTTGGCTTTGGGCCAGGACTGAAATAGAGGCTGTCGCTGTATTTATCTCATCATGCCTGGGAATCCCCCTCCACCCATGCCTTTCATGCCCCCTAGGCGCTTCATCATTTTCATGAGCCCACCCCCTCTCATTTTCTTCATCATCTCTTGCATTTGTGTGAACTCATTGAGCAGCCGATTGACCTCTTGCACTTGAACGCCAGCGCCTGCAGCAATTCTTCTCTTTCTCGTGGCCTTGATGATCTCGGGCTTTAATCGCTCTCTTGGCGTCATGCTGTGAACGATGCCTTGTTTTTTGGCCAAGTCTTTCTCCACCTTGTCCAAATCCAAATGTTTGGCTTTGTCGGTCATTTGACTGGGCAGCTTCTCCATCAAACTGCCCAAGCCCCCCATTTGCTTCATTTGCTGAATTTGAGCCAAAAAATCATTCAGATCAAAACCCTCGCCACTTTTGATTTTGTTGGCCAATTTCTCAGCCGCTTTGATATCCACGCCAGCCGTGACTTGCTCAACGAGTGCCACGATGTCTCCCATGCCCAGCACGCGTGAAGCATGCCTTTGCGCATCAAAGAGCTCCAAGCCATCAATCTTTTCGCTCGTTCCAGCAAATTTAATCGGCGCTCCAGTGACCATTCGCACGGACAAAGCAGCCCCTCCACGTGAGTCCCCATCTATTTTGGTGAGCACAATGCCCGTGAGGGGCAAGGCGTCCTTGAACGCCTTGGCGGTGTTGATGGCGTCTTGCCCCTGCATCGCATCGACCACAAACAAGGTCTCAATCGGTTTGAGAAACGCATGCAAGGAGCGAATCTCTTGCATGAGCACCTCATCAATGGCCAAGCGTCCCGCCGTGTCCACGAGCAGCACATCCATGAAGTGTCGCTTGGCATAATCCAAGGCGGCCGTGACGATGTCCAAGGGCTTTTGCCCCGCATCGGACGCGAACCATTCGGCGCCGGCTTGCGCCGTCACCGCTTTCAGTTGCTCAATCGCCGCTGGGCGGTACACGTCGGCAGAAACGGTCAGCACTTTTTTCTTTCGCTTGGTGACCAAGTACTTGGCCAACTTTGCCGTGCTGGTCGTCTTGCCCGCCCCTTGAAGGCCTGCCATCAAAATCACGGCCGGCGGTTGGGCCGCCAAGTTCAGATCCTCCACGCCCTCGCCCATGGTTTTGGCAAGTTCCTCTTGAACAATGGCAACCAAGGTTTGACCCGGCTTTAAAGATCCCAACACCTCTTGGCCCAAGGCCTTGTCTTTGACGCGTGCCAAAAAATCCCTCACCACGGGCAAGGCAACATCGGCCTCCAACAAAGCCAGACGAATTTCTCGCAACATGTCGGCCACATTGCTCTCAGTGATTCGAGCTTGCCCACTGATGGTTTTGACCAAAGAGGATAGTTTTTCTGTTAGAACGGACGCCATGCTTTACTCACCGCTCAAAGCGGCACCTCTTTTTTTTTGATTCAATGAATGGTCAAAGTGCGCACAAAACGCTAAACTTGAGTACATGATTTTAACCAGTGACTTCACTCTTATTTCCAACTTTGGCTTTTACAGTGCAGCTTGTTTGGTTCCACTGTACCTCATCTATGCCTTTTTGGGAGGCAAGCTCAAAGGCTCATGGGTCCTGGGGCTCATTGGCTTGGTGTGGGGCTTGCATGGTTTGAATGTGTTGTCCACCTTGATTGGCCTGGATGAAAACGGGCCGCGCTTTGGTTTTGCGCCAGCGTTGTCTGCAACCGCTTGGCTGATTTTCACCTGCTACGCGCTTGAGAGACACTGGTTTCCTCAAAGTCGCTTGCGCTTGGGTGTGGCCAGTGTTGGGTTGCTGACGGTTTTATTGTCTTTGTACTTTCCTGGTCAAACACTCAAGCTCAATGCCTCAGCTTGGCTGCCGCTGCACTGGGCACTTGGCATGGCGTCGTATGGGCTCTTTGGTGCAGCGGTGGTTCATGCATTGATCTTGTCGCACTCGGAGAAACTCATGCGTCAAGCCGCACAGGCCAGCGCTGGTTTGCCCTTGTTGACCCTTGAGAGACTCACCTATCGATTTGTCATTTCAGGCTTTGTCTTGCTCACCTCCACCTTGTTGGCAGGTTATTTGTTTGGTGAGTCTCTTTTTGGCGCGGGACACGCATGGCGTTGGGATCACAAAAGCGTTTTGTCGGTCTTGGCCTGGATCACCTTTGCGCTTTTGCTCTTGGCCAGGTACCGATATGGCTGGAGAGGTCAAAAAGCCATTCGAGTGCTTTATTTAGGAGCGGGCTTGCTGTTCTTGGCTTATGCGGGCTCGCATTTTGTGCGCGAAGTGATCTTGCGCCGCTGAGCAAATCATGAAAGCCGCATGCAACCCACCTTTGACAAGCTAAAGCGCGAATGAAAGTCTTTGTCTTGCTCTTGGTCATTGTGCTTTTTATTCTTTGGAAAAAGAATAAAAACAAAAAAGAAGCCCTGAAGGACCGGTTGTTCAACCCTGGCCCTGATATGAAAAAACCGCAGCCTTCGTCTGAAAGGTTCCAAGGCCAAGTGGACGAACTGATCGCCTGCTGCGTTTGTGGCGTGCACGTGCCTAAGAGTCAATTGGAGCTGGTCGCCCATGAGCAATACCAATGCGCCAAACACCGTTAATTTGACTGCAAAGTCCACGCCCCATTGAATACGACACACCCCACCACCGCTTTGGCAAAAAGCAGCTTATGGGCCAAAGGATGGTACCAATTCGCCAAACGCCTCGACTCACCCCACTTCAGCGCCAGGCCGCCAGATGCCAAGATCGACTTGGTGGTCGTGCACTCCATCAGCTTGCCCCCGGGTGTTTATAGTGGAGATGCGGTCACCCATTTCTTAACTGGGCAAGCCCAAACCATTGAGCACCCTTACCTTGAGAGCATCAAGGATCTCAAAGTCTCGGCCCACTTCTTCATTCGCCGTCAAGGCGAATTGATCCAAATGGTGAGTTGCGACGACATGGCCTGGCATGCAGGTGTCTCCCACTATAGGGGGCGCGATCGCTGCAATGACGACTCGATTGGCATTGAGCTTGAAGGCCTAGAGGGCGACACGTTTGAAGCTGAACAATATGAAACGCTCAGTGGCCTGTGCTCAAGTCTTTTGCAGCACTACCCCATTGAGCACCTCGCTGGCCATGAGCACATCGCGCCGGCACGCAAAAAAGACCCTGGAGCGGGCTTTTCATGGGAAGATTTTCGTAAATCTTTGGGACTCACCCAGAATTTTTTCCCAATATCTGACAAATAAAAAATTTATTTTTAAATGGCCTCTTTGTGCCCAAACCACTTCACCCACAAAAGCTCACGGGTCAAGAAATTCAATGGACAAGCCATGATCAAGAGAAAAATCCTTTAAAAACCGCATATTTTATGGCTTTTCTTGCAAACCCAAAGGATTCATGCGAGTTTCAAAGTAACGGACGTAAGTATCGGTTTTTACTGAACTTTATGAATCGGCATAAATCCAACAAAATCGAGTGAAAACACTATGGCTAGTGTATTGAAAACATTTCAAACACCATATATAGTGTGGGCTTGGTATCCATTTATGGCGGTTTTTCATTTATTTGTTGGCCATTGGACCCCTCGCGCAAGCCGCCCAAACACCTCTTTTTTTATATTGTCTTCACAGGAAACGATCCCTTATGCATACTGTCGCCACTTCGAGCCCACTTGCCCCCATTGGCCAATTGGGTCAAAGTCCTCAAGACCGAAGCGCACCCCTTCAGCATTCCGCACTGGCCAACTATCAAATCATTCGAAGAAACGGCGCAGTTGTTCCGTTTGAGCCCGCCAAAATCACAGTGGCCACCATGAAAGCCTTTTTAGCGGTTCACGGCACGCATGGTGCAGCATCAGCCAGTGTTCGCGAAACGGTCGACGCACTCACGCAAAGTGTGGTCAAAGCCTTGGTGCGCTCACGTCCCGGTGGCGGCACCTTTCACATAGAGGACGTTCAAGATCAAGTCGAACTGAGCCTCATGCGCGGCTCACACCATGAAGTTGCCCGCTCTTATGTCTTGTACCGTGAACGTCGGGCCCAAGAACGCTCTGCCACGACCGTTGAGCACAAGAGCGAAGACAACGCCATCATCATGGTGAGCGATCGAGGCGAGAAAATACCCTTGAATTTGAACCATTTGCGCGCTTTGATCGAGACCTGTTGTGAAGGCTTGAGCACAGATGTCAAGCCCGAGCCCATTTTGAATGAGACCTTGCGCAATTTGTACGACGGTGTTCCCTTGGAAGAAGTCTTCAAGGCGGCCATTTTGGCCACCCGCACTTTGATTGAGAAGGATCCCGACTACACCTTTGCAACGGCAAGGTTGCTCATGCATACCATTGCCAAGGAAGTCTTGGGCTTTGAAGCTCAACCCAAAGAAATGGCGCAGCACTATATTGATTATTTCCCTAAATTCATCAAAAAAGGCATTGAAAATGACTTGCTCGATGAACGTTTGGGGCAATTTGATTTGGCCCGCTTGGGTCAATCTCTTAAAGCCGAGCGTGATTTGCAGTTTGATTACTTGGGCCTTCAAACCCTTTATGACCGCTACTTCTTGCACGTCAAAAAGCAACGCATTGAGCTGCCACAGGCCTTCTTCATGCGTGTGGCCATGGGCCTGTCGCTCAATGAAATCGATCGCGATGCCCGAGCCATTGAGTTCTACGAGATCTTGTCCTCGTTTGATTTCATGTCCAGCACGCCCACCCTCTTTAACAGCGGCTCACTTCGCTCACAGCTCTCGAGCTGCTACCTGACCACCGTTCCCGATGACTTGGATGGCATTTACGAGTCCATCAAAGAAAATGCATTGCTCTCTAAATTCGCTGGCGGCTTGGGCAATGACTGGACACGCGTGCGCGCTTTAGGCAGCCATATCAAAGGCACCAATGGAGAGTCACAAGGCGTGGTGCCTTTTTTGAAAGTGGTCAATGACACCGCTGTTGCTGTCAACCAAGGTGGCAAAAGAAAAGGTGCGGTGTGTACCTACCTAGAGACTTGGCACCTGGACATTGAAGAGTTTTTGGAACTCAGGAAAAACACCGGGGATGACCGTCGACGCACACATGACATGAACACCTCCAACTGGATTCCTGACCTCTTCATGAAACGCGTCATGGAAAAAGGTGAATGGACACTGTTCACCCCAGACCAAGTGCCTGATTTGCATGAGCTTTTTGGCCAACCCTTTGAAAAAGCTTACCTCGTCTACGAGCAAAGAGCCAAAAAAGGTGAGATCTCACCGAGTAAAACCATTCAAGCAGCGGATCTTTGGAGAAAGATGCTCACCATGTTGTTTGAGACAGGTCACCCATGGATCACCTTTAAAGACGCTTGCAACGTACGCTCGCCCCAGCAACACACAGGCGTTGTTCATTCCTCCAACTTGTGCACCGAGATCACACTGAACACGAGCGACACAGAAACAGCCGTTTGCAATTTGGGCTCGGTCAATTTACTGCGCCACTTGAAAGATGGTCAAATCGATCACGACAAACTCAAAAAAACCATCTCCATCGCCATGCGCATGTTGGACAACGTGATCGACATCAATTACTACGCGGTCAAGAAAGCGCGTGACTCCAACATGCGTCACCGCCCTGTTGGGCTTGGCATCATGGCGTTTCAAGACTGCTTGTACACCTTGCGCATTCCTTACGGATCACAAGAGGCCGTGGAGTTCGCCGACCGCTCCATGGAAGCCGTTTGTTACTACGCCTACATGGCGTCGTCCGATCTGTCCAAAGAACGCGGCAAGTACTCAAGCTACAAAGGCTCCCTGTGGGACCGCGGTATTCTGCCCTACGACAGCATTGACCTCTTGGCCAAAGAAAGAGGTGGGTATGTTGAGGTGGACCGCTCCATCAGCATGGACTGGGATGCGCTCAGAAAGAAAATATCCAAAGACGGCATGCGCAACTCCAACTGCATTGCCATCGCTCCAACGGCCACCATCTCCAACATCATTGGCGTGGATGCTTGCATTGAACCGTGTTTTGGCAACTTGTCAGTCAAGTCAAATTTGTCAGGCGAATTCACCATCATCAACAGCTACTTGGTCAGAGATTTGAAACGCTTGGGTCTGTGGGACGAGGTCATGGTCATGGATCTCAAACACTTTGATGGCTCTTTAAGACCCATTGACCGCGTGCCCCCAGAGTTGAAGTCTTTGTACGCAACCGCATTTGAGGTGGAGCCAGAGTGGATTGTCGAGGCAGGGTCGCGTCGACAAAAGTGGATCGACCAAGCACAGTCACTGAACATTTACATGGCAGGCGCGTCTGGTAAAAAACTAGATGACACCTACAAACTCGCTTGGGTGCGTGGCCTTAAAACGACCTACTACTTGAGAACCATGAGTGCAACCCATGTTGAGAAGTCAACGGTGACCTCCGGACAACTCAACTCCGTCTCTTCTGGTGCTCAAACGGGGGGCTTGAGTGCGAGCGGCAACACGCCAATCGCGGCTCAGGCCACTTTGTCTGCACTCGAAATTGCGGCAGCACAAGCCAGGGCCCAACACATTCAACTGTCGGACACTGCGGCAACTGATATTCGTTTCTGCGGAGTTGATGATCCCACCTGTGAGTCGTGCCAATAAAGTTCAGCGTGTGAGCTGAGCACCTCAGGTCCATGCTCGCCTTTTTCCAAGATCAGTCTTGAAAAATGCGAGCGTGAATCAAAGGTAAAAAAATTTAAATGCAAATTGCAATTAGATTCTTTTACTTTTGATTCGATTTAATTTGATAAATTTTGCGAATGCAATGCGTTCTTTATCACCGACTTTCTAAATGCGAGTCGATGCTATTGAACAACACTTTTGCACCTCATCGGGTTTGAACTCTTTTCAAATCAATGTGTTGCACCGATAATTTGAACATTGGAAAAAACGTTATGCTGACCTGGGACGAAGAAGTTACACCTACATCGCCAACACCCAACTTGAGTGACTCCATGAGTCATCAGGAATTCCCACCTTCAAGCCTGAATGCCCCAAGCATTCGAACGCTCAACGATGGCGCTGTTGTGCCCTCCTCTGTTGCTCCAATTGCTCCTGTAGAAATGACCAAACCAGTCCTCTCCGGCAAGCGAATCAATGCAGCTGACAAACGCATCATCAACGGCCAAACCGACGTCAATCAACTCGTGCCCTTCAAGTACAAATGGGCCTGGGAGAAATACCTCTCGACCTGTGCAAACCATTGGATGCCTCAAGAGATCAACATGACGCGCGATATTGCGCTTTGGAAGGACCCCAACGGCCTGACCGAGGACGAAAGACGCATCGTCAAGCGAAACCTTGGGTTTTTCGTCACAGCCGACTCCTTGGCAGCCAACAACATTGTGCTGGGCACCTATCGCCACATCACCGCACCTGAGTGCCGTCAATTCTTGTTGCGTCAAGCTTTTGAAGAAGCCATCCATACACACGCCTACCAATACATTGTTGAATCATTGGGCTTGGATGAGAGCGAAATCTTCAACGCCTACAACGAAGTCTCATCGATTCGTGACAAAGATGAGTTTTTGATCCCCTACATTCAGGCGATCATGGATCCGCATTTTCATACCGGCACGCCTGAGACCGATCAAATCTTGCTCAAGTCATTGATCGTCTTTGCATGCTTGATGGAGGGCCTATTCTTTTATGTTGGCTTTACTCAGATTTTGGCCCTGGGTCGTCAAAATAAAATGACCGGTGCCGCTGAGCAGTACCAATACATCTTGCGCGATGAATCCATGCACTGCAATTTCGGCATTGATTTGATCAATCAAATCAAACTTGAAAACCCTCATCTTTGGACCAATCAATTCAAAGCCGAGATCACGGAGTTGTTTACCAAAGCCGTGGAGCTCGAATACCGATATGCCGAGGACACCATGCCAAGAGGCGTTCTTGGTATGAATGCATCCATGTTCAAGGGCTATCTGCGCTATATCGCCAACCGACGCGCTCAACAAATTGGTTTGGATACCTTGTTCCCCAATGAAGAGAATCCATTTCCTTGGATGAGTGAGATGATCGATCTCAAAAAGGAAAGAAACTTCTTTGAAACCCGTGTGATTGAGTACCAAACTGGTGGTACTTTGTCTTGGGACTGAAGCGAATAAACTCAAACCAGATGCATTCGAATTTGTACCACTCTCACACCTCTCTGATTCAAACAGAGCGTTGCTTTTGTGGTACACACCCTGTTCAAGGTGCTGGACCCGGGTCCAACACCCTGAATCGCTCTATGCTCAACAGCAGCACGGAGTGTTTTTTTACTCAACGATCTTTAAACTTGATCTAGGAGATAAGTTATGGCAACTGCAAAAAAACCAGCGGCTAAAAAGCCCGCGGCAAAAAAAGTTGCGGCTAAAAAGCCCGCAGCAAAGAAAGTAGCGGCTAAAAAGCCCGCAGCAAAGAAAGTAGCAGCTAAAAAACCAGCGGCTAAAAAAGTAGCGGCCAAAAAGCCAGCGGCTAAAAAAGCCGCTGCTAAAAAGCCCGCAGCCAAGAAAGTAGCGGCCAAAAAGCCTGCAGCTAAAAAAGTTGCAAAGAAGGCCGTCGCTAAAAAACCAGCGGCTAAGAAACCAGCCGCTAAAAAAGCGGCTGTAAAAAAAAAGCCCGCTAAAAAAGCCGCGAAAAAACCCGCTGCTCGCGCGCAAGTAACTCCTGCTGCGCAAACGACGCTCAATCCTCAAGCTGCATGGCCGTTTCCTACAGCCATCAAGCCCTAAAGGTTGATTCAGCGTTCGATCTGAAAGCCCGGTGCACATGTACCGGGCTTTTTTTATGACATCTGGGCTTTTTTTGACAAACACACGCCCAAAAGCCCTGGCACCCGTTTTTTAAAGTGTGCGCATGTGAACACTTTGCCACTTTTTACTAGGTGGGCTAGAGCAGATAGTTTTGAGGACCTTTTTGCGCAATTTTGAGCGCCCCAATTTTATTGCCCAACTCTGCACACTTGACCAGCGACCAAGCTTGCTCTAATCCAAACAGCAACGCACCTCTCCAAGCATCTCCACACCCTGTTGGATCCAACACTCGCTCAGCTTTCACAGGTGCCACGTGTGTGCTTTGTCCTCCCTCCCAAACTTGGCATCCTTCTGCACCCAAGGTCACAATCAAACCTTTAAGCGACTTGGAAATGTCTGCAACGCTTTGTCCGACACGCTCTTCAAGCAACTTGGCCTCGTAATCATTGACCGTGACCCATGTGGCCTGGGAGATGAATTTCTTTAACTCTTGTGCATTGAACATCGGAAGTCCTTGCCCCGGATCAAAGACAAATGGAATTTTCAAATCAAACAGTTGCTGCGCATGGTTGACCATGGCTTCTTTGCCATCTGGTGCAATGATGGCCACTTTGATGTTGTGTGACGCATTGATCTCATTCAAATGCGCTTGGTTCATGGCGCCGGGGTGAAAGGCGGTGATTTGATTGTTGTCTTTGTCGGTCATGATCATCGCTTGAGCGGTGTAGGAATCAGGCACCTCTTTGATGAACTGTGTGGATATCTTTAAATCCTTTAACCGATCCAAATAAGACTGTCCGTCTTGGCCCAATGTGCCCATGGGCAAAGGCTCTCCACCCAAGAGTTTTAAACTGTACGCAATATTTCCAGCGCAACCACCAAAATCCCGCCTCAAAGCCGGAACCAAAAAAGACACATTCAAAATATGCAGTTGATCGGGCAAGATCTGCTCGGCAAATCGACCCTCAAAATTCATGATCGTATCAAAAGCAAAAGAGCCACAAATTAAAGAAGCCATGGTTAGTTAATCATCCATTGAAAAGTAAAAAAATATTACAAGGCAAAGAAAATGCCGCAACAAGAAAAGGATCGAAATGACTGGCCACATCCCTTATTCCAACTCGATTCGGTAACCGTTGGGCACAAGAGCTGGCAGGTCCTCCATGGGAATGGGCACAAGGAACTGATTCAAGCCTCCGGGTTTGATCACTGGGGGACCTTGCATCAAAGTGAGTTCCAATGTACGTTGATCAATCACTTGATCTTTTTCATCCAAAAAGATGAGCTTGACGCTTGGCAAGGCCAAGGCGTAGCTAAAACTGTTCCTGATTCTAAGACTCAAATGATATCTGTAGCGTTTGAGTGAACCCGTGGCATTCGATTTGACCTCCTTGTCTGAGAGTTCCTCTTTCTCTAAAGAGCTGCTCTCGATACTCAAGGCCGAAAGATCCCTTGGCCACTCAATTTGACAATTGAGGATTTCACACATCTTCACCAAGGGCTCTTTTAAACCCTCGTGCAGTGCAGCCAACTCATTTCTGAATCTGTAGGTAAAGCCCAATGGCAGGACCATCACCAAGAACAAGGCCACCCACCAAACTGAACCCAACCCGCGCTTTCGACCATGCGTTGGAGCCTTCTCTCGCGACTGCTCCAACGCGCTGGCACCCAAATGGCCTTGATTTCTTTCTCCATAGGCGCCAGAACTCACTGCTTGAGTTTGATTTTGAATGGTCTTTTGATACAAAAATTCATCAATGCTGATCGGTTGTTGATGCGTCTCGATGGGTTGAGGGCGCTCGGTCTTGGGGATGCTTTGCCTGAGGACTTGATCATCTCTTAAAGAGGGCATGTCAAGCAAGCACGCTAGACCCAAAAAAACTTGCTCGCAATTTGAGCAACGCACCCAACCATCGGCTTGGTCCAACAACTCATCCAAAAGAACAAGGTGTTGTGCACATTGAGGACACTTGCAAAGACTTGGCTTAGCCTGTTCGTCGGTATAGGGTGGGTTCATAAAAGCCTTTTCTCTTTATGAACGAACAGTCTTGATGCCACTCGTCATCAAGATCCAACCTTCACACGCGTTGCTGATCTCTAAATCACAAAAGGGCGCATAGGCCTCTTTAAGTTCAGCTTCTTGGCGCTCCAAAATACCTGCCAACACCAAGTGCCCCCCAGGCTTGACCAAGCCACACAACAATGGTGCCAACACTTTCAATGGTGTGGCCAAGATGTTGGCAAACACCGTGTCGTAGGGGCCTTTTGAAATATCAGGCAGGCCCACACGCATTTGAGCCGCGACGTGGTTGTCCAATGCATTTTGTTCAGCCGCTTGAACTGCAGATGGGTCGATGTCCACCGCATCTGCGTGCTTGGCGCCATGGAGCACCGCGGCTATGGCCAAAATACCGGAACCACAACCATAGTCCATGACTCGCTCGGACACAAAGCCGTGCTGCGCGGCCCAGGCCAAACACATGCGTGTCGTTGGATGAGTGCCAGTCCCAAAAGCCAAGCCAGGATCGAGCCGAATGACCTTGTTCGCACCCGTTGGCACTTCGTGCCAAGAGGGCACAATCCAAAAGTCCTCTGTGATGGCGACAGGCTGAAACTGTGACTGTGTGAGACGCACCCAATCTTCTTGCGGGACTTCAATTTCTGTGAGAATTTGACAAGTCTCAAACGCTTGTAAACCCAACAAGCAGACTTTGGCCTCTTCAAGCGCAGGGGCCTCATCAAACAAGGCCATGACTTTGGAGCGAGTCCAAGAACTGGCAGGTGGTGGCATGCCTGGCTCGCCAAAGAGCGCTTGCTCGTGCTCCGTGTGCGCATCTGCATCTTCTACACTGACACTGAGCGCAGACAACTCCAAGAGCACATCGCTCAAACTCTCCACCTGGTCTTGTGGGGCGAGGATGTGCAGTTCAATCATGAAGGTTCAATCGAAAAAAAGTTGAATACATCAAAGGGACTTGACAGCCCCCTAGGATGGATCTGTCTTGTTGGGCTTGGGTCTGGTGGTCAACCAGAGTTCAAGATAGTGAATATTGGTCCCACCTTGAATGAATTTGGGGTCTTGCATGATCTCTCGGTGCAAGGCCACATTGGTTTGAATGCCTTCAACCACCATCTCGGCCAAAGCCGTTCTCATTCTAGCCAACGCATGTTCACGGCTGTCGCCGTGAACGATGATTTTACCAATCATTGAATCGTAGTAGGGCGGCACATAATAATTGGTATAGGCGTGCGAATCCACCCTCACACCCGGCCCACCTGGTGCGTGCCACGTGGTGATGCGACCAGGCGAAGGTGTGAATTTAAAAGGATCCTCAGCGTTGATTCTGCATTCAATGGAGTGGCCCGTGAAGGTCACTTGCTTTTGATTGAAAGACAGCTTCATGCCAGCAGCCACTCGAATTTGTTCCTTCACAATATCCACGTGCGTGATGTACTCGGTCACGGGATGCTCCACTTGCACACGGGTGTTCATCTCAATGAAGTAAAACTCACCGTTTTCATATAAAAACTCAAACGTCCCAGCCCCTCTGTAATTGATCCGCTTGCAAGCGGCTACGCAGCGTTCACCGATTTTTTCAATCAGCTTTCTAGGAATGTGCGGCGCAGGTGCCTCTTCGATGACTTTTTGATGGCGCCTTTGCATGGAGCAATCGCGCTCGCCCAAATAGACCGCATTCTTGTGTTGATCGGCCAATATTTGAATCTCAATGTGTCTGGGATTTTGGAGATACTTCTCCATGTAGACCGCGGGATTGCCAAAGGCCGACTGTGCCTCGGCTTTGGTGGTCTGTACGGCGCTGACCAGGTGCTCCTCATCGGTGACCACGCGCATACCTCGCCCACCGCCGCCTCCTGCGGCCTTGATGATCACAGGGTAGCCAATGGATTTTGCTATTTTTTTCAGCTGCATGGGGTCGATGGACAACTCCCCTTCTGAGCCCGGCACGCAAGGCACACCTGCCTTGATCATGGCCTGTTTGGCCGCCACCTTGTCGCCCATGATGCGGATGGACTCTGGCGTAGGCCCGATGAACTGAAAACCGCTTTTCTCAACCCTCTCGGCAAAGTCGGCGTTTTCACTCAAAAAACCATAGCCCGGATGTATCGCCTCACAATCCGTCACTTCGGCTGCAGAAATGATGGAGGGCATGCTCAAATAGCTTTGCGCTGACGCTGCAGGCCCAATGCATACGGCCTCTTCCGCCAGTTTGACATACTTGGCCTCTCGGTCTGCCTCTGAATAGACCATCACCGCCTTGACACCTAGCTCTTTGCACGCGCGTTGAATGCGAAGCGCGATCTCGCCGCGGTTGGCAATTAAAATTTTCTTAAACATCTGCGCCCCATCACTCTATATCAAATAGAGCACTGCCGTACTCAACGGCTTGGGCATTTTGGGGGTGAATTTTAGCAATGGTGCCGCTCTTGTCGGCTTCGATTTCATTCAAAATCTTCATCGCCTCAATGATACAAATCGTCTGACCCTCCTTGACCACAGAACCGACTTCAACAAAGGCAGCGGACTCGGGACTGGCGGAGCGATAAAAGGTCCCCACCATGGGGGACTTGACCACGTGGGCTGCACTAGAGACTGGACTGGCTTGGGATGGGGCATTGGATGCGTCTTGCGTTGCAGGCAAGACTGCCGGTGCAGGCTGAGTGGCATTCAAATCGATGGACGCGATTGGCATGGGCGTGAGCCCCGAACTGTTTGCGCCTGGGGTATACTGAGCTCCTTGGCTCTTGACAATGCGAACCTTTCCTTCAGGTTCCGTGATTTCCAACTCGGCCACATTGGACTCTGAGACCAAGTCAATCAAAGTTTTAAGCTTTCTCAAATCCATAAATTTTCACTATCTCGCATTAAAAGAGTGTAATTTACACCAATTGCCGCGATATTTCAAGTTTTAAGCGATTTTTGAGTCCTACGCCTTCCCACTGAATCCAACTCAAGGCCTACTCTTTCCAAGTCCACACCCAGGTCGGCTCGTCCCAGCAAACAGTCGAGCGGCATGGGTAAATGAAGAGGGCTCTTCGAGAAAAGTAGTTTTTATGCGATTTTATTTAATTTTAGCCGAATTTAATCTATTTTTAAGAACAATTAAGATTTAGATGCCAACCAAGTCTTGACATCCTCAGGGTGCAATTTGCCCATTTTTCTAAAAGCGACCTGACCCGACTCATTCAAGACGATGGTAAACGGCAAACCGCCCTCTTGATCTCCCAACAGTCGAGACAACTCCGTGCCCCGCAAACCCGCCAGTAAAATGGGATAAGAGACCGGTCTTTGCGTCAGAAATTTCTTGACCAAACTGGGTTGGTCAATCGCCAAGCCCAACACTTTCCAATCTTTTGCTGCATTTTGCTGAAAGAAAGCGTCCAATAAAGGCATTTCCTCAACACAAGGCACACACCAGGTGGCCCAAAAGTTGATCACCAACTTTTGCCCCTTGAAGTCGGACAATGACACCCATTCAGAATTGGGCGTCTCCAACTTTGCTTGCCACAAAGCTGTACTGGCCTCCAAACTCAAAGCAAGATCCTCTTGTGACTTGTCTTGCCACCAAGAAATGCCCAAACCCACCAGGGCAAACCCCAGTCCAGTGGCAGTCAGCAGGCTTCTTTTGGCAAAGAGTGGGTTTGAGCTCATGGGCGTGATTTACTTTCTTTGAGGAGGCGATAAATGGAAAAAGGCAGGGGAGCCCAAAGCGGCTTGAACAGTCTGAGGGCGTCTTGCTACTGCGGGGCTGAGGCGTCCAACATCCTTTGTAGGGCCAAAGCGTCGCCTCTTTGAATTTTACCCTTGGCGTCTGGCTTGAGCGCACCTCTTAAATCATCAAAATCATAGACCATCAAATGCAGCCCCACATAGACACCCCACTGCGGGTGTTTGATGTTCAGGCTCAAAGCGTCCACGACCTCGCCCCTGAAGCCTTTAACGGCACTGACTTGGTAGTCCAGGCCTTGGTTGATCAGCTCAATTTCTGCGCTCTTAGAGTCATCGCAAAAAAGTTGCAAATAAATGTCCGACTTGGCTGTTGCAAAGCCTCTCCAAACAGCGCCCGTCAAATGGGGCCGAAAGGCCTGCATTCGCTTCATCCAAATCAAGGCCAACGCTCTCAACGCCTGGAGCTCTTGAGTTTGCGTCTCATTGCCATACAAGCTCAGATGCTCAAAGACCGCGTCCTCAATGATCTCATTGGGTGGCAGTGAAACTCTCCCGCCCAAGCCCAAAGTCTTGAGCGCTTGGTGCTTGGCGGGACCAAACTCCAAGCCATCATCGACGATAAATCTGGCAGCAACGGCAGCAATTTCTTCTTGAATACGACTCATGGATCGCATTGTGCACTCTTTTTAAAAATGACAAGGCCCTCTAAGGCTTAAAAGTCCAAGATGCTCTGTCTTGCCCATAAAATAGCACGCATGCACATACATATCTTAGGCATTTGTGGCACCTTCATGGGCGGCTTGGCCGCCTTGGCGAGAGAAAGCGGACATACCGTCACCGGATGCGATGCCGGCGTATACCCACCCATGAGCGACCAATTGAGCGCACTGGGCATTGAGCTGATCGAAGGCTTTGGCCTTGAGCAACTTCGCTTGAAACCCGACCTTTTTGTCGTTGGCAATGTGGTCTCGAGACAAAAGAACC
This sequence comes from Comamonadaceae bacterium, assembly GCA_947475685.1. GTDB lineage: Bacteria > Pseudomonadota > Gammaproteobacteria > Burkholderiales > Burkholderiaceae_C > Limnohabitans. The sequence goes on along the minus strand of CANJNC010000003.1, from coordinate 55,024 downwards.
CCGCGGGTCAAGCCCAATACCCCTTGATGGAAGCCATCCTGGATTTAGGGCTGCCCTACACAAGCGGCCCACAGTGGTTGTCCGAGCACATCTTGCACACCGCAGAGAACCCTTTTCATGTGCTGGCCATTGCAGGCACACATGGAAAAACCACGACCTCCTCCATGCTGGCTTGGATTTTGGAGTTCGCCAACCGCGCTCCAGGCTATTTGATTGGGGGGGTGCCCATGAATTTTGAAGCGTCGGCCAGACTGCCAAAAGCCAATCCACCCAACGCCTCAAAACCTGAAAACCCACAAAGACCTCTCTTTGTGATCGAGGCCGATGAATATGACACCGCGTTTTTCGATAAACGCAGCAAATTTGTTCACTACCGACCCAAGACTTGTGTGCTCAATAACTTGGAGTTTGATCATGCAGATATTTTTGAAAATCTCCAAGCCATCGAAAAACAGTTCCATCACTTGATCAGGACCGTCCCTCAAAGCGGGCAAGTCATCTTCAATGCTCACGAAGAAAGCTTGAAACGCGTTTTAAGCATGGGGCTTTGGAGCGAGAGCGTAAGCTTTGCCCTCAACACCGCGACGCCTGTGCCCGACTGGACATTGAGCGGACCCCCTGAATCGTTTGATGTGATCCACAAAGGCTCGCCAGTTGGCCACCTCGATTGGAGTGTGCAAGGTGTGCACAATCAAATGAACGCGCTCGCTTGCATTGCCGCTGCTCACCACGTGGGCGTTGCTGCAGACCTCAGCATCAAAGCGCTGACTGAATTTCAAAATGTGCGTCGTCGCATGGAACTCAAAGCCCAGGTGGTGCTTAAAGGCTTTGACTTGCAAACGCCTGTCATGGTGTACGACGATTTTGCGCACCACCCCACCGCCATCAAAACCACACTTGAAGGACTCAAAAGACAAGTGGGAGACAAGAGCAGGGTGCTTTGTGTGTTTGAGCCAAGAAGCAACACCATGAAGCTAGGCAGCATGAAGGCCTTGTTGCCTCAAAGCCTCTCAAGCGCAGACTTGAGCTTTTGCTACACCTCAGGGCTGGATTGGGATGCACAAGAAGCCCTGTCTGCTTTGGGTGAAAAGGCCTTTTGCAGCGCCGAGCTCAATGAACTCGTTGCGAAAGTGGTCTCCCATGCGCGACCCAGTGATCACATCATCTGCATGAGCAATGGCGGCTTTGGCGGCATCCATCAAAAACTCACGCACGCGCTCAAGGCCAAGGCCTGAGTTTTTCAAGACCCTTTTATTTTTCGCTTTTGTTTGACGGCATCAGACAGGGTGTGCAAGCAAGACAAAGAGTCCTCCCAACCCAAACAAGCATCGGTGATGCTTTGGCCGTAACTCAAATCCTCCACACGGTCCTTTCCAGGAGTGAATTTTTGCGCACCATCGACCAAGTGACTTTCAATCATCACGCCAAAAATATGCTCTGAGCCTGAAACCAATTGCTGGGCAATGTCTTTGCACACCTGCAATTGAAGCATGTGTTGCTTGTTGGCATTGGCGTGGCTACAGTCCACCATGAGCCTTGAAGGCAACTTGGCTTTGGAGAGCTCCGCACACGCCTCTAGAACACTGGCGCTGTCGTAATTGGGTTTTTTCCCCCCCCTCAAAATCACATGGCAATCCTTGTTGCCTTGGGTTTGAACGATCGCAACTTGACCGTTTTTATGAACCGACAAGAAGTGGTGTCCTCGGGCTGCGGCTTGGATGGCGTCGGTTGCGATTTTGATGTTGCCATCGGTGCCGTTTTTAAATCCTATGGGCGCAGAAATGCCCGAGGCCAACTCCCGGTGCACCTGACTCTCTGTGGTTCTGGCGCCAATCGCCCCCCAAGAAATCAAGTCCCCAATGTACTGAGGAGAAATGACATCGAGAAACTCACTTGCAGCAGGCAGCCCCAAGCGATTGATCTCAATGAGGAGTTGTCTTGCGATGCGCAGACCTTCATCAATCTTGTAGCTTTCATCTAAATAAGGATCGTTGATCAGGCCCTTCCAGCCCACCGTGGTCCGGGGCTTTTCAAAATACACCCGCATCACAATTTCAAGTGTGTCTTTGAAATGATGGCGCTCTTTGACCAAGCGTTTGGCGTACTCAAGTGCCGCACTGGGGTCGTGGATAGAGCACGGCCCTAAGATCACCAAAAGCCGATCATCTTGGTTGTGAATGATGTCTTGAATGACACGACGCGTCTTGGAGATCAAGCCTTCGACGGGCGTGGACTGAATGGGAAAGAAACGTATCAAATGCTCAGGGGGCGGCAAGACCGTGATGTCTTTGATCCGCTGATCGTCGGTTTCACTGGTTCGGTCCAAGCTTTGAATGCCTTGGTGCTCAATGTGTTGTTGCTTGCTCATCTTGTGCCTCTTGATCGCTTACTTAGCGTTTCGAATGTGCCCATGGAACGAAAAAAAACCGCCCCTGAAGGCGGTTTGTTTGAAAGCTTCGAACGTTTGAAATACGCTTAAATCTCTCGACCGCCGGATGGGCATGAGAAGAAAAAGTATCCAAATCGAAAGAATGTACTGTTCATGGCTTGAAATATATCACAAAAAATGAAAAGGACCGCTTTATCCCTCTCTTCAAAGCAACAATCGCGTCTTTAACGGGCCATGCTTTTTGGGCCGAATGGCTTGAAATTGCATCTCAAGCCGTTCCCCCCACCGTCAAGCCCTCAATGCGCAGCGTGGGTTGTCCAACACCCACTGGTACACTTTGGCCTTCTTTGCCGCAGGTCCCAACTCCACTGTCAAGCGCCATATCTGAGCCAATCATGCTCACGCGTGTCAATGCATCTGGCCCATTGCCCACCAAGGTGGCGCCTTTGACGGGATAAAGCAGTTTACCGTTCTCCACCCACCATGCTTGGGATGTGGAGAACACAAATTTGCCAGAGGTGATGTCAACTTGACCACCCCCAAAGTTGCTGGCGTAAATGCCCTTTTTAAGGCTGGCGATGATCTCCCCAGGGTCTTTGTCACCCCCAAGCATGTAGGTGTTGGTCATTCTAGGCATCGGTAAATGCGCATAACTCTCGCGGCGTCCGTTGCCTGTAGGCTTCACACCCATGAGACGCGCATTCATGCTGTCTTGGATGTAGCCTTGCAAAATACCATCTTCAATCAACACATTTTTCTGGCTGACATGCCCCTCGTCATCGACATTGAGTGAGCCTCTGCGCTGGGACAAGGTGCCGTCGTCGAGCACCGTCACGCCTTTGGCGGCCACACGTTTACCAATTCGACCCGCAAACGCACTGGAGCCCTTTCGATTGAAATCGCCCTCTAGGCCATGGCCAATCGCTTCATGCAACAAAATACCTGGCCAACCTGGGCCCAAGACCACTGCCATTTCGCCAGCAGGTGCTGGGCGCGCCTCCAAATTGATCAGCGCACCCTCAACCGCCTCTTTCGCATAGGCGGACAAAAGCACATCGTCAAAATAAGCAAGCCCAAAACGCCCACCGCCTCCACTTGAACCCGTCTCTCGCCTGCCCTTTTGCTCCACAATGACCGTCAAACTGAGCCTGACCAAAGGCCTGATGTCCGCAGCCAATGTGCCATTGGCTCTGGCCACCATCACCACATCGTGCTCCATGGACAAGGAGGCCATGACTTGCACGACTCTGGGGTCTTGCGCGCGAGCCTTGCCCTCCAGCCTCTCTAACAGTTTGACTTTGGCCGTGCTGTCCATGCTGGCAATGGGGTCAGATACGCCATAAAGCCCCCTCGTATGAGGCACACGTCGCTTGGGAACTTTTTGTTTACCCGCACTCCTCGCACTTGTAATGGAACGAACGGTCTTGGCCGCATCCAGCAATGAGCCCCAAGAAATGTCATCGGAGTAGGCAAATGCGGTTTTTTCTCCACTCACAGCCCTCACCCCAACACCTTGGTCGATGCTGAAAGAGCCCGTCTTGACAATGCCCTCCTCCAAACTCCAGCCTTCTGAGCGAGTGGTCTGAAAATAAAGGTCTGCATCATCGACTTGGTGCTGCGAGATGTAGGCCAGGGCTCGGCTCAGATGCTGCTCGGTCAACCCGAAAGGGGCAAGAAGGAGACTTTGAGCCTCTTTAAGCCGAGAGTTTGCATCCAAGGCGTTGGCTTTGTTGCTCAATGACTTGGGGACTTGGCCTTGACTGGGTAAAGCAATCAAAGAGGGCGTATGAAAGTTAAATGCGTCTTGGTTCATCGGTGCATTGTAGATCTTCTCGTTGGAGCATGTGTCGAGCCTTTTTTTGACCCCATGGGGGCAGACAAACAGGGGCAAAAGCTCAAAAAGTTCAAAGCAAAAAGCAAGTCGGCATCAAAGCATTTTTAATACAAAAGAGGCCACCTCAAGACTGCACCAACTGCTTGGCCTTTGAGATGGACATCAGTATCCCTAAGCCAAACCCGAGGGTGACCATGGCGGTTCCTCCGTAACTGATGAAGGGCAGGGGCACGCCAACCACCGGCAAGATGCCACTGACCATGGCCATATTGACAAATGCGTAGGTGAAGAAAATCAAGGTCACACTGCCCGCCAGCAAGCGAGAGAACAAAGTAGGGCCATCCAAGGCGATGTTCAAGCCGCGAATAATCAAGAAGATGAACGCTGCGATCAAAAAGATTTCACCCAGCAGTCCAAACTCTTCGGCATAGGCCGCAAAAATAAAATCCGTGCTGTGCTCAGGGATGAAGTCCAAATGAGTTTGGGTGCCTTGCATGAAGCCTTTGCCAAAAATACCGCCAGAACCAATGGCAATCATGCCTTGAAGAATGTGAAAACCTTTGCCCAAAGGGTCTCGGCCTGGATCCAAGAGGGTACAAATGCGCTGCTGCTGATAGTCGCGAAGCATAGGCCAATGAAAGTCCGAATCACACAACGTCGGCTCCAAAACAACCACAGCAATCATTGCCGCAACAAACAAGATCACCGGTGGGATGATCCATCGCCATCTGAGGCCCGCAAAGAAAATGACATAAAGCCCAGCAGACAAAACCAAGATGGCGGTCCCCAAATCGGGTTGTTTCACAATCAGGCCCACTGGGATCAAAAGCAATATACTGGCCACCAAGAAATCAAGAGGTCGCAGTTGACCCTCCCTTTTTTGAAACCACCATGAAAGCATCATCGGCATGGCGATCTTCAAAATTTCACTGGGTTGAATCACAATGCCAACATACAACCATCTTTTGGCCCCTTTTTTCGTCATCCCAAACACCGCCACCGCAATCAACAAGGCCACGCCAATGGTGTACAGGGGAAGGGCAAAACTCATCAACCGGTGCGGTGGAATTTGAGCGACCACAAACATGATGAATCCAGCCAACAACATGTTTCGCCCATGATCGATAAAGCGCGAATCTCCGCCACCAGAGGAGTACATGGTCAACATGCCCGCACATGCGAGCAAAAAAACCGCAAAGGCCAACGGACCATCCAAGCCCTTTAGCAAGTGGCCGAAGGCTCTTAAATAATTGGGCTTTTGAAAGACAATGTACATTTCAATATTATCGGTTGAGAAAAAGCTGAAAAAACACTTTTTTTAAGATTCTTTTATTCGCACACAAAAGTCCATGGGACAATGCACGCATGCATGCAATTTTTGAAGATGCTGGCAAATTCAATGCTGGCAAAATTTTATCTGAGACCGACTCCAACGCTCAAATTGAATTGGACTCGGGCAAACGGGTCAAAGTCAAATTGGCGCAAGTGCTTTTGCGCTTTGATAAACCCGCCCCGTCAGAGCTCATGTCCTTGGGTAAAAAAACGGCCCTTGACATGGATTTGGAGATGACCTATGAAATTGCACCAAGCGAGGAGTTTGGCTTTCAAGATTTGGCCAAAGAGTATTTTTCAAACCAAGCCGCCTTAGGCGAGCAACTGGCGTGCCTTCTCCTCTTATTTGAAAACCCCCACTATTTTCGCCGCTCTGGCAAAGGTCGCTTTAAAAAGGCCGCCGCCGAAGTGGTTCAGTTGGCTTTGGCCGCCATTGAAAAGAAACAACGCCTTCAAGAGCAAACCGATGCCTGGAGTCAATCTTTGGCCCAAGGCCAGTGCCCGCAAGAGGTGAGGGACCAACTCTACAAAATCCTCTTCAAGCCCGACAAGAACGCGCCGGCCTACAAAGCCGTTGCTCAAGCCTCAAAGCTTGCACAAAAAGCACCTCTGCATTTGCTCCAAGACGCTGGCGCCATCACATCGGCCTATGAGTTTCACTGGCAACGCTTTGTCTTTGATCAGTTCCCCAAAGGGGTTCAGTTTCCTGCGGTGGCGCCTGTGGCCTTTGACAAACCCTTGCCCAAAGCAAGCGTCAAAGCTTTCTCCATCGACGACTCTCAGACGACAGAAATCGATGATGCGCTGTCCGTGAGTGGCCTTCAAAGTGGAGAAGTCACCTTAGGCATTCACATCGCTGCGCCTGCTTTGTGCTTTCAACCCAGTGAAGCGCTGGACAGCCTTGCAAGAGACAGGCTCTCTACCGTTTATATGCCTGGACATAAAATCACCATGCTGCCCAGTGAGGTGGTGGATGTGTTCACTTTAAGCCAAGGCAAATACGCGCCTGCCCTGTCTTTGTACTTGACACTGAACGAAGACACCTTGGAGATCAAGGCGAGCAAAACCGTTGTCGAAGAGGTCTACATTCAGGCCAATTTACGCCATGATGTGCTTGAGCCATGGATCAACAACGCTTGGCTTGAAGCCCGTGATGGATCCAAGAGCTTAGCCTCTCCACCATCCGCCATGTTTGACATCGATGAAGGCCAAGAGCAACTCGCCTTTTTATTCAGATTGGCCAAGCATTTGAAGGCTCGGCGGGAAGTGGTCCGCGGAAAACCAGAAAACTTCAACCGTCCCGATTATCAGTTCAGGCTTGAGAGCAGCGAACTCGAGCCACCTGTGCAAACCACTCCATCGCCTGCCAATACTCCCTATAGCGGGCCCCATGGCAACGAGCGGGTCATCATCACCGAGCGCCGAAGAGGCAGCGCCTTGGATTTGATCGTGGCCGAGGCCATGATTTTGGCCAACAGCACCTGGGGCCAATGGATGGCTGAATTGAGCGTACCCGCCATCTACCGCTCCCAAGCCAGCATGCTGCCCGGCGTCAAGGTCAGGATGGGCACCAAGGCCTTGCCGCACGCGGGCATTGGTGTACCTTGCTATGCGTGGAGCACGTCTCCTCTTCGCCGTTACACCGACTTGGTCAACCAGTGGCAGCTCATTGCCTGCGCCACGCACGGCAACACAGCCGCACTTGTGGCCCCCTTCAAACCCAAGGACGTGGAGTTGTTTGCGATCATTTCCTCTTTTGAAGCAACCTACAGTGCTTACAACGGTTACCAAGCCAGCATGGAGCGGTTTTGGACCTTGAAATACATTGAACAAGAAAACATTCAGGAGTTGAATGCCACGGTCATCAAAAATCTGCCCGGACAACCCATCATGATCCGGGCACTTGACTTGCCCATGGTGATGCCCGTTCTTGGCAACACCGCGCTTGTCAGAGGCGAAGTCGTTCGGGTCAGACTCCAAGGCATTGACCTCATCAGTTTGGATATCCAAGCCCAGTTCTTAGAAAGTCTTGAAAAACCCACTGTCCCGTCTGCCTCCCAAGGTGCCGCTTCACACGCAAGCACGCCAGGCTTGGACGCGCAAACGGCCCAAGAGGAGGACACAGACGACTCTATGTCTGTTGGCCCTTTGCACATTGCCGTGGACATGGAAAACACTGAGGCGAGCGAAAAGGCAATGGACACCGCAACGGACTAATGCGCGCGCAGCGCCATGACTGACATATCCTTGGCCCCATTTTAGATCAACTCTATTTGCACACTAAAAAATGAACGCCTTGAGCACATTGACCTTTAAGCTCAACTGGCCACACCAGTGGCCAGGCGCTTCGATCAAGCTCTCCAACGCCATGCTTTTGTCGATTGCGTTTCACATCACGGCTTTGACGTTGACGTTTTCTAGTTTGCCCCGTGTTCAGCGCGTCCTTAAAGACACCAGCTTGCAAATTGTTTTGATCAACACCAAGACCAAGGAGGTGTCCAACGAGAAGCCTCAAGCCTTGGCGCAGTCAAGCCTTCAAGGCGGTGGGGACTTGATCAATGGCTCGCTTGCCTCCTCGATTGTGATGAAATCTGATCGCCACCAAATGGGCTCTGATCACTGGGATTCCAGTGAGAGGCTTGAACAATTAAAGTCTGAACAAAGCCGCTTGCTCACTCAACTCAAAGAACAACTCTCGCAAACACCCAGCTTCAAAGAAATCCTCCAAGACCCCAAACAAGAGCTGCGCAGGCAAGCTTTGTTGAAATGGTTGGCGCAAATTGACAAGCGAATACAAGAACAAAATTCAAGGCCCAGGAAACGCTACCTCTCGCCTTCCACCAAGGAGGTGGTCTATGCCGAGTACTACCAAGAGGTCAAACAAAAGGTGGAGTCAACTGGCACACAATTTTTCCCAAGCGTGAACGGCAAGAAGCTTTACGGCACGCTCACCATGCTGATGACCATCAACGCCAAAGGCGAAGTCGTCCAAAGCGAAGTCCTCAAAAGCTCTGGCATGCCTGAGCTCGACAGACGAGCTCTCACCATTGTCCAAAAGTCACAACCCTTTGAAGTGTTCAACCCAGAGCTCAAAAAACAAGCTGACTTGCTTGGCGTCGTGTCTTTGTTCCAATTCACCAAAGACGGCTTAATGAGCCAAGCTGTCCTCGATGACCAAAGCACGCTAGAACCTTGAAGCTCTTGTCCATGCACAAATTTAAGAAAGCTTTGATGCGCGCTTTGCTGTGTTGTGTGGGTGCTTTTTTGCTCCTGCAACTTTATTTTTTCTCACAAGTTGTGCTCATGCGCTTCGTGGACCCGCAGTCTTCAAGCTTTCAGCGCTCCGAATTGCTTCGCTTGTCCTTGTCCCCCAAACCCCTTCGTTGGTCGCAACACTGGGTGCCCTTAGAGAAGATTTCAAATCAATTGAAAAAAGCAGTCATCGTGTCTGAAGACGACCTCTTTGCAAGTCACGATGGGGTTCAATGGGGTGCAATCGAACGCGCATGGAAAAAAAATCAATCCACCGGTGCTGGTAAAAATGTGTCCTTGGTGACCGTGCCCAACGCCACGAGCAGCGCAAAAATTGTGGGGGGCTCCACGATCACCCAACAATTGGCTAAAAATTTATTTCTCTCCAGCGAGCGGACCTTCGTTCGCAAAGCACAAGAGTTCATGATCACCGTGTACTTGGAGTTGCTTTTACCCAAGAAAAGAATTTTAGAAATTTACCTCAATAGCGTCGAATGGGGAGAGGGCGTCTTTGGTGCCGAGGCGGCCGCGAGACACTACTTCTCCACCTCCGCTCAGTCCTTGAGTAGCGCTCAAGCCGCAAGACTTGCCGTCATGCTCCCAAGACCCAAGTATTTTGAAAAGTTACCCGCCTCCCCCTACTTGTCCTCTCGCGCCGAGTTGATCGAACAACGCATGCAAGGAGCGGTCCTGCCATGAAAATATTGGGCATCGATCCTGGACTTCAACACTGCGGTTTTGGTGTGATTGAGTCAATCGGTCAAGAGTTGCACTACATTGCCAGTGGCACCATCAAAACCACCCATTTGGACAAAGGCGACCTTCCCAAAAGGATACAAACTATTTTTGAAGGCGTCTGTGAGGTGAGCGACCGCTACCAACCCCATGAAAGCGCCATTGAGATTGTGTTTGTGAATTTAAATCCACAGTCCAGCCTTCTTTTGGGGCAGGCCCGAGGGGCCTGTCTGAGTGCCTTGGTCTCGCGCGCCTTGCCCGTTGCCGAATACACCGCGTTGCAAATGAAAAAGGCCGTTGCAGGTCACGGGCGAGCACAAAAAACCCAGGTCCAAGAAATGGTCCAGCGACTCTTGCAACTCTCCAAGCCCGCTGGCTTTGATGCATCGGATGCGTTGGGCTTGGCCATTACGCATGCGCAAGTGGCTTGGGTTCAGAGCAAACTGTCTGAGAGCACCGACTTGATCAAATCCAATACGGGGCGCATGAAAGATGGACGCTCGCGCTGAAGGCGCAAAGATGAAGTCCGTGCGTGCGCATGAACACCGAGTGTTTAAAAAGCACTCACCACGCAGGCGCCAACTCTCTGAGCCCCTTGGGCGCGTCTTGCTCTCGATCAAAACTCACCGTCTCATAGGCGTCGGTGTTGGAGAGCAGCTCGCGAAGAAGGCGGTTGTTCATCGCGTGCCCCGATCTGAAAGCGCTGTAAGAGGCAATCAAAGGAAGGCCTAAAATATACAAGTCTCCCATGGCATCCAATATTTTGTGTTTGACAAACTCATCGTCATAGCGAAGGCCCTCGCTGTTCAAGACCCTGTAATCGTCCATCACGATGGCATTGTCTAAGCCACCACCCAAAGCCAAGCCATTGGCACGCATCATCTCAACATCTTTGGTGAACCCAAAGGTTCTGGCTCTTGCAATGTCTTTGCTGTAGCGCCCAGAGGCCATGTCAAACTCCACCATTTGCCCTGTCGAGTCCACGGCCGGATGCCTAAAATCAATCTCAAAGCTCAACTTAAAACCCTCAAAGGGCGTCAATTTTGCCCACTTTTGGTTGTCCCCACTGCCCTCGCAGACAAAGACCTCCTTTAAAACACGCACCATTCTCTTGGGCGCATTTTGCAACTCAATGCCTGCACTTTGAATCAAAAACACAAAGGATGCGGCCGAGCCGTCCAAGATGGGAACCTCCTCGGCGTTGATGTCGATGTACAAATTGTCGATGCCCAAACCTGAACAAGCCGACATCAAGTGCTCAATGGTGTGCACTTTAGCGCCCCCATGGGAGACGGTTGAAGCCAGCCGTGTATCGCTCACCGCCACCGTATTGACCACAATGTCCACAGGCTGAGGCAAATCAACTCTTCTAAACACAATGCCCGTATTGGGCTGCGCTGGGCGCAAGACCAACTCCACACGTTGGCCACTGTGCAAACCCACACCCACTGCACGGGTCATTGAGCGAAGGGTTCTTTGTTTAAGCATGTTTGTATTTTACATGGGCCCAACAGCTTCACCACGACCCCAAAAAGATTCTTGTTGCACCTGAGTATCCTTCTTGCGCTTTGCAAAGAACAACGCTTTGTAAAAAGTACAAAAAAAGGCTGTCATCGCTTTTTAATAAAGCAAATGACAGCCTTGAGCCTTGGCGTCTCAAAGGGGACTAATCGGCCTGTTTTCTTAAGAATGCAGGGATTTCATAATCGTCCATCCCACCCGAAGCCAGGGCATCCACCTTGGCCGCAGCTTGCACGCGATTGGTTCTCCAAACGCTTGGAACGGCCATGTCGGTGTAATTGGGCTGAGCACGACTGGGAGTGGGATTGGCTTTGTGCTCAGGCGCTGAAGGGGTCGACAAAACCGAGGCCACACTCACCGGAGTCGCGTCCTCAATGAACGGATTGACTGGCATGGATGGCAAGCCCTCACTGGGTGCACCAAAGCTAGCGGGCAATATCGCTGGCGGCTGGCTCGATACTGGGTTGTTGTACGTCGAGTTCACCTGAAGCGCCACGTTGTCCGTTCCGGTGCGAACGACTTGAAAGGGCTGCGCTTGACGTTTGCCAGGTGAGGACAAGCCCGTTGCAACCACCGTCACGCGGATCTCGTTGCCCAATTCTTCGTCATACGCTGTGCCGTAAATCACATGTGCGTCATTGGATGCGAATTTGCAAATCGTGCTCATCGCCTCTCTGGATTCAGAGAGTTTGAGCCCGCCTTTGGCCGCCGTGACCAAGACCAAAACGCCTTTGGCACCACTCATGTCAATGCCCTCTAGGAGTGGACAAGCAACGGCTTGCTCAGCCGCAATGCGCGCTCTGTCAGGGCCGCTCGCTTTGGCCGTGCCCATCATGGCTTTGCCTTGCTCACTCATGACGGTTCTCACGTCCTCAAAGTCCACATTCACCAACGCTTCCACGTTGATGATCTCCGCAATGCCACCGACCGAGTTCCTGAGCACATCGTTGGCATAGGCAAACGCCTCGTCTTGGCTGATATCGTCTCCAAAGACTTGCAGTAATTTTTCATTGAGCACCACGATCAAGGAGTCGACATTTTCTTCAAGCTCGCTTAGACCCGACTCGGCGTGCGTCATGCGTCGTCCGCCCTCCCAGTCAAAGGGCTTGGTGACCACACCCACCGTTAAAATGCCCATCTCTCTCGCGACTCTTGCCACCACCGGAGCAGCGCCTGTGCCTGTGCCGCCTCCCATGCCCGCGGTGATGAAGAGCATGTTGCACCCCTCCAAGACCTCACGGATTTCTTCAATCGCCATCTCCGCCGCTTCGCGACCGCGCTCAGGCTTGCTGCCCGCGCCAAGTCCTGACTGACCGAGTTGAATGACACGGTGCGCAGAGCTGGTTCTAAGGGCTTGCGCGTCGGTGTTGGCACACACAAACTCAACGCCCTTGACGCCACTTTTGATCATGTGCTCCACAGCGTTACCGCCGCCACCTCCCACACCAATCACTTTGATTTGTGTGCCTGCATTGAAACCTTCAACTTCCATCATTTCTATCGTCATAACTCTCTCCCGTTTTTTTAATCTAAATCTGCAGTTGCTTTGAATTGGTTTTAAATTTCTTATTGTTAAGTATCTTCACGTTTTTTTTGATTCTTCTACCCGCTCCCACTTTCAAATTCTTTTCTCACCCATGTTTGCATGGCTGCCTTGCGCCAAGGCTCATCGAATCCTGGCACACCAGGCCCACGCCATCGCCAACGCTCCCTTTGCATTTCATCGCATTGAACTGTTTTTGATTTGATTTGCATCTTGTTCATCAAAAATTCCCTACAAACCAATCTTTGACATAGCTGAAAGCGGTTTTAACAGAACCACTTTTTTGAGCCACCTTGAACCCCCTTAAACGGCCCATGCGCGCCTCCTCCAACAAGCCCATGACGGTCGCGGCTCTGGGTTGTGAGACCATATCGGCCAAGGCCCCAGAATAATTGGGTACCCCTCGGCGAACGGGTTTTAAGAAAATATCCTCCCCCAACTCCACCATGCCAGGCATCAAAGCGCTGCCGCCTGTGATCACAATGCCTGAGGAGAGCACCTCTTCAAATCCCGAATCCCGAATGACTTGCTGCACCAAGGCAAAGATCTCCTCCACACGCGGCTCGATGACACCGGCCAGCGCTTGCCTTGAGAGCATGCGCGGCCCCCTGTCTCCCAGACCAGGCACCTCCACTTGCACCTCGGGGTCAGCCAACAGTTGCTTGGCATACCCCGACTCAACCTTGATCTCTTCTGCATCCTTGGTGGGTGTTCGAAGCGCCATGGCGATGTCGCTGGTGATCAAGTCCCCAGCAATGGGAATCACCGCCGTGTGCCGAATGGCGCCACCTGTAAAAATCGCCACATCGGTGGTGCCCGCGCCAATGTCCACCAAAGCCACGCCCAGTTCTTTTTCATCGGGGGTCAGCACCGAACGGCTCGATGCCAATGGGTTGAGCATCAGCATGTCCACATCCAGACCACATCGGCGTACACACTTCATGATGTTTTCAGCCGCACTTTGCGCACCCGTCACAATGTGCACCTTTGCCTCCAAACGAATGCCGCTCATACCAATGGGCTCTTTGACATCTTGTCCATCGATCACAAACTCTTGGGGTTCAACGAGGAGCAAACGCTGATCGGTCGAGATGTTGATGGCTTTGGCCGTCTCCACCACACGCGCCACATCAGGTGCTGTGACCTCTCGGTCCTTGACGGCCACCATCCCGCTGGAGTTGATGCCTCGAATGTGACTGCCCGTGATGCCGGTGTACACCCGGGTAATTTTGCAATCGGCCATCAACTCAGCCTCTTTCAACGCTTGCTGAATGCTTTGCACGGTGGCGTCGATGTTGACCACCACGCCACGCTTAAGTCCACTGCTGTGGGAGACGCCAAGACCCGCAATTTTGAGCTCCCCATCGCCCAAAACCTCAGCAACGACCACCATCACTTTGCTCGTGCCGATGTCCAGTCCAATTACCAAATCTTTGTATTCTTTTGCCATAAAGACCTCGGTCTTACCTCTTGATCGTTTGTAAATCCACGGTGCTCAAGCCCCTCATTCTGAGGGCGTAGCCATGATCGTGGCGTAAATCTGCGGACTCCAATGCCGTGACTTTCTTTTCATAACGCGCGCTCACTTGTGCAATCGTTAGGGTGAACATCTTCACACGGTTTAAAATCTCTTGGCTTGTGCCTCTTCCCATCTCAACCACGCTTGCATTGGCAAGCTTTGCTCTCCAACTGCCTCTTGCAGTCAACTCCAAAGCTTGAATCGATAGGCCCATGCGCTTGAACTCAGGTTCAATCAACTGATACACATCCAGCACCTGCGCGGACTGATTGTCTGGGCCACTTAATTGGGGCAAGTTTTCTTCATCAATCTCGCCCCAATTGGCATCAAACACCTCGCCTTGTTTGTTCAAGAGGCGGCCCTGCGACTCCTTGGCCCAATAGGCCACCGGTTGATGCTCCTCGAGCTTGACTCTAAGGCGATTGGGAAACTCTCGCTCGACCACTGCGCGCCTGACCCAGGGTACGGTTTCAAATATTTTTTGAGTTCTTTGCAAATCAAACGTAAAGAAGTCTCCCTTTAATTGAGGTGTGACATTGGCACGAATTGTCACTTCATTGTTGTGCTCCACTTGCCCCACCATCGTGATCCCCGCAATCGAGAAGACCGGCAAGCGAATCAAGCACCAAACCATGCCGGCCAAGACAATGAGCGTCAAAGCAAGCATAAGCATGCGATTGAATTGCTGCATCATTCGAATATCAAGTGGCAAAGGCTCCGGCTTGACTTCGCGTCGAGGTCTGACATGTCTGGTCATGCATGCTCCTTTTGCGTTGAATCGGTGGGTCTGTTTTTTTCGCCATAGGGCTTGGTCAGTGTCGCCGCCATTAAGATTTCAAGGCACAAGTCTTCGTAGGACATGCCACTGGTTTTGGCCGACATGGGCACCAAGGAGTGAGATGTCATCCCGGGAGAGGTGTTCATCTCTAAGAGATAGGGCTCTAGCGTTTGTTCATCCAAGATCAAATCCAAGCGACCCCAACCCCTACAGCCCAAGGCTCGGTAGGCTTTCAAAGACAGCTCTTGCACATGCTCATCGAGTTGCCCATGCAAGCCACTTGGACACTGGTATTGCACAAGATCTGTGAAGTATTTATTCTGATAATCATAAGCACCCTCAGGTGCTTGAATTCGCACCACAGGCAATGCTTTGGCACCGGCACCCTCACCCAAAATGGGGCAAGTCAGCTCTTTGCCTAAAATGAAGCGCTCACACAAAATATCACGATCGTACTGTTTGGCCAGGTTGACCGCCACTTCAAAGGAGGCCAAATCATGGGCCTTACTGACGCCAATGGAGGACCCTTCATGGGGTGGTTTGACCATCAATGGGTAACCCACTCGTTTGGCAACGCCCTTTAATGCATCCAAACTCAAGTCCTCAGCGCTCAAGACCTCAAACTCTGCCGTACGCAATTGATGACTCAACCAAATGCGTTTCGTGGCCACTTTGTCCATGGACAAGGCTGAGGACATGACCCCCGAGCCCGTGTATGGAATGCCCAACAACTCCAGCGCACCTTGAACCGTGCCGTCTTCGCCATAGCGTCCATGCAAGGAAATAAACGCATGCGTAAAGTGCTGATCCACCAAAGCTTGCAAAGGCCGCTTGGCTGGATCGAATTCGTGAGCATTGACGCCCTTTTGTTTCAAGGCATTCAACACGCCTGTGCCCGACAACATCGAAATGTCTCTCTCCATGGATCTTCCACCCATCAGCACCGCGACTTTGGCGCTTTGCAGATTAAACGCTGGCGTCACAGTGCTCATGCCACAACCTCCTGCATGCGTTCAATCACTCTTGAGGGCACTTGCCCGATCGATCCCGCTCCCATGCACATCACCACATCGCCGGCTTGAGCATCGATTGCAATTTGTTGAACGAGCTCGTCCAAAGTTTCAACAAAGACCACACTCTCAAACCCTGCAACTCTCAAAGCCCGAGCCAAAGCTTTTGAATCGGCCGCAACGATTGGTTTTTCACCTGCCGCGTAGACTTGCGTCAAGATGACCCTATCGGCCAACTTCAAAACGCGTACAAAGTCTTCAAAACAATCCCGCGTTCTTGTATAACGATGCGGCTGAAAGGCCAAGACCAGTCTTTGACCAGGATAGGCACCCCTTGCAGCAGCAAGGGTCACCATCAGCTCGGCTGGATGGTGACCATAATCCTCAATCAAAGTGAAGTGACCCCCCTCCTTAACGATGATTTGACCGTGCTGTTGAAAGCGTCTGCCCACCCCTTTGAATTGTTCGAGTGCATCCAAAACCGCCTGATCAGGTACACCCAACTCAACGGCAACAGCAATAGCTGCCAACGCATTTCTGACATTGTGCAGACCTGGCAAATTAAGCACCACCTTCATCTCTGGCAAAGTGACGCCGTTGCTTCTAGAGACTTTAAAGTGCATTTTTGTACCATGGGCCTCTATATCAAATGCCCTGACTTGTGCATCCTCGGACAGGCCAAAACTTGTGATCGGACGGTTGACCTCTGGCAAGATCGATTTGATCGCATCGTCATCGATGCACAAAATGGCGGCTCCGTAAAAAGGCATGCGATGCAAGAACTCCACAAACGCAGACTTCAGGCGTTCAAAGTCATGCCCATAAGTCTCCATGTGATCTTCATCGATGTTGGTGACCACCGACATGGTGGGCAACAAATTTAAAAAAGAAGCGTCCGACTCATCGGCCTCCACCACAATGAAGTCGCCAGCGCCCAGTTTTGCATTGGTCCCTGCGCTATTTAACTTGCCACCAATCACAAAGGTCGGGTCCATTCCTGCTTGCGCCAAGACACTGGCGACCAAACTGGTGGTCGTGGTTTTGCCGTGCGTGCCGGCAATTGCAATGCCTTGCTTAAAACGCATGAGCTCAGCCAACATCACCGCTCTTGGCACCACTGGAATCAAGCGGCGATGTGCTTCCACCACCTCTGGATTGTCGGCCTTCACGGCCGTGGATGTGACCACCGCATCTGCGCCCAAGATATGCCTTGCATCGTGACCGACTTGGGTTGGAATCCCCAAGCCCTTTAAGCGTTGCAGCACCGCAGAATCGGCCAAGTCCGAACCCGACACTCGGTAGCCCAAATTCAAAAAAACTTCAGCAATGCCACTCATCCCAGCGCCACCTATGCCGACAAAGTGAATATGTTGTATGGCGTGCTTCATGTACTTTGCTCCATGTGGGTCGACCCATCAGGACTTGCAGTCCCCAATTGTGCTTGGCACACACCACACAAAACTTCAACCGCCTCCAAGTTCTTGAGTGCATAAGCCTTTTGCGCCATCTCGCTCAATTGCGCTCGATCCAAACCACTTAACCACTGCGCCAACCACTCTGCATTCAATGCACTTTGTTGACAAATCCAGGCCGCTTCATGTGACGCTAAAAATTCTGCATTGGCAGTTTGATGATCATCCACTGCAAACGGAAAAGGCACCAACAAACTGGCCACTCCGATGGCTGCAATCTCTGTCACCGTGCTTGCACCCGCTCTAGAGATCACCACATCCACACCGGACAATGCACTTGCCATGTCTTCTATGAATGGCAACAACTGCGCTTGAACGCCCGCATTGGTGTAGGCCTCTCTTAGAGCTTGAATTTGTTTGGCGCCACTTTGATGGGTCACCATGGGGCGCAGTGACTCTGGCATCATGGCCAGCGCTTTGGGCACAACTTCATTCAAGGCTTTAGCCCCTAAACTGCCGCCCACCACCAACAGCTTGAGTGGCCCGCTCTTGGTGGCATAGCGAATAGCGGGCGCGCGAACTTGGAGAAAGGCAGCTCTTAAGGGGTTGCCAATCCATTGCCCACCTTTCAAGGCGCTGGGAAAAGCCGTGAAACACAAACTTGTCAGTTTGGATAAAAAGACGTTGGCCATGCCAGGCTTGGCATTTTGCTCATGCAACACCAGGGGCACGCGACATAAAAAACTGGCCAAGCCACCAGGCAAGCTCATGTAACCACCAAAACCCAACACCACCTTGGGTCTGATGGATCGAATGAGTTGAATGCTGTGCGCCAAAGCTTTTAAGACCGCAAACGGTGCTGTGAGCATTCGCACCAAACCCTTGCCCCTGACCCCTTTGAAATTCAATGGGTGGTATTCAAAGCCCGCCTTGGGCACCAAGTCACTCTCCATGCTTGGTGGCTCACCGCCGAGCCAATGCACCTGCCAACCTCTTTGACTCAAACCCTGTGCCACAGCCAAACCCGGGAAGATATGTCCCCCAGTCCCACCAGCCATGATCAACGCTTGTGCAGGTAGGCTCATGTGCGCCCTCCGTGCATCATGAGGCGGTTTTCATAATCCACCCTCAGCACCACTGCAATGGCAACGATGTTCACCAAGATGGCAGACCCGCCAAAACTCATGAGCGGCAAGGTCAAGCCCTTGGTGGGCAATGCGCCCAAGTTCACACCCATATTGATAAAGGATTGAAAACCCACCCAGACTCCCACGCCTTGCGCAAAGAGACCGGCAAAAATTTGATCCATGGCGATCGCTTGGCGACCAATGTACATGATGCGTCGCGTCAACCACATGAACAGACCAATCACACACATCACCCCAATAAAACCAAATTCTTCACCAATGACCGCCAGCAAAAAGTCCGTGTGCGCCTCTGGCAACCAATGCAACTTCTCCACACTCCCGCCCAGTCCCACACCAAAGATCTCGCCCCGTCCAATGGCAATCAAGGAGTGTGACAATTGGTATCCCTTGCCCATCGAGTACTTGTCACTCCAAGGGTCAAGGTAGGCAAAAATTCGCTCTCGCCGCCAATCTGAAAAGAAAATAATCAAAGCAAATGCAAACACCAGTATCAACGCGATCAAGAAAAACATTCTTGCATTGACGCCTCCTAAAAACAAAATGCCCATGGCAATGACAGCAATCACCATGAACGCGCCCATGTCAGGCTCAGCCAACAGCAGTGAGCCCACCAAACCCACCGCAATGGCCATGGGGGCGACGGAAGTGAAGAACTTCTCTTTCACCTCCATTTTTCTTACCATGTAATTGGCTGCGTAAAGCAACACACCAAATTTGGCCAATTCGGAGGGCTGAAAGTTCATCACCCCAAAAGAGATCCAACGCCTCGCTCCATTGACCCCTTTGCCGATAAAAGGAATCAGCACCGCAATCAAGAGCACCAAGGACACCACAAAGACCCAAGGCGCCACACGCTCCCATGTCTCCAAGGGCACTTGAAAAGCCATCATGGCCACCACCAGCCCCACTGCCAAAGAGATGACGTGCCTGACCAAAAAATGGGTCTGAGAATAATGGATAAACTTGGGGTTGTCGGGCATGGCAATCGATGCCGAGTACACCATGACCAAACCCCAAAGCATGAGTGCCAAGGTGACAAACACCAAGGGTTGATCAAACGCACTGAAGCGAACAGGTACAGAGGAGGTGGCCGTGAATTGCGTACCGTGTACGCGAACAGGCAAAACGTCTCCCCGACCCCAATCGTGTTTGTCAACTCCTTGCCCTTTGGAGGAAAACAATTTTTGCCCCATGGAAGAGAAAATGGAAGTGGCACTCAAGTACGCACCCCCGTCAGATTGCCCGCTTGAACCAATTCAAGGGCGCCCATTTCTGACAATGCTTGAACCGCCTCTATAAAAACTTCGCCCCGGTGGGCATAGTTCTTAAACATATCCAAACTTGAACAAGCGGGCGACAAAAGCACGGCGTCCGAACTTTTCGCATGCAAGCTGGCTTTTTGAACTGCCTCATGCATCGTCTGCGCTCGAACGAGCGCGATCTTGACCAAGGCCAAGGATTTTTCTATCAAGTCGGCATCTCGCCCAAGCAAGATCACCGCTCGCGCAAAACGATTGATCGGTTGAATCAATGGTGTGAAGTCTTGCGATTTCGCATCCCCACCCAAGATCAACACCAGCTTTCGCTCGTGACCCAGACCCTCAAGTGCAGCCACAGTGGCGCCCACATTCGTGCCCTTGCTGTCATCAAAGTACTCCACGCCTTCGATGATTTGGACCGATTGAATGCGATGGGGCTCGCCTGCATACTCTCTCAAGCCATACAACATCGGCGCCAGTTTGGCTTGTGTCGTGCTTGCAAGGGCCAAAGCCGCAAGTGCATTGCTTGCATTGTGTCGTCCAAGTATGCGCAGGGCATCCACAGGGATCAAGCGTTGAATCTCCAACTCCTCAAGGGTTTGACTTTTCTTGACCTTGAGGCCCGAGTCGGCGAGCGCTCGCACCAACCAGGACATGCCATTGACATGCTCAACACCAAAGTCACCTGCACGCATGGGCATACCAAACCCAAACTCAATGAACAAAGGCAGTGCAGGCGTTTTACTTTTGGCTTTGGACACCAGAGATGAGGGCTTTAATTTCTCTTTCGCTTGAGGCACAAAAGACATGACCTGAGGGTCATCTCGGTTCAAAACACGTTGCGTCCTTGCACCAAAAATAGCCGCTTTGGATTGCACGTAATCTTCCATGTCCGCATGCCAATCCAAATGGTCTTGGCTGATATTCAATACAGTGGCAGCCGTGGGCTCAAATTCTGTCACCCCCTTGAGCTGAAAACTTGACAACTCCAAGACCCAGGCTTGTGGCAAATCAGCGACCCAAGGAAAAAGGGCGAGAAGCCGTTGCGTTTTGAGTTGCTCGCTCGAGATGATCGGTGTATTCATCACTGACCCTGGCTTTGTCTCCATTTCTTGCAAAGTTGAATCGATTTCTGCTGGGAACTCAGCCTCTTCAATTGGGCTCAAGTGCTCGGGGTTGGCCTCTTCCAAAGCGGCCTCTTGGTCTTGAACAAAACCTTGATCGCCTACATTCACAGCCTCTTCTTGCTTGTGCCCTAAAGAAGGTGCGCATTCTTTGGCAATCTCTGCCTCTAGGCTTTGAAGATCAAAGTCTCGCAAGCTCTCAATGAATATGGGCTTTAAGTAACTTTGCAAGGTATCCAAGAGAGCAGGTCCAATATTGCCGGCGACGGCCACCTTCATTTGCGCACGCCGCAAAAGCGCTGCCGTCAAAGATGTGACCGTGGTCTTGCCATTGGTGCCCGTCACCGCCAGGACATGGGGTGCGTATAAACATTTTTGCTTGAGCTCATTCATCGCCATGGCATAGAGCGTGAGTTCCGTACCCGTTGACAAGCCCAGCGACTGGGCGTGTTGCCACAAATCTTGGACCACTGCGGGAGAAAGCCCTGGGCTTTTAAAGACCGCCTTCACAGGTACCGCATTCAAGACGCCCGCTTGGAAATTTGCCCCAATGAATTGCACCTGCGGCATTTCTTCTTTAAGCGTTTTCAAGTGCGGTGGATCTTGCCGATCATCGACCACCCACACATTCGCCCCACACAGCACGCACCAACGGACCATGGACAGGCCGGACTCGCCCAGCCCCAGGATCATGATGTTTTGATCTTTTAAGTTCAACATGCCCTTAACGCAGCTTCAAGGTTGATAAACCCACCAAACACAAAAGCATGGTGATGATCCAAAAGCGAACCACCACTTGCGTTTCGTGCCATCCGCTTTTCTCAAAGTGGTGATGCAAAGGCGCCATCTTGAAAATTCGACGACCCTGTCCAAATTTTCGTTTTGAGTATTTAAAGTACGTGACCTGCAGCATCACCGAAAGCGCCTCAACCACAAATATCCCACCCATGATCGCCAGCACAATT
Source organism: Comamonadaceae bacterium (assembly GCA_947475685.1). Taxonomy (GTDB): domain Bacteria; phylum Pseudomonadota; class Gammaproteobacteria; order Burkholderiales; family Burkholderiaceae_C; genus Limnohabitans. Next base: position 33,203 of record CANJNC010000003.1, on the reverse strand, counting down.
TCTTGACGCACAATGACCGCTATGGTGCCCAAAGCAGCGCCCAAGGCCAGGGCCCCAACGTCACCCATGAAGACCTGTGCAGGATGCGTGTTGAACCACAAAAAGGACAGGCCCGCACCCGCCATGGCCGCACAAAAAATCAACAATTCGCCCGATCCAGGGATGTAGGGAAATATCAAATATTTTGAATACACCGAGCTTCCCGTGACGTATGCAAAGACACCAAGGGCCGAGCCAACCATCACCACAGGCATGATGGCCAACCCATCCAAGCCATCGGTCAAATTCACCGCATTGCTTGAGCCTACAATGACCAAATAGGTGAGCACCACAAACCCCAGTATGCCTAAGGGGTAGCTCACCTCTTTCATGAAGGGCACCATCAATCCCGCTTTAGGCGGCAAACTCAAATCAAACCCTGAACCAATCCAACTCCAAAAGAGCTGAATGACTTTTAGATTATTGCTTTCTGAAATGCTGAACACCAAATACAGCGCAGCCATCAAGCCTATGATCGACTGCCACATGTATTTTTCTCTAGAAGGCATGCCCTCAGGATCTTTTCTAACCACTTTTCGCCAATCATCGGCCCAACCAATTGCACCAAATCCAAAGGTCACCAACATCACAATCCAAACAAAGCGGTTGGACCAATCAGACCACAAGACCGTTGAGACGGCTATCGAGATCAGGATCAACACCCCGCCCATCGTGGGTGTGCCACTTTTACTCAAATGCGTTTGCATCGCGTAGTCTCGAATAGGCTGCCCAATCTTCAAAGCCACCAGTCTCCTGATCACCCAAGGGCCTGCAACCAACCCAATGAGCAATGCCGTCATGGCGGCCATCACAGCCCTAAAAGTGATGTATTGAAACACCCGGAAAAAACTAAAATCCGGTGACAAGGTTTGTAACCATTGCGCCAAACTCAAGAGCATGTGATGTCCTCTTTCGCCATGTTTTGCAACCACAGTGCTTGTACCACTCGCTCCATCTTCATGAATCTTGATCCTTTAACAAGCACACTTTGAAACTCAGGCAATCGACTCGATAACGCCTCAATCAATGGCTCTATATTTTCAAAATGTTCTGCCCTTTGATCCCTTGATTTGCTTTGATTGAATGCCACTGTGGCGTGTTGTGTCAAAGCACCCAAGCCCAACAACTGCTCAATGCCAACTTGGCTTGCATAGCGACCCACTTCTTCGTGGAACATCACAGCGTTTTCACCCACCTCACCCATGTCACCCAACACCAACACTCTGGGACCCTCTAGATGTGCGAGCAAATCGATGGCCGCAAGCACCGAGTCTGGGTTGGCGTTGTAAGAGTCGTCAACCAACGCAATGCTGTGCTCTAGCTCTTGACCCAACTGCGCATTGAAGGCTTTGATTTGTAGAGTTTTAAAATTGCTTCGACCCTGAACGGCCTGAAAACTTTCCAAACCCCGTTGAATCACTTCAATGGGGACACCTAAGCTGTAGGCGCAGGCAATGCCAGCCAGTGCATTGTGCACATTGTGCTCACCGGGCATGCTCAATTTGAAGGTGGCGCTCTTTTTTGCCACGTTGACTTCAAGCGTCCACGTCCCTTTGGACCACTCACTCTTGAGAAGACGCACATCGGCGTTCTCTTTTTTGCCAAAACAGCAGATCTTCAAGTCTCTTGCCATTTGCACCCAAAGATCGCTGTGTTCATCGTCCACGGGAAAGACAGCGACGCCACCCAGACTTAGGGCAGCAAACACTTGTGCATTCTCTATGGCCACCGCTTTCACGCTGCCCATGAATTCTTGATGCTCTCGCTGCGCGTTGTTGACCAATGCCACTTGGGGTTGAACCCATTGAGCGAGTTGAAGAATCTCACCCGGATGGTTCATGCCCAACTCCAGCACTGCACAGCGATGCGACTTTCTCATTCTCAACAAAGTCAAGGGCACGCCCACCGCATTGTTGAAGTTGCCTTGAGTGGCCAAACTTTTCTCCCCTTGCCATGCCTTTAAAATGCTGGCCAACATTTGGGTCACGGTGGTTTTACCGTTGCTCCCCGTCACAGCAATCACCCCCACATCCAAGTCTCGCCTCCAACTCGCCCCAAGCGTACCCAACGCTTTGCCCGTGTCGCTCACTTCAATGCCCGTCCAATTCACGGCGTGCAAGCCTGCCGCGCATATTGCCGCCTTGGCACCCAATTCTTTGGCTTCCTTCAAAAATGAATTGGCATCAAATTTTTCACCCTTGAGTGCTACAAACAAATCCCCTGTTTTCAATGTTCTGGTGTCGGTGTGCACGCGATCAAAGACAAGGGTGTCGCTTAGTTCGCCCACAAATCGCGCTTGAAGTTGAGCGTCGGCTTGGAGCCACTCCAACGCTTTTTGCACACTCAAGCTCATGGGCTCAAGCGTAACGTGCAACCCATTTAACGGGCCCAGGCTCATTGGGGTCGCCTCATGATGCGTTGACATGCGCAACTCCTGCTGAGGGTCTTAAGGCACGCTGTCCAAGCGACTCGAGTGCGACTCGTGCATCCGAGAACTCGTGCTTGACACCCAAAATGTCTTGATAATTTTCATGCCCCTTGCCTGCAATCAAGATCACGTCTTTGCTTGAAGCTTCTTGAATGGCCCGCAAAATGGCTTGACGACGATCTATTTCTACAACGGCATTCAATGGATCCTTGAATCCTTGTTTGATTTGCGCAACGATGCTCAAAGGATCTTCATGTCTTGGATTGTCTGAAGTGAGCACCACATGCTGCGCCAAAGACTGTGCCTTGGCCCCCATCAGTGCACGCTTGCTTTGATCTCTCTCGCCTCCACAGCCCATGACACACCACAATTGGCCTCCATGTTCAAGCGTCACGGCTTGGAGTGCCAACAACGCTTTTTCAATGGCATCTGGCGTATGCGCGTAATCAATCACCACAAGCGGAGAATCGTCAAGGCTTAACGTTTGCATGCGACCAGGTGCTGCACGCAACTGCGCACACCCGTTTAAGGCTTCATCGATGGCATAGCCCAAGGCCAACAAACTGCCCAACACGGCCAAAAGATTGCTCACATTGAATTCGCCCAACACGGCCAATTCAAAAGGATGGCTGACTCCTTGATACACCACATCAAAGTACAAGGCCGATGGCCCTCGAGCGAACGCGTCACTTGCAAGCGTTTGGCTAAGCACTCTCAGGTTTTTTGCACAAAGCTCAGAGTGTGGATGTGAGGCCTGCTTTGTGGTGTAGCCCAAGACCGCATGGCCTAGCACTTTTAATTTTTTGTACAAAGACACGCCCTTGTTGTCATCCAAGTTGATGACGCTTGCTTTGGGCAAGAGGTGAAAGAACAGCTTTTCTTTTGCTGCCCAATAGTCATCCATGGTATTGTGATAGTCCAGATGGTCTTGCGTAAAGTTGGTAAACACGCCCACCTCTATACAAGTGCCATCCATGCGCGCTTCCTTCAGTCCAATGGAGGAGGCCTCCATGCACAAGTGTGTCACTCCCGCATTCACCCATTTTCGCATCCACGCTTGGAGCTCCACCGCTTCCATGGTCGTCAAGGTTGACGTGTGGGCGTCAAAACTTGCCGTGTACTCATCACCCAATTTGAATTGACCTTGTCCCAAGGTTCCCGCAATGGCACTTGTAGACCCCAATCGATTCAAAGCTTGGCTGAGCCACCATGCACAGGTGGTCTTTCCATTCGTGCCCGTGATGGCCGTCACCTTCAACTGGGAACTGGGTTGCTCATAGTAGGCACTAGCGATCGGTCCCCGCTCGGCCTTTAAATTTGGATACAAGGCCACTTTGGGATCCCTTAACCATGGCGCGTCCATCTCAGGGTTTGCCACTTGTGATGAAGGGTCCTCATGAACCAAACACCCTTGCGCGCCTTGTTTCAACACGCGCTCAATGTACTGCCTGGCATCGTGATGCTGCCCTGGCCACGCCATGAACACATCGCCCTTTTTCACACATCGGCTGTCCGTTTGCAATGCACCAACCGTTGGCGCTTGTGAGCTCTCATTGGCAACACTCACAGACTTCTCTCTTAACCATTGAGCGGCTTGCAAAGGGGTGTGCAGTCTAAGCATCAAAAGGACTCCACCTCTGCTTTGGCCACCACTTGCGGCTTGACAGACATGTCCGGTTGAATGCCCATCACCCTTAAGGTTTGTTGCACCGTTTGGCTAAACACGGGAGCTGCGACATCGCCCCCGAAATAACGCCCATTGGTTGGCTCATCTATCATGACGGCCACCACGATCCTGGGCTTCTCGATGGGTGCAATGCCTACAAAAAAGCCCCTGTATTTGTGCCCCGCGTACCCGGCACCTTCTACCTTGTGGGCCGTTCCGGTTTTACCCCCCACCGAATAACCCATGGTCTGCGCTTTGGGTGCAGTGCCTCCAGGGCCCGCCACCATGTGCAACATGCTGCGGATTTCATTGGAGTGCTTCGCACCGATGACTTTGACACCCGCCACACGCTCGACTTGTTTCTGCAATGACACTGGAATGAGTTCGCCGTCTCTGGCAAAGATGGTGTATGCATGCGCCAACTGAAAAAGACTCACCGATAAGCCATAACCATACGACATGGTGGCTTGTTCGATGGGCCTCCAAGTTTTGTAGGCTCTGAGTTTTCCACTCACAGCGCCAGGAAAGGGTACTTGCGGCTTTTGACCAAAACCCACTTGCGTGAAAATTTCCCACAAGTCCTTGGGCTGCATTTGAAGGGAAATCTTCACAGTGCCTATGTTGCTTGATTTTTGTATCACCTCGTTGACACTCATTGCGCCGTGGGCTGAGGAGTCACTGATGGTGTGGCCAAACAAGTTGTACTTGCCTGCCCCCGTTTGGATGATGGTCTCTGGATGGACAAGCCCACGCTCCAAAGCCAAGCCCACGACAAAAGGCTTCATCGTGGAGCCAGGCTCAAAGGTATCGGTGAGCGCCCTGTTTCTCAGTTGCCCACCACTCAAATTCACGCGGTTGTTGGGCACAAAGCTGGGATAGTTGCCCAGTGCCAAGACCTCTCCGGTGTTCACGTCCAAGACCACGACACTGCCAGCGCTGGCTTTGTTGTCGATCACTGCTTCTTTTAATTTTTGATAGGCGAAGTATTGAATTTTGCTGTCTATGCTCAACTGCAGATCTTGGCCATCGATGGGCGCTCGGATCTCACCCATGTCCTCTACAGCTTGACCTAGTCGGTTATTGATCACACGCCGAGATCCGTTTCGCCCGGTCAACTCTTTCTCAAAGGTGAGCTCCACACCCTCTTGCCCCTCGTTTTCGATGTTGGTGAATCCCACAACGTGCGCAACCGCTTCGCCTTCTGGGTAGATGCGCTTGTACTCTTTGCGCACACCCACGCCTTTGATCTTTAAATCTCGCACGTGTTGCTCAACGGACTCGTCCACCATGCGCTTGAGCCACACAAAACCCTTTTCCTCATTTTTGATCTTCGTTTGCAACTCAGCCAAAGGCATGTCGATGGCTTTGGCCAGCGCTTTTAGCTTGGACGGTTCGCGCTCAATTTCCTCTGGGCTTGCAAAAATGCTGGGCATGGAAACGCTTGACGCCAAAATCGCACCATTGCGGTCCAATATTTTTCCTCTGTCTGCTGGAATATCTACTGAGCGCACGAAGCGAACAGTGCCTTGACGTTTAAAGAAGGCGTTGTCGATGACTTGTACATAGGCCGCTCGAACCACCAAGCCCAAAAAACCCAAAGCGATTGCAGCCACGATGAATTGGCTGCGCCAAATCGGCGTCTTGCTTGCAAGCAAAGGACTTGAGGTGTATTGAACGCTTTTTCGACTCATGGGGAGAGGACCCCTGCGTTGGCCAGCACGGGCGTTGAGAATTGAGGCGTCACCTTGATTTGAATTTTCCCATTTGCATGGGCATTGACATCCAACTTGGCCTCTCGCACTTGGGCCTCTTGCAACTCAACGGGGTTCAAAACATATTGTGTAATCGCAGGCGTCACGCTCTTCATGTGCAACTGCTCTTTGGCCACTTTTTCCACGCGAAGTGAAGTGCCCTGGGAGCGTCTCTCCACTTCAAGACGTTCTTTTTCGAGTTCGATTTTTCTCCCCTCAGACCTGGCATGGTCAAACTCGGTATACAAACGCCTTGACTCATACTGCGTCCTTACCAAATAAAAGGCTGTGAACATGACCATTGCCAAAATCAGCACATTCAAACGTGTCATGCATGCACCTCACTCATTGAGCCTAATCGTTGCGCAACTCTCATGATTGCACTCCTGCTTCTAGGGTTTCTTTGCACTTCATCCATGGAGGGTTTGATTCGCTCCAGACGCTTGAAGGCCATTTCTTGAGGGCGTGCAAAGGGCGCACGTCGATCAAACTGCTCCTTGGAGTGCTTGGCAATGAATTGCTTCACGATCCTGTCCTCCAAAGAATGAAAACTAATGACCACTAAACGCCCTCCGGGCTGAAGAACTTCCAAACTTGCCTCTAGCGCTTGATGCAACTCTTCAAGCTCACGATTGATGAAAATCCGAAAAGCTTGAAATGTCCTCGTTGCAGGATCTTGGCCCGACTCGCGGGTTTTGACCGCACCAGCCACGAGCTGTGCCAACTCTGTGGTGGTTTGAGGAACACCACGCTCTTGTCGGCGAGTAACAATCGCCTTTGCAATCGATGAAGCAAACCGCTCTTCTCCATACTCTTTAATGACCTCTTTGATTTCTAATTCATCCGCCCTGTGCAGCCAGTCTTTCACCGATTCCCCTTGGCTTGGGTCCATGCGCATGTCCAAGGGGCCGCTCGATCGAAATGAAAATCCACGCACTGGGTTGTCGATTTGAGGCGAACTGATGCCCAAATCCATGAGTACGCCAACCACACTTTGCCTGGGCAAGTCGCTGATGTGCGTAAATCCTTGGTGACGGATGCTGAAACGCGGGTCCTTGATGGTCTGCGCCGCCCGAACAGCCTCCGGGTCTTTGTCGAATGCAATCAATTGCCCTTTGGCGTGCAGATGATTCAAGATCAAATTTGAATGACCCCCACGCCCGAAAGTCGCGTCCACATAGCAACCTGGTTCGCTTTGAAGCAGTGCCGTCACGGCCTCTTGCAATAAAACCGTGGTGTGCGTCCATTCTGAGTCTGTCATTTGCTTTAAAAGGAAAATGCCTTGAACACATCAGGCATCTCTTTTTGCATCTCCAAGGCCTCTTGCGCCTCGTAAGCTGCTTTGTCCCAAATTTCAAAATGGTTGCCCATTCCCAGCAACATGATGTCCTTTTGCAAATTGGCTGCCGCGCGCAACTCAGGGGACAATAAAATTCTGGCCGTGCCGTCCATCTCTACATCCATGGCGTTGCCCAGCAAAATTCTCTTCCACCACTGCGCACTCATGGGCAACTGCGCAATGCGTTGGCGAAACAATTCCCACTCAGGACGCTCAAACATCATCAAACAACCATGCGGGTGGCGAGTAATGGTCAATTGACCCAACGCATTGGCAAGCAAAACGTCACGGTGCCTTGTCGGTATGGACAAACGACCCTTACCGTCTAGCGTTAATGAAGAGGCACCTTGAAACACAAAAAACATCCTTGATGGCGAGCAAGCTTTGGCATGCAAAAAGCAGCGGAGAAAAGATTACACTTTTTCCCACTATTTTGCACTTTATTGCACTGTATCAGGATTTTGTCTTTGCGCAACCTCTTTATTTGAGTTTATTCAATGAAATCAAAGACTTAGGAGGTGTTTGGAAATTATTTTAAAGGTAATTATTGTAAAAAATCAAAGACTTAGAGAAATAACTGAATGTGAAGCGTTAACTTTACTTTTTTTTAAGCTTTTTGAGATCCATTTGGTATTTGGAAAAATAATGGTCTCCTCAGTGCGCTTTTAAAAAGAAAGCCTTGTGAGACAACATCCGGTATTTTGACCCTTTTTCGGCGTCTTTGAGCGTGTTCGGGCCCGTCTTTTTGAGCATCCTTTGCCTTTTAAGCACAGCCCTTGGCGCGTATGAAAAAGGCAACAAAAAAGCCTTGCTGCAAAGCGTCGCAAGGCTTTTCTTGTCCAAGGGCTTCAAAGGCCAGAGCACCCCCTTGCCAGCGAGCTCAGTCGCCAAACATCTTTTGTTTGAGCTCGCGTCTTTGTTGAGCCTCTAGGGAAAGCGTGGCCGTAGGCCGTGCCAACAAGCGTCCCACGCCAATGGCTTCCCCGGTTTCATCGCAGTAGCCGTAGTCGCCCCCATCAATGCGATGAATCGATTGCTCAATCTTTTTCAGCAACTTTCTCTCCCGGTCTCGCGTTCTCAATTCAAGCGCATGCTCTTCTTCGATAGTGGCGCGATCGGCTGGGTCGGGCACCACAACGGTCTCTTCGCGCAAATTTTCAGTCGTTTGACCCGCATTGGCCAAAATATCCCCCTTCAGAGCGACCAATTTAAGTTTGAAAAACGCCATCTGCGTGTCGTTCATGTACTCGGTGTCTGGCATCGACAAAATCTCCGCGTCGCTCAGTTCGCCGACCGGCTTTTTTTTCCAATTGTTGGCCAATTTACTGTCTTTTTTAGGGTTCACGGGTATCACCGAAGGTAAGGAGGGGGTGGTTGAGGGTCCATAGCTGGATTTTGCAGCATTGCTAGACACAACCGCCACCGGTGGTGGAGGAACCATGGAGGCGGCTTTGGCGCCTCTGGAGGATTTTTTAGATTGCGGCTGGGCAATGGACTGACCAGCCACGACGGGGAGATGGTTCTCGTGCGATTTTTGCAAGACGGGTTTAGGTGTCGGAGTCACCTGAGCCTTGTGTGCCGTGGGCGCCTTTACGAGGGCCTTGATAGGGGCAAGGGGCGGAGCCTTTACAGGCGCAGCAACAGGGGCTTTGATAGGTGTTTTTATAGGCGCTTTGGAAGGCGCTTTGACAGGGGTCGTCTTGACAACAGGTTTAGCAACAGGCTTGACAGCCGCTTTGCCCTGCACCTTGGGTGGGGGTTTCACCGGCGTTTTGAGCGCCTTCTTGGCGGGTGCTTTTGCAAGGGGTTTGGCCTGTGCTTTTTTAACTGCAGGCTTGGCTTTGACTAAGGACTGGGTGGGCTTTTTCAAGGCGACTTTCGCCGCAGTTTTCACCACTGCTTTCACCGCTGCTTTAGGGGCCACTTTGATTGCTTTTTTAGCGGCCGCTTTGACGGGCTTTGCCACTTTTTTAGCACCTGCAGCCTTCACAGGCGATGGACGAGCCTTGGGTTTTGCACTAGATTTATTCATTTTGTCTCCTCAAAGAAATGCGCTCTGAGCCAAGCCCAAGGGCGCACCTACTCTTGTCATCCGACCTTCATACCCGAGCAAAACACCTCACCCATGCCAAACGGCACACGCTCAGGAAAGTTTCGCTAGCGCGCGGATTGTACTCATACTAGGCACTGTTCTAAGCCTTGCAAGAAAATATCTCTGGGCAAATCGATGCCAATAAAGACCATTTTGTTGTTTTTAACCTCGTCCTTGCCCCATTGAGGGCCTAAATCGCTGCCCATCAACTGATGAACGCCTTGGAAAATCACCTTTCGATCGGTTCCCTTCATGTTCAACACCCCTTTGTAGCGCAACATTTTGGGGCCGTAGATATTGACAATGGCGCCTAAAAAGTCCTCCAACTTGGCTGGATCAAAAGCGCGATTGGACTTGAAGACAAAACTCTTGACATCGTCATCATGGCGATGGTGGTGCGCGTGCTGATGCGAGGGGTGATCGCAGTGCTCGGAATGCTCATGATCCGCGTGCTCCGCGTGCTCAGCGTGCTCTGTGTGAGCGTGCTGGTGTGAGGGGTGATCACAATGCTCCCCGTGCTCATGGTGCGCATGCTCCTCGTCCTTTAAAAAGTCTGGATCGATGTCCAATTTCGCATTCAAGTTAAAGCCCTTTAAATCAAAGACCTCGTCAATCGAGACGTCTCCAAAGTGAACCGCTTTTTGAGGAGCCCTGGGGTTCATGTGCTTTAACCTGTGCTGCAAAGCGTCCAAGGACTCGGGGCTCACCAGATCGGTTTTGCTGATAAAAATCTGATCGGCAAAGCCCACTTGTCGCCTGGCCTCTTGCCGATCGTTCAATTGTTGCGCCGCGTGTTTGGCATCGACCAAGGTCAAAATGGAGTCAAGCAAGTAGCTCTCGGCGATCTGGTCGTCCATGAAAAAGGTTTGCGCAACGGGCCCTGGGTCTGCAAGCCCCGTGGTCTCAATCACCACGCGGTCAAAATGGAGCTCCCCCTTTCTCTTTTTCTCGGCCAAATCGGTCAATGTCGTTCTCAAATCCTCTCGAATGGTGCAACACACACACCCGTTGCTCATTTGAATGATTTGCTCCTCGCTTTCAAGGACCAAAATATCGTTGTCAATGTTTTCTTCACCAAACTCATTTTCTATCACCGCAATCTTTTGCCCGTGGGCCTCAGACAGGACGCGTTTCAATAAAGTCGTTTTGCCTGCGCCTAAAAAGCCGGTCAGAATGGTTGCTGGAATTAACATGGGGGGACATACTTTCTACAAAAGAACAAAAAAACAAATGGGGCCGACGACCCCTCAATTCAATGCCCAAGCTTAAAAAAAGCTAAAAACCGAGCATATCACTTTCGAATGACGACCAAACCCTTCAAATAATCCCCTTCCGGGAAATTCAAGGTCATCGGATGATCCATCGCCCCTTGAAGGCGCTCAGCAATGAAACCATCCACATGGGCATCCGCACCCGCAGAGGCCACTATTTTATGGAACAAATCTGCCGAAACACCCCCTGAACAACTGAAGGTGAACAACACCCCCCCTGGCCTCAGAAGCTGAAGCGCCAAACGGTTGATGTCTTTGTAAGCGCGCGCTGCCCGCTCAACGTGCGCATGCGAGGGCGCAAATTTCGGTGGGTCCAACACAATGGCATCAAACTGCCTAGATTCTTGCAAAAACAAGCGCAACGATGCATTCACATCTGCATCCATTAGGGTGAAGTGCTCGCTTGAAAATCCATTGAGCCGCATGTTCTGCGCCGCCATGTTCAGCGCATTCGCTGAGGAGTCAATGCTGATCACATGCCCGCCCTTTTGAAGCACACCTGCACGGCGCATGCCCATCAAGGCCGCCACACTAAAACCCCCCGTGTAACAAAAGCAATTGAGCACACGCTCAAACGACATGCGTTGTGCATAGTCGGCAAAGCGCCTTCTCGACTCCCTTTGATCCAAATAAAATCCCGTCTTGTGCCCATGCTCGATGTCCAAATCGAGCTTGCAATCGTGCTCGGTAATTTGGAGCAAGAGGTTTTTTTGCGTCTGCGGATGTGAAAGCCACCCCGCACTCGGCGCCAGCCCCTCCATCGTCCTGGCCTGGGTATCGGATCGCTCGTAGACCCGATCTAAACCCGTGTGTTTCATCAAGGACTTGACCAAGATGGACTTAAAGCGCTCCACACCACAACCGAGCACCTGAAGCACCAAGGTGTCCGCATATTGGTCCACAATCAGCCCAGGCAGACCGTCCGACTCAGCGTGCACCAGTCGCACGCCATTGGATTGAAGATCAAACAACTGCCGGCTTTGCACCGCTTTTTGAACCAATCCGTCCAAGAACTCTTCATCAATCCTTTGCTTTTCATCAAAACTCCAAACACGTGCTTTGATTTTAGATTGAGGACTGTAAGCAGCCCAGGCCAAAAAAGCCCCCTCAAACGACTCCACCTTGACCGTTTCACCCGCATCTGCACTGCCTTTGGCAATGGCCGTGTCAAAAATCCAAGGATGCCCTCTGAGCAAGGACCTCTCTTTGCCCTCTCTGAGTCGAAGTGTTTTCATGTCACAGACCCAAGCAGAAGATGGATCAAAAGGAGCTCCATTGCTTTGTGCACGAAGACCATTATTTGATCTCTTTTCTTTTGGCGCGAGGATGCGCTTGGTCGTAAATTTTTGACAAGTGCTGATAATCCAAACGAGTATATACCTGCGTGGTGCTGATGTTGGCGTGCCCTAGCAACTCTTGCACACCCCTTAAGTCCCCACTGGACTGGAGCAAGTGACTGGCAAAGGAATGCCTGAGCATGTGAGGATGCACTGGCGTTTGAACACCTGCAAGCTTGGCACGAGATCGCAAACGCTGCCAAATGGCTTGCGCAGTTAAACGCGTCCCTCCTCGACCAAGCAGCAAGGCCTCAGGCGCTCTCGCATCTGCCTTCAAATACCGATCTCGCATATTCATCCATGCACTCAAGGCCTTCAGGGCACTTTGTCCAACCGGCGCACTTCGCCGTTTGCTGCCTTTGCCCAAGACAAATGCCATGCGTTGCGCCGCATCGATCCAACCCAAAGACTTCTGCGAGGCACGTACATCCAAGCCCACCATCTCACCCACCCGCAGACCACTGCCGTACAAAAGCTCCACCATCAAAGCGTCTCTCGCCTCCAACCAGGCCAACTCCTCTTTGGCAACTTCGCTCATGTCGCCACTTTGGGTGCTAACAAAATCGGCCAATTGAACGGCCTGATCGACATTCAAGGCCTTGGGCAAAGGCTTGGCCGCTTTGGGAGCCCTTAAACCGAGCACCGGATTGGCCTTCAAATGGCCCTCTCGACAGCACCAGGCAAAAAACCCCCTCCATCCTGACAAGATCAATGCAATGCCACGACCACTTCGATGCGCTTGATGCATCGAGGCGACCCACATGCGAATGTGATGCGATTCGATGCCACGCCACTCAAGCGCCAATGCACAGGCAAAATCAGCCAGTTTGATCAAATCCAACTCATACAACACACAGGTCCGAGCGGCCAAACGTTTCTCAAAACGCACGTGCTCTAAATAAGCCTTGACCCAAGGATGGGACATCAAAGGTGTCCTTTGCTTGAGATCCTCAAAATGGGGGTGTGGTTTCAAAATAAGTTCAACTGCTTTTTAATGTGCACAAGCCTCTTACAGACCCTTTAAGCGGCGCGAAATTCACCCAAGCTTTTAAAAGGACACTCAAAGCTTTGCCAAGACACGCGCGCGCGGCTTGAACACGAGCTTGGGCATCAGGCTTGATTGAGCCACAGTTGAATCAATGCTGCACTGGCCAACTCTCCAATTCGCTCTAAAAAGTCGGTGCCCATTGCTGCATGATAACGCTGAGGGTCTGGAGAGGCCAAGACCAACAAGCCAAAGGACTCGGGTTGAAACTCTTTGGACACATTGGGAGACGAAAAAGCGTGAGAGGACTGTACCTCACTCCCGTCTTGCAGCACTTGGTTTACAAAACTGCTTGGTTGGCCAGAGACTTTCAATGGCTTTAGATTGACCATGGCAATCGATTGCACCGCCTTTGCATCCTCTAGCCATGAGATGGCTTCAAAGCCAGAATTGGGGCCGCAATAAGGTTGCTTCAAACTGGCGGCAAACTCTTGCACGCTTGACGTGACGCCTTGTGCGCAGGGAGAGTCCAAAAACGCCTCTTTGACATGCCACAACTTCATGGCGACTTGAGGCACCATGAACTGATGTTGAATTTCCAGCAAAATGGTTTTAGGCAAGGCGTTGGGGTCTGTGACCATCAACAAATTCTTAGCCCATCGATGCAATCGATCGGTCAAGATCAAATTTTCATTGCCATTTCTGATCATCTCCATGAGCCGGGTCTCCAGAGCACGGATCTTCTCCCTGAGCATGTCCGCTTGTCTTTCTTGCAAACTGACTGCCCTTTGGCCGTGCGGGCTCACAATTCTCACCTGTGCGAGCACCTCTGCGTGACGCAGAAAGAAATCTGGCGTATTGACCAAGAAGTTGGCAATATCGTCCTCCGTGATGGGAGTCATGGAATTGATCTGAGTCATTGAATATCCAATTCACCTTTAAAGACGGTCACCGCTGGCCCCGTCAAAACAACATCGCTTTGCACGCCCTTGAGTGAACCCTCAAAGGTGCCACGCCATTCAATTTCCAAACGCCCACCACGCGCATGAACCAAGACCTGGGGATCCAGAAGACCTCTCACAATGCCAGTGACCACAGCCGCACACGCCCCGCTGCCACACGCCAAGGTTTCACCAGAACCGCGCTCAAACACCCTGAGTTTGACTTCTTGACGAGACACAATTTGCATGAAGCCCACATTCACCCTTTGAGGAAACGACGGGTGGTGCTCGATGAATGGGCCTACAGTCTCAAGCGCCAAACTCTCTACATCTTGCACCACGCAGACCGCATGTGGGTTTCCCATCGACAGCACAGCAAAGTCAAAGTGCTCAAGGGCATGTGTGCCCACTTGCACCGGATCCAATTCAATTCGTCGAATTTCAAACCCCTCCAAAGAGGCCAATGGTTTTGAAAATTGCGGACAAAATGGAATGAGAGACGCTTGAAAAACGGGTGCGCCCATTTGCACACGGACCCACCCGTCTTGGGTGTCGGTGAGCTCAATGACGCCCTTTTTAACTTTGACCACCAAAGGGCTCTTTTGACTCAAACCCTCCTCGCGCACAAACCGCAAAAAGCATCTCGCGCCGTTGCCGCAGTGCTCGACCTCGGAGCCATCCGCATTGTGAATGACATACTCAAAATCGATGCCGGTCTCATCACAGGCGCGGACACTTAAAATTTGATCTGCACCCACACCAAAATGTCGGTCGGCCAAAAATTGATACTCCTTGGCCTGAAGGTCGTAGCGTTTTTGTGTTTCGTTGATCACCACAAAATCATTGCCCGTGCCGTGCATTTTTGTAAAAGGAATCCGCATGGGCGACATTATCGGTTTTTTTACCTCAAAATTATGCCCAAACCCACACTTCTCCTAAAAATGCACCCGAGGCTTTGGGCAAAGCAGCGCCCCTTTTTTGTCCCAACATGGGCGTCTTTACAGGCCTCAAACGGCCCGCAACCCCGCGGAGCTAAGGGTCTTGCCAAAGTCAAGCCCCGCTCATGTCACGATACAATCCTTCTCAAACGCCTGCTCAGTGACTTGGAGCCCTTGGCCTAGAGGTCTTTTTTGATGAAGCAAACCCTAAGCCACCGAGCAGCACCCCTATTTACTTTTCTCAAAGGCACTCGCCATGCGCATTCCAGCTTGGACACCAGAACTCAAAGCCCAACCTCAAGAACTCGTTGAGGCCATCAAGGCCAGAAGAGGTGGGGACTTCATCAACTTGGACTTGGCGCTTCTTTGGAGTGAGCCCATAGCAAGGGGGTGGAATGTTTTCTTAAAGGAAGTTCGCACAGGGCTGGGAACGAGTCGAAAGCTTAGAGAAATTGGCATTTGCACGGTGGCGCTGCTCACGGGTGCTCAATATGAATACAAGCACCACGCACCAGACTTCTTGGCCGCAGGTGGCACACAGGCCGAGCTCGATGCGCTGGACCGTGTCGTGGCCAAGGACGCCCGACGAAGCGCAGACGACCCCGATTTGGACCACACCATGCGCTTGGTGATTCAATACGCGGCCCAATTGACCCAAGACGTGAGAGTTGAAGACGCCTTGTTTGAAGACATGAAAAAAGCCTTCGACACCACAGAAATCCTTGAGCTCACAACGGCCATCGCCACCTACAACATGGTGGCTCGAATTTTGATGGCTTTAGAGATCAACCCCGAGACTTGAGAAGACTCGTGAAGGCTTTAGAACTTCTAAAGCCATGCCTGCCAAGTGTCAATCTGCTTTGATGTTGTTGTCTTTGACGACCTTGGACCAAATGTCCATCTGATTGTCTATAAAGACCTTGGCACGCTCGACGCTGCCGCCCACAATATCAATGCCTTGCAGATCAAGTTTGGCTGCAATCTCAGGATTTTTAAGCGCTTTGTTGAGCTCTTCGTTCATCTTTCGAACAATGTCTGGAGGCGTCTTTGAAGAGGCCAGCACCGCCCACCACGCGGGCGCTTCAAATCCAGGAAACCCGTTTTCAGCGATGGTCGGTACATCGGGCAAATCGGCAGCTCGCTTGGAGCTTGTGACCGCCAAAGGTCGCATTCTCTTGCTGTCGATATGGGGTTTGGTCACAAAAACCGATCCAATGGACAAGGGCACATGTCCAGCGATGGCGTCGTTCATCAAGGGCCCGCCCCCTTTGTAAGGAATATGGATGAATTCGACTTGAGCGTTCTTGCCCAAGAGCGACATGGCCAAATGGCCCAAGCTGCCGTTGCCAATGGAGCCGTAGCTGACATTTCTCTTGGCTTTTGCAGTATTCATCACATCCGCAAAGGTTTTAAACTCAGAGCCCACATGGCTTGCGATCACCATAGGAGACGTGCCAACCAACACCAAGGGAATTAAATCTTTTTTGGTGTCGTAGGGCAAGGTAGGCATCAAACTGGGATTGACGCCATGGGTGTCAAAGACCACAGCAAACGTATAGCCATCGCCTGGGGCGTTGATCACTTGCGCCGTCCCCACGGTGCCCGATGCACCGCCCTTGTTTTCCACAATGACCGATTGGCCCAATTGCTGACTTAAGGGTTGCGCCAAAATTCTTGCCACTTGGTCCACCGATCCGCCAGGCGGGAACACCGCTACAAGTTTGATGGCTTGTTTGCTGGGCCAAGTCTGTGCGAAGGCAAGGGGTTGAAGGGCTGCAAAAATCATCGCTAGCCCCAAGCACATCCACACCGTGTTCAAGCCGCGATGGTGCTTAAAAGCCTCTAAGGCTTTTGCACCATACGCGGTTTCTTTTTTGTTCATCATCTTTGGGCGCCCTCAAAAACTGTGTTTAAACGGATAATAAACGCTTCAAAAAACAAAGCATTCATCCCACCTCAAGGGTATTATGATGCTTTTCTATCGATTTTTTTAAATTGCACCGTTTTCAAGCTCACCCCAACCTTTTATTTTCAGCACCCTAGGACATGAGCAGATCCATACACCACCTCTACGCGCCTCACCTGAGCGCACAAGCGATCAAAGCCGCGACACTCGTTTGGACTCGCACGCAAGACGCCTCCAAGTCCAAGACCCATCTTGAGGTCTTGCTCACCAAACGCTCTTTAAAGGCGAGTTTCGCCCCGGGCGCCTATGTGTTCGCGGGCGGCAAAATTGACCCCAAAGACCGGGCCTATGCCAAGCGCTATTTAAATTTGCATCCCACAAGCCGCCTGTCTCTTGAACAAGCCACCGATGCTTGTACCGCACTTCGTGAAAGCTTTGAAGAATTGGGGCTTGTCTTACTGAAAACCGAACCTGGAGCGCGCGTTCAATCCTCAGAGTTGGTCAAACTCAAACGATCAAAAGACCTCTTTGCTCAACTCTCCAACTTGAAATGGACGCTATGTTTAGAGGATACTCATGTGCTGTGCCACTGGATCACTGACCGAGATTTGCCCATACGCTTTGATGTGCCCTTTCTCGTGGCCGAATGCCCAGAGGGCCTGCAACCCCAAGCCGACGGGCATGAACAATTCGACCCCCTGTGGATCAGACCACAAGAGGCTTTAAAGAAGCACCAAGATGGGCAACTGCACCTGGTCTACCCCACCATCAAAACCCTTGAGCGGCTTTTATCCATTCAAAGTGCTCACGACCTCATGCATGCCACACGCCGCAACGAGCCTTGGTTTTCAAGCTGCGCAAGAGCTGGTTTTTTGGGCGGCAAAGAATCCCGTTACATGGAACACGAAGGGCCCTTTGGAGAACTGGCCCTGGTTTGCCCAGAAGGACAATTGAAGCATCACTTGGACTGGCAAAGTGAGCGTGCAACGCCACTTCTGAAAAATGTCTCTCGCTTGACTGCGCCCAATCCAGGCTTGATGACAGGACCGGGCACCAACACCTACATCGTTGGCACCTTGGAGAGTGGCTTCATCGTGATCGATCCCGGACCTGCTTTGCCTGAACACCTTGAGCGCATTCGCCATGCCACGCACGGTGATATCAGGCACATCGTTTGCACCCACTCGCACGCGGACCATTCACCCGGCGCCAAGCCCCTGCAAGCGATGTGCGGTAAAAGTAAACCCCTTATTTGGGGACTGCCATCTGCACCGACTGCTCGCATCAACAGTGAGT
Organism: Comamonadaceae bacterium; assembly: GCA_947475685.1. Taxonomy (GTDB): domain Bacteria; phylum Pseudomonadota; class Gammaproteobacteria; order Burkholderiales; family Burkholderiaceae_C; genus Limnohabitans. Next base: position 15,214 of record CANJNC010000003.1, on the reverse strand, counting down.
TCGTGCCTGACCGCTCTTGCACCAATGGCCAAACGTGGACCTTGCGCAACGAAGTCACACAAATTGAGCACACCCTGCGCGCGGTCTATACCCCAGGACATGCGGCCAACCACATCTGCTTGGTCCTTTTAGAGGAAGGCCTGTTGTTCAGCGGGGACCACATCTTGAACGGCAGCACCACCGTGGTGGACCCACCTGATGGCAATATGAATGCGTATTTAGACTCATTGGATACATTGCGACTTCTTTGTCTGAGTGAAAAAATTGAATTCATCTTGCCAGCGCACGGCTATGTCTTAGGCAACGCATTGGGGGCCCCCTATGACCCGGTTCACCTCATTGACAACTTGAAGAATCACCGCTTAAAGCGTGAAGCCAAAATCAAAGACGTGATGCGCCAAGATCCAAAGGGCGACTTGTCGACTTGGGTCAAAAAGGCTTATGACGATGTACCGGAACGGGTCTGGCCAGCAGCGCTGCGCTCTTTATGCGCACACGTGGAAAGGCTCGTTGAGCAGGGCCTGGAGTTTGAGTTGTCCATGCGTGCACAAGAGCAACTCAGCTCTCCTGGCAAAATACTTCAGTTGTGAGCCCAAGCGTAGGCAATGGTGTGAAGTTTGCCGATACGCCGGATTCTGTGCACAAAGCCTACGCTTTGCGTGACCGTCATTAATCTGGGCCAAGGGTCACCCACTTGGCTCGGTGCTACCTACCCGCCTACAAGACTTGCGGAACCACAAGCAAAGAGTCGTTAAACTCTTTTGTAGGCCTACTTGGTATTGCTGCGCGAAGAGATTGCCCGTTTCACCCGCAAGAAGTAAACCCCCTGCGACTCGTCTCTGTTGCTCTGATCCTCACCTCACGGTGGAGAGGTGTTACCTCCTTCGCCGTCCTATGCAGTCCGGACGTTCCTCCAGCGCAGTGTTTCCACTCTCGCGCCAGCGACGGCCTAGCAAACTTCACACACCCATTATCTCGCGTTGCGAAGACTTTTAAAACCCAAGATCCGCTTTGCGCCGTGGATGGATTGTTTTTTTCAAGATGCCTCTTTAAAAACAACACCTCTCTTGGCACCCAAGCTGTGACGGGTGAGTACGCTTTCATGGTGGTTTGACCAGCGCGCACAAGCCTGTGCAAACGCTTTCGTGCTATTCTCACCCTCTGTCCTTTCTTGTTTTGCCAGATCTCCTTTGGTCACTCGCACATGATACGAATCTCAGAGCTCAAACTGCCCCTTGAGCGCCTGTTTACTAACCCTTCGCTTGAAAGCACTTGGACTCGCGATGCTCAGAATTTAAATACTTCGCAGTGGCTCACGGCACAAACGGGTACAGAAACGAGCCCCCAAGACGCCTCAAGCTTTATCGACCCCAATGCCCCGCAAGCACTGCAGCAACTGCTCTTTCAAACGCTTGGAATTGCAAAAGACGATGTGGCTCAATTGAAGGTTTTTAAGCGAAGTTTTGACGCCAGAAAAACCCCCCTTCAAGTGGTCTACATTGTTGACATGCGCCTTCGTGACGCAGCGCTTGAGCATCTCCTGCTCGGACAAAAGTTCCCGGTTGTTCAACTGCTCCTCTCGCCCGACATGACTTGGTCGCCTGAGGTACACCTGAGCCCATTGCAACGCAGCGCATTGAACGCATTGCCCTCTAGTTTCTCTAGTTCATCCAATCCCTCTACGACGCTTTCTTCGCCCAAGGCAGCTGAACACGCCTTTGCGGTTTGGTCCCCTAGCGCCTTTGACGACGCCAGCAAGATAGGTCATCTGAAAGCAAGCTTTTTTGATCCCCTATTTTCAATCGCCTCGCTGTCAACCCATGAGTTACAGGCCCATCGACCGGTTGTCGTGGGCTTTGGACCTTGCGGCATGTTTGCGGCCCTCATCTTGGCGCAACTTGGGCTCAAACCCATTGTCATTGAAAGAGGAAGAAAGGTGCGCGAGCGCACCAAGGACACTTGGGGCCTTTGGCGAAAGGGGGTCCTACAAACCAACAGCAACGTGCAGTTTGGCGAAGGAGGTGCGGGTACATTTTCCGACGGAAAACTTTACTCCCAAATCAAAGACCCCAGATTCTTGGGTCGCAAAGTCATGCATGAGTTTGTCAAGGCAGGCGCGCCTGAGGAAATTTTATTTGCCGCTCACCCGCACATTGGCACCTTCAAACTCGTCAAGGTGGTGGAGCATTTGCGCGAACAAATCATCTCTTTAGGAGGCGACATCCGTTTTGAGCAGCAACTGATGGACATGGATTTTGAAACCACCCAGAGCATACCCTCTAAGACCCGTACTTCAAGCCAAACACGTCGCATCAAAAGCGCGCTCATCTTTGACCAGGCGACACAAAGCAGTTACACACTTCAATGCCATCACCTGGTCTTGGCTTTGGGCCACAGTGCACGCGAGACCTTTGCAAAACTCTTTGAACTTGACGTGCCCATGAAAGCCAAACCCTTCTCTGTTGGCTTTCGCATTGAGCACCCACAAAGTCTGATCGACCAAGCAAGGTGGGGCAAGCATGCGGGACACCCCTTGCTTGGCGCTGCGGACTATAAGCTTGTTCATCACGCCAAAAACCAACGCTCGGTCTACAGCTTTTGCATGTGTCCTGGCGGCACCGTGGTGGCAGCCACCTCAGAAGCTGCCCGCGTGGTGACCAACGGCATGAGCCAGTACTCCAGAAACGAGAGAAACGCAAACGCAGCGATTGTGGTGGGCATTGAGCCAGAAGATTTTCAAGCGCAGCAAACTCAAATCGAAGAGGCCTTCCAAGACGAACTTCAAAGACAAATGCCGGGCACACGCACGTTGAACCTCAACTCACCCCCAAAGGGGCATGGCGCCCCCCTTGATCCATCTTGGGTCCACCCTTTAAGCGGTGTCGTACTGCAGCGGCGACTGGAGTCAGAGGCTTACGTCTTGGGTGGAGAGAGTTACCACGCACCCGCTCAATTGGTTGGCGACTTCTTAAAAGACCAAGCATCTAGCGCATTTGCTGAGGTTCTTCCTTCCTATCAGCCGGGTGTGCGGTTGACCGATTTATCTGCCGCTTTGCCAAGCTATGCCATCCAGGCGATTCGAGAAGCCTTGCCCGTATTTGGTCAAAAGGTCTCTGGTTTTGATTTACCAGGCGCTTTGTTGACCGGTGTAGAGACACGGACCTCCTCGCCGCTTCGGATGTTGCGTGACGAGACGCTTCAAAGCACGGGTGTGTTTGGACTCTATCCCGCTGGAGAAGGGGCCGGCTTTGCAGGCGGCATCTTGACCGCTGCGATTGATGGCATCAAGGTGGCCGAGGCACTTGCAAGCGATGTGCTGCAAACTTGCGTGCTTGTAAACCCGTGATCGCGCAGCAACGCCTTTTTTTAAGGACGCGCTCTTCTTTTTTCGCGCCCTTCATTCAATGCGTCTAGCTTCATGGGCCGAAAGACTTTTTCGTCTTGGTAAAAACTTAACTGCGTGTTCTGCATCGACCATCCGGGCACACCGAGCACGGGCAAGGCTTGAAAGGGCTTGTCGCTCAAGTTCACCGTCCCTAAGGTACGCAGCATGAGTGTGTCGCTCCAAGCGTCTAGGTTGCCTTTTAAATCGTCAAGACCCTCATTGATCGGTGCAGGTCCGACAAGAAGTGCATGCGCCGTGATTGCTTTGTAAGGATTGCATAACTTTTCAAGCAAGGCATGCCCAAAGAGCTCCACCCTGACCCCTTGCCATTGCGCTCTTTGATCCCAAAAGGCACTGAGCCAATCGTGCCTTCTCAAGGCACACCACATCTGCTCATCACACCAAATGAAGCACGCGTTTTCATCAAGAAGTGTCAATGCATCTCTTAAAGAACCTCGAGAAGGTGCAGACCCAAGTTGCTCAATGGCCCTGGCCTGCTGCGCGTTCAAGTAGGCCTTGGTCAATGGATAACGAAACCAACACAAGGCATTGAAAAAATCGTGCACATTTTCTCTCGTGGGCACACAGTGCGTGTCGCAAATGAAACTCTCATACGCCATTTCAGCTGGCAAATGTGCTTGGGACACGAATCGAGGCAGGCCTTGCAAACCGTCCACTGGCAAGATTTGCCTCTCCTCATCTGCCCTCACATCCACGTCCAGACTGAACAGGCCGCTTTGGGCATATTGATTCAGTGCCAAGGGCAAGGAGCCCAAGTCTTGCCAAAGCTTGGCAATGGCTTGCCCGTGCAGTTTAAATCCACTGAGCCAAGGGCGTTGCCAATCAATGTCAAACATGGCCAATCTCTAAGGGGGAGCCATTGAGGCACATTGTTTTACAAATACCCGTTGATCAAGAGGCGTGCATTAAGTCACCAATTGCGCGGACCACTCAAGCATCTCCCCAGCAAAAAGCGGCTTAAGAGCGCCTTGTGCATAGGGGTACTCGGCTTGCACCTCAAAGGGTGTTTTTTTCAAACGCAGCCGTTGGGTGTTTTTCTTTAGCCCATAAAATGCGGGGCCATTTAAACTTGCAAAACGCTCCAATTGCGACAATCGGCCAGCCGCCTCAAAAGCGCTGGCGTACAAGGACATGGCGATGCTTGCCGTGTAGCATCCGGCGCATGCACTGGCATGCTCCTTCAATGTGGCCAAGTGTGGAGCGCTGTCAGTGCCCAGAAAAAAACGTGCATCCCCACTCGTTGCCGCATTCAAAAGGGCCACGCGATGCGTTTCTCGTTTGAGTACAGGCAGGCAATAGTAATGGGGCCTCAATCCTCCTTTGAAAATTGCATTGCGGTTCAACAATAAATGGTGCGCCGTGAGCGTCGCCCCAAGACCCGTATCCACGCTTTTGACGTACTCACAGGCTTGCTCGGTGGTGATGTGCTCAAAGACAATTTTAAGCCCCGGAAAGTCTCGCCTCAAGGGCTCCAATTGACGATCAATAAAGACCGCCTCGCGATCAAACACATCGATGCTTGGGTCGGTCACTTCACCGTGAACCAACAAGAGAAGGCCGTGTCTTTGCATGGCCTCCAATACGGGATAGATGTGTTTGATGTCTGTCACACCCAAATCGCTGTTGGTCGTTGCACCCGCAGGGTATAACTTCAAGGCGACGATTCCCTGCTCTTTGGCAAGCCTTATTTCACTGGGCTTTAAATGATCTGTGAGGTACAGGGTCATCAAGGGCTCAAAGCTCAAGTGCTTGGGCACGCTCTTTAAGATTCTCTCTTTGTACGCCAATGCGTCCTGGGTATGCGTCAGCGGCACTTTTAAATTGGGCATGATCACCGCACGGGCAAACTGCTCAGCAGTATGGGGCACGACGGTCTTTAAAAAATCCCCATCTCGCACATGCAAATGCCAGTCATCGGGCTGGGTAATGTCTAAGGTTTCCATGGCATGGTTTCTTCAAGGTGCGATTGATGCAAAAGGTAATGCTGCAAGGGTTGATCAAAGACGCTTCAGTGTTGGAGAATTTTACTTAAAAACTCTTTTGTGCGTGTGGCGCGTCGCTCAGGGTGGTTGAAGAACTCGTCTTTGGAACAATCCTCCAAAATCACACCGCCAATGTCCATGAAAATCACCCGGTCACACACCTCTTTGGCAAATCCCATCTCATGCGTCACGCACATCATGGTCATGCCTTCGTGCGCGAGATTGACCATGACCTCCAATACCTCGCCCACCATTTCAGGGTCGAGCGCCGACGTGGGTTCATCAAAGAGCATGACCTTGGGATCCATTGACAAAGCTCTGGCAATGGCCACCCTTTGCTGCTGCCCGCCAGAGAGCTGGCCTGGGTACTTGTCTTTGTGGGCCATCAACCCCACCCGCTCCAAATACTGCATGCCGTGCGTCTTGGCTTCTTCTGCGCTTCTGCCCAGCACCTTGATTTGAGCGAGCGTTAGATTTTCCGTCACCGACAAATGTGGAAAGAGCTCAAAATGCTGAAACACCATACCGACTCGACTTCTCAATTTGGGCAAATCGGTCAACGCGTCATGAACGGGCACACCGTCGACAAAAATTTCCCCCGATTGAAAAGGCTCCAAGGCGTTGATGGTCTTGATCAAGGTTGATTTGCCAGAGCCCGAAGGCCCACAAACGACCACCACCTCGCCTTGCGCGATGTGTGTGGTGCATTGGGTGAGCACTTGGGTTGGGCCATACCACTTGGAGACGTCTTTGAGTTCAATCATGAGGGCTGTCTTGCAAAAATTGAGAAAAGGGTTGGGGCGTTGATCAAACCAAGCTCATCTTTCTTTGTAACTGCTTGACAAAGGACGACAAGCCAAAGCACAAAGCGAAGTAAACCACAGCGGCCAACAAATACACCTCCTCAGGTCGGCCATAGATCCTGCCCGCTGTCACAAAGCCTTTGAGCAAATCGTAGGCGCCAATGGCATAGACCAAGGACGTGTCTTGAAAAAGCACAATGGTTTGCGTGAGGAGCACTGGCACCATGTTGCGAAAAGCTTGCGGCAACACAATGAGTTGCATGCTTTGCGCATAGGTCATGCCAAGCGCTTGCGCAGCCATTTTTTGTCCCTTGCCAACGGACTCAATGCCCGCTCGCATGATCTCGCAAAAGAATGCCGCCTCAAACGCAATGAAGGTGATAAAGGCAGACCACTCAGCACCAATGGACTTGCCGATGAGCACTGGGATCAACAAATAAAACCACAAAATCACCATCACCAGGGGAATGGATCGCATGCCATTGACGTAGGCGGCCGAAAACGCTTTAAGTAGCCTTGAATTCGATAGCCTCATGAGCGCTAAAACGGTCCCAAAGAGCAGTCCACCCAAAGCGGCCACGGCCGTCAACTCAAGGCTGAAGAGGAGCCCCTTTAAAATGAATTTATTGAACAAATCCCAATTTAAAAATGACACATCCAAATTCAGCATCTCAATGCCCCGCAGTGAGTGAAGGGCGCACGCTGCTTTGTTGACCAGGGATGCGCAGTCTCACCTCCACCTGGGCAAGCAAGCGGTTGACACTGAGCGCAGAAATCGCATACAGCACAGTGACGGCCAAATAAATTTCAATGCCACGCGATGTTTCTTCCTGGGCTTGCATGGCAAACATGGTAAGTTCGGTGATAGAGACCGCAAAAGCCACGGAGGAATTTTTCAATAAATTCATCGACTCGCTGGTCAAGGGCGGCAAAATCACTCTGAGCGCCGCAGGCAAGAGCACATACCAGTACAGTTGCCAGGTTTTGAACCCGAGGGCCTTTCCTGCATAACGCTGTCCCTTGGGCAAGGACTCAATGCCGGCTCGAAACTGCTCGGCAATTCTGGCAGACGTGAACAAGCCCAAAGCCATCACCACCAACCAAAAAGAAGAAAACTGCTGCATCACTGGAAACAGTTTGGGCAGCACGAAATACCACAAAAAGATTTGCACCAAGAGGGGAATGTTGCGAAACAATTCCACCCAAGCTTGTCCTATGCGAGGCAAGACTCTCGAGCCTTCCAGCGTTCTCATGACGCCAATCAAGGCCCCGCAGGGAATGGCCACACACCAGGCGGCCAAGGCAACCCCAAGCGTCCACCCCCAAGCTTGGAGCAACCACTCCAAATAGGTTCTCCCTCCTCCGTCATCTGTCAAAAAGACCTGCCACTCAAGTGTCATGGATCAAAGCCTTGCAAAAAATTGAACGCCCTTTGAACAAAGGGCATGCTAAAACCTTAGCATGCCCTCATGGGATCACATGGACCCAACAGCCCCAAGATTATTTCTTGGCATAGTCTTCCATGGGCTTGTCATTGGGGTTGGCCCACGTCGCACGTGTGGTCTCACTGGATGGCAAACCCACGCGCGTATTTTTAGGCGGAATGGGTTGAACAAACCACTTGTCATACGACTTGGCCAAGTCACCCGATTTGGCCATCTCGCGGATGGTGTCATCGGCCACTTTCTTAAAGCCCGCGTCGTCTTTTCTGAGCATGATCGCAATGGGCTCGACCGACAACACCTCGCCCACAATTTTATAATCAGCAGGGCTCTTGGACAAAGCGATGTTGCCTGCCAAAATTTGTCCGTCCATCACAAACGCGTCAGCGCGTCCAGACTCTAACAATAAAAAGCTCTCCGCATGGTCCTTTCCATACACTTCCTTGAAGTCCACGCCAGAAGCTCTTTCGTGTTTACGCAAAATTTGCACCGAAGTGGTCCCCGTTGTGGTTGCCACATTTTTACCATTCAATTGATTGATGCTGGTGATGCCTGAATTGGCCTTGACCGCAATACGCACCTCTTCGACATAGGTGGTCAATGCAAAGGACACGTCCTTTTGTCTGGCCGCATTGTTGGTGGTGGAGCCACACTCGATGTCAACGGTCCCGTTTTGAACCAGTGGAATTCTATTTTGTGAGGTCACAGAGACGAACTTGGTCTCCAATTTTTTGCCCACGGCTTTCTCTACATTGGCGATGATTTTTTGGCACACCTCGATGTGAAAGCCAACATACTTGCCGTCCCCCAAGGTGTATGACAAGGCGCCAGAGGAGTCGCGCACCCCCATGGAGATCTCACCAGACGCTTTGACTTTGGCCAAGGTGTCATTGCTTTGCGCAAACGCAGTACCTGCACCCCAACTCAAACCCACAGCAACCATTGCCGCACACATACTCAAAGGTGTTTTTTGAAAAATTCTCATGATCGGTTCTCTCCAAGGATAAAAACAAAATGGCCTAAGCTTTCAGTTTATACAGATTTGGTTGCTTTTTCTCTAAAGACTCGCGTCAAAACCTTATTTTTAGTCTGCTTGGGCTCAAAGTCCACTGTATTAAACGGCTTGAATGCCCAATTTGGCTAGCAACGCCTGATCTCCAGCCCACTCGGGGTTGCCGGTGGTCAAGAGCTTGTCGCCATAAAAAATGGAATTGGCTCCCGCTAAAAAGCACATCGCTTGCACAACGTCACCCATTTCTTGGCGACCAGCGGACAAGCGGACATGTGCTTTGGGCATGGTGATTCTTGCAACGGCGATGGTTCTCACAAACTCCAAAGGATCCAGTGGCTTGGTGTCAGCCAGGGGGGTACCCTCAACATGCACCAAATGGTTGATCGGGACAGATTCTGGATAGGGCGCCAAATTGGCCAATTGGTGAATGAGCCCTGCTCTTTGCGAGCGGGTCTCACCCATGCCAACAATGCCCCCACTGCACACATTCATACCCGCCGAACGCACACTGTCAAGGGTTCTTAGTCGGTCTTCATAAACCCTTGTTGAAATGATGTCGCCATAAATTTCAGGCGCCGTGTCCAAATTGTGGTTGTAATAATCCAAGCCAGCCACCTTAAGGGCTTTGGCCTGATCTGCGCTGAGCATTCCCAAGGTGCAACACGTCTCAAGCTCCATGGCTTTGACAGCGGAAATCAGTGCGGCCACTTTTTCAACATCTCGGTCATTGAGCTCTCTCCATGCCGCACCCATGCAAAACCTGCTCGCTCCATTCTTTTTTGCTTCAAGTGCGGCGGCTTTGACCGCCTCCACGTCCAACAACTTAGAGGCTTCAACCCCGGTGTCGTAGTGGGCTGACTGTGGGCAATACCCACAATCCTCGGGGCAACCACCTGTTTTGATGGACAGTAAGCTTGAGAGTTGCACCTGATTGGCTGAAAAATGCTCACGGTGAACATTTTGAGCTTGAAACATCAAGTCATTAAAGGGCAGACTGAACAAGACTTCAATTTGCTGCAAATTCCAACGCTCTGTTGCTCGTGAAGTTTTAATCGGTTCAATCGATGACTTGGGACTGAAGCTCATTCGCACTTCTGTTGGACTACTAGTCAATGCAGGTTCAATGCGATCAGTCGTTTTGGTATTCATGATTGGAGGTATGATGAAGGATCGAGTTCAATGTACGAGGTTGGATGGGTGAAGACTAAGCGTCAAGAGTCTTCAAAACAAATTGCAGATTAAGTTTTCAGGTTTTGGCCTTAAATTTCATAAAACGCGAGATCTATTGCGCCAAGAACACATTGTAAAGCCACAATGGCTTAGCAAAAAACGATGGCCTATCGATTAAGCGACGTTATCGGTAGTATATTTCGATTGGACGAAAAATGTGATCGTTCTGCTAAATGAACCTCATTTTGCTGCGCGGTGCTGACTCCACCTTGAAAAGACCCATTTGATCTCCCTATTTGCTTCGTTATGAATTTGAATGTAGCCCCAAACAACTGGATCTCCAGGACGCTCAATGCCGTATGGCATCCCTGCACGCAAATGAAACAACACGAGTTGTTCCCGCCGGTGTGTATCACCCGGGGGCAAGGGCCCTGGTTGTATTCAGATCAGGATCAGGCCTACATGGACTGCATCAGTTCTTGGTGGACCAATCTGTTTGGTCATGCCAATGCGCGAATCAATCAAGCCATCGTGGATCAATTGAACAAAATCGAACATGTGATGCTTGCCGGACTGACGCACCCCAACGTGGTGGAACTCTCAGAAGAGTTGTCCCTTCTCACCCAGGGACATTTAGGACACGCCTTTTACGCCTCCGATGGCGCCTCAGCTGTTGAGATTGCGCTCAAAATGAGCCATCATTTCTGGAGGATTCAAGGTCGATCTGAAAAAAATGAATTCATTTGCCTGGCCAATGGTTACCATGGTGAGACGCTGGGCGCGCTGAGCGTCACCGATGTTCCCCTGTTCAAGCAAGCCTACGCCCCCCTGATTCAAGGTGTGCATGTCGCCCACACGCCAGATTTTCGCAAAGCGCCAGAGGGTATTGGCGCGCAAAAATGGGCTCACATGGCATCTCAAAACTTGGAGAGCTTACTTGAACAAAACCACTCAAAAGTCGCTGCGGTGATACTGGAGCCCTTGGTTCAATGCGCTGGACAAATGGGCATGTATGACCCGATTTACCTGCAACTCGTGCGCAAGCTTTGTGATCGCTTTGAGGTCCATTTAATTTGCGATGAAATTGCTGTGGGCTGTGGACGCACAGGGACTTTTTTTGCGTCTGAGGCAGCTGGCATCTGGCCTGACTTTTTAACCCTCTCCAAAGGCATCAGCGCGGGTTACTTGCCCCTGTCATTGAGCTTGACCACCGAGAAAATTTATCAAGCCTTTTACGCGGACTCCATGGTCGAGGGCTTTCTTCACTCTCACTCCTATACTGGAAACCCTTTGGCTTGTGCTGCCGCACTGGCCAGTCTTCGTATTTTCAAGGACGATGATGTATTGAAAAAAAATAAACAAGCGTCCATCAACCTCAAGGCCGCCTTTTCTTGGGTTGAAAACGATGAGCGCTTGATTCATTTTCGCCAACAAGGCATGATCTTGGCATTCGATCTCAGTGCAAGTACGTTTGCCAGCAACCCACAATTTGCGAGTCAACTGTTCAAACAAGGACTAAAGCATCAACTCCTTCTCAGGCCCATTGGACAAACCGTTTATGTCATGCCCCCTTATATTTTGGACACGGATCAAATTCACTGGATGGGTGCACGCATCAAATCAGCACTTTATGCCACCCTTGACGAAAACCTGCATGCCTAGAGTCTGATGACCCATTGATCATGAATACCCCATCCCATCAACCTTTTTTAGCAATGCAAGAAGCAGAAAGGGGTTTGCTGAGCTTAAAGAAACTTGGCCTGAATCGAAAGCATAAAATAGCTCAATCTGCTTGTGATACCAAGCAGATGTTCAATGGACAACAATACAAGACTTTTTGCTCCAATGACTATTTAGGCCTTGCCAATCACCCAGAGGTGATCCAAGCCTCTCGGGATGCCTTGTCGAAATACGGTGTTGGCAGTGGCGCATCTCATCTCATCAGTGGTCACCAAGAGTCCCATGAGAGACTGGCCAATCGATTATCAGACTTTCAAAGCGCACACATTCCCGATGTTCACACTCTCACCTTCTCAACAGGCTATATGGCCAACGTGGGTGTTATCACAGCACTTTGCCATTTGTCCAATTCCACTCAACTCGCCCCAAAGGAGTTGACTTCGATTTATTCTGCCAGGCTTAATCACGCATCGATTATTGACGGCATTCGATTGGCCAGTAAAGAATCTACTGTCAAACTAACGATCTTTGAAGTCGAAGAACTCCAAGCCTTAGAAGATGCTTTGCAAAGAGATGCCAACAAACACAAACTCATCATCTGTGATGGCGTCTTTAGCATGGACGGCAATTTAAGTCCTGTACATAAATTACTGGATTTGGCTGAGCGCTTCGACACCTTGCTGCTGATTGACGACGCCCACGGGTTTGGTGTTTTGGGCGAAAAGGGACACGGCATCCTTGAACATATGGATTTGTGTTCCGAGCGACTCGTCTATATTGGCACACTTGGCAAAGCCGCTGGTGTCATGGGCGCATTTGTCTGTGCGCACCAAACCCTGATTGATTGGGTGTTTCAAAAAAGCAGGCCGTATATTTATACAACGGCCTCTCCGCCTGCTTTGGCGATGGCGGCACTCAAGAGTTTAGATCTCATCGAAGGCCCAGAGGGCCAGCATAAAAGAGCGCATCTGCGCCAACTGATCCTTTACTGGCAGACACATCTTCACCTTCAACAGTGGCACAGCCTTCAAAGCCTGACGCCAATACAACCTTTGATCGTAGGCCCAACGCAATTGTGCTTGTTGATCGATCAAGAACTTCAAGCGCTTGGAGTTTTCATCCCAGCCATCAGACCTCCAACGGTCCCCAATCATTCTGCAAGGCTGAGAGTGACTTTCTCAGCCTTGCACGCACAACAAGACATTCAAGCATTGATTCAAGTCTTGATGAATTTAGAGTCAAAATTCCTCCCGACATGAAACCCACGAGCTATTTTGTAACAGGTACAGATACCGAAGTTGGCAAAACACTGGTGGCGTGTGCTTTGATACTGAAAACGAGACAAACGTTCCCCCACTTGACTGTCAGCGGTTTCAAACCTGTTGTTGCAGGAACCTACCCCAATGAATTGGGCCAAAGATGCAATGAAGATCTGCTGAGTCTCATTGCAGCAAGTGGCCTTGAACAAACTCAATCCGATATTTGTCCCTATATCTTGGATGAAGCAGCTGCACCGCATCTGGTTGCACAAAAGAGGGCGCTTGTGTTGTCCATGCAAACCACGCTAGCGTCTTTAGAAAAAACCAGGTCTCAATTTGATGTGGTCATCGCAGAAGGCGCTGGTGGGTTTCTCGTGCCATTGAATGAAAAAGAGTCGTTGGCCGATTTTGCCGTTCATTTGAACTGGCCTTTGGTCTTGGTGGTTGGTCTACGCTTGGGTTGCCTGAATCACGCTTTAAACACTCTTGAATCGATTGAAAAAAGAGGGTTAAAAGTTGCCGGATGGGTCGCAAACACGATTGATGCGCAAATGGGGCTGATGAATGAAAACATTCACGATCTTCAGACCAGAATCCAAGCCCCCTACCTGGGCCACATTCCTCAACTGCCCGCTGAGCATCAAAAGAGGCATAACATGCCTTATTCAATTGCTGCAATTGAATGGGCCAGTGCATTTCTTAAAGTCTTTTAACTTCAACACTTACGATATCCCAGCGTGTTGCATCAATATTGCAGCCCCAGATATAAACACATCCTTTTCTCTTCGCAGTTGCACATCTTTAATTTCAAGAACGGAGAAGCCATTCAAGGAGGCCAACTGCAAGATGTAAGGGAGGGAGTGTCCATAGCGCTGTGTGGTCTTGAGTTCGTAGGTTGGTGACTGGCTGTTTTCAATAGTGAAACTAAATAGGCCGTTGATCTTTAATTTACTTGCAATATCTTTGAATATTTGTTCTAACTCGCCGATATAAATAAATACATCTGCACTAACAACCAAGTCATATTGGTCTGTCGTATTATTCAAAAAATCCACAATATCTGCACAGATTAATTTCGAGTAGATGCCTTTGGCTTTGGCTTGTTCAAGCATTTTTTTTGAAATATCCACACCCGTGATCACTTGAGCATGCGACCCAAAAGACTCTCCGCATAGGCCAGTCCCACAACCCAAATCCAACATTTGTTTTATTTTATAATTTTGATGCCTCTTGAGTTGATTCATTAAAATTTGAGGCGCTTGATAACCTAACAAGCCTATCAGATGATCGTCGAATTTATTTGCATAGTTATCGAAAAGCTCAATGAGGGGTTGAGTTGGCATCACATTGGGCGTCGGTCCCACCCCTAAAGACGAAAGAGAAAAAGTTATTTTTGTTAACATTGGATTCATACTCAATGCTTTTTTATAATCTTTGATGGCTTTTTCAAATTCACCTTCCTCGTGATGTATGGAGCCTCTATTTCCGTAAGCCTCCGCATAATCTTGCTTGAACTCTATGGCCTTGCTATAACTCGATAATGCCTTACTGAAGAGCTTAAATTCTTTGAAAATATTTCCACAATTTAAATGGGCCTCGGCATGAGTTTTATCAATTTCTATCACTTTGCCAAAACACACCAACGCTTCATTGAGCTTGTTTTGCAAAATCAACACACAACCCAAATTAAAATGCGCTTGACTATAATCAGCCCTTAGTACAATTGCTTTTTTATAGTCTAAAACTGCAGCTTCTAATTCACTAGTCTCTTGGAATAAAATTGCACGATTAAAATAGGCTTCTACATAATTACCGTTTAAAGAAATGGCTCTTGCGTAATTTAAGTGAGCCTCCTCACACCTATCTAAACCGCTTAATGCGATACCTTTATTGAAATAAGCTTGAGCATAGTCATTTTTTATTTCAATTGCTCGATCACAACTTAATATTGCTTCTTCATAACTTTTAAGTTGGCCCAGAACATTACCAAGATTACCATGGGCCTCTACGTAATCCGACTTTAATGCAATCGCCCTTTCATATCGAATGAGCGCCTCGTGTAACTTACCCTGCTCTTGAGAGACAATCCCAAGGTTGTTATAAGCCTCAGCATAATTTGGATTCAAAACAACCGCTTTTTCAAAGCTTGATATGGCTTCATCAAATTTTTTAAGTTCTTTAAAAACGATGCCCAGATTATTCAAAAGACTTGGACTCTGATCATTCTCTTTCACAGCACGAGCAAGTAGTTCAAGTGCCCTGTCCCACTGCTGAACTTGAGCGTACAGAAGTCCACAAAAATGCAGTGCATCAAAATGTCTGGGCGAATGCTTTAATATTTCTTGATATATTTCACTGGCCTCCTCTAGTTTTCTCTCCTTATGAAGCGATATTGCACGCTCTATCATAATTTTTCTCCCAAAAAGGCAGCATCCACGCGTGGTTGATTTTTTAAATAAT
>CANJNC010000002.1 GCA_947475685.1 Comamonadaceae bacterium | reverse complement strand
GTGGCAAGGGCGTCCTGATCAAGCTCAGTTACTTGTACAAGGTCGATGCAATGACCTTGATCATGTACAGAATGTTATTTTCTTTGCCCTTGTTTCTCTGTATGGCAATTTATGCGGAAAGACGTGCCAGACAACAAGGCCATTACTTGGGCAAAATCGACATCCTTGGCGTCATGGCCTTGGGTTTCATTGGGTACTATTTGTCTAGCTATTTGGATTTTCTGGGCTTGCAATTTGTGTCCGTCAGTCTTGAGCGACTGATCCTTTATTTGAATCCCACCATGGTGCTGCTCTTGGGCTGGATTTTGTACAAGCGCCAAGTACCCCTGAAGCGTTTCATTGCCATGGCTGTTAGTTACTCCGGAGTCCTTTTGGTGTTTGGCTATGAGATGGTGTCAGCGGGCCCGGATGTGCTCAAAGGGTCGGTGTTGGTCTTTTTAAGTGCCTTGACCTATGCATGTTATTTGGTTTTCAGTGAGCTCATGCTTAAAAAAATGGACTCCTTGAGGCTCGTTGGATGGGCGAGCACCGTGGCTTGTTTATGTTGCATTGCTCAATTTTTTCTTTTTAGACCCATTGAGATGCTTCACGTGGATTCTGCGGTTTTAGGCTATTCTGTGTTGAATGCGTTGCTTTGCACTGTAGCTCCCATTTTGTTTGTCATGCGTGCCATTGAGCGCTTGGGTCCCTCTTTGACTTCGCAAATCGGTATGATAGGACCCATGTCCACGATGTTGATGGGCTACTGGTTTTTAAATGAGCCTGTTCATGCAATGGTAGGATTGGGCACTCTCTTGGTCATGTGGGGGGTGTATATGGTTTCAAAGTTGGGAGTTAAATAATGGATTTAGGAATCAAAGGCAAATGGGCTTTGGTAGGCGGCGCCTCCAAGGGCTTGGGTTTTGGGTGTGCCAAAGCACTTGTATTGGAGGGTGTGAATGTGTGTATCGTGGCTCGAACGCAAGGGCCCCTGAATGAGGCCATCAACGCCTTGAAGGCCTTGAACCCTTCGGTCAAGGTGCTTGGTGTTGCAGCGGACATCACCACCGAGGATGGGCGTGAGAGCGTGTGGAATGTGCCCACAGGTCCTGGTCAAGACTACGACATTGTGGTGACCAATGCAGGTGGTCCACCACCAGGGGACTTTAGGAATTGGGACCGAGATGCATGGGTGAAAGCGCTAGACGCCAATATGTTGACGCCCATTGAGTTGATCAAAGCCACGGTAGATAAAATGGCTCAAAGAGGTTTTGGTCGAATCATCAACATCACCTCTGGATCCGTCAAAGCGCCCATTGATAATTTGGGCCTCTCCAATGGAGCTAGAAGCGGATTGACGGGGTTTGTGGCCGGTTTGGCCAGAACAGAAAAAATGGCGGGCAACAACGTCACGATCAATAATTTATTGCCC
This sequence comes from Comamonadaceae bacterium, assembly GCA_947475685.1. Taxonomy (GTDB): domain Bacteria; phylum Pseudomonadota; class Gammaproteobacteria; order Burkholderiales; family Burkholderiaceae_C; genus Limnohabitans. The sequence goes on along the minus strand of CANJNC010000002.1, from coordinate 115,860 downwards.
GGTGCGTTTGATACCGATCGCATTCGAGAAACCATGAAAGGCATGGTTGAAAAAACTGGCAAATCCATGGAAGAAGTTGCCCAGATGCGAGCCAAAACCATTCCAAGTGGGCGTTTTGGAAACACCGATGAGTTTGGCTCGACGTGCGCATTTTTATGCAGCCAGCATGCCAGTTACATCACCGGCCAAAATATCTTGATCGATGGTGGAGCTTACAAAGGAACGCACTAGTGGCTGTGATGACCCTTAAGTGTCTGCATGTCAAAAGGCGCTTTTGATCCAATGGCATACCCAAGAGCATTCAAATTAAAGAAGGAGAAAAACTCATGACAAGAACCGTCAAAGCCATTCGCATTCACCAGCACGGTGGAGCAGAGCAGTTAAAGCTTGATAACGTGCCCATTGGGGAGCCAGGCCCTGGAGAGATCCGTATCAAGCACAAAGCCATTGGGCTCAATTACATTGATGTGTATCAGCGCATGGGTTTGTATCCGATGCAAATGCCACTGAGCATGGGCATGGAGGCCTCTGGTGTCATTGAGGCGATTGGAGCAGGGGTGACACACCTGAAGGTCGGAGATCGTGCCGCCTATGCAAGCCAGCCGCCTGGCAGCTATTGCGAAGAGCGTGTGATGCCAGCCAAGTGTGTGTGCAAGTTGCCTGATGCAATTGACTTTGAAACCGGTGCTGCGATGATGCTCAAAGGTCTGACGGCACAATATTTACTCAACCGAACCTTGCCCCAAGGGGGTTTGAACAAAGGTGATTTTATTTTATTCCATGCAGCAGCTGGTGGCGTGGGTCTCATTGTTTGCCAGTGGGCAAAAGCATTGGGCTTGCAGTTGATTGGAACGGCGGGGACCGATCAGAAGTGTCAATTGGCCAAAGACTTGGGTGCGACTTTCATGATCAATTACGCCAAAGAAGATTTTGCTGCTCGAGTCAAAGAAATCACCCAAGGCAAAGGGGTCAAGGCGGTTTATGACTCTGTGGGCAAGGACACGTGGGACAAGTCTTTGGATTGTTTGGCCCCACTGGGTTTGCTTGCCAGTTTTGGCAACTCATCGGGCCCAGTGCCTGAGTTCTCTCCTGGCATCTTGGCTGCAAAGGGCTCCCTTTATGTGACGCGACAAACTCTTTTCACACACATCAACTCACGCGAAAGTACACAGGTCATGGCCGACGATCTCTTTGACAAAGTGGTCAGTGGGGTGGTCAAGATCAGAATCGATCAGCGCTATCCTTTGGCCGAGATTCAAGCTGCACACAAAGACCTTGAAGCGCGCAAAACCACCGGTTGTACGATTTTGACGCTTTGACGTGGGATGCCCTTTGAGGGGTGCGTCTTTGTCGTTGATCTCTCAAGGCAAATCGGTGACAAAAGGGCATGCCATGTCTTTAGGACGGGGTGTCCTTCCTTGTGTCAGATGCTTCAGGGTGATGTTTTAACTTCAAGAGCTCATCCAAGATCAAAAGCGCAGCGCCCAATGAGATGGCGCTATCGGCGACGTTAAAGGCCGCAAAGTGCCACGTGGACCAATGAAAGTCTAAAAAATCAACCACGTATCCATAGATCAACCGATCAATCACATTGCCCAAAGCGCCTCCAGCAATCAAGGCCAAGGCCCAGCAAAATAAAGCGTGATGTTTATTTGTGTAAATCAATCGGTACATCACAAGACTTGCTGAGATGCCCAAGATGGGAAAGAACCATCTTTGCCACCCTGCATCAGACGCTAAAAAAGAAAACGCAACCCCCGTGTTGTGGACCCGAACGAGATTAAAAAATGAGACGATCTCCTGACTTTGTAGGTACACAAACGCCTGGACAATCATGTATTTGCTCCATTGGTCCAGAGCAATCACAATGAAAGACAGGGCCAAGCAATGCAACACGCGAGAGGGCAGTGTGCCCGTATCTTTGTCTTTGTCGATGTCGTTTTCGTGTGTCATGCGAATTGTCTGACTTCACCACTGCCCAATAAATTGCTAAAGCATCGCAAGCAGAGTCCAGGGTGCTCGCCTTGCGAGCCCACATCGCTTTGATAATGCCAACAGCGTTCGCATTTCAATTGGGTGCTGGCTTTGGGCGAGACTTTCAATGCTGTGCCCAAATGCAAATGAATGCTGGACGTGATCATGACAAACTTCAAGTCCTCTTTTAAAGAGCTTAAAAGCGTGTGATCCTCGGCATTCAAGGTCAAGTCCACCTCCGCTTGCAAGGAGGCACCAACTTGCCCATTGGCCCTGAGCGTTTCAATCTCTTTATTGACTGCATCTCTGATGTCGCGAATTTTATTCCATTTGTTTAAAAGAGACTCACTCGCATCCATGGGCTGGAATTTTTCAATGAAGATGCTTTCAGTGTGTCCCAAGAGTCCCCAAGCCTCTTCAGCGGTGAAGCTTAAAAATGGAGCCATCAAACGCAACAACGATTGTGTGATGTGCCACAGCGCAGTTTGTGCGCTCAACCTGGCATGAGACTTTTGAGCGGTGGTGTAGAGCCTGTCTTTGAGGATGTCAAGGTAAAATGCGCCGAGCTCTTCAGAGCAGTACACCTGCAACTTGCTCACCACTGGATGAAACTCATATTGACCAAAGAGGCCCCCTTCAAAAATACCTTTGAGGGGATCAAAACTGCCTGAGATTTCACGTTGCAGTTGTGACAAGCGTTGAAGGGCGTATTGATCGATTTCAAGTAAATCCTTGAACTCGATGGACTCACTTTGAGGATCAAAGTCACTGATGTTGGCCATTAAAAAACGCAGTGTATTTCTTATGCGACGATAAGCATCCACCACGCGGGCCAAGATCTTGTCATCGATGTTGAGGTCTCCTGAGTAATCGGTCGAGGCCACCCACAAACGTACAATTTCTGCTCCGAGTTTGTCAGTCACCTCTTGAGGAATGACCACATTGCCAAGAGATTTGCTCATCTTGCGACCTTGCCCATCTGTGGCAAAACCGTGGGTCAACAGACCCTTGTAGGGGGCTCTGCCGTACAAGGCGCAGCCCAATAGCAATGAGCTGTGAAACCAGCCACGGTGTTGATCATGGCCTTCTAGGTACAAGTCCGCTTCAGGTCCGCTGTCATGGTAAGGCGCTCGGTCATAGGCGCTTGCGTGTGAGCCTCTGAGCACATGCTCAAACGTAGAGCCGGAGTCAAACCAGACCTCTAAGATGTCGGTGCTTTTGGTGTAGAGGGGGCCTTCTTTGTCGCCCAAAATGTCAACGTTGCTCAATCGACTCCACGCCTCAATGCCACCCTTTTCAATCACGTCAGCGGCTTGATCTAAAATCTGAAGTGTGTTGGGGTGAAGCTCGTTGGTTTCTTTGTGAATAAAAAAGGGCAAAGGCACCCCCCAACTGCGTTGGCGTGAGATGCACCAATCGGGTCGATTGGCAATCATGTCTCGAAGGCGTGTTTTGCCATTGGCGGGATAAAAAGTGGTCTGCTCTATGGCTTGAAGTGCCAAGGCCCTTAAAGTTTTAAGAGGCTTGTCTTTGGTAAAAACGCCGTCCCCCTCATCCATGCGAATGAACCACTGAGCCGCAGCTCGGTAAATCACTGGCGTCTTGTGTCGCCAGCAGTGAGGATAGCTGTGGGTAATGGTTTGCGTGGCAAGTAGACGCTGTGCGTCTTTGAGGCTACTCAAAATCGTTGGAATGGCTTTCCAAATATGGAGTCCGCCATAAAGTGCAAAGTCTTGCGAATAAACACCGTTGGCTTGAACGGGATTTAAGATCTCGTCATAGCTCATGCCATGAGATTTGCAGCTGTTGAAGTCATCCACCCCATAGGCGGGTGCAGAGTGCACAATACCTGTGCCTTCGCTGGCCGTGGCATAGTCGGCCAAATAAACCGGAGCGCGTCTCTTAAAGTCTTCATGCACATGAGACAAAGGGTGTTCAAACTCAAGACCATCCAAAGATTGACCTTTGGTGGTGGCCAGGACTTCTCCGGACAAAGCCCAGCGTTCAAGGCACTTGTCAACCAATTCAAGTGCCACCAACATGTGGCCTTTTTCGGTGTCGATCAACGCATAGTCAAGCTCAGCGTTCAAGTTCAAAGCCTGGTTGGCGGGGATGGTCCAAGCGGTGGTTGTCCAAATGACGGCAAAGGCAGGTTTGTTCAAGTGTTGCAGTCCAAAGGCCTGTGCCAATTGATCAGGCTGCGCACACAAGAACGCCACATCCAAGGTGTCGCTCTTTTTGTCGGCGTATTCAATCTCAAACTCTGCAAGGGAAGACGCACAATCGAAACACCAATACACAGGTTTAAGACCGCGGTAAACAAAACCGTTTTCGATGACGCGTTTAAAGGCCCGCAGTTGGCCCGCCTCGTTGGCTGGATCCATGGTTCTGTAAGGGCGCTGCCAGTCGCCAAGAACCCCTAAGCGTTGAAAGTCCTCACGCTGTTGATCAATTTGCTCGTTGGCATAGGAGCGGCTTTTGCTTTGCATGTCGTCTCGGCTGAGTTGGCGGCCATGTAATTTTTCAATCGCGTTCTCAATGGGCAAGCCGTGGCAGTCCCAGCCGGGAATGTATTGCGCGTCAAAACCAGCGAGCTGTTTAGATTTGACGATCATGTCTTTAAGAACTTTATTCAAGGCATGGCCGATATGCAGTTTGCCGTTGGCATAGGGCGGGCCGTCGTGTAAAACGAACAAAGGTGCACCATGCCTGGCTAAGCGAAGTTTTTGGTAGGTTCCTTCAGCGGACCAATTGTTGACCCAAGCGGGCTCGCGTTTTGGCAAGTCACCTCTCATCGGAAAGGGCGTGTCGGGCAAATTGAGAGTTTTTCTGTAATCGGTGTTTTGATTCATGAAAGAGGAATGGAGAAAATTTAAGGGATCAATAAAATCAAGCATTCACCTGCGCTCAAAGGTGAGACAAGGGTCACTTTTTAAGTGTTCGGATGGCTTTGAAACCACTCTCGTGCATGTTCGCAGTCTTCTTGGATGCCCTTTTGCAAGGACTCCAAGCTGTCGTATTTCAATTCATCGTGGAGTTTGTGGAGCAATTCAATTTTGACGATTTTACCGTAGCCACCCTCCGTTGAGAGTTCAGAGGGCCAATCCAGGCAATGTGTTTCCAGCAAGATTTGTCCTCCGTTGACATCATTGGGATCAAGCGTGGGGCGAACGCCAAAATTAGCTACCCCGTGCAGTGCTTTTGGCGATAGGCCGTGAACCCAAACCACAAAAATACCTTGAGTTGCAGCACTTTTCGCTTGAAAGCGAATGTTAAGGGTTCTGGCATTCAGGCTGCGGCCAAGTTGACGACCAAACACCACGTGCCCAGAGATGGCATAAGGACGACCCAGCAATTGAGAGGCCTCGCCCATGTGCCCTTGGCTGAGGGCCAAGCGCACGGCAGAGCTTGAGACTCGAAGGGGTTCATGCTGGGTGCGAGAGCTTTGGGTGTCAGTGCTCGTGGAACTTGTCTTTGAGGTGTGAGCTCTTGGCAAGGAGATTTCATAACTGTTCATCTTGCCCACATCTAGGCCCATTTGTTGACCCATTTGGGTCAGCAAATGGTGGTCTCCGGCTCTATGTTTGCCAAATCGAAAGTCGTCTCCAACCAAGATGTACTGGGCCCCAAGGCCATGAATCAATACATTTTGGATAAAGGATTGAGGCGACTGATTGGCCAGTTGATGATCAAAACGAAGGACCACGCACTGATCTACACCACAACGATTGAGCTCATCGAGTTTGTCCCTCAGGTTGGCAACCCTTGGCGGGGCAAGTGAGGGGTTTTGCTGAAGCTTGGCAAAGAACTCTCTGGGGTGGGGCTCGAAGGTCATCACGCAGCTGGGCACGCCTCTGTGCCGTGCCTCGGAGTTGAGCAAAGCCAGCATGGCTTGGTGTCCGCGGTGCACGCCATCAAAATTCCCAATGGTCAAAGCGCAATGCTTGGCCAAATCAGGGTGTTGAAATCCTCTGAAAATTTTCATGTTTGAAGTCAAAAGGTCCAAAGATACTTGTTTGTCACGAAAAGAAGGTATATTGTCTCTGCAAAGTGAGTGTGTGCTCGTTGAGAGCTCTTTTTTTTAATGAATTTTGCAACCTCGGACATCATAAAGAGCGTTTGACAAGAGCTCGTCGTTTGGGGTTTGCTCAAAGGGAGGCGTTCATTGAAAGTTTTGAAGTTATCCGCTCAAGGTTTGCCACAGTCTTGGATTACGCTTGAACAAGCGGTGATCCATTATGCGGCCGATGATGTGCGTTGGGAGGCGGGGGCTCAGATCGCCGTGTTTCGAGGGGGTCACAATGCAATCACGGGACTGCAATCCATCATCACGGTCAATAGCATCATTGGCACGAGAGGGGTGCCAAATATCAGTCCCTTTTCATTGAGGCCTGGCTTGACCAATGGGAAGTTGTTTGCTCGAGATCGAAATATCTGTGCTTATTGTGGTGGTTTGTTCTCAGAGTTGGAGTTGACCCGAGAGCACATCATCCCCTTTGCCCAGCAAGGGGTCGACACGTGGATGAATGTGGTCACAGCGTGTCGCTCTTGTAACCACCGAAAAAGCAGCCGAACCCCTGAGCAAGCCAAGATGCCCCTTTTGTTTACCCCTTATGTGCCTTCGTTGTGGGAGGACTTTATTTTGAGAAATCGACGCATTTTGGCCGATCAAATGGAGTTCTTGACGGCGCATTTGCCAAAGAATTCAAGACTGAGTGCTCAAGCGCTCCTGAACGATTAAGTGGCTTGTGTTTTGAGCCAGTTTTCAATGGCCCTTGGGTAAAGCAAGTGCTCTTGGGTCAGCACCCGAGAGGCCAAACCGCTAGCCGTATCCCCAGGCAAAATCGGCACCACCGCTTGGTCAATGATCTGACCTGCGTCCACAACGTCACTCACCCAATGAACGCTTGCGCCCGCAAATTTGACACCCGCATCAATCGCTCTTTGGTGTGTGTGCAGTCCTGTAAAGGCGGGTAACAAAGAGGGGTGAATGTTCATCAACTTGTTGGTGTAGCGAGAGACAAAATGCGGGCTCAAGATGCGCATGAAACCGGCCAAAACGATCAGATCGGGCGCGAGAGGCTCAAGCGTGTGGATCAAGGCGTCTTCAAAAGCGCGGCGGGGGTTTTCTTCTTGCAAGAAATTTTTGTGGTCCACGATTGCGGTGCTCAAGCCTTGGCCTTTGGCCCAATCAATGCCTGAGGCCAAGGGGTCGTTTGACAAGACAAGGCCAATCTGGGTTTGATAGCGCTTTAACCATTGGGCCTTTTGAGACCGCTTGATGATGCTTTTCATGTTGGAGCCCCCACCGGAGATCAAGATGGCGATATTTTTCACGGGGTCAAGAGTTCAATGATGTTTGGGGACTAAAAGCTGTTGCTCAAGGGGGTTTGAATAAGCGCGCATGTTCAAAGGGGCAGGTGTTGTTTTTCTGAAAAACTCAAGGGGAGTTGACTTTTTCAAACCTAGGTTTGCATTGTCCATCAATTTCAACGGTCTCTAAAAACATACCAGCGGGTCGCACCCATGTGCCGCCTCCACTTTTCAAGGCTTCGTAAACCACCATGGTTTCCAGTGACTCACTGTGCAGGGCCATACAGAGCACTTTGTAAAGCCCCCCTTTATAGTGGCGGTAGGTTCCAGGATCGATAAAAATATTGGGTTTTGGCATTGTGTCACTCATGGGTGAGAGAATACACCCTTATGCATCCAAAATTACTTCTCCAAGCTTGTAGCGACCTGGTTCGCACCGTGATTCAATTTGACCATCCGGCAGACGCCGTTGTCTCTAAATTCTTTCGTGATCATCGCAAAACGTATGCATTGGGTCAAAGGGAGAGGTCCTTGCTGGCAGAAACGGTTTATAACGTTTTGCGCTTTAAGCTCAGGTACGATCATTTTGCACCTTCTGGCTCTGGCCCCAAAGAAAGACGATTGGCGATTCTCGGGTTTGCTCAATATTTAATCGACCAGTCACCGACAGGCGCACCCAAAATGAGTCTCAGGCCTTCTGAGGCCCCTAAGAAAACCCCCAGCAAAGACGCTCAACGCTACAAGGCCAATGAAGCGGCACAAAAGAGCAGGCACTCTCCTAAGGATGAAGGCCCGATTGAATTTTTAAAGGCTGCACTGACTGAGCCTGAGATCCGTTGGATAGAAGACTGCTTGAAGATCAACACCTCGGATCTTTTGGATCGCCATCGCCACAACTTGCCAGAGTGGTTGGTAGAACCTTTGAAAGCGCAACTTGGCACAGAGTTTTGGGATTTGGTCGATGCCATGAACGCATCTGCACCCCTGGACTTGAGGGTCAACACCTTTGTGGCCAAAAGAGAAGAGGTGCAAGCGCAGTTAAAGCTTGAGGGCATCAAAGCGGTGCTGACCCCTTTTAGCCCATGGGGTTTAAGAATTGCTGGCAAGCCGACCTTGAGTGATTTGGTGTGTTTTAAAAATGGTTCAATGGAGGTCCAAGACGAGGGTTCGCAATTGTTGGCCTTGCTGCTTGATGCCAAGCGTGGGGAGATGGTGGCGGACTTTTGTGCGGGTGCGGGTGGTAAAACCTTGGCAATTGGGGCGAGCATGAGAAACACGGGTCGCTTGTATGCGTTTGATACCTCGGCCCACCGTTTAGATGCCTTAAAGCCCAGGCTTGCGAGGAGCCAACTCTCCAATGTGCACCCTGCCGTCATCGCCCATGAGCGAGATGAGCGCATCAAGCGTTTAAGCGGAAAAATTGATCGTGTTTTGGTGGACTCCCCTTGCTCGGGATTGGGCACACTCAGAAGAAATCCCGATCTCAAGTGGAGGCAGTCGCTTCAAGGCATTGAGCAGTTGGTGGTCAAGCAAAAAGACATCCTCACGAGTGCGGGCAAATTGATCAAACTAGGTGGCCGCTTGGTCTATGCCACATGCAGTTTGCTAGAGGAAGAAAATGAAAAAATTGCGCAAGCCTTCTCCTTGGCGCACCCAGGTTTTAGGCCCATGGCTGCGGTCGATATCTTGGAGCAGTTGAAAATTCAACAGGCCAAGGACTTGTGCTCCATCGATGGTTTGTATTTAAGGCTATGGCCTCATCGGCACCATTGTGATGGATTCTTTGCAGCCATTTGGGAGCGTACCTCTTAAGCGGCCTTGGCAGGGCAACAAGCACCTTGAACAACCCCTTGCGCCAAAGCTCAATCATGGGCGTTTTTGTTCAAAGAAGTGTCATGGGCGTTAAAATGAGCAACACGTGACTTTTTTTAAGGCATTCATTTTTTTATGACACCGATGACAAACTCCCTCTTGTATGACGCATTGACCTGGGCAGATCAAGGACTTTTGAATTTAAGCGCTTGGTCCCTCGTGCTTGTGACTTTGGCGCTCACGCACATCACAATTGCTGGGGTCACCATTTATTTGCATCGACATCAAGCGCACAGGTCTTTGGATTTGCATCCTACCGTTGCGCACTTCTTTAGATTTTGGCTGTGGTTGACCACGGGCATGCAAACAAAAGCGTGGGCAGCAATTCACAGAAAACACCATGCCAAATGCGAGACCGATGAAGACCCGCACAGTCCTCAAACACGGGGGTTGAAAACTGTGTTTTGGCAAGGTGCTGAGTTGTACCGCTCAGAGGCTAAAAACCAAGAAACACTTGACAAGTATGGACACGCCACCCCCGACGATTGGATCGAGCAGCGGCTTTACAGCCGTCTACCCTGGCAGGGCCTGGGCGTCATGTTGGTCATTGATTTGCTGCTTTTTGGAGCGATTGGCTTGACCATCTGGGCCATTCAAATGCTTTGGATTCCCGTGACGGCTGCGGGAATCATCAACGGTGTTGGGCATGTCTGGGGATACCGCAATTTTGAAGCACCCGATGCCAGTACCAATATTGTGCCTTGGGGTATTTTGATTGGCGGTGAGGAGTTGCACAACAATCACCACACGTACCCAACCTCTGCCAAACTGTCCATCAAGCCCTATGAGTTTGACATTGGATTTGTGTATATCAAGGCGTTGGCGTTGGTGGGCTTGGCGAAAATTAAAAAAGTACCACCTAAATTTGCACTCGGGGACATCAAACCTGTGGCGGATGCCAAAACATTGGAGGCTTTGATTGCCAATCGTTATGAGGTCATGGCCAATTACGCTTTGAAGTTGAAGGGTGTTTATCAACAAGAGTTAAAGAACTTAAACAAGCATTTGGACAACTCGGTTCAAAAGACCGCCAAGCGATGGGTGCACCGTGATTTTGAGAAAATTCCAAAGCCGGCCCTTCAAGCTTTGCAAGCTGCTCGAGAAGCCATGCCCAATATCGATACCATGCTCAAAATGAGGGAAGAGTTGAGATCTCTTTGGCAGTCGACTTCATCGTCGAGTGAGCAATTGACTTGGGAGCTACAAGCTTGGTGCAACAAAGCTGAGCACAGTGGGATCTTGGCTTTGCGAGAGTTCTCTGCGGTCTTGCGCTCGGCCAGGGCATGAGAGATCTGGCTGAAACGATGCAACAAAGCCAGCGCGCGATTTAAAAGGTCTACGCGGGTCCCAAAAAAAAAGCCTGCTCATGAAATCATGTGCAGGCTTTTGTGCTTGTAGGCCTATATGTAGCACATAAGCCCCCGCTTTAAGCGGGCAAAGAGATCATTTAAGTTTGGTCTCTTTGTATTCCACGTGTTTGCGCGCTTTGGGATCAAATTTCATGATCGTCATTTTTTCAGGCATCGTTTTTTTGTTTTTACTGGTGGTGTAAAAATGTCCGGTGCCTGCAGTTGATTCGAGTTTGATTTTCTCGCGTCCGCCTTTAGAAGCCATGATGTCGTCCTTTCAATGGGTGGTGATCAAGCTTGACCGCGAGCGCGCAAATCTGCGAGCACGGTATCAATGCCTTTTTTGTCGATTAAGCGAAGTGCTGCGCTGGAGACACGCAAACGAACCCAACGGTTCTCACTCTCAACCCAGAAACGACGGTATTGTAAATTTGGTAAAAATCGACGCTTGGTTTTGTTGTTGGCGTGGGATACATTGTTCCCAACCATGGGGCGCTTGCCCGTTATTTCACATACACGTGCCATTTTGAACACTCCTAAAACGGTTGTTGCAGACGCAAGAACCTCACCTCGCCAAGTAGGGGGGCGGTATCCCCATGAAATGGCATCCCTTTGATGTGCGTCAAAAGATGCCAAGCCCATGATTATAGCCCGACAAATCTACTTTCGCAAACCGCCTACGGCCTCAGACTGAAGTGGGCCCAAGGTTCGGAAATCTTCAAATGAGAACCAAAGAACTAATTTTGTTCTAGAAAGCGTTGTGCATCCAGGGCTGCCATGCAGCCTGTGCCCGCACTGGTGATGGCTTGGCGGTAGACGTGGTCTTGCACATCGCCTGCAGCAAAGACGCCTTGAACGCTGGTCATGGTGGCCAAGCCTTGCAAGCCTCCGAGGGTGATGATGTAGCCATCTTTCATTTGAAGTTGATTGGCGAAAATCTCTGTATTGGGTTGGTGGCCAATGGCAATGAAGCATCCTTGGACACTCAAATCCTTGGTCGCCAGTGGCGAGCTCAAGGTGGATTTGATTCGCACACCTGTGACGCCAGAGGGGTCGCCCAAGACTTCTTCAAGCTCGCGGTGGAGTTCAAGGATGATTTTGCCGCTTTTGACTTTTTCCATCATCTTGTCAATCATGATGGGTTCTGCTCGAAATTTGTCTCTGCGGTGAATCAAATGCACTTGGCTGGCGATGTTGGAGAGGTACAGGGCCTCTTCCACTGCTGTGTTGCCCCCTCCCACGACACAGACGGCTTGTTCTTTGTAAAAGAAGCCGTCGCAGGTCGCGCACCCTGAGACGCCTTTGCCCATGAAGGCCTGTTCGCTTGGAAGTCCTAAGTATTTGGCGGATGCACCGGTGGAAATGATCAAGGCATCACAGGTGTATTGACCTGAGTCACCTTGAAGGACAAAGGGGCGTTTGCTCAAATCAACTTGATTGATGTGATCAAAGACGATTTCAGTTTTAAAGCGCTCTGCATGCTCTAAAAAGCGTTGCATCAATTCAGGCCCTTGTACGCCGTGTACATCGGCAGGCCAGTTGTCAACGTCGGTGGTGGTCATGAGTTGCCCGCCTTGAGCAATGCCGGTGATTAAAAGGGGGTGCAAATTGGCTCTTGCGGCATAGATGGCTGCTGTATAGCCTGCTGGGCCTGAACCTAAGATCAGCACCTTGGCGTGTTTAGAAGAATTGGACATGGTAGCGAGTGGTTTCACGTTGAAATGGGACGAGGCATAGAGCCCCAATGGAGCCATTGGGTACTCTTTCATGCGCCTATTGTAAGTTCTTGTGGGCCCAAGAGATTGCGATGAATCAATTTCTTGGTTGAGTCAGAAGGCCAAGGGGCTGAATTCCTTAATACAATTGCGTTGCATTTAACTGGAAAACTTAAGATTCATCCAAGCTTTTTGGGTTAAGCTATTCTCTGCATATGACCTACTCACTCCATACTTTGCGAAACGACCCGCCTGAACCCGATCAGATGACGGGTTTTAGGCGCTTTACTCAAGAAATTGCACTCACATTGGGTTTCGTTTTTCTTGTTTTTTGGCTGATTTCAATGCTCACGCACCAAAGCCAGGACGCGGCATGGACCACGTCTGGGTCTTTGACCAAAACACTCAATTGGGGTGGAAAAATTGGCGCTTGGCTCAGTGACATGAGCTACTTTCTCTTTGGATACTCCTTCGTTTGGTGCTTCATGGCGGGCGTGTCCTCTTGGGTTTCTGCCTTGATGGGCAGAATTCACGCCGAGCGCTTGAATGCACCAAAGGAAAACGCAAAAAGGCGAGAAAACACCACACAAGCGCTGACTCACCATTGGCTTGATACGCCTTGGTCCTTTTGGAGTGGTTTGGTGCTGTTGATGGTCTCAAGCACCGGCTTGGAGTGGACGCGACTTTACCGCTTCGATCATCATTTGCCCGGGCACTATGCTGGCGGGGTGCTTGGTTATTTGACCGGATCCTTTGGTGTTCAGTGGTTGGGGTTCAATGGGTCGGGCCTTATATTTATTATTTTTATGATTGTCGGTGGCGCCTGGGTGTTTCGTTTTTCTTGGGTTGAATTGGCAGAGAATTTAGGTGCTCAGCTTGATGATTGGTTTGTGGCTATTAAAGAAAAAAGAGAAATTGCTCAGGATTTGGCCATGGGGCAAGCGGCGGCCAAGGAGCGTGAAGAGATCTCCGTGGTTGAGCGCATTGAGTCCATTGGACACACGCATGTGACCAAGTTGGTGTATGAGCCAGAGACCATGGCGGTGCCCAAGAGTGCGCGCATTGCAAGAGAGAGACAAAAACCTCTTTTCACAGATTTGCCTGACTCCAATCTTCCTCAGGTGGATTTGTTAGACAGCTCCGCAGTCAGGCAAGACACCGTCTCTCCTGAAACGCTAGAGATGACGAGCCGTCTCATTGAGAAAAAGCTCAAAGATTTTGGCGTTGAGGTGCGTGTGGTGGCCGCTGCACCTGGGCCGGTGATCACGCGTTATGAAATTGAGCCCGCCACGGGTGTCAAGGGCTCGCAGATTGTCAATTTGGCCAAAGACTTGGCCCGCTCTTTGAGTTTGGTGTCCATTCGAGTGGTGGAGACGATTCCAGGGAAAAATTTCATGGCCCTGGAGTTGCCCAATGCCAGAAGGCAGTCCATCAAATTGAGTGAAATTTTAGGTTCTGAAATTTACAACGAAGCCAAATCGATGCTCACCATAGGTCTAGGCAAAGACATCGTGGGCAACCCGGTTGTGGCCGATTTAAGCAAAATGCCCCATGTGTTGGTGGCTGGTACAACCGGTGCAGGCAAGTCGGTGGGCATCAACGCCATGATCTTGTCTCTTTTGTACAAAGCCGAGGCCAGAGATGTGCGGCTTTTGATGATCGATCCCAAGATGCTCGAGATGAGTGTTTATGAAGGCATCCCACATTTGTTGGCGCCCGTGGTCACGGACATGCGTCAAGCCGCCCACGCTTTGAACTGGTGCGTCATTGAAATGGAGCGTCGCTACAAATTGATGAGCAAGCTGGGAGTTAGAAATTTGGCTGGCTACAACGTCAAAATCGATGAGGCGTCCCAGGAGGGCAATTTTATCTACAACCCGTTTAGCTTGACGCCCGAGTCTCCTGAGCCCCTCTCGAGGTTGCCGCATGTGGTGGTGGTCATCGATGAGTTGGCTGACTTGATGATGGTCGTGGGTAAGAAAATTGAAGAGCTCATCGCTCGATTGGCGCAAAAGGCCAGGGCTGCGGGGATTCATTTGATTTTGGCAACACAGCGCCCAAGCGTTGATGTGATCACGGGTTTGATCAAAGCCAATATCCCTACACGCATCGCCTTTCAAGTCAGCAGCAAAATTGACTCAAGAACCATTCTGGATCAAATGGGTGCCGAGGCCTTGCTGGGCATGGGTGATATGTTGTACATGCCAAGTGGCACGGGTTTCCCGATTCGAGTACACGGTGCATTTGTGAGTGATGAAGAGGTCCACCGGGTGGTCAACTATTTAAAAACCCAAGGTGCACCCGATTATGTCGAAGGGATTCTTGAAGGCGGCGTGGTGGATGCGGAGACGGGTGAGATTGATCTCTTTGGTGACAGTGGAGGCGAAAAGGACCCCTTGTATGATCAAGCTGTCGAGATTGTTTTAAAGAATAGAAAAGCCAGCATCTCCTTGGTTCAGCGGCACTTGAAAATTGGCTACAACCGAGCCGCAAGATTGGTCGAAGACATGGAGCGCGCAGGACTGGTCAGCGCCATGAGCAGCAGCGGTCACCGAGAAATTTTGGTGCCAGTAGGCAGCAACGCTTAAGCGAATCAGGAAACGCATTCACATGTCACTTTCCATGCGCGCGCTGTTGGGGTGTGCCAAGCACTTGGCGCCAAGCGCGCTTGCAGGGTTGTCTTGGATGGTCCTGTCTTTTGGCGCTCACGCCGACGCCATTGAGACGCTCAATGTATTTTTAAAAACCACGCAAAGTGCACAAGCCTCCTTCACCCAAACGGTGACGTCGCCCCAAAAGCCAGGCCAATCCACTAAAAGAAAAGTCTCCAAGGGAAGTTTTAAATTTATTCGGCCGCACCAATTTAGATTTGATTACACCTCCCCATTTGCGCAAATGATTTTGGCCGATGGGCAGACCCTTTGGGTCTACGACAAAGACATCTCGCAAGTCACGGCCAGATCACAAACGCAGGCCATGGGCAGCACCCCAGCAGCCCTGATCGCATTGGCCGTTGATGTGAGCTTCATTCAGCGCGACTTTGAGCTAGAAGCCTTGCCCAATTCTGAGGGGCTTGAATGGGTCAAAGGCACACCTAAAAAGCCCGATGGCCCATTGCTGTGGGTCAGGTTTGGCTTGAAACAAACCGAACAAGGTGTGATGCTTTCGCGCTTAGAGATGAGAGACGCTTTTTATCAAGACTCCTCTTTGAGTTTTGCAGACTTTTTGATCAACCCCAAAGCGTTGACTGCAGAACAGTTTGTTTTTAAGCCTCCCCAAGGCGCGGAGGTGATACGCCAGTGAGCACCCTGGAGTTCAAGCCCAGTGCCTCATTGCTTGAGCCCTTGGCAGAGCGACTGCGCCCCAAAAGTTTGCAAGAGGTGGCTGGTCAAGCGCATTTGCTGTCTGAGGGCATGGCGCTTCGACTGGCGTTTGAGTCTGGCGTGCCACACAGTTGCATTTTTTGGGGGCCACCAGGTGTTGGAAAGACCACGATTGCACGCTTGATGGCTGGGGCCTTTGATGCCCAATTTATCATGATCAGTGCGGTCTTGGGTGGAGTGAAAGAAATTCGTGAAGCCGTGGACCGTGCCAAGGCTTTTGAGCTGTCCAATCCCGGCCAAAGAACGATTGTTTTTGTGGACGAGGTCCATCGGTTCAATAAATCTCAGCAAGATGCTTTTTTACCGCATGTCGAGTCAGGTCTATTGACCTTCATTGGCGCGACCACAGAGAACCCTTCCTTTGAAGTCAATTCGGCCTTGCTCTCTCGAGCGCAGGTGTATGTGCTCAAACCCTTGGATGCAGACAGTTTGAGGGCCTTGGTGGACAAGGCCAGGCGGCATGTGTCGCTGCCCCTTTTGGAGGAGGAGGCCACCTCTAGGCTGGTCAATTATGCAGACGGGGACGCAAGAAGGCTTTTCAATACGCTGGAGATGCTCAGTTTGGTGAAGCAAAAAACTGCCTTTGATGAAAGCTCAAACGCAACACCTAAAAATTTGACTTGGTTGGAAAATGTGCTGGGCGAACAGCTGCGCAGGCATGACAAAGGGGGCGAGCAGTTTTATGACACCATCAGCGCCTTGCACAAGTCAGTTCGTGGTTCGGACCCGGATGCGGCACTTTACTGGATGGTGCGCATGTTGGATGGTGGCGTAGATCCCAATTACATCGCTAGGCGCATGATCAGAATGGCCAGCGAGGACATTGGTCTTGCCGATCCAAGGGCGCTCACCATGGCCTTGGATGCCATGCAGACCATGGAGAGACTGGGCTCACCTGAGGGCGAGCTTGCCTTGGCGCAGTGTGTGGTGTATCTAAGTGTCGCGCCCAAGTCCAACGCGGTTTATCAAGCCTTCAAAGCTGCAAAGCAGTTTGTCAAAGAGGACCAGACCCGAGCAGTTCCCTTAAGGCTTAGAAACGCGCCAACGCAGATGATGAAAAATTTAGACTATGGCCGAGCCTATCGGTACGCACACGATGAGCCACAAGCGTTTGCTGCAGGCGAGCATTACTTTCCAGATGATTTGAAGGCGCAAGAATTTTACAATCCCGTGCCTCGAGGGCTGGAGATCAAAATTGCTGAGAAACTCAAGCATTTGCAAGATTTAAATCGGCAAGCGAATGCCAAGGATGCCAAGAATGCCAAAGGCTTGCACGCTCCAAGCGAGTCCATCACTCCCAAAGAACCCTAAAGATGGAAGTCCTCGTTCAACAAATCATCAATGGTTTGGTTTTAGGCAGCTTGTATGCCTTGGTCGCACTTGGCTACACGATGGTGTATGGCATCATCAACTTGATCAACTTTGCCCATGGCGAGGTTCTGATGGTGGGGGCTTTGACGAGTTGGAGCGTCATGGCTTATTTCGCTCAGGCGTTTCCAGCGTGTCCTGCGTGGCTGGTTTTTGCGCTCTCTTTGGTGCTGTCTTGTGGGGTGTGTGGGGTTTTGAACTTCTTCATCGAAAAAATTGCATATCGCCCCTTGCGCAAAGCCCCCAAGTTGGCACCTTTGATCACGGCAATTGGTTTGTCGATTTTGCTCCAAACGCTAGCCATGATCATATGGAAACCCAACTATAAACCCTACTTAAGCCCTTTGGACAATGCGCCCATCGATGTATGGGGGGCGGTGATTTCGCCCACTCAAATCATGATTTTGTGTGTGACGTCTCTCTTGCTTTGTGCACTGATGGTGTTGGTCAACATGACCAAGTTAGGTCGAGCAATGCGTGCAACGTCTGAGAGCGCGCAAATGGCGAGTTTGATGGGTGTCAAGCCCGATCAGGTGATCTCTTTGACCTTTGTGATCGGTGCCGTCTTGGCCGGTGTGGCCGGTGTCATGTGGGCCGCCAACTTTGGAACTGTTCATCATTCCATGGGTTTTTTACCTGGGCTGAAAGCCTTTACGGCAGCGGTCTTGGGCGGCATTGGCAACTTGCCTGGTGCGGTGGTTGGGGGCTTGTGTTTGGGCTTGATTGAGTCCATCGGATCGGGTTATTTGGGCGAAATGACAGGCGGGATTTTAGGCAGTCAGTACTCAGATATTTTTGCGTTTATGGTGTTGATTTTGATGCTCACCTTAAGGCCATCGGGTCTCTTGGGCGAGAAACTCGCTGAAAGAGCTTAAAGATGAACACGCCTGTGAGCTCCAATGGACCTTTGGGCATGGGCATGGGCAAGCGCTTTTTCGGGCCCATGGTTTTGGCTTTGTTGGTCTTGCCTTTGGTGTTGCAGCCCTTTGGCAATGCGTGGGTGAGGATTTTAGACATGGCGTTGATCTACACCATGCTCGCTTTGGGGTTGAATATCGTGGTGGGCTTTGCCGGCCTTTTGGATTTGGGTTATGTGGCTTTTTTTGCGCTGGGTGCTTATGTGTATGCGCTCTTGGCGTCTCCTCAGTTGATGGAGCTTTTGAGTGCCTATCCTTTTCTGGCGCCGCTCTTGAGCGCGGGCATGCATGTGCCATGGTGGTTGATCTTGCCCATGTCCGCTTTGCTGGCTGCGGGGATGGGGGTGTTGCTTGGTGCGCCCACTTTAAAACTGCGAGGAGATTATTTGGCCATTGTGACCTTGGGTTTTGGGGAGATCATAAGGGTGTTTTTAAACAACTTGGACCAACCCATGAACATCACCAACGGTCCAAGGGGCCTTGGCTCCATTGACCCCATTCAAATTGCGGGACACCCTTTGTCCAAGAAGTTGATATGGGGCGAGTTTGAATTGCCGGGTGTCACGCAATACTATTATCTCTTGCTCATCTTTGTGGCCTTGAGTGTGCTGATGTGCTCTAGACTGCAGCACTCCAGAATTGGTCGCGCATGGGTTGCCATTCGAGAAGATGAGATTGCGGCTCAGTCCATGGGCTTGAACACGCGCAACTTAAAACTCTTGGCCTTTGCTTTGGGGGCCACATTGGGTGGTGTCTCGGGCGCTTTGTTTGCAGCGTTTCAAACGTTCATTTCCCCAGAATCTTTTGGTTTGGGGGAGTCTGTCATGATTGTCGCGATGGTGGTCTTGGGTGGTTTGGGGCATTTGCCGGGTGTCGTGCTTGGCGCTTTGCTGCTGTCGACCTTGCCGGAGTTGCTTCGCTATGTGGCAACCCCCCTGCAAGACCTTACAGGTGGGCGAGTCGATGCGGCCATTTTGCGGCAGTTGATGATTGCGTTGACGATGATTGTGGTGATGCTGCTGCGGCCACAAGGCTTATGGCCCGCGCCAGAGGATCGTTCAAAGACAGGCGCCCCATGACACAAGACACGATCATTTTGCAGGTCAACGGTGCAAGCAAGCGCTTTGGTGGTTTGCAAGCCCTAGAGAACGTGAGCTTGGCGGTCAGACAAGGCGAAGTGTATGGCCTCATCGGGCCCAATGGTGCGGGCAAGACGACTTTTTTCAACGTCATCA
Organism: Comamonadaceae bacterium; assembly: GCA_947475685.1. GTDB lineage: Bacteria > Pseudomonadota > Gammaproteobacteria > Burkholderiales > Burkholderiaceae_C > Limnohabitans. The sequence goes on along the minus strand of CANJNC010000002.1, from coordinate 96,734 downwards.
CCGGCTTGTACAAAGCAGATCAAGGGGACTTCTTTATCAAGGGCTTGCGCTATGAGCCCAGTGCGGTGGATTTGGTTGCAAAGGCAGGCATTGCCAGAACGTTTCAAAACATTCGCTTGTTCAAAGAAATGACGGTTTTGGAAAACGTCATGGTCGCAGCGCACATTAAAACCCATGTGGGTGTGTGGGGTGCACTCATTCAAAGCCAAGCGTTCAAGCGCGAGGAGGAGGACATCAAACGCCGCGCGCTTGCGGTTTTGTCATATGTGGGCATACAGAAGTTTGCAAGTCAACGCGCCAAGACCTTGAGTTATGGCGATCAAAGGCGTTTGGAGATTGCGCGTGCGCTGGCCACCGAGCCACTGGTTTTGGCGTTGGATGAGCCCGCAGCGGGGATGAACGCGACTGAAAAGGTGGCGCTTAGAGCGTTGATTCAAAAAATTCGTCAAAGCGGGGTGAGCATTTTATTGATCGAGCATGACGTGAAGTTGGTCATGGGTTTGTGCGATCGGGTGAGCGTCTTGGACGAGGGGCATTTGATTTGTGAGGGCCCGCCTCAAGCGGTTCAGTCAAACCCCAAAGTGATCGAGGCCTATCTGGGTCTTGGGGCCTCGCTCCATGGATAAATCTCCTTTGCTCATGGCCAAAGACTTGTGCGTGAGCTATTCAGGCATTCGAGCAGTCAAATCCATTGGTTTTGAAGTCCATGCCGGAGAGTGCGTCAGTTTGATTGGCTCCAATGGCGCTGGAAAAACCACCACCCTCAAGGCGCTCACACGGCTGCTGCCGATCGAGCGAGGGGAGCTTGAATTCATGGGGCAGTCCATCGTGGCCTTGTCTGCTTGGGACTTGGTCTCCAAGGGGATGGTGATGGTGCCCGAAGGGCGAGGGGTGTTTGCGCGCATGAGTGTGCAGGAGAATTTAAAGATGGGCGCGTATCTGAGGACCCAGTCCAAGGAGGTCGCCTTGGATGAGGAAAGAATGTTGGCGCTTTTCCCGCGCTTAAAAGTTCGTCTCTCTCACCTGGCTGGCCATCTCTCGGGCGGGGAGCAGCAAATGCTGGCCATTGCGCGAGCCTTGATGGCCAAGCCGACTTTGTTGATTTTGGATGAGCCCTCCATGGGCTTGTCGCCCATCATGGTCGAGAAAATTTTTGAAGTCATTGGGCAGTTGTCTAAAGAGGGCATGAGCATCTTGCTGGTCGAGCAAAACGCCACACAAGCGCTGATGCTGGCCCATCGCGCTTACGTGATTGAGTCCGGTTTGGTCAGCATGAGTGGTTTGGCCTCGGACTTGCTGCACGACCCAAGCGTTCGACAAGCCTACTTGGGGGCTTAGGGCGCGCCTTTACCAAGAGACGCGAAAAACGGCATCGCTCGTTTTGACGCTTTAACCGATGTTTGCCCTCAAATCTGCAAGGGACAAAAAGGCATCTGCATAAAAATCATCTTCTAAGAGTTGTGCTTTTGCGGTGAAGTCTTTTTTTGCGCTGTCCACCATCACTGGAGCACCGCAGGCATAGACCTGATGCTGCGACAAGTCGGGGTGATCTTGCAAAACGGCCAGGTGAACAAATCCTGTGCGACCGGTCCATTCATCCTCGGCTTTGGGTTCGGATAAAACGGGAATGTATTTCAATGCAGGCCACGCTGTGCTGACTTCTTGCGCCCAATCGTGCAAGTAAAGATCAGCCAAGGACCTCGCTCCCCAATACAAGTCAATGGGTCGGTGCTGGGTGCGCTCCTCCTTGGACATCATGATGTCTTCAATGAGGGCCTTGATGGGGGCAAGCCCAGTGCCAGAGGCCAAAAAAATCATGGGTTTGTCGCTTGGACGCAAGAAAAATCCGCCCAAAGGCCCTTCAATGCGAAAGATTTCTTTGTCCTTGAGACTTTGAAAAACATGGTCAGTGAATAAACCACCGGGCATGTGACGGACATGCAACTCGATGTATTTGATGGCGCTTTGTGTGGCGTCGCCTTGGAGCACTTGTGCAGTCGCATTGGCAATGGAGTAACTGCGCTTTTGGCCATCTTTTAATAGAAAGTCAATGTATTGGCCCGCGAGGTATTCAAAGTTTTCTGTTTGTGGCAGTTGCAACTTTAGGAGCATCACATCGGGCGCTTTTTTCTCAGCCGAGATCAGCCGCACGGGCATCTTTTTGACGACAGGCATGCCCACATCGAGCACTTGTTTGGATTCCAAAACGATGTCGCTGTGGGCTGTTGCGCAGCACGTTAAGATAAATCCGTTTGCCGAATCCTCTGGACTCAAAGCGCGTGCTTGATGTTCACCCTGGGTGACTGAGCCGCTGATTTTTTTGCAGCGACAAGAGCCACAAGCACCGTCTTTGCACCCGTAGGGCAAAGACACGCCCGCTTGAATGCCGGCCAATAAAATGTTGCCCCCCTCTTGGATATCGAATTGACGAGCGCTGGGTTCAATGGTGACAGTAAAAGGCATGGTAAATTTTAAATGAGGCTAAAGTTCAGCCGTTGGTGACGGATTGTTCTCCTATTTTAAGCCTTGGGGCGTTTAGGGGCATTGGGTTTGAACTGCAGCTGGGTTGTGCGGGCATTTTTTGATCTTTTCGAGCCAAGGGGGATTAATGTGAGAAAATTTCTAGGCGCTTGAATTCTTAAGCGCTAAATTTTTGAACCCTTTCATTGGCCAGTCACTTTTTACATAGATTGTCGTGTCAAGTCATTCATCCCACCTGGGCGCACTGCCCGCTCGCTTTAGACGCACGCAGGTGCTGATCGTGGGCTGTGGGGATGTGGGTTTGCGAGCGTTGCCCCAATTGACAAAACGCTGCGGCGTTGTGGTGTTGACTTCAAATCCGGGAAAAGTCCAGTCTTTGAGGCGCCTGGGCGCGAGAGCCCTTGTGGGCAACTTGGATGATGTAAAAAGTTTACAAAGGCTCTCGGGCCTGTCCCACCGAGTGCTTCACTTGGCGCCGCCAGCAAATCAAGGTCACCACGATCAACGCACCAGAAACCTCCTTCATGCTTTGGCGCTGAGAACACCTCCTAAAAAAATAGTGTATGGATCCACCACAGGCGTGTATGGCCACTGTCACGGTCAATGGGTCAAAGAAACGCAAGTCCCTCGCCCTCAAAGCGCGCGCGCGCATCGACGCGTCGATGCAGAGCAAGCCTTGCGCTTTTGGGCGCGTCGTACCTTGCTGGGTCTGCAACTCAATACGCTCAGAATTCCTGGAATTTATGCCTTGGACCGAGAGGGCGCAACGCCCATGGATCGTCTCAAAAAGGGCATGCCCGTTTTAAATGCAGAAGATGACGTCTACACCAATCACATCCATGCGGATGATTTGGCCCGTGCTTGTGTACTCGCTTTGTTCAAAGGCCAGACCTTGCAAGCCATTCATGTGAGCGATGACGCGCAGATGAAAATGGGAGATTACTACAGCTTGGTGGCGCAGTGGTTCAATTTGCCTCTGCCCGTTCGAATGCCCTTTGATGAGTTGCGCGAGCACTTGAGTCCCATGCAGATGAGTTTTTTGTCTGAGTCAAGGCGTTTGGAGAACCACAGAATGAAAACTTCCCTAGGTCTGAGGCTGAGGTACCCAAGTCCCAAAGAGGGCTTGGGCGTGTCAGGGCTCAGATGAAGAGCTGTAAGAGGTTCGTTCTTTAAGGGCAGAAAAACTCAACGTTGCGTGTTGAGCATGGAGGTGAAAATATCTTGCGCCTCTTTGGGCAAGCATCTCCAATAGGGTTTGCTTGCCTGAACTTGTCCATTTAAGACAGCTGCCGCCTCCCAAGTCCATCTGGGTTTGTACAAAAAGGCTCTGGCCAGAGCGACCAAGTCGGCTTGACCAGATGCAATGATGTCATTGGCTTGTTGTGCCTGTGTGATCAAGCCAACTGCGATGGTGGACAAAGACGACTGCCCTTTCACCTGAGAGGCGAAAGGGACCTGGTAGTTGGGCGCGACCGCCACCTTTTGTGCACTTGAGACGCCCCCAGATGAGATGTGCACAAAATCTGCGCCCAAGGCCTTGAGTCGAATGCTCAGTTGTGTGGTCTCCTCAGGCGTCCAACCAGCGTCCACCCAATCGCAAGCGGAGATGCGCATGCCAAGCGTGCCACTGAAGTGTGCCCTGACTGCATTGAAAACTTCCAAAGGAAAACGAATTCGATTCTCAAAACTGCCGCCATATTCATCGGTCCTTTGATTGGAGACGGGCGAGAGAAATTGATGCAGCAAGTAGCCATGCGCCGCATGCAACTCAATCGCTTCGATGCCAATGGCGTGAGCAAGTTTGGCGGCATTGACAAACGCATCGCAAACCTCTTTGAGGCCCTCAGACTCCAAAGCCAAGGGCGCACGTTCATGGGGTTGATGCGGGATGGCTGAAGGTGCATGGGTGTTCCATCCTCCTTGCTCCAAGCTTAACAAAGCGCCTCCATTCCAAGGCGCGGCACTGGAGGCCTTGCGCCCAGCGTGACTGAGTTGAATGGCCACAGGCGTGTAGGGCGCCAAACGCCTGGCGCGCTGGAGTTTGTCTTGCAAGGCGCTGGCGGTGGTGTCGTCCCAAAGCCCCAAGCATTGGGGGCTGATGCGACCCTCTGGGCTCACACCGGTGGCCTCAATGATCACCATGGCCGAGCCAGAATTCAATAAATTGGCCCAATGCATCAAGTGCCAATCGCTGGCTGAGCCTTGCACGGCGGAGTATTGGCACATCGGTGCCACCACCACGCGGTTGGCAAGTTTCAAGGGACCATGGGGCGAGCTGAGTTCGTAGGGGCTGAACAAGGTAGACATGGTGAAGGCATCATCGGTAAAAGAAAAACAATCAATGGATGCGTTAAGGATCTTATTGGGCTTCGATTTTGGCCTCTTGAATCGCTTTGGCCCATTTGGCCGTCTCAAGCTTGCTCCTTTGGGACAAGGCCTCTGGCGTGCCCGGATCTGCCTCAAAGCCCAAGTCCATGAAGCGCTCTTGAATGTCTTTGCTGAGGGCCGCGTTGTTGGAGGCTTTGTTGAGTTTGAGGACGATGTCTTTGGGCGTTCCTGCGGGAGCAAAGCTTGCAAAATAAGCAATCAGCTCGTAGCCCTTGAGCCCCAAGGCTTCGTTGACCGTGGGCAGATCTGGGATGGCTTTGGAGCGTTGGGTGGAGGTCACCGCCAAGCCGCGAATTTTTCCGGCCTTGACTTGGGGCAGCATCACCGCAAAGTCCGCTGTGAACATCATCACCTGTCCGCCAATCAAATCCGTCATGGCGGTTGGGCCGCTTTTGTAGGGGATGTGGTTGAGCTCCATGCCCGCCATGCCAGCGAGCATCGCTGTTGAGACGAGTTGAGAGGTCGATGCGCTGGCAAAGGTCAGCATGCCAGGTTTTTGCTTGGCCATGTTGACCAAATCCTTCAATGTTTTGGCACTCACTTCATTGTTGACCGCAACGATCAAGGGCACCGAGCCCATGAAGGCGACGGGCGCAAAGGCCGTGTCTTGGTCGTAGGGGAGTTTTTTCATCAAACTCTTCAAAGCCGCATTGGTGCTGTTGGTGCCAAAGAGCAAGGTGTAGCCGTCAGCGGGTGCTTTGGCGACAAAGTCGGCGCCTAGCATGCCGTTGACCCCCACTTTATTTTCAACCACCATGGGTTGTTCCAGTTCTTCAGACATTTTGGCCGCAAAGGCCCGTCCAATTTGATCGGTGGCAGAGCCTGCCGCAAAGGGGATCACCACTTTGATGGGTTTATTGGGGTAGTTTTGAGCCAGCAAGGATGAGCAGGCAAAACCAATGAGCAAACATATCATCCAGCCCAAGAAATTGGAGCCCTTGGAGAATAGACCTGCGCCAGGCAGGGCATGGGTGAGGGGTTTTGTAATGTGTGTCATGTGGCCACTCCAAAGACAGGCTGAGGGTTTGATAAAGAAATTCACACGGGCTGCAAGCCAGAGCAACTGCTTTTGGAATTGTAGGGCTGTCCAAGCATCTTCACAACTTGGTATCTACCAGGTGGGAATGAGAAAGAGTGTCTTGGCGCACTGTCGTTGGAGGGGTGGTGTTGACAAGCCCCTCTTTGCTCAATGTCTAGGTGTCTATGCCCCGATTATTGGCAAGAGCCTGAGCGAGAGCCCCTTTGAGGCGTCAAGAAGTTGGGGATTTCTCTATAATGCTGTGTTTGACTTGGAGAAACCAAGGCGAGCAAAATGACCCAATGGTGCCGAAGGCCGGAATCGAACCGGCACGGTGTTTTGCACCGGCAGATTTTGAATCTGCTGCGTCTACCTATTTCGCCACTTCGGCTAAAGTGTTGAAGACCTATATTATGACATATCCAAGAACAAAATTTCCAACGTTGGCAGATGCAATCGGTCACACGCCTTTGGTTCGACTGCAAAGGGTTGAGCATTCGCAACTTTTGCTCAATTCCAATGTGGTTTTGGGTAAATTGGAGGGCAACAATCCGGCTGGATCGGTCAAAGACCGACCCGCAGTGTCAATGATCGCACGCGCTGAGGAGCGTGGAGAGATCAAGCCTGGAGACACGCTCATTGAGGCAACATCCGGCAATACAGGCATTGCTTTGGCCATGGCCGCGGCCATCAAAGGTTACAAAATGATTTTGATCATGCCAGAGGACTTGTCCATTGAGCGTGCGCAAACCATGAAGGCCTTTGGGGCTGAGTTGATCTTGACGCCTAAAGCAGGTGGCATGGAGAGCGCGCGCGATTTGGCATTGAGGATGCAGTCTGAGGGGCAAGGGCGGGTCTTGGACCAGTTTGGCAATCCTGACAACCCCAGGATTCATTACGAAACCACTGGGCCGGAGATCTGGAGAGACACACATGGGGAGATCACCCATTTTGTAAGTGCCATGGGCACAACGGGCACCATCACCGGTGTTTCTAGGTATTTGAAAGAACAAAACCCCAGTATTCAAATCATTGGAGCACAACCTTCAGAGGGTTCTAGAATTCCAGGGATCAGGAAATGGACGCCTGAGTATGTGCCCTCCATTTATGATCCCAGTTGTGTGGATGAGTTGATGTATGTGAGTCAGGCCGACGCGGAAGAAATGTGCAGGCGTTTGGCTCGGGAGGAGGGCTTGTTTGCCGGCATCTCGGCAGCAGGCGCGTGCTGGGTGGCGCTGGAAATTGCAAAGAAAGTGCAACATGCCACAATCGTCTTTATCGTGTGTGACCGAGGGGATCGGTACTTGTCTACGGGGGTCTTTCCTGCATGAGTGAATTTAAATACTGTCCCATGTGTTCAGAGCCTTTGTCGTTCATTGCCAGGGCGGAAGACGGCTTGGAGGTGACTCGCCTCAGATGCAAAGTCTGTGAGTGGACCCATTGGAACAATCCAACCCCAGTCTTGGGTGCAATTGTGGAGTGGAATGGGAAAATTTTGCTTGCAAGGAACGCCGCTTGGACCGCAAGGCGCTTTGCGTTGATCACGGGCTTTATGGAAGCCAACGAGACACCCGAGGGTGGGATTGCGCGTGAGGTCAAGGAGGAGACCCATCTGGAGGTCACGCAACTGAGCTTGGTTGGGGTCTATGATTTCCAAAAGAAAAATCAAGTGCTGATCGTTTATCATGCGAACACTCAAGGAGAGATTAAACTCAGTCCAGAGCTTCTTGAGTACAAACTCTATGAGCCCCAAGATATCATTTGTTGGCCTGCCGGCACGGGTTATGCGGTCGCAGACTGGCAAAGAAAAAGAGGCATTGAGCCCGTGTTTAAAGCCTGGGAAGACCGCAGCGAGAATGAATGAAATTCATCTTCTTTGACACATGAGCCCTATCCATTATTTACCATGCACATCCATCTAGAGTTAGACACCTGTGGGCTTAACTGCCCTTTGCCTATTTTGAAAACCAAAAAAGCCCTCTCTGGCATGCAAAGTGGAGAGGTTCTAAGAGTGCGCTCAACCGATCAAGGGGCCACCAGAGACTTCCAAGCCTTTGCCAAGCAAACGGGTCATGTGCTGATTGAGCAAAGCGTCAACGGCCAAGAGTTTATCTTTGTCTTGCAAAGAAAATAAAACGACATCAAACACCAGAAACTGAAGTCTTGAACTCATCCAAATAGGTTTTAAAGTCTTCAGCGACCTCGGGGTGCCTCAATGCCAGTTCCACGGTGGCTTGAAGAAAACCCAATTTAGAGCCGCAGTCAAATCTCTTGCCTTGGTAGTTGTAAGCGATCACGCCTTCGTGTTTCAACAATTCAGAAATGCCGTCGGTCAATTGAATCTCTCCCAACGCACCTTTGCCCGTGGTTTTGATCATGTCAAAGATGTTGGGGCTCAAAATATAGCGTCCTGCCACAGCCAAGCGCGAGTCGGTTTGTTCGGCCCTTGGTTTTTCAACGATGCGCTTGACCTGTGTTCGACCCTCTGAGAGCGATTGGCCAGACACAATGCCGTAGCGATGAACCTGCTCATTGGGAACGTCTTGCACCGCTAAAACCGATTGATGGGTTTCAAAAAACACTTGGGCCATTTGGCTCAAAATACCCGCGCCACTTTGAAGGCCAATCATCAAATCATCGGCCAACAAAACCGCAAAGGGTTCATTGCCGACAAGCTTTTCTGCACAAAGCACGGCATGCCCAAGGCCCAAAGCGCGTGGTTGACGAATGTAGGAGCAAAGCATGTCAGCAGGCTGCACCTCCCGTATCAAAGACAACAAGGACTCCTTGCCCGCCATCTCCAATTCGTTTTCCAATTCATAAGCCGTGTCAAAGTGATCCTCAATGGCGCGCTTACTTCTTCCGGTGACGAAGATCATGTGTCGAATGCCCGCCTCGTAAGCCTCTTCGACGGCGTACTGAATCAGGGGCTTGTCCACAATGGGCAGCATTTCTTTGGGTTGAGCTTTGGTGGCTGGCAAGAAGCGCGTGCCCAGGCCCGCAACGGGAAACACAGCTTTGTTTAAAGTGGGTGGGTTCAAAGTTTGCACTCCAAGGGATTTTTTTCTTTATGCCGATAAACGTTTGAGTTGCTCTTTGAGTTTGGCCAAGGTTGAAGTGAACTCTTCAATTCTGAGTTGCTCTTGCGCAATGACTTTGGCGGGTGCTTTGGCCACGAAGGCTTCGTTGCTGAGTTTGGACTGCGCTTTGCCAAGCTCAGTCTCTAGCCTCAAAGCCTCTTTACTGAGTCGAGCGCTTTCTGCCGTCTTGTCAATCTCGATGAACAAGCACACTTTGGACTGACCCAAAACGGCAACAGGTGCAGCCTCAGCGCCGTCTTGCCAAGCGGCTTCGTCGCTGAAGGTTTTGATCTCTTGCAGCTTGGCCAAGCTTTTGAGCACTGGCGCCATTTTTTGAATGAAGGTGTTTTCCTCTTCGCTGCCCACCAAGATGTACAAAGGCACTTTGGTGGCTGGTGAGATGTTCATCTGCCCTCTTAAGTTGCGACAGCCTTCGACCCAACTCTTTAACTGGGTCACGGCCTGTTCGGCTTTTTCGTCGATTTTTGCGGGTTGAGATAGGGGATAGTCGCAAATGCTCACAGATGCTTTGTCTTGACCCTTTGGCCAAAGTCCAGCGACTGGGGCCACCTTTTGCCACAGCTCTTCTGTGATGAATGGAATCAGGGGGTGGCTTAAGCGCAAAATAGCCTCAAGCGTGCGAATCAAAGTGCGCCGAGTTGCGCGCGCTTGTTGAGGGCTGCCTTGTTGAATTTGGACTTTGGCGATCTCCAAATACCAGTCACAAAACTCATTCCACACGAATTCGTAGATGGCATTGGCCACCAAATCGAGTCGGTAGTCTTTAAACCCTTGCTCAACTTGCGCCTCAACGCGTTGGAGCATGGAGCTCATCCAGCGGTCGGCTTGGCTGAATTGCATGTAGCCATGAAAGGGCTGCCCAGGCGCGCATTGCGCCTTGGTGTGTTGCTCAAGGCCACAGTCTTGTCCCTCGCAATTCATCAACACAAAACGCGTGGCGTTCCAAAGCTTGTTGCAAAAGTTGCGGTAACCCTCACAGCGTTTGGTGTCGAAGTTGATGCTTCTCCCAAGAGAGGCCAATGCGGCAAACGTGAACCTCAGTGCATCTGCTCCGTAGGAGGGAATGCCCAGAGGAAATTCTTTCTCTGTATTTTTCTTGACCTCAGGTGCTGTCTCCGGGCGTCTCAGACCGGTGGTTCTTTTGGCCAGCAAGCCTTCAAGCTCGATGCCATCAATGAGGTCCACGGGGTCCAGAACATTGCCTTCAGATTTGGACATTTTTTTGCCTTGTGCATCGCGCACCAAGCCGTGGATGTACACATCTTTAAAGGGCACCTTGCCCGTAAAGTGTGTGCTCATCATGATCATTCGGGCCACCCAAAAGAAGATGATGTCATAGCCCGTGACCAACACCGAGCTTGGCAGATACAAATGAAAGTCCTCGGTCTGTTTGGGCCAGCCCAGTGTTGAAAAAGGCACCAAGGCGGAGGAGAACCAAGTGTCTAAAACGTCGGCGTCTCGAGTGAGCTTGAGATCAGGCCCGGCTTGCGCTTGGGCTTGTGCCAAAGTCTCTGCCACATAGACCCTCCCTGCTTCGTCGTACCAAGCGGGAATTTGATGGCCCCACCAAAGTTGTCGACTGATGCACCAGTCTTGAATATTTTTCAACCACTGGTTGTAAGTGTTGACCCAATTTTCGGGGACGAAACGAACAGCGCCTGACTCAACGGCGTGAACGGCCTTCTCAGCAATGGAGAGCCCCTTGGGATCGAATTTGCTTTTTTCGCTCATGGCGACAAACCACTGATCGGTGAGCATGGGCTCAATGATTTGCCCCGTTCTCTCACACCTAGGCACCATGAGGGTGTGCGGTTTGACTTCAATCAAAAGACCCGCCTCTTTCAGATCGTTCACAATGTGCTCGCGCGCCTTAAAGCGGTCCAGTCCTTGGTAGGCCTTGGGGGCTTGTTCATTGACACTGGCGTCCAAATTGAAAATATTGATTTGTGGCAGTTGGTGGCGCACACCAACTGCAAAGTCATTGGCATCGTGTGCAGGGGTGACCTTGACCACGCCGGTTCCAAAGTCCTTGTCCACGTAAGCATCCGAGATCACGGGGATCAATCGGTCACACAAGGGCAGGTGCACGCGTTGACCGATCAAGTGTTGGTACCTGGCGTCATCGGGGTTGACCATCACCGCAACGTCCCCAAGCATGGTCTCAGGGCGAGTCGTGGCCACCACCAAGCGTTCTTTGGAGTTCTCAATGGGATAGGCGATGTGCCACATGAAGCCTTTTTCCTCTTGGCTTTCCACTTCCAAGTCAGAAACGGCTGTTTTGAGGATGGGGTCCCAGTGGACAAGGCGTTTGCCTCGGTAGATGAGGCCTTCCTTGTAGAGTTGAACAAATGCCTTTGTCACGACCTCACTTCTAGGCTCATCCATGGTGAAGTATTCGCGACTCCAGTCCACGCTGTCACCCATGCGGCGCATTTGCTGGGTGATGGTTTTGCCACTCTTTTCCTTCCATTCCCACACTTTAGAGATGAAGTTTTTTCTGGAGACCTCCTCTGTGGGGCCAAGCGTGTGTCTGGACAGGCCTTGCTCTTGGAGTTGCCGCTCCACGACAATCTGTGTGGCAATGCCTGCGTGATCGGTGCCAGGAATCCAAGCGGTATTGGCACCCGACATGCGGTGATAACGCGTCAAGCTGTCCATGATCGTTTGATTAAAGGCGTGTCCCATGTGCAAAGTGCCCGTGACATTGGGCGGTGGGAGTTGGATGGCAAACGAAGGTGCACCATGCTTTGCGACTTGAGTGCCTTTGTGGCCTGCCATGCCATAACCACGGGCCTCCCACTCGGGCCCCCAATGGGCTTCGATTTGAGCGGGCTCAAAAGATTTGGATAGGCTTTCTAACGCGGGTTGGTGGAGGGGCGCAACGGGTGTAGAAGATTCTTTGGAGGCAGAGTTCATAAAGGCAGGTGAAGACAAAAGAAGGAAAAGTACAGAAAGTACAGTAAGTACAGAAAGTAGAAAAAAACCAGAAGAGTTAGAAGCTCGCGTTCAGTTTGTAAAGGATCAACCCATTTTAACCGTGCTTCACGCACCAACCAAGGCCCAAGCGTGAACCATTTCCGCGTTCAAACCGAAGGACTCGGCCTTTGGCCTTGATCCTAGGCCAAGAAAAAACCATGCAGAGCGCCTCAATGCTAAAAAAATTCAGGCCTGTCGTTTCTTTCGGGTTTGAGCTTGACTTCAACACCCGTGGCCGCTTTTTCAGCCCGCCAGGCCTCTTTTTTTTGGGTCCAAAGTTTCAGCCGTTCGTGGGCATCCAAACTCTCTTTGTGCATGGTCTCTTTGCTGCCCGTTTGGACCGTCAATTCAAGGCGGATGCCGTTGGGGTCAAAGAAGTAAATGCTTTGAAAGACATGGTGATCCGTGATGCCCAAGACTTCAATGCCGTGGGCTTGAAGCCTTGCCTTGGCGTCTTCAAGTTCTTCAACCGTGTCCACTCTAAACGCAATGTGGTTGACCCAAACGGGCGTATTGGGGGAGGGAAGGGCCGCCTCATCGTCTCCCAAGTCAAAAAAGGCGATGAAAGAGCCATCTAAGAGTCGAAAGAAAAAATGGGTATAGGGGCAATATTCGCCAGTACTTGGCACGTGATCGCTTTGAATGATGTGGTACAAGGGCAGGCCCAGGATGTCTTCATAGAAATGCCTTGTCTCCTCCGCGTCCTTTGCGCGGTAGGCGTAATGATGCAATTGCTGAATGCCGGCCGCTTTTGGTAAGGCTTGCAAAGGAGGAGATTTCTTGGTGGATTCGACTGTAAAAGAAGACATGATGCATCCAATTCGTAATAAATAATCTCACACCAGTGTAAGTCGACTTCAGTGGTTTGGCGTGTACAAAAATACAAACCCCAAGTATAAACGCTTACAAAAAAGCGAAAGACTCTTTTTCGGGGGGTTAGGGCATCAAGCATTGCCTCATTGTCAGTCTGTGCTTGCGTGTTCCAAGGCGCTTTCTTTCAATCAAAAATGGCCAGGTCTTTTAAACACCCACTAAATAAGGGTTTGTTCAACGCTTGCGCGCTCAGACGCTTAAGCGCTCAGACGCTTAGGCGCTTAGGCGCTTAGGCGCTTAGGCGTTGGAGCCAAGCTTGAGGAGATTGCAGTTGCTTTAAAAATCAAGTCAGAGCCCGTAAATAAGAGCGTGCAGATAGGCAATTCATTCTAAAATAGCGCCATCTTCAAGATGGTTTGAAGTCCATTTGAAATTTTTACCTTCCCTTTGCGCACATGCTTTTCTTACTCTCTCCTGCCAAAACCTTGGATTTTGAGACAACGCTTTCAAAGCATGCGTTGCACTTTGAGCCAAAGGTACCTGTCTTTGTAGATCAAACGATGAAGTTGGTTGCACATTTGAAAAAAATGAAACCCGAGGAACTCGCCTCTCTCATGTCCATCAGCGAGTCCTTGGCGCAACTTAATGCAAAACGTTTCAAGTCCTTTGGCGCGCAATTTAATGCGCACAACGCACGGCCGGCCTTGATGGCTTTCAATGGAGATGTTTATGAGGGCTTGGATGCCAAGAGTTTGAATGCCAAGGGGCTTGGATTTGCGCAGTCGCATGTCTTGATTTTGAGTGGACTGTATGGTGTGCTCAAGCCGATGGATTTGATGCAAGCCTATCGTTTGGAGATGGGTACATCTTTGGTGCAAGGCGGATTTAAAAATCTCTATCAGTTTTGGGGCTTACGCATCTCTGAGCATTTAAATGAAGTGCTCACCTCCCACAATGAGCCCACGGTCATCAATTTGGCCTCTCAGGAGTATTTCAAAGCCATCGATCGCAAAGCGTTAAAGTCAAGAGTGATTGAATGTGTGTTTGAAGATGAAAAAGATCACAAGTACAAGGTGATTAGTTTTTTTGCCAAAAGAGCGCGTGGTCTCATGGTGCGTTTTGCCATTGATCATCAAATCAAAACCCCCAAAGCCTTGCAAGCGTTTGATTATGAAGGCTACCGATTCCATGCCCCTTCTTCTTTAGACGATCAATGGGTGTTTAGAAGGCCGCAAAAAGATTGAAACTTTAGTGCGCTTGAGCGCTTGAAAAAAAATGAAAATCTATGCGCGTGGAATTGAAATTGAATATGCCGATTACGGCAAGCCTGAGCACGAACCTTTGCTACTGATCATGGGTTTGGGATTGCAGATGATTTCTTGGCCGCCTTTGTTCATTGACGCTCTTTTAAAGGCGCAGTACCGAGTCATCGTGATGGACAATCGAGACAGTGGACTGTCATCGGAGATGAAAGACGCCAAAGCCCCCAATTTGTTGTGGATGGGGTTGAAAGATCAGTTGGGTTTGAGCTCAAAGGTGCCCTACACCCTCAGTGACATGGCGCTGGACGCCTTGGCGGTTTTAGACGCTTTGCAAGTCGATCGTGCACATGTTTTGGGTTTGAGCATGGGGGGCATGATCGCTCAGCGCTTGGCCATTCACCATCCTGAGCGAGTGCTCAGTTTGATCAGTATCATGAGCACGAGTAGCGCGAGAGGGCTACCTAAGCCAGACCCGCTTTTATTGCAAAACCTCTACTCGCCCGTGACTCCTGGAGATGGATTTGAGGGCTTTGTGGACCGTGCCTTGCAGTCCATGCAAATGATCACCAGCCAAGCGTTCCAAGACGATCTCTCGCACGTCAAAGCTCGTGTTGAATTGGCCATTGCCCGCAGTTACCGCCCGATGGGCATTTTGCGGCAAACCGCAGCGGTCATGGCCGACTCCGATCGAGCTGAAATGTTGCACCTCATTCGAGCCCCTAGCTTGGTGGTACATGGCACCCATGATCCACTGGTGCCAATTGAATGTGGGCGCGATACCCATAGAAGAATTCTGGGTTCGGTTTGGGTTGAAATTGAGCACATGGCGCATGATTTGTCGGACAAGCTCACACCGGTTTTGATGCCCCATTTGTTGTCTTTTTTGAAATCACACCCCGCTAAAGTTAAAGCTGCATAAACCCATGAATTCACCTGAACAATCTACTCTTGGGCGCGCCACCGTCTATGCCCAACGCTATGATCCTGGGCTGCTGTATCCCTTGGAGAGGCAAACCAAGCGCGATGAGTTGGGGCTTTCACGCTTGCCCAATGGTGCAAGTGCATTGCCCTTTATGGGGGCGGACATATGGAATCTGTACGAACTCAGTTGGCTCAATGCCAAAGGCAAGCCACAAGTGGCTTTGGCCAGATTGGTCATTGCCTGTGAGAGTCCTTTCATCATTGAGAGCAAGTCCATGAAGTTGTATCTGAACAGTTTTGGACAAACCCGCTTTGCCAACTCTCAAGAGGTCAAGGAAAAAATTGTTCAAGATATTTCACGGGCCGTTTGGCAAGTTCTTGAGGATGGGGCAACAAGAGTTCATCTGACGCCACCAAGCATCGTCCTTGAGATGATTGATGCAAAAGACTTTCATTTGCAAAAAATTCAAGAACTCGCTGGTGTGGACTTGGACCGATTGGACATTGAATGTGACGTCTATCAACCCGCTCCCCATTTGCTCACCGCGCAGTTTGACCACGCACCGGTGAGCGAGGTCTTGTGCTCGCAACTGCTTAAAAGCAATTGTTTGGTCACGGGTCAACCCGACTGGGGTTCCATTCGCATTGCCTACACAGGGCCAGCCATCGATCAAGCTGGTTTGCTGGCTTATTTGATCAGTTTTAGAGAGCACCATGAATTTCATGAGCAATGCGTAGAGCGTGTCTTTATGGACATTTGGACGAGGTGCAAGCCAACGAAGTTGACCGTTTATGCGCGCTACACGCGACGTGGGGGATTGGATATCAATCCCTTTCGAACCAGTCACCCCCAAGCCCTGCCCACGCTGCACAGAACGGCAAGACAATAAGCGCTCAAGGCTCTTGCAACAAAGAGCCTTGAATGGGTAAGCGGTTTGGCTGATATCCTGAGGGCTTGAGGGGGTCCTTGGGTTCCAAAGAGGAGACCCTCACACCCAGGAGGCGAAAGCGTCGGCCAAGGTCAATTCGTTTTAAGCACTGAGCCGCTGCGTGACGGATATCGCCCGCTTGGTCGACGGGCAAGGAAAGCGTTTGATCTCTAGTGATGGTTTTGAAGTTGTCGAATTTGATTTTGACGCCCACCGTTTTGCCCATGACATTTTTTCTTTGCAAATCCGCGCTCACTTGCTCGCAAAGTCGCGTGAAAATCGCCCCCAATTCTTTTTTGTCTTGAGCGGCCAAGAGATCGCGCTCAAAAGTGGTTTCTCGGCTCATGGAGACGGGCTCGCTGTGTGTTTCCAGCGCTCGGTCATCTTGACCTCTGGCCACCGCATACAACCACGCGCCATAGTTTGGGCCAAAGGACGTGGTCAAACGATCCAAAGTTTGCTTGGCCAAGTCGCCAAGGCTTAAGATGCCCAAAGCGCTTAATTTTTCACTGGCCTTGGGCCCAATGCCATTGACCTTCTTACAAGCCAAGGGCCAAATTTTTGACTGCAAATCCTCTTCAAGTAAGATCGAGATGCCGTTGGGTTTGTTGAATTCACTGGCCATTTTGGCAAGCAACTTGTTGGGCGCCACACCAATGGAGCAGGTAAGTCCGGTGCCTTGAAAGATGCTTCTTTGAATCAACTTGGCCATGGACAAGCCGTTTTCTCGTTGGCCACCTGGCACATGGGTGAAGTCCAAATAGACTTCGTCCACGCCAGTGTTTTGCATGACAGGGCAGATCTGCAGAATAATCTCTTTGAACTCTTTGGAGTAATGTCGGTATTGATCAAAGTCAACGGGCAAGAGATAAGCTTGGGGACACAGTTGAGCGGCCTTCATGAGGCCCATGGCTGAGCCCACGCCAAAGTGCCGTGCTGCGTAGGTGGCAGTGGTGATCACCCCTCGGCCCAGATAATTTTTGAGTTGCGGAAAGTCGTTCAAAGGCGTTTGTGCATTCCACGCGCTGGGGTCCGCCCCCTTGAGTTGTTGGGCCAAGCTTTTTTTACCTCCCCCAATGACCACGGGCAGACCTTTGAGCTGGGGGTAGCGAAGCAACTCAACGGATGCGTAAAACGCATCCATGTCCAAATGCGCAATGCGTCTCTTGAACCCCTGGGGCAGGGTGTCAGAGGCCTGAAGGGGCGCACCTTGATTCAAAGCGGTATGTGGAGTCGCAAGCGGGGTCTTTAAAGACAAGATGGGCAAGTCAAAGACGTCCTCAAAACTGTCGGGCATCGATTGGGATGCAGGTTCAGACACCTGCGAAGAATGCCCGCTTTGCCCTTGTTGACTGCTCATGAGCAAGACTTTGGAGTAGGCTCGTTATCTTGGGTCTGAAGCCATTTGATCATGATGTTTGAGGCACTTGCCAGCATGAAAGAACTTGCCAAAAAAAGTCTGCGCATGTGCATGCCAGTGTTTCAAATCCAAGGAGGGAAACTGCCAGGTAGCAAAATCGACGCGTCCACATCTTGGACTTGGGTGCGACCGCAAAACGCCATGCTCAGCGCCAGCTCGTTGTGAATGATCTCAAGCACTTTGTCCACGCCATGCTCTCCCATGGCGCCCAAGCCATACAGCATGGAGCGACCAATGTAGGTGCCCTTGGCCCCCAAGGCCAAAGCTTTCAAAACATCTTGGCCCGAGCGGATGCCTCCATCCATGTGCACCTCAATGTCTTTTCCAACGGCTTGAACGATTTTGGGCAGGGCTTTGATGCTGGACTCTGCGCCATCGAGTTGACGCCCGCCATGGTTGGACACGATCAAGGCATTGGCACCAGAGTTGACTGCCAATTGGGCGTCTTCCGCATCTTGGATGCCTTTCAAGATCAAGGGCCCACCCCATTTCTTTTTGATCCACTCTACATCCGACCAGTTTAGGGTGGGGTCAAATTGCTGAGCCGTCCAAGATGACAATGAACCCATGTCCTCAACCCCTTTGACATGCCCCACGATATTGCCAAATTGACGTCTAGAGGTGTTGATCATCTCAAAGCACCAACTGGGCTTGGTCATCAAATTCAAGAGGCTACGCAAAGTGATTTTGGGTGGAGCACTCAAGCCGTTTTTGAGATCCTTGTGGCGTTGCCCCAAAATTTGAAGGTCCAAGGTCAAGACCAAAGCAGAGCAGTTCGCTTGCCGAGCCCTTTCAATCAAGCGCTCAATGAAATCGCGGTCACGCATCACATAGAGCTGAAACCAAAAGGGGTGACCGCCTGTTTCTTTTGCAACGTCTTCGATGGAGCAAATGCTCATGGTGGACAGGGTAAAGGGGATGCCAAATTTTTTAGCACTTTTGGCTGCCAAGATTTCTCCATCGGCGTGTTGCATGCCCGTCAAACCAGTGGGCGCGATGGCCACGGGCATGTTCACCGCCTGTCCAATCATGTGAGACGCTGTTGAACGACGCTCAATATTGACAGCCACGCGCTGGCGAAATTTGATGCCCTTGAAGTCCTCTTCGTTGGCGCGGTAGGTGCTTTCTGTCCATGAGCCAGAATCCGCGTAGTCGTAGAACATTTTTGGAACGCGTTTTTTGGCAATGCATCTCAAGTCTTCAATGGTCGTGATCACAGGCATGCGGATTCTTTCTGAAGACGAAGTGTGTGGCGTTGAATTTGTGACTTGACTTGATCCGGAGCGGTGCCGCCTAGACTCGTTCTGGAGTGCAGTGAGCCCTCTAAGCTCAAGACCCCATAGACATCGGCTTGGATGCTTGGGTGAAAGCTTTGGAGTTGATCCAGGCTTAGGGCGCTCAGCTCCTTGCCCTCTTTCATGCTGTGCTTGACAGCCAAGGCAACTGTTTCATGGGCATCCCTAAAGGGCAATCCTTTTTTGACCAAATAATCAGCCAAATCCGTCGCTGTTGCATAGCCCTTAAGCGTCGCGTTTTGCATGGCCTCTTTGTGAATGCTCAAGCCCCCGCTGTAAGTGCCCGTGGTGGGGTCTTTTTCGCCCGCGATCATTTGAGCAAAGATGCGCAAAGTGTCTTTGACCGTATCGACGGTGTCAAAGAGGGGCTCTTTGTCCTCTTGGTTGTCTTTGTTGTAGGCCAAAGGTTGTGCTTTCATCAGCATCAGCAAGCCCATCAAATGGCCCACCACCCTGCCAGTTTTGCCGCGTGCGAGTTCGGGGACATCGGGATTTTTCTTTTGCGGCATGATGGAGCTGCCCGTCGTAAAACGGTCCGCAATTTGAATGAAGGCAAAGTTTTGGCTCATCCACAAAACGAGCTCTTCACTCAAGCGGCTGATGTGCACCATTAAAAGGCTACTAGCGCTGGTGAACTCAATGGCAAAGTCTCGATCACTGACAGCGTCTAGGCTGTTTTGGCAGACCTGGGGTTCGCCCAGAGCATTGACCATGCCCAGCAGCTGTGCCACACGCAGGCGATTGATGGGGTAACTCGTGCCCGCTAAGGCCGCTGATCCCAAAGGAAGCGTATTGGTTCTGGCTTTGATTTCTTGCATGCGTTGGGCGTCGCGAGAAAACATCTCAATGTAGGCGAGCAAATGGTGGGCAAAGCTCACAGGTTGTGCCACTTGCAAGTGCGTCATGCCAGGCAGGATCGCATCAATGTTTTTCTCTGCCAAAGCCAAGAGCGCGCTTTGCAAGTCGCGCAAAAGCAAGACGATCCAATCGATCTCTGCACTGAGCCACAAGCGCACATCAGTTGCCACTTGATCGTTTCTTGATCTGGCGGTGTGCAGCCTCTTGCCCGCATCTCCAATCAACTGCGTGAGCCGCGCTTCAATGTTCAGGTGCACATCTTCTAGGGCCAACTTCCACTCGAATTGACCGCCTTCTATTTCGCTAGCGATTTGCTTCATGCCGCGTTCAATGGCGTTGAAGTCCTCGGTGCTTAAAATGCCGCATTCACAAAGCATTTGAGCGTGCGCCAAGGAGCCCTGGATATCGGCGCGCCATAAGCGCTGGTCAAAGAAGACACTCGCAGTGTAGCGTTGAACCAATTCGCTCATGGGTTCGTTAAAGAGGCCAGACCAAGCCTGGGATTTTTGATCAAGGGGATTCGTAGACATGGGCTTATTTTAGCCTTGCAAGGCCAAGGGTGAGAAAGAGTTGAGGACCAACTCAAGCACGAGATCCTTTAAAATGGCTAAAAATCGAGGCCCAAGGGGCCTATGATGTCATTTTCGCTCCTTGAAGGAGCAACACCTGAGGAATTTAAGACATGGGTAGCGACTCAATTGTGGTCATTGGTGGCGGACATGCGGGCGCACAACTGTGTGCCTCATTGGCCGAATTGGGTCAAGGTCATCGGGTTCATTTGGTCTGTGAGGAGACGAGCTTGCCTTATCAGCGTCCGCCATTGTCAAAAGCTTTTTTTAAAAAGGACGATGAGCCTGTTCAATTGATCAGGGCGCAGACTTGGTTTGAGCAACAAGGCATTCATGTCCATTTGGCAGATGCGGTCCTAGGCATTGATTTACCAAACCAGGTGGTCCACTTGGCCTCTGGCCAACGTGTGGCGTTTTCTAAGCTCGTGTTGGCCACCGGTACGCGCCCAAGGCGACTGCCAGATTTGGGGCCAGAGCTGGACAATGTGCATGTGCTCAGGACCGCCGATGATGCGCAGCGCCTGAGGGCACTTCTCGCCAGCACTCAGCGCTTTACGTTCATCGGTGGTGGTTTTATTGGCCTGGAGTTGGCGGCAACGCTCAATGCTCTAGGCAAAGAGGTGACTGTTTTAGAAGTCAGTGCGAGACTGCTTGCCAGGTCCATTTCGCTGGAGTTGTCAGACCACGTCTTTAAGACCCATGTGGCTGCGGGCATGGACATTCGCCTCCAAAGTGTCATCTCTGGCTACAAGACCAACGCCCATCGACTCACGCATTTGACCTTGCAAGACCAAGAATTGGCAGTCGAGCGCGTGTTGGTAGGCATTGGTGCTCAAGCGGAAATCACGCTTGCTCAATCGATTGGTCTTGCATGCGAGGGTGCAATTGTGGTGGACGATCAAATGAGAACGTCCTTGCCCAATATTTGGGCCGTGGGCGACTGTACGGTCTTTCCCTATGGACCTGTGGGCCAAGGCCTGCGCTTGGAGTCGATTCAAAACGCCAATGACCAAGCGAAAGTGGCGGCCAAAAGTATCATGGACCAGCCCGCGTCCTACAAGCCCACCCCATGGTTTTGGTCGGAGCAAGGGACCATGCGACTGCAAATGGTGGGGCTCTTGCCGAGCTCACCCAAGACCGTGAAACGACCGGGTGCGAATGAGCAAAGCTTCTCTCTTTTTCACTACGATCAGAACGGCTTGGCCTGCGTGGAGAGTGTCAATGCGGTGATGGATCACATGATGGCCAAAAAGTTTTTTGAGCTTGGCATCCATCCAAGTCCACAAGACGTGGCCAATCCAGCGATTGCCTTGAAAGGCTTGGCGGCATAAGACGTTAGCGGGCTAAGGGTGTGGCCGTTTCGGGTTTGGACGGAGTGGTCAACGGTCTTTGCCGTGCTAGGATCACATTCAATTCTTTTTAGGGTGGTTCATTAATCGTGAATTCGGATTCAAATCAACAACGTCGTCGCTTGACCATTGCCACTCGCGAGAGTCGTTTGGCTCTTTGGCAAGCCCATCATGTGCAATCTCTTTTGTCCGAGCGCGGTTTGGACGTGGACTTGCTTGGCATGACCACACAAGGGGATCAAATTTTAGATCGCAGCTTAAGCCAAGTGGGGGGCAAAGGTCTCTTTGTCAAAGAGCTTGAGGTGGCCCTTGAGAATGGGCAAGCTGATTTGGCGGTGCACTCTTTAAAGGATGTGCCCATGGATTTGCCTCAAGGTTTTCACCTGGGCTGTGTCATGGAGCGAGAGGATCCAAGAGATGCATGGGTGTCTCCTGGATACGCGACGCTGCAAGATTTACCCCAGGGCGCAACCGTTGGGACCTCGAGTTTGCGCCGCACCGTGCTGCTTCGTGCATTGCGACCTGATTTAAAAATAGAGCCGCTTCGAGGCAACTTGGATACGCGCCTGAGGAAGTTGGACGAGGGTTTGTATGCGGGTATTGTGTTGGCTGCGGCTGGTTTAAAGCGCCTGGGTCTGCTTGAGCGAATCCGGCATATCTTTGAAATCTCTGAAATGCTGCCTGCTGCCGGTCAAGGCGCACTGGGCATTGAGATCAGGTCAGATCGGCATGACGTGCAAGAGGCGTTGAATGCATTGTCTGACCAAACCACTTGGCTGGCGGTTGAGGCAGAAAGAGCGGTCTCTAGAACCATGGGTGGGAGTTGCTCCATGCCTTTGGCTGCGCATGCAAGCGTGCATGGCGAGTATTTGACCTTGCGCGCGGCTTGGGGTGATGTGCAAGTGGCAGGCCCCCTTGTGAGTGCAAAATTGACCGCCGAGGTGGCTGATTTAAGCGCAGCGCGGGCTCTGGGCGTAGAGGTTGCTCATCAGCTCATCGCCGCTGGCGCCCAAGTGACAAAGCCTGCCTAGTGTTCAACACTTTTCTTGCTGATTAAACCCAAGTTAAATTTTCCATCCTCATGAGCCAACAGCCCTTGCGTGACCCCAGCGTTGCGCGTACCGTTGTGATCACGCGACCAAAGGCGCCCTCGGACAGTTGGCAAAGGGCATTCAGGGGTCGGGGCTTTCAAGTGCAGCACCTGCCCTTGATTGAAATCAAGGGGCCTCCCGAGCCCCGTGCTCTGCAAAACATGGGCTCACATTTGGATCAATTCCAAGCCATTATGTTTGTGAGCCCTCAAGCAGTGGTCCAATTTTTCCAACATCTTGAGCTCGATATGAGTGCCTGGCGCACACCGTGTTGGGCCACGGGAGGTGGAAGCAAAGCGGCTTTGTTGGAAGCGGGGATCAGCGAGCCTTTTATTTGGATGCCGCAAGATGAATCTGGGCTTTGGGACAGTGAACATTTGTGGTTGCGTGTCAAAGACACGGTGCAAGCGGGGCAAAAGGTTTTGATTGTGCGAGGCACCGATCAATACGCCAGTGGGCCGGGTGACATGGATAGGGGAGTTGGACGCGAATTTCTAAGCCAACAACTCAACGCGCATGGCCTTGAAGTGGTCTATGTGGTGGCCTATCAAAGGCTTTGCCCTGTTTGGCAAGAAGACAAGCGTCAAAGTGTGAAAGAATTTTTAAAGCCTACCCATGTTTGGGTCTTTACGAGTTCCCAGGCGGTTCACAACTTGGTGGCTCATTTAAAACCGGTTGATTTTTCAAATGCACGGGCCATTGTCACGCATGAAAGAATTGCCAAAGCACTGCATGATGTGGGTTTTGGTGTTGTTCTCTTGTCACGACCGGATGTGGTCGATGTCTTGCGATCACTAGAATCAATGCCATGAACAAGCCCGATACAACTTTAAATGGTTCTGAAAAAGAGCTCAACACCGCCCCATCGGCAATGGAGTCTGCTAGGCCAGCATTTTTAAAAAGCACGCTCTTGAAGTCCTTTGCTGCGCTTTGGGCCTTGTGCAGTGTGTTGGCCGTGGTAGTGGGTTTTTATCTTTGGGACAAGCTCTCCCATGTGCAAGAACTCTTGGCCAGACAAAGCGCAGACACGTCCCTGGTTTCATTGGAGGCCAAAAGCATGGCCAAAGAGTCGCTTGATTTGACTCGGGACACCGCTGCAAAACTGGCATTGACGCAAAATAAGTTGAGCGAAGTGGTTTTGCAAAGAGCGCAAATGGATGCCTTGATGCAAACGCTCTCGCGTTCTAGAGATGAGAGCATGTTGGAGGACATCGACGCGTCGCTTCGTTTGGCCCAACAGCAAGCCTTGTTGACGGGCAGTTTGCAGCCTTTGCTTGCTGCGTTAAAAACCTCCCAAGAGCGTTTGGCCAAACTCTCCCAACCTCGATTAAGCGGGGTGCTGAGTGCCATTGCCAAAGACATGGACCGCGTCAAGGCATCCCCCTTGGCGGACACGCCCAATTTATTGATTCAGTTGGATGAAATGATTAGGCTGATGGATGAGTTGCCTTTGGCCAATGATGTGCTCAAAGCCAAAGAAAGTAACGCACGCGCGAGTGCATTGTCAAGCGCGTTGTCATCCTCAACTCAAGACAAAAGCTTGGACACCAAAGAAGGCGCTGCAGAGCTTGGGGCGGACGTGCAAGTGTCCTGGGCGCAACGAATTGCTCAAGGGTGGTGGCAAAGGGTTTTGGCCTCAGTGTGGCAAGAGTTCAAAGGACTCGTTCGAGTCAGTCAAGTCGACCAAGCGCAAGGGGTGTTGATCAGTCCAGAGCAAGCTTTTTTTGTTCGGGAGAACTTGAAACTGCGTTTGCTCAATGCAAGGATGGCTTTGTTGGCCAGACAACTGGACGCTGCCAAGGCAGACACAGTCATCGTTCAAAAAGAAATCCATCAATATTTCAACTTGAATCAAAAGAGCACAACGGTTGCGCTTTCATTGTTAGACAACATTCAAGCGAATTTAAAGCAAGTGCAGCTGCCCTCTCTTGCTGAGAGTTTGACCGCCATTGCTCAAGCGCAGGCGGGCCACTGAGATGCGCGCTGCCATTTGGTTTGTATCCTTGTTCGCTGTGGCCGTGGCGATGTCAATTTTTTTGGGTGCCAAGCAAGGGGTGGTGACGCTTTTTTGGCCTCCCTATAGGGTCGATCTTTCACTGAATTTGGTCATGCTCTTGTGGGTTTTAAGCGTGGTGGCCTTGTATGTCATTTTAAGGAGCGCACAGCTTTTGGTGGATTTGCCCCAAAGGGCGCAAAGATGGCGTTTGCTCCAAAAGGAGAGGACGGTACAACAAGGGTTGTTGCAAGCCATGTTTGAGCTCTCATCAGGGAGGTATCTGCGTGCACAAAAGTCTGCCCAAAAAGCATTGGCGCTTTTGCAAGATTTAAACTCTGGGCGCATGGAGCACGCGCTTAGCGAGAGTTATTTGTCAGAACTTGAATGCATGCTGCATTTGCTTTACGCCGAGGCTGCACATTGTTTGCGCGATCAACTCAGGCGCGATGCCCATTTTGAAAAAGCCTTGTCCTTGTCTCGCTCTTTGCAGCTGCTCTCTAGAGTCGAGCCCCTTGAGACGAGTCACTTGTTGGCCACGCGTTGGCATTTGTCTGACAAGGACCCCCATGCGGCCTTGTCTCGTTTGGCGCAATTGTCCTCGGGTGCTGCAAGAAGGACGGTGGCTTTGAGGTTAAGACTCAAAGCCGCTCGTTTGAGTGAGCAAAATGAATTCGCTCTAGAGACTGCAAAGCTGTTGGCCAAGCATGGAGCTTTTACAGCAAACGTCGCAAGCACGCTTCTCAAAAGCCTCATTGGCGCTTGTCTTTCAGAGGCCAAAGATGAGGCGCAGTTGCTGAAATTGTGGGGCCACTTGGAGACCAAGGAGCGTCAAATTCAAGGCATTGGATTGTTGGCCGCTGAGAGGCTTTTGAGCTTAAAGGGTTCATCCAAGATGGCCAAAGAGTGGCTCATTCACGACAGCGAGTGTTTGTACAAAGATCCTTTGAGTTTGACACCTGAGTTGCGAGAGCAACTGGTGCTGTTTTTGCAAAAAGTGACCCTGGCTTTGGCGCCCAACACCCAAGACTTGAATGTGCTCGAGCAAGCGGTGCGTCTTCACCCTCAAGTGGTCGAATTGCAGTACTTGTATGCTCAAACGTGTGTGCATCACGGCTTGTGGGGCAAAGCACAGCAACTTTTGGAGTTGCTCATTCCTAGAAACATCGCGCCCTCGCTTAAAAGACGATCTTGGATTGCATTGGCTCAGTTGATGGAGCAAAAGGAAGAGCACGCAAAGGCGCTTGAACTTTGGAGACGGGCCGCATTGTTGTTGCACTGAGGGGTTTTTGCGCATTCAAACGCGCTTGAAAAAAAAGGATCCCGTGCTTGAGTCAGCAACGGAACCCTTTGGTGGTCCTTCTTGTCAAGGGCTCGATGCAGGCAAGATGCGCTCTTGCCTGATGCCTTTTTTTACTTGGATTCGTTGGTGAATGGCAAGTTCAAGTCGCTTAAATTTTTCTTGGTTTCAACCAAGACCAATGGACCTTCATGAACCACAACAGCAGCAGCTCGCAAGCGCGGTACGCGCACCACGGTGGGTTCATTGGCGATGCTTTCTTTGACCAGTGCCACTTTGATGGGGTCGGATTGGACCCACTGTAAATTGGAAGACTGCGTCATAGAGATCAAGGACTCTACAGGCAAGTCATAGCGGGCAATGCCAGGCATCGCGATCTTGGCTTCTTGCGTCACTTGGGGCGCTTGAATGCTGCTGGGATGAGTACCTGCAGTCGCTGTAATTGACTTGGTCAGCGCAAAATCGGTTTCTGGCGCGCTCGACTGAGACACGCCATTGGCTTGGGCACTTGGTGCTGCAGTGCTTGGAGATGCGCTTTGGCGCGCGTCAAAGTAGGAACTTTGGCGAACGTCTGTCGAGCTCATAGAGTTGGCCTGGACGGATGAGGGCGCCAAATCATCGCTGGGCCCGTGTTCGGTTTGCCTCGTGTCGTTTTCTCTAGGCGCTCTTTCACGGCGGTCTCTGCCGTAACGGTCACGTCCCCTTCTTTCTTTGTTGTCTAAAGGAGGGGCGCCATTGGGCGAGCCAGCATTCTCGCTGGAGTTGATCGAATCGCGCTGGGTTTGAGCTTGGTCAAGCGTGGACGGCACAGCGTGGTCGCTGTTGCCAAGTGTTTGCGTGTCCTCTGCCTGAGGCGCGCGATCGGCTCCTTTGCGAGGACCTCTTTCGCGACGGCCGTCGTTGCGTTCACGCCTAGCGGGGCGAGCTTGATCGGCCTCTCCTCGGTCGGCATCGGGGTTGTTTTGTGGCTCAGTGCGTGGCTGATTGTCTTGTGAGCGTGTGTCCGTCGCGCGATCGCTTTGAGAGGGGCGTGAACCCCCTCTTGCGTTTCGGGATCTGCCCCCGCGTTGCTCGGTGTTGCTGTTGTTGCCTTCAGCGCCCTGCTCAGACAAGGCCTCAGTTCTGGGCGCTTTGTCGCCTCGCTCTGAGCTTTCGCCACGCTCTGGGCGATCGGAGCGATCGTTTCGACGTCCTGTGCGTCTGCCGTCTCTGGGACTGCGAGCATCCCTGGGGTTGCGCTTGTCCTCTTTTTTGCCAACACTGCTTGTGGCGGTGGAGGGGGGGCTTTCTTTTTTGTCCTCACCCGCGCCAAACAAGGATTTGATCCAAGCAAACACACCACCGGAGGGTTGGGTCTCAACGGGCTTGGTGTCTGCTTTGGGTGCCAAAGCGGTTGAGGGTTTCGTCTCGTGATGAGGAGCGGGGGCATCAGGCAAGACACCCTTGATCACAGGGGTTTGGCGATTGGTGGGTTCCTGAGAGCGACGAGTCACTGCAGTCACGTCCTCGACCTCGTCGACCATTTTGTAGCTCGCCTCCATGTTGTCTAAACGGGGGTCATCGTGTTTGAGGCGATCGAGTTTGTAGTTGGGCGTCTCTAGGGCCTTGTTGGGCACGAGCAAAACACTGATGCGTTGCTTGAGTTCAATTTTGGCAATTTCAGTGCGTTTCTCATTGAGTAAGAAAGAGGCCACTTCAACAGGCACTTGTGCGTGAACGGCTGCCGTGTTGTCCTTCATGGACTCTTCTTGAATGATCCGTAAAATTTGTAGCGCTGAGCTCTCGGTGTCTCTTACGTGTCCAGAGCCACCGCAGCGTGGGCAGGGAATGGAGGAGCCTTCAGACAGCGCAGGCCGCAGTCGTTGTCGGCTCATCTCCATGAGGCCAAATTTACTGATCGTGCCAAACTGTACGCGTGCACGGTCTTGTCTCAAAGAATCACGAAGTCTGTTTTCTACATCTCTTCTGTTGCGCGACTCCTCCATGTCAATGAAGTCAATCACAATGAGGCCTCCCAAGTCACGCAAACGCATTTGACGAGCGACTTCTTCGGCGGCTTCTAAATTGGTGCGCGTAGCGGTCTCTTCGATGTCACCCCCACGGATGGCCCGTGCGGAGTTGACGTCCACAGAGACCAAGGCCTCAGTGTGGTCGATCACAATCGCGCCTCCACTGGGCAGTGTCACCGTTCTTGCATAGGCCGATTCAATTTGATGTTCAATTTGGAAACGGCTAAAGAGGGGCGCATCGTCTCGGTAACGCTTGACACGGGCCGCGTGCTCTGGCATCACATGAGACATGAATTGGTGCGCTTGATCAAAGATGTCATCGGTATCGATCAAGATGTCGCCAATGTCACTGTTGAAATAGTCACGAATTGCACGAATGACCAAGCTGGATTCTTGATAAATCAAGAAGGCGCCCTTCGCCCCTTTGGAGGCGCCATCAATGGCGGTCCATAATTTGAGCAAATAGTTCAAGTCCCATTGCAATTCGGGCGCTGAACGGCCGATACCTGCGGTTCTGGCGATGATGGACATGCCATTGGGGTATTCCAACTGGTCCATGGCCTCTTTGAGTTCCGCGCGGTCATCTCCTTCAATGCGCCGACTCACGCCGCCGCCTCTAGGGTTATTGGGCATCAATACAACATAACGCCCAGCCAGCGAGATGAAGGTGGTGAGGGCGGCGCCTTTGTTGCCTCGCTCCTCTTTTTCGACTTGGATCAACAGCTCTTGGCCTTCGCGGATCACATCTTGAATGCGAGCTTGGCTGGGGGAGATGTTGGAGCTGAAAAATTGTTTGGATATTTCCTTGAATGGCAAAAACCCATGGCGCTCTTCGCCATAGTCGACAAAGCAAGCTTCTAAAGAAGGCTCTACTCGGGTCACTAAAGCTTTGTAGATGTTGCCCTTTCTTTGTTCGCGACCTTCAATTTCAATTTCATAGTCAAGTAACTTTTGACCATCTACGATTGCCAAGCGTCTTTCTTCAGCTTGCGTTGCATTGATAAGCATCCGTTTCATTGATGCGTTCCTTTTTATATATAACTAAACACCACAGGCCCATGACGGACCAACGATGCCTGAAACGACGCCAAGAACGAAAGGAATTGCCGCGAAGACTCGCCTGTGAAAGCGACCGTTTTAAGGTCGCTGGCGAATACTGGGCACGTGGATAGGAACGAGTCGCAAAGGAGTGGGCAACGCTTTTGTAAAGCGGGCCATCCGAGTGTGCAAAGACAAGGGGGTGTTGCGTGCGAGCCCAAGCGCTGTCTTGGGGAAAAACCCAAACAGGACAAGGGGCAACATGAAAAACACCATCAGCATCTTAAATTTCTTTTCTCGTTATGATCCCGTTTGACTTGCCTTGGACCTTTGGATCATTAGAGCAAATCAAACTTTGTATATTCCGTATCAAAGTTCAATGGATGTCGGCTCAACCGATGGGGGGCGCACCCCTCACACTTCATAGGAGGTGAGTCTGTGTCGCGGGGCCCGTCGGGGCATCGACCGCCAGGTTGGAGTATTTACGTGATCTAATTGACCAAATGACAAAACAAATCAAGTACTTGGAATCCAACGCTGGTGAATAACATTATACGACCCTTAAGGCCACAGAGTCCAGCTCAGGTCAAACAAATCGAAGTCGATGAAGAGTCCACGGGTCAAAGGTTGGATAATTTTCTGATGCGTCACCTCAAAGGGGTGCCCAAAACCCACATTTACCGCATCATTCGCTCTGGCGAAGTGCGTGTGAACAAGGCCCGTGCGTCGCCAGAGAATCGGATTCAAGGCGGGGATGTCGTTCGCATCCCCCCCTTGCGAACTTCTGAGCATGCGCAGCTGAAGGAAGAATTTGCCAATTCCGGGGGTATTCCCGCCCGCGAATTTCCAGTTCTAATGGAGGACGAACACTTGATGGCCATCGATAAGCCTGCTGGCGTGGCTGTTCATGGGGGCAGTGGCGTGAGTTTTGGGGTGATTGAGCAACTCAGGCAGGCCAGACCCATGCTCAAATCATTGGAGCTGGTGCATCGAATTGACCGTGAAACCTCTGGCATCTTGCTCGTGGCCAAGAAAAGAAGTGCTTTAAAGCATCTTCAAGACCAATTCAGAGAGCGTGAGACAGGCAAGACGTATTTGACCATGGTGCATGGTCAATGGCCTTCCAACCGAAAGGTCATTGACTTGCCGCTTAAGCGGTTTTTGTTGAGCAATGGCACCCAAGAGGGAGAAAGACGGGTGCGGGTAACGCAAAAGGACGATCCTTCTGGATTGAGGGCGATCACCTTGGTCAAGGTGGCCCGCCTTGTGGGTGCTTATTCCCTGCTTGAGGTGACCATCAAAACAGGTCGCACGCATCAAATTCGTGTTCATTTGGCAAGTCTTGGGTATCCCATATTGGGCGATGAAAAGTATGGCGACTATGATCAAAACAAGGCACTTCAAAGAAGCGGGCTCAAGCGAATGTTTTTGCACGCTTGGCAACTGAAATTTTTTCACCCCAACATTGCCAAGCCTGTAACCCTCGAGTGCGCTCTTCCACCAGAGCTGCAAGACTTCATCGACAGGCAACTGGACTTGGGCGGCCCGATCGCGAGCCCCATGAACGGCAAGGATTCTTGAGTGATGGCACAGGACTCAAACTCTAAAAGACCCTTTGATTTGATTGCGTTTGACTGGGATGGAACGCTTTTTGACTCCACGCAGTTGATTACGCGCTGCATTCAAGCATCCGTTGAGGATGTGGGAGGACAGCGCCCGCCTGCCCAGCAAGCCGCCTATGTGATTGGCATGCCATTGATGGCCGCCTTGGCACACGCTGCACCCGATGTGCCTGAGCATTTGTACCCTCAATTGGGCGAGCGGTATCGCTTTCATTACAAAAAAAACGAACACGAATTGACCCTTTTTGATGGGGTGATCGATATGCTACAGTGGTTAAGGTCCGAGCAGTACTTGATCACCATTGCCACTGGAAAGAGCCGCACAGGTTTGAATGCGGCTCTTCAGTTTGAGGCCTTGAGGGGTCTGATCGATGACTCGAGGACGGCTGATGAGACGGCGGGCAAGCCCGATCCTTTGATGCTCAATGAGTTGATGCGCCAGTACGGTGTCATGCCATCCAGGACCTTGATGGTTGGAGACACCACGCATGATTTGGAGATGGCCAAGCGAGCGGCGTGTGCGAGTGTGGCGGTGACCTATGGCGCCCATGAGGACCGTGAGCTCAAAAAGTACAGCCCTTTGATCTTTGCAGACAGTGTGCGAGATTTGTGGGATTGGTTCAAATCGCATCAAATATAGGCAAGGCCAATTAAGCAAAAGTTAACTGCCATCAAGAAGGACTTAAAAAGAGGTGTGGCCGTGATACAGCAGATTGAGTATTATTTGTGCGCGTCTCGTGCGCTTGAAAACGGCTGCAAGGGCGTGGTCTTTGACGTGTTGTATGGTGGACAAAGCTGCCGGGCATTTGCCATTCGCTTTGAGGATCAAGTGCATGCCTATTTGAACCGTTGCGCTCACGTGGCCATGGAGATGGATTATCAAGAGGGGCATTTTTTTGATCAGTCCAAAAGGTGGCTGATGTGTGCAACCCATGGCGCTGTTTATGCGCCACAGACAGGGCTTTGCACAGGGGGCCCGTGCAAGGCGGGCTTGATGAAAATTGAAGTTTTCGAAAAAGAAGACGGGGTTTATTGGCGAAGTGCGTACAATCTGACTCGAAAAGACAATATCTTTGAATGAATTTGCACACTGCGAGTGGGTCGTGCGATTGAATTTTTTTGCAATGTTTCCGTTTTACAGCTTGTTATGAACTCCTCTTCCCATACCCCACCTCCAGAGCCACCATCCACAACCCAAGACACTCAAAGCTCGCAGGCCCAAGATGTCCGGGCCAGTTCGGGCGCTTTTGAGTCCCTCGATCCCTTGCAGTCCAGCCCAACGCAAGAGTCCGTGTCCCCTGGTGGCGCGTCATCAAAGGACAGCACCTGGGAGCGCACCACATTGGAGCAACTCGCTTTTGCCAGTCTAGAGGAGCAAAAAAAGCAAAGGTGGTGGCGCAACTTCTTTCGTTTTGTTTGGTTGGGTGTGGCTTTGGTGTTCATCACCTTGAGTGTCTACAAAGGGGGCGTGTCGGTCAGCAACAGCCAGCCTCATACAGCGGTGGTGGGCATCAAGGGCGAGATTGCCGCCGACAGCGAGAGCAGCGCCGATACAGTGGTCAGTGCTTTGAGGGATGCATTTGAAGATCAGAGCGCAGTGGCAGTCGTGCTGTTGATCAATTCACCCGGTGGCAGCCCAGTGCAAGCGGGCATGATCAACGATGAAGTTCGACGTTTAAAGGAACTCCATAAAAAACCAGTGTATGCGGTGGTCGAAGAAATGAGTGCATCTGCGGCTTATTACATTGCCGTATCGGCCGACGAAATTTATGTGGACAAAGCAAGCATCGTGGGCAGCATTGGTGTGTTGATGGATGGTTTTGGTTTTACGGGACTGATGGACAAATTAGGCGTTGAGAGACGCTTGCTCACAGCGGGTGAGAACAAAGGGTTTATGGATCCTTTCAGTGCTCAATCCAAGTCACAAAAGGCCTATGCACTGAGCATGCTCGAGCGCATTCACCAGCAATTCATCAAAGTCGTGAGAGAGGGTCGCGGAGAGCGTTTGAAAGAGACGCCAGAGATGTTTACAGGGCTCTTTTGGACTGGAGAGGAGGCTGTGGAGATGGGCTTGGCGGACAGTTTGGGCAACCTAGACTACGTGGCCAGAGAGGTGATCAAAGTCGAGACCATCATTGACTACACGAAAAAAGACAGTGTGGCCGAGCGCTTGGCCAAGCGCTTTGGTGCGGCCTTGGGTGAAGGGGCCTTCAAGTCCTTGTCGCGCCCAATGGTCCTTCGCTAAGTCTTGGTCTCAAGCACCTAGCAAGAACACGCAAGGCTCTTGCAGTGGGGGCAGTGTTTTAAAGGTTTTCCATTTTTCGATGAGGTGAGATTGAATCCACTGATTGGGGCCTGACAAGCCACATGCCAAGGCCAGTCTTGTCTGCGGATGCAAGACCTCAAGCATGCTGCGCATGAGGCTTTCATTGCGGTAGGGCGTTTCAATGAAAATTTGTGTCTGTCCAGATTTCTTGATCCACTGATCGAGGTACTTCAGACGCTCAATTTTGCTCTCCTGTGCCTGCGGAAGGTAGCCAACAAAGCTGAAATTTTGTCCGTTCATCCCGCTGCTGGCAAGGGCCAGCATCAGTGAGACAGGACCGATCAAAGGGGCCACGGTCAAACCCATTGAATGGGCCGCTCGCACAACCGAGGAGCCAGGGTCGGCAATGGCTGGCATGCCAGCCTCGCTTATCAGCCCCATGTCGTGTCCCTCTAGCAGTGGTTTTAAGAGATCCTTGGCATTGAACTCACCTTTGTGGTCTCCCTTTTTATGAACTTGGTGAGGCAACTCAAGCATCACATGTTCTTGGATGGGTTGCGCCAATGCAGTGACTTCGTTCACGCGTTTTAAAAAAGCACGGGTTGACTTTGCGTTTTCACAAATCCAGTGCGTGAGTTTGGCCGCGGTGTCAATGGTGGTCTGAGGCAGGCTCAGTGCGAGCGGGCCCGTGTGGGTCGAACCCAAGTCCAAGGGCGTTGGGACCAAGTAAAGTGTGCCGTTTGCCATGGAGGGTCCTTTTTGTTATTTTTAAATGTTGCTGTGGTGAGTTGGCAAACTTGAAGACAACACATCAAGTCCAGCCAAGGCCAGCAAGGAGGCGGTTTTGATGAGGGGCAATCCGATCAAGGAGGTGGGGTCATCGCTTTCGATTCGCTCTAAAAGGGTGACACCCAGGGACTCGCTTTTGGCGGAGCCTGCGCAATCATAAGGCTTGTCCTTGAGTAAATAAGACTCAATGGTTTGGCTTGAGAGTGTTTTGAACACAACGGTCACCGTGGAGACGAAAGATTGTGAGAACCCGCTTTCTTTGCAGCAGACACAAACGCTGGTGTGAAAAAGGACGGTTTGCCCACTCATTTTTTGTAGCTGTGAGACTGCTTTTTCATGGCCCAAGGGTTTGCCAATCGGTTGTCCTTGAAGGTCGGCGACTTGATCTGAGCCAATCACAATGGCTTTGGGGTGATGCAGGGCCACGGCATGGGCTTTTTCTATGGCGAGTCGTTGGGATAAATCGATGGGCCTCTCGTCCTTTAGGGGTGTTTCATCGATGTCTGGACTCACGCTCTCAAAAGGCCACTGAAGACGAGACAAAAGTTCATGGCGGTACTTTGAGCTTGACCCGAGGATGAGTGTTCGAGCTGGCAATGGGTTGACGGGATTGGGGTGCATGTGCTCAAGTAATTTTGGAATGAATGCCAATAAGGATCCTTGGATCTGCGGCCAAGAAAAAAGGCAGACCTTATTTGGGGGGCTTGGTTGAAAGTCAAACTCAGGCAACTTTGAAATCAACCTGTTTGGTCTATGATAGAGGCTGTTTACGCCTTTTGCGAAAGCTTCAATAAAAGAGTTCTTCGTCGCTGTGCGGGGTTTTTTATCCTTATCCATTGTTGTTAAATGACCAAAGACCTTGACCTCACCAAGCTGCAAGTGCTCAAATTTGCACAATCGGCTGCTTGCCTTGAGGGGCGAGAATCCATGCAGCGCTTTCACCGTTTGATGGCCGAGCGGACAAGCTCTCTTGAGGGACTAGACGATGGTTTCGAGTGCCCGTCGGCCCAAGTTTTGAGTCATGACGATGGCGAGTGGGTGAATTGGAGCTTGGAGGGCTTTTGTGATCCGCTGGATCCTCATGCGACGCATGGCTTGGATGGCAAAGCGGGTTTTAAATTGCAGGCCCATGCGCTGATTCAGATGACGTGCCAGCGTTGCTTGGGACTGTCCATTCAAAGGCTGGATGTGCTCAGGACTTTTCGCTTTGTTCGAGATGAGCAAACGGCCCTAGCGATGGATGACGAGTCTGAGGATGAGTTTTTGGTGCACTGCACTGCATTTGATGCCTTGGAGCTGATGGAAGACGAGCTGATCATGGCCCTTCCCTTGGTGCCATTGCACGAGAGTTGTCCTGTGCCTTTGACGCAACAATTAAATAAAATGTCTTCATCGGATATGCAAAAAGAGGAGGAAAGACCCCATCCCTTTGCCGCTTTGTCCGTCTTGAAGTCAAAAAAGCCGTAAAAACTGGACTTTAGGATATAATTCTTGGTTCTGCGGGTGAGCAGGCTCATTGGGCCAGCCTTTCGCGCATCAACTCATCTTTTACCTTTTACGTCTAGGAGCCGAACATGGCCGTCCAGCAAAATAAAAAATCTCCTTCAAAGCGCGGCATGCACCGCTCACACAATGCATTGAATGTTCCAGGCATCGCTGTTGAACCAACGACTGGAGAGACACACTTGAGGCATCACATCAGTCCCACTGGTTTTTACCGTGGTCGAAAAGTGTTAAAGACCAAATCTGAAGCTTGATCTTTGCTTAGGCAAACTGGCCCGTTGCTGATTCAATTAGCGCGGGCCTTTATTTTGATTCAGCGCCCATTCAGGATGCCTCTTCTCTCATCAGAAGCGTCTGGCCCATGATTACTTTATCAGTTGATTTAATGGGGGGGGATTTGTCCCCTGAGTTCAGGCTTGAGGCGTGTAAAAATTTCCTCAATCACCACCCCAAGGCGCATGTCCTTATGGTGGGCCTTAAAGATTCTTGTGGCTCTTGGTCCCATGCCCGTGCTACCTTCATCGAGTGCACGGAAGTTGTGCACATGGACGATGCGGTGGAAGTGGCCATGCGCCGTAAAAAAGACTCATCGATGCGAGTGTGTATCGAGCAAGTTAAAAGTGGTGCAGCTCAAGTGGCTGTCTCTGCTGGCAACACTGGCGCGCTCATGGCCATTGCGCGTTATGTTCTTAAAACCATAGAGGGCATTGATCGCCCAGCCATTGCCGGGCAAATGCCCAATGTTTCAGGAGGCGCCACGACCATGTTGGATTTGGGTGCCAATGTGGACTGTACACCCGAGCATTTGCTGCAATTTGCCGTCATGGGCTCGGCCTTGGTCTCTGTGCTGCACAACAAAGCCAACCCAACCGTGGGTTTACTCAATATTGGGGAAGAAGCCATCAAGGGCAGTGAGGTGATCAAAAGAACATCTGAGTTGCTAAAGGCCGCAGGCTTGGCGGGCAATTTGAACTTCTACGGTAACGTAGAGGGCAATGATATTTTCAAAGGCACCACCGACATAGTGATTTGTGATGGGTTTGTGGGCAATGTGGCCTTAAAGGCGAGCGAGGGCTTGGCTTGGATGGTGAGCACTTTGCTCAGAGAAGGTTTTGCAAGAAATATATTCACCAAAATGGCGGCGATTTTGAGCTACCCAGTGCTCTCTGGGTTTAAAAAGCGCGTGGATCACCGCAGACACAATGGCGCAGCTTTGCTTGGGCTTCAGGGCTTGGTGTTTAAGAGCCATGGCTCTGCGGATGCATTGGCCTATGAGACGGCTTTGAATCGAGCGTATGATGCGGTTCAGAATCATTTATTAGAGAAGGTGCAGTCTCAGATTTCCAAAGCACGGGCCTTGCTAGAGGCACAAGTGCAGGCGCAAACTTTGCAATAAGCGATCCATGAGCAAATTTTCAAGAATCATCGCGACCGGTAGTTTTTTGCCCCCTGAGCGGGTAAGCAATGCACAACTCGTGAGTGACTTGGCCAAGCATGGTGTTGAGAGCTCGGATGAGTGGATTGTGGAGAGAACGGGCATCAGCGCCAGACATTTTGCGCAACTCGATGTTTGCAGCAGCGACTTGGCCTTTGAGGCCTGTGTGCGTGCGCTGCAAGCAGCCAACTTGGGGCCTGAGGACATTGATTTGATCATTGTCGCGACCTCAACGCCTGACATGGTCTTTCCATCAACGGCTTGTATTTTGCAACATAAACTCTCTCAACTGAACCCTCAAGCCAAAGGTATTTTGGGCGCGCCCTCTTTTGATGTGCAGGCAGTTTGCAGTGGTTTTATTTATGCCTTGACCACTGCAGATGCCTTGATTCGTGCGGGCAATGCCAAGCGCGCTTTGGTTGTCGGGGCGGAAGTGTTTTCTAGGATTTTAGACTTTAAAGACAGAACCACTTGCGTGCTCTTTGGCGATGGCGCGGGTGCGGTGGTTTTAGAGGCCTCCCATGCGCCTGGTATTTTGTCAACCGACTTGCACGCGGATGGTCGATATGTAGACATCTTGTGCGTGCCAGGGCATGTCAATGCGGGTGGTGTTCTTGGGGACCCGGTGGTGAAAATGGATGGACAAGCGGTTTTTAAATTGGCCGTGGGTTTGCTTGAAGGGGCTGCAAAGGCAGTCATTGAAAAAGCCCATCTGACTCCTGCAGATGTTGATTGGTTGGTCCCACATCAAGCCAACGTGAGGATCATTCAATCGACGGCCAAAAAATTAAAGTTGCCCATGGAGCGCGTCATTTTGACCGTTCAAGACCATGGCAATACATCGGCCGCATCCATTCCCCTGGCCTTGGATCATGGGGTGCGCTCTGGGAAAATCAAGCCCTCTCAAAACGTTCTCCTTGAGGGCGTGGGCGGTGGATTTACCTGGGGTGCAGTTTTGTTCAAACTCTAGGACCTTTAGGATTTATGAGTCACCAACACCAATTTGCATTCGTTTTTCCAGGACAGGGTTCACAAAGCGTGGGGATGCTGGAGTCTTGGTCAACGCACTCACAAGTAAAGTTGACACTCGAAGAGGCCAGTCATGCCTTGGGCGAGGATTTGCAAGCATTGATTGCACAAGGGCCCAAGGAGACCTTGGCTTTGACCACGCATACGCAGCCTGTGATGCTAGCTGCGGATGTGGCCATTTACAGAGCTTGGATTGCAGATGGCGGTGAGCCGCCTGTGGCTGTAGCAGGGCATTCATTGGGTGAGTATGCGGCCCTTGTGGCCGCGGGCGTGATGAGCTTGTCGCAAGCCATTCCCTTGGTTCGATTTCGCGCACAAGCCATGCAAGAAGCGGTCGCGGTTGGCGCTGGCGGGATGGCCGCCATTTTGGGGATGGATGCCCAATTGGTCACGCAAACTTGCCATGAGCTCACGCAATCCTCAAAGGCGCAAAGTGCGCAAGAAGTGGTCGAGGCGGTCAATTTCAATGATCCTTTGCAAACGGTCATTGCTGGCAACAAAGCGCTGGTTGACATGGCCTGTCAGGTGCTCAAAGAAAAGGGGGCAAAGCGTGCGTTGCTGCTGCCGGTCTCTGCGCCTTTTCATTCAAGTTTGATGCGACCGGCTGCCAATCGCCTTAAAGAAAGGCTGGCCCAAATTGAGTTTGATACGCCAGTCATACCGATCATCAACAACGTGGATGTGGCTTCGTATTCGCAAGCAGATAAAATCAAAGATGCGTTGTACAGGCAGGCGTTCATGCCTGTGCGCTGGGTTGAGTGTGTTCAAGCCTTGAAGTCTCTGGGTGTGAGTTTGGTGGTTGAATGTGGCCCGGGTCAGGTCTTGAGCGGTTTGACCAAACGAATTGATGCGAGCCTAGAGAGTGCGAGTTTAAAAGACCACACGGGCCTTCAATCCTTGAAAGATTTATTAAAGAGTTCATCCTCATGACGTCTGAATCATTGTCTGAACACGTGGCTTTGGTCACAGGTGCGACCCGCGGGATTGGTGCTGCCATTGCACTGGAGTTGGCACAAAAAGGCATGCGTGTCATCGGGACCGCGACCTCTCAAGCGGGTGCGCAACGCATCGGAGAGGCCTTGTTGCCCTATGCGGGCTCAAAAGGGGTGGTCTTGGATGTCAATGACAAGTTGGCCAGCGAGGCATTGATCGATGCCATTGTCAAAGAGCATGGCGCCTTGCATGTGTTGGTCAACAATGCGGGGATCACCAAAGACATGTTGGCCATGCGTCTAAAGGATGAGGACTGGGACCAAGTGATACAGACGAATTTGAGTTCTGTTTTTAGGCTTTGCCGTGCGTCCATTCGACCCATGATGAAGCAACGCTATGGGCGCATCATCAACATCACTAGCGTGGTGGGCGCCAGTGGCAACCCTGGGCAATCCAATTACGCGGCAGCTAAAGCGGGCCTGGCCGGCATGAGCCGCGCACTTGCCCGAGAGCTGGGCAGTCGCCAAATCACGGTCAATTGTGTGGCGCCGGGTTTTATTCAAACGGACATGACGGCGTCATTGAGCGAAGCTCAAACGCAAGCCTTGTTGGCGCAAATTCCACTGGGCCAATTGGGCCAAGCTCAGGATGTGGCCTTTGCGGTGAGTTTCTTGGCAAGCCCCCTTGCGGGGTACATCACTGGACAAGAGCTGCATGTCAATGGCGGCATGTTAATGCCTTAGGATTACATTTGATCCCAGGCCTCTTGGCGGTTAGATGTGCTCTGTTTTCGAGTAAAATCTTCAATTCCTTTACAACCCTCTGAGTAAAACATGAGTGATATCGAAGTACGTGTCAAAAAAATTATTGCCGAACAACTCGGTGTCGAAGAGTCCCAGGTGACCAATGAGAAGGCTTTTGTGGCTGATTTGGGCGCCGATTCATTAGATACAGTTGAACTGGTGATGGCACTTGAAGACGAATTTGCCATTGAAATTCCTGACGAGGACGCTGAAAAAATCACAACCGTACAAAACGCCATCGACTACGCCTTGGCCCATCAAAAAAGCTGATTTAGAAGGTTCATTTGCATGACTCGACGTCGCGTGGTTGTCACTGGAGTGGGTTGTGTCAGTCCGGTGGGCAACACGGTCCAAGAGTCTTGGAGCAACTTGCTGAGCGGACGCTCTGGTATAGACTTCATTAAAAAATTTGATGCCACCTCCTTTGCCTGCCAATTTGCGGGTGAAGTCAAAGGCTTGGATTTGGATGCGTACATCTCCCCAAAGGATGCAAGGGGAATGGATGCATTCATTCATTTCGGTATTGTGGCCTCGATCCAAGCTGTTCAAGACTCCGGTCTACCGACGGGTCAAGACTTGGGTGACGAGGAGGCTGCAAGAATTGGTTGCTTGGTTGGCTCTGGCATTGGTGGCTTACCTCTCATAGAGTCGATGCACACTGAGTTGACCAATCGAGGCCCAAGGCGCATCTCTCCATTTTTTGTGCCAGCCTCCATCATCAATATGATTTCTGGCCACGTCTCTATCCGTTTTGGATTCAAAGGGCCTAATTTGGCCATTGCGACTGCGTGTACTACAGGCTTGCACAGCATCGGACAAGCCGCTCGAATCATTGAGTATGGAGATGCCGATGTGATGGTGGCCGGCGGTGCCGAGTCCACCATTTCCCCTTTGGGTGTCGGTGGCTTTGCAGCCATGAGAGCCTTGTCTACCCGAAACGATCACCCACAAATGGCCTCACGCCCTTGGGACAAAGACCGAGATGGTTTTGTTTTGGGTGAGGGGGCGGGTGCACTGGTGTTGGAAGAGTATGAGTTCGCCAAAGCCCGGGGTGCCAAGATCTATGCTGAGGTGATCGGGTTTGGCATGAGCGGTGACGCAGGGCACATG
Organism: Comamonadaceae bacterium; assembly: GCA_947475685.1. Taxonomy (GTDB): domain Bacteria; phylum Pseudomonadota; class Gammaproteobacteria; order Burkholderiales; family Burkholderiaceae_C; genus Limnohabitans. The sequence goes on along the minus strand of CANJNC010000002.1, from coordinate 56,433 downwards.
ACCGCACCTGATATGCATGGGCCTAGAAGGGCCATGGTCAACGCCATGAAAAACGCAAACATCAACGCAGATCAAATTGACTATTTGAACGCGCACGGCACCTCAACGCCCTTGGGCGATGTGAATGAAACCAAGGCCATCAAAGCCGCACTGGGTGAGCATGCACACAAAATCGTGGTCAACTCCACCAAATCCATGACCGGCCATCTTTTGGGTGGTGCGGGTGGTGTGGAGAGTGTGTTCACTGTTTTGGCGCTTCACAATCAAATCAGTCCGCCTACGATCAATATCCTTAATCAAGATCCTGAGTGCGACTTGGATTATTGTGCCAATGTGGCGCGAGATATGAAGATCGAATATGCCATGAAAAACAATTTCGGTTTTGGTGGTACCAATGGCACGTTGATATTCAAGCGTGCACCCTGAGGGTCTTTGCTCAAGGGGCTTTGCTCTGGTAAGCTATGAATGAGCCCCTAAGCATTGAGGTCTCTTTAAGAATTGGAAGACAACGCTTGACGATGTTCATGCGTTGTACATCTGACTGCAGAGAAAAACAGCTGTGAGTGCTTGGGCTTGTAATTTTTCTTTTCGGCCTCATCTACAAGCCTTCAATGCTTTGCAGCGTGTCAATGCAGGCGAATGGATTTTTGGTCTGGTCAAACGTGGTGCTTGCTTATGGAGAGAACTATGCAAATTTTAGGTCAATGTGCAAAACTCAATCGTTGCGCATGGATGGTGGCATTTCTGGCGTGCTCGGGTTTAGGGCTCACGTCCCAAGTTGCAGGCGCGCAAGGGGTTCGGTCTTTGCCTGATTTCACGGACTTGGTTGAACAAGTCGGACCCTCTGTGGTCAATATTCGCACCGTTGAAAAAGTGGCTTCCAGAGCACCTGCTGCCAATGGGCAATCCGACCCAGACGAAGAAATGCAAGAGTTGTTTAAAAAGTTTTTTGGTGTGCCTTTTCCTGGCAACCCTGGTGGGCCCAGTGCACCACGCCAGCAGCGACCCAATCGCAGTGCCCCACAAGAAGAGGAGCAGCCCAAGGGCGTGGGGTCTGGTTTTATTTTGAGCTCAGATGGGTTGATCATGACCAATGCGCATGTGGTTGAAGGGGCTGACCAGGTCTTGGTCACTTTGCCTGATAAAAGAGAATTCAAAGCAAAAATTATCGGATCTGACAAGAGAACAGATGTGGCTCTCGTGAAAATTGAGGCAACAGGTTTGCCTGCAGTTCGAATTGGTGATGTGGGCCGACTCAAAGTTGGCGAGTGGGTCATGGCCATTGGATCGCCCTTTGGTTTTGAAAACACAGTCACGGCGGGTATTGTGAGCGCAAAGCAAAGAGACACGGGTGAGTTCGTGTCATTTATTCAAACCGATGTGGCGATCAATCCTGGCAACTCGGGAGGTCCTTTGATCAATATGCGTGGAGAGGTCGTTGGCATCAACAGTCAAATTTATTCACGCTCGGGCGGTTTCATGGGCATCTCATTTGCCATCCCCATCGATGAGGCGGTTCGAGTGAGTGATCAACTCAAACTCAATGGCCGAGTGCAGCGAGGACGTTTGGGCATTCAAATAGGCTCGGTGAGCAAAGAGCTTGCTGAATCCATGGGGCTGTCCAAAGCTCAGGGTGCATTGGTTCAAAGTGTGGAGGCCAACTCGCCAGCAGAAAAAGCAGGCCTTGAGGCGGGCGACATCATCACCAAAGTGGATGGCAAACTGGTTGAAAAATCAATCGACCTTCCCCGATTTGTGGGTGGCATCAAGCCGGGGTCAAAATCGATTGTGAGTGTGCTCAGAAGAGGCGCGAACAAGGACATCGCTGTGACGGTAGGGGAGTTTGAAGCAGACAAACGCGTGGTCTCTCAAGCGCCAAGCGAAAAAGCAGCCCCCGCAACGTCCTCGTTTTCAGCATTGGGACTGAGCTTGAGCGATTTGAGTGAAAGCGTCAAGCGTGAGTCCAAGGTGCGACTCGGGGTGCGTGTGGACCAAGCCGTTGAAGCAGCCGCGCGGGCGGGCCTGCGCGAAGGCGACATCATTTTGCAATTGGCCAACATGGAGATTCAGTCGGTCAAAGATTTCGAGACCACCTTATCCAAATTGGACAAGAGCAAGCCCACGACCGTGCTGTTTAAACGAGGCGAATGGGCTCAATACGCCATCATTCGTGCGAACAAGTAAAGCCTAGAGGCGCATCAACCCCATGTTCTGATCGAGGTGGGGTTGATAATCAAAAAGAACTCAAAAAGGCCTCAAAATACCCTAAAGTTCGGTCGGGAATAAGGGGATTGACTCAAAAAGTGCACATCTAGAAATTATTTTTAGGGAATTTTGTGCTTTAAAAGCAAAAATAAAAGAATATTTTTTTCTTACAATTTTTCGTTAGAATCGATAAGTTCACACGGTTTGTCGCAATTTTGAATGCTAAAAATACTTGTTATGCTGATACGCACACAGTCTCCACAATTACTCCACAGCTCACACACAAGTTGTTCTTTTTTTCCAATAAATACTGTGAGTAAACTGTGAATAACACCCATGTTGTTGACCTACAACGAACCAATCAAGTTAAATTGAGGGCTGTCATTGAAAGCAATTTTGCCTACAATAAAGTCCCAACTATCGCAGTTGCCATAGATTGTTGGTTCCGGGCGCGTCAGCAGTTGACGCGCCCTTTTTTATGTCAATGACCATTTGAATTCAACTACTTAGGTCTTTCCTTTGATGAAGCACATCAGAAATTTTTCCATCATTGCGCACATTGATCATGGCAAATCCACGCTCGCAGACCGTTTGATACAGCGTTGTGGTGGGATTGAGGCGCGCGATATGCAGTCGCAAGTTTTAGATTCCATGGACATTGAGAAAGAGCGTGGGATAACCATCAAAGCGCAAACCGCTTCTTTGCTCTACAAAGCGAAAAATGGCGAGACCTACAACTTAAATTTAATCGATACCCCTGGCCACGTGGATTTCTCTTACGAAGTCTCGCGCTCCTTGTCTGCCTGTGAAGGCGCGCTCTTGGTGGTCGATGCCTCCCAAGGTGTTGAGGCGCAAACTGTGGCCAATTGCTACACCGCACTCGATTTGGGTGTGGAGGTGATTCCTGTTTTGAACAAGATGGATTTGCCGCAAGCAGATCCAGAGAATGCGAAGATCGAAATTGAAGATGTGATCGGCATCGATGCCTCAGAGGCGATCCCGTGCTCGGCCAAGACGGGCCTGGGGATTGAGGAAATTTTAGAGGCCATTGTTGCTCACGTGCCTGAGCCACGCGGAAATCCACTGGGCCCATTGCGCGCCATGATTGTGGACAGTTGGTTTGATACTTACGTGGGCGTGGTGATGTTGGTGCGTGTTGTCGATGGTGAGCTCAACTGTGGAGACCGCATCAAAATGATGGCCACTGAAACCACCTACATTGCTGAAAAACTTGGCGTCTTCACGCCAGCAAATGCCCCTCGACAAAAACTCAGTGCCGGTCAAGTGGGTTATATTATTGCGGGCATCAAAGAGCTACAAGCTGCAAAAGTCGGTGACACGATCACTCAGATCAAGGCCGGTACGGGTGGAGCGAGTGCAACGGCCACGCAGGCTTTGCCTGGATTTAAAGAGATTCAACCCCAAGTCTTTGCCGGCTTGTACCCCACTGAGGCCAATCAGTATGACTCTTTGAGAGACAGCTTAGAGAAGCTCAAACTCAATGACGCTTCGCTTCATTATGAGCCTGAGGTCTCTCAAGCCTTGGGCTTTGGTTTTAGGTGTGGCTTTTTGGGTCTTTTGCACATGGAGATTGTGCAAGAAAGACTCGAGCGAGAGTTTGACCAAGATTTGATCACGACGGCTCCAAGTGTGGTCTACCAAGTGGTCCAAGGCGATGGTGAGGTGATCATGGTCGAGAACCCCTCCAAAATGCCAGACCAAGGCAAGCTGCAAGAAATTAGAGAACCGATTGTCACGGTTCACTTGTACATGCCCCAGGAATATGTGGGCGCCGTCATGACGCTTGCCAATCAAAAAAGAGGTGTGCAGCTCAATATGGCCTACCACGGTCGGCAAGTGATGTTGACCTATGAGTTGCCATTGGGAGAAATCGTTTTGGATTTCTTTGACAAGTTAAAGTCCGTCTCTAGAGGGTATGCCTCGATGGACTACGACTTCAAGGAATACCGCGCCTCCGATGTGGTGAAAGTCGACATCCTTTTAAACGGTGAGAAGGTCGATGCCTTGTCCATCATTGTTCATCGCTCGCAGTCTCAATATCGAGGTCGTGCGGTGGTTGCAAAAATGCGAGAAATCATCTCAAGACAAATGTTTGACGTCGCAATCCAAGCGGCGATTGGTGCTAATATCATTGCTCGCGAGTCGATCAAGGCGTTGCGTAAAAATGTATTGGCCAAGTGCTATGGAGGAGATATCTCTCGCAAGAGAAAGCTCCTTGAGAAACAAAAAGCGGGTAAAAAAAGAATGAAACAAATTGGATCTGTTGAAGTCCCACAAGAGGCCTTTTTAGCAATTTTGCAAGTGGAGGATTGAAGTGGCTATTTTGACGGCATTTGTGTTGGGGGCCTTTGGCCTGTACATTGGATCTTGGTACTTGGGGTACCAAGAGGGCAACTTTGCGCTTTTGTTGTTCTCAGCCACGGTGGTGACGGGTATCTATTGGATCTTTGAGAAGTTGATCTTTTTACCCAAAAGGGTCCAAGAGGCTCAAGCATTGGACCGCTCCGAGCTCAAGCGAGCCGATGAACTGGCTCGCATGGGCATTCAACAAGAACCCACAGACATCCAAGCCAAACAATTTGAAATTTTGCGCCAACCTTGGTGGCTGGATTGGACAGCGGGGTTGTTTCCTGTGATTTTGGTGGTCTTTGTCTTGCGTTCCTTTTTGTTTGAACCTTTTAAGATCCCATCGGGCTCCATGATTCCGACGCTTTGGGTGGGCGACTTGATTTTGGTCAATAAGTTTCACTATGGCATTCGCTTGCCCGTCATCAACTTAAAAATCTCTGACGGTGAGCCTGTCAAAAGAGGCGATGTGATGGTGTTTCGCTATCCACCCAATCCCAGTTTAGACTACATCAAGCGAGTTGTGGGTTTGCCGGGTGATGAGGTGGCTTACATCAACAAAAAACTCACGATCAATGGGCTTGCTGTGAAGGGCGAGTCTGTGCCAGATTTTTTTGAAGAAGACTCTTTGCGCTACATCAAGCAATTTGAGGAAACCATGCCCACTGGGGACACCAAAGACCCAAGCGTAGGCACTGTAAAGCATCGCTTGTTGAATGAAAACGAGAGGCCCGCTTTTGTGGAGGGCGCCAGCAATTTTCCCTTTAAAGAGCAGTGCCAATACAGTATGGAGGGCATTGTCTGTAAAGTGCCCGAGGGGCATTATTTCATGATGGGTGACAACAGGGACAACTCCTTGGACTCTCGCTATTGGGGGTTTGTGCCGGATAAAAATATCGTGGGCCGCGCATTTTATGTGTGGATGAATTTTGGCAATATAAAACGCATTGGTGGTTTTGACTAAGTCGCCTTCCTCACTTTCTTTGAGTCGCGCTCATCAAGAGTTGCTTGAGCGGCTTGGCTTGAACTTTGAAAAGCAAGCTTTGCTGCAACAAGCCTTGACGCACCGAAGTTTTAGCTCCAACCACAATGAAAGACTTGAGTTTTTAGGGGACTCGGTGCTGAACTTGGCGGTCTCAACCATGCTCTTTGCCGCCTTGCCCGATTTGCCGGAAGGGGACTTGTCTAGGGTGCGAGCCAACTTGGTCAAGCAAGACACCTTGCACCAATTGGCGATGGATTTAAAGTTACCCGCCCTCATTCGTTTGGGTGAAGGGGAGATGAAATCGGGAGGTCAAAAGCGACCCTCTATCTTGGCCGACACCCTTGAGGCATTGATTGGAGCGGTCTTTTTGGATGCGGGTTACGACGCTGCACAAGCATTGGTCATTCGACTTTTTGAGCCCATTCAAATCAATCCCACCATGCAAGCGGCTTCGAAAGATCCCAAGACCGAATTGCAAGAGTGGCTGCAAGCCAAGCATTTAAAGCTGCCCATCTACAGGGTGGTGGGCACCCTTGGGGCGGCCCATCAACAAACCTTTGATGTGGAGTGCGAGGTGCCAGAGATGTCTTTGATTGAAAGAGGCATTGGGGGCTCAAGGCGAGCGGCAGAGCAGATGGCCGCTTTGGCCATGTTGGAGTCCATCAAGGAAAAACAACCATGAGCACTTCCAAAGAGGGCCTACAAACCACCCGTCACTTGACGCCACAAACCCGCGTCAAAGCGTCCAAAGCCTCTGCCTTGCCTGCTTCTTTGGAGTCCTTAAAGGATTTGATTGCCAAGCCCTTGCAAGGGGCGCAAACCCAAGAGAGCGATGCACCTGACTTGCTAGAAGACCTGGGGCCCAAACATTCAGGTTTGATTGCCATTGTAGGCAGACCCAATGTGGGCAAGTCAACTCTCATGAATGCCTTGGTGGGACAAAAAATCAGCATCACGTCTAAAAAAGCTCAAACCACCAGACACCGAATCACTGGCATACGCAACGAGGGCAGCAGTCAACTGATTTTTGTCGACACCCCTGGCTTTCAAACCTTGCACAACAACGCGCTCAATCGCTCACTCAATAAAACCGTTTTAGGTGCCGTGGGCGATGTGGATTTGGTGCTTTTTGTCGTTGAAGCAGGATATTTTTCTTTGGCAGACACCAAGGTGCTGGGACTTTTAAAGCCAGGCTCCAAAGTGGTGTTGTTGGCCAATAAAGTCGATCAAGTTCAGCGCAAAGAAGAACTCATGCCCTGGCTGAAGGAGATGCAAGAGCGGTTTAATTTTTATGCGATATTTCCCATGTCTGCCAAAAGCCCCAAGGACATTGAGCGCTTGGTTCAACTGTGCATCAAAGATTTGCCCGAGCAAGCGTGGTGGTACTTGAACGACGAGTTGACCGATCGAAGTGAAAAGTTTTTAGCCAGTGAAATCATTCGCGAAAAATTATTTCGCCTAACGGGCGACGAGTTGCCCTACACCTCTACGGTGGTCATCGATAAGTTCACCGAAGAGCCAGGCCGATCGGTAGCGCGCATGATCAAAATTGCCGCCACCATTGTGGTCGAGCGCGAAGGCCACAAGGCCATGGTCATAGGTGAAAAAGGTGAAAAACTCAAAAGAATGGGCACGGATGCGCGCCAAGAGTTGGAGCGCCTCATGCAAGCCAAGGTGTTCTTAGAGATTTGGGTGAAGGTGCGCTCAGGGTGGGCCGATGACGAGGCTCGGGTGAAGAGCTTTGGCTACGAATAAAAAAAGCGCTCTGACCCGCACTCTAGATGAACCGTCCTTTGTGCTGCACCGCTATCCCTGGAGCGAGTCGAGTTTGGTCTTGGATGTGTTCACCCGACACCAGGGTCGAGTGGTCTTGGTGGCCAAAGGTGCCAAGCGACCGCACTCCAACTTCAGACCCATTTTGATGCCCTTGCAGCCATTGAGTTTGGGTTTCAGTGGAGAGCAAGAGGTGAGGAATTTGTCCAGTGCTGAGTGGAGCGGTGGGCACGTGATGCCTCAGGGAGAGTCCTTGCTGAGCGGTTTTTATTTGAATGAGTTGCTGCTCAAGTTGTTGGCCCGTGAGGATCCCCATCCTGAGTTGTTTGATGTGTACAAAGATGTGGTGAAGATTTTGTCGGGTGGGTTTGAGCAAACCTTGGGCCCCTTGCTCAGAACGTTTGAGCTTTTGATGTTGTCGTATTTGGGGCATTTGCCCAACTTGACCTGTCAAACCGCCACCCTTGAGCCCATCAAGGAGTTGGAGCTTTATCGCTTGATGCCAGAGGTAGGACTTGCCCAGGCAATGGTGAAAGACATCATGGCCACAACAGACTCGAGCGCTTTGCGTGAGGTCACTGAGCCTGTGGCATGGGACACACAGTCCTTTGCCCATCGCTCAAAAACGCAGACTTTGAGCGGTCGACATTGGATGGCCTTGTCTAAAGCCTTGCAATCCCCCAATGCCTTGACCAGCACCTTGCGCTTGTGCGCGGAGATGGACGCACCCTCTCGCCAAGCCTTGCAATCTCAATTGAGACAAGTCATTCATTTTCATTGCGGTTTGGACACTTTGAAGACCAGACAGTTTATGATCGATATCCAAGCTTTGTAGAGCTTGTCTTGTTGAATGGAATGCGTGTTTTTGAGTCTTTAAAATTAACCCATCTGCCCCATGTCTGAATCTTTTTTGACGGCCCAAAATCAACCCACCGGCGCAACTGCTTTGTCGGTGAATTTGAACAAAGTGGCTTTATTGCGAAACGCCAGAGCGTTGGACATTCCAAGCGTTCTGAAGGCCGCGCGGGTGTGCTTGCAAGCGGGGGCCCATGGGCTGACCGTTCACCCAAGGCCCGATGCCCGACACATTCGAGAAAGCGATGTGTTGCAGCTCAGTGGGCTTTTGAAAGAGTGGCCCACGCGTGAGTTCAACATCGAGGGCAACCCCTTTCACAACCTCATGGATTTGGTGCAAAGGTTTCGCCCGCATCAAGCCACCTTGGTGCCCGATAGCATGGAGCAGTCCACCAGCGACCATGGTTGGCAGTTGCCCAAAGACATGGACGCTTTGAGGCCCATTGTGCAGCAGTTAAAGGACTGGCAAGTGCGTGTGAGTTTGTTCATGGACCCCATTGCAGACATGATGATTCATTGCAAAGCGTTGGGTGTACAGCGCGTGGAGTTGTACACAGAGGGTTTTGCGCGCGCGCATGCAAAGGACTTGCAGGGCAACACCACACACCATGCAAGACAAGCCATCCAGCCCTACATTGAAGCTGCCAAGACCGCTCAAGCCTTGGGACTGGAGGTGAACGCGGGGCATGATTTGAGTGCTTTGAATTTGAAATACTTCTTATCACACGTGCCGCGCGTCAAAGAGGTCTCCATTGGACAGGCGTTCATGGCAGATGCTTTGGAGAATGGGTACGCATCCACGGTGCAGTTGTACCTTGATCAAATGACTGGGGCGCTTAAGCCATGACCTTCAATCAAAGGGTCTTTGGCATTGGCACCGACATTTGTGACATTCGCCGCATTCGTCAAACCCATGAGCGCTATGGGAGACGGTTTTTAGAGAAGATCTTGACGCCCAAAGAGTTGGAGGCGTTCACGCGACGCTTTGAAAGATCTCCCGAGCGTGGCGTGAGATATTTGGCCACTCGGTTTTCAGCCAAAGAGTCTTTCAGCAAGGCCATTGGACTTGGGATGAGAAGTCCCATGACTTGGCGCTCGTGTGAAATAGTCAATGCGCCAAGTGGTGAGCCACAGATTGTGCTCTACGCCAAACTCAAAGTGTGGTGCGAAGAGCGGGGCCTGAGTGCCAAAGTCAGCGTCTCTGATGAGACCGATTACGCCATCAGCTTTGTCAACGTTTTGCAAAACCTTGATCGATCAACCCATTCACCATCCTCCATATGAAAAACATCTCTAAGTCCCTGGCCTTAAAGAAAAGATTCAAAGACGCTTTTGTGCACTCTCCCATCTTGCTCGATATCAATGGCTTGGAGTTGACTCGGGAGGATCGACGTCGATTGCTTCACCCCTTAACGGGCGGGGTGATTTTGTTTGCCAGGAACTGGCACAACAAAAAACAGCTGAGCGCGTTGTGCCTGGAGATCAAATCCTTGCGCGCTGAGTTGCTCATTTGCGTTGACCACGAGGGCGGGCGGGTGCAGCGCTTTAAGACCGATGGCTTTACGCATTTGCCACCGATGTTGACTCTGGGAGAGCAGTGGTCTGCCAAGGGGGCACTTGCAAATCGCAATGAAGGGTGGTCGGTCTTGGAGGCCACCAATAGAGCCACTGCCATGGGGTTTGTGATGGCCAGTGAGCTCAGAGCCTGTGGCGTGGACTTTAGCTTTGCGCCGGTGCTTGATTTGGACCATGGCAGGAGCGATGTGATTTTTGATCGAGCGTTTCACCGCGACCCAAGAGTCGTGAGCATGTTGTCCAAAAGTTTCATGGAGGGCATGTTTCAAGCTGGCATGGCCAATTGTGCAAAGCATTTTCCCGGGCATGGGTTTGTGCAGGCCGACTCTCACACGGAACTGCCCTTTGATCACCGAAGCTTCAATGAGATCATGAGTGACGACGTTTTACCCTACAAAGCTTTGAGCAGTTCGGTGATGAGTATCATGCCCGCGCATGTGATTTACCCGCAAGTTGACTCGAGACAAACGGGATTTTCTAAAGTGTGGTTGCAACAAGTTTTGCGCGAACAGTTGGGCTTTGCGGGTGCAATCATCAGCGATGATTTGTCCATGCAAGGGGCCAGAGAGCTCGACGGTAAAATCCTCTCTTACGCCAAGGCAGCCTCTCAGGCCTTGAATGCGGGTTGTGATCTGTTGCTGCTTTGCAATCAAAGTGTGATCAAGGTTGGGCAAACGCACAGCGATATCTTGGATGTCTTTTTGCAAGAGCTTGGCGAGTCCTTGCTCGAGGGTGAGTGGACGCTTAGCGAAAAGAGTGAATACCGACGCCGTGCCCTCTTGGGCCACGGTCCCGCCATGACATGGTCTGATTTGATGCGTGACCCACGGTATCAAAACGCGCTTGCGCTCACGCTGAACGCCAGTCTCTGATTGCCCCTAAATGTGCAATTTATCTTGTACAAAGTGAATTTGTGGTTCAATAGCGGTTAGACTGGATACAGATTTGGGGCATGTCTCAAATCTTGACTCCCAACCTTAGGAACGCTTTTGGCAACCAAATCGGGAAAAATGCAAGTCGATGGCAGTGGCCTTCGATTCACCAGCCGTGAAAACGGTTCTCCATTTATCGGCATGGGCAAAGTGGGCGAGACCATGTCTTGCATCAAATGTGGGATCCATAAGCCAAGAAGGTTGGGCAGTCAAAGAAGATTTGTTGGAGGGCTTGCTTTTTTTTGTTTTGAGTGCAAGCCTGCCATTTTGGTGCCGCCGAAAGTGGCATAAACTCTCCCTCAGGGGCTTTGGGGCTGTGTTGTTGCAGCTTTGAGACCCAAGGTTTTTTTCTTAACTGACCAGCATTGTCTCCAAGTGGACGAGTGGTCAAACTTCATCCCGCGATCATGGCAACACCGAACTACAATTACGAAAAACGCCAAAGAGAACTGGCCAAGAAAAAGAAAAAGGAAGAAAAGCTCAAAGAGCGTGAGTCTCGCAAAGTCGAGGGTGAGGGCGAGGCTCAAAGCAGTGATCAGCCTTTGGGCGAACACCCCGTTCAGTCCCCCAGCAACCCCTGACTTGCTTCACTTTAAAGACTCAGTGCTCTCTTTTTAAGGCGGGAAACAAAATCACATCCCGTATGCTTGGACTGTTGGTGAGCATCATCATCAAACGATCAATGCCAATGCCACAACCTGCGGTCGGGGGCATGCCGTATTCAAGAGCGCGGACAAAGTCATGGTCAAAGAACATGGCTTCATCATCTCCACTGTCTTTTTTGGCGACCTGGGCATTGAAGCGTTGGGCTTGGTCCTCTGCGTCATTCAATTCGCTAAAGCCATTGCCAAACTCTCTGCCTGTGATGTAGAGCTCAAAGCGCTCTGTGACACCAGGCTTGGTGTCACTCTGTCTGGCCAAGGGGGAGATCTCAACCGGGTGCTCACAAATGAAGGTGGGTTGCCACAAGTGACTCTCAACCGTTTCTTCAAAGTACTTGACTTGCAGGCCTGGCAAAGAGAGCGTTGAGAGTCGGTCTTTTTCTTCATTGAGCCCGAGTTTCTTGAGCGCTTGGACCAACCACTGAGCGTCCTCTACGCGCACGTCGCTTGGGCCATATTTCACAATCGATTGGGGGATGGTGAGTCTTTCAAACTCTTGGCTTAAGTCCACCGCTTTGTCTGCGTAGTTGAGGTGCAAGGTGCCCACCGTGCTCAGAGCCACACTTCGGATCAATTCTTGCGTGAAGGTCATCAAGTCCAAGTAGGTCCAATAAGCCGCATAAAACTCCATCATCGTGAACTCAGGATTGTGGCGAACGGAGATGCCCTCATTGCGAAAATTTCGATTGATCTCAAACACGCGTTCAAAACCGCCAACGATGAGTCGTTTCAAATACAACTCGGGGGCAATTCGCAAGAACATTTCTTGATCGAGTGCGTTGTGATGGGTGGCAAAGGGCTTGGCATTGGCGCCTCCCGGAATGGGATGCAACATGGGTGTTTCGACTTCCAAAAAATCATGTTTGACCATGAACTCTCGCATGCTGGTGATCGCTTTGGAGCGCGATTTAAAGCGCTCTCTGGTGCTCTCATCGACCATCAAGTCGATGTAGCGTTGGCGATATTTCACCTCTTGATCTTTCATGCCATGAAATTTATCCGGCATGGGTCTCAAACTCTTGGTGAGCAGTCGGATTTCACTGGCGTGGATGGAGAGCTCTCCTGTTTTGGTGAAAAACAAATGCCCTTGTGCCGCAACGATGTCTCCCAAATCCCAGTGTTTGAAGCGCTCGTAGCACTCCTCGCCCACATGCTCTTTGGTGATGTAGACCTGAATTTTGGACGTGCTGTCTTGCAGCGTTGCAAAACTTGCCTTGCCCATCACGCGTTTGAGCATCATGCGACCCGCCACCTTGACTCGGATGTGAGCCTCTTTGAGCTCTTCGGGGGGGCGCAAATTGAACTCATCATGAAGCGCTTTGGCGTGGTGTGTGGGTTTGAAGTCGTTGGGGAATGCGACCCCTTGCCCAGCTTGCTCTAGCGCTTTGAGGACTTTGAGTTTTTCTCGCCTTTCGTGGATGAGTTGGTTCTCATCGACGGGCGAGGTGCTCTCATGGACGGTCGTGTGAGCGGGGTCGTTGGGGGCTAATTTGGGATCGGTCATGGGGTCGCGTTGCTGTGAAGATGGGAGTGATGAGGGATGAGCGATGAGGGAGAATCGGGGGGCAGAAACGGGGATAAAAAAACGTGTGTTTCTGATCTCTTGATTGAACCCTCAAGGGTGTTTATAGCAAGGCGTCGTGAGGTTGTCGCAAAAGAATGGCCAAGCTCGTGGCGATGGTTTTTCTCAAGTCGCGTCTGTCACAAATCATGTCAATGGCCCCTTTGCTTTGGAGGAACTCTGAGCGTTGAAAGCCCTCAGGCAAGGTCACGCGAACGGTGCTCTCGATGACCCGAGGACCGGCAAAGCCAATCAAGGCCTTGGGCTCTGCAATGACCAAGTCACCAATGAACGCAAAACCCGCGGAGACACCGCCCATCGTGGGGTCGGTCAGCACGCTGATGTAGGGCAACCCCTTTTTTGCGAGTTTGGTCAAAGCTGAATTGGTTTTGGCCATTTGCATGAGAGAGAGCAAGCCCTCTTGCATGCGCGCGCCTCCAGTGGCTGTAAAGCACAAGAAGGGCACCTTTTGTTCCAAGGCCGTGGTGACGCCACGGACAAACCGCTCACCCACCACCGAGCCCATGCTCCCGCCCATGAAGTCAAACTCAAAGCATGCGGCCACGACATTGATTTGGTGAACACTGCCGCCCATGACCACCATCGCATCGGTTTCTCCAGTTTGTTCAATGGCTTGTTTTAAACGATCAGGATATTTGCGCGAGTCTTTGAATTTCAAGGGGTCAACGGGAATGACTTCTTGGCCAATCTCGTAGCGGCCTTCAGGATCCAAGAAAGCATCCAAGCGCATGCGCGCAGAGATTCTGTGGTGATGAGCGCAGGTGGGGCAGACATTTTGATTTTGTTCCAAATCGTTGTTGTACAAGACCGTCTCGCAACTCGGGCACTTCACCCACAACCCCTCGGGCACGCTTCTGCGGTCTGCAGGATCGGTGGGTTGAATTTTGGGGGGCAGTAATTTTTCAAGCCAACTCATGGGTTGCTCCTTTTGAGGGCGCACAAGCGCCAAACGGTTTGAGGCCAAGGCATTTTAATGCGCATCAAGTGCTTCACGAATCTCGCTGATGAAGGCCGATACACCACTGAGTTTGTCAGTCTCGCTGCCCGCTTGTAAGAGTTCAATCAATTTGGTCCCAATGACCACGGCATCTGCAACTTTTGACAATGCTTTGGCCGAGTGCTTGTCTCGAATTCCAAAACCTACGCCTACAGGAATGTGCACGTGTTGTCTAATTTGCGGCAGCATACGCTCAACGGCTTGCGTATCGAGGTGACCTGCCCCCGTGATGCCCTTTAGAGAAACATAGTACACGTAACCACTGGCCACTTTGGAGACGAGTTGCATGCGCTCAGGCGTGCTGGTGGGTGCCAACAAAAAAATCAAATCCATGTCTTTGTCTTTGAGGCGCTTGGCAAACTCTGCGCACTCTTCAGGCGGATAGTCAACCACCAAAACGCCATCCACACCCGCCCGGTGGGCGTGATCGATGAAGGACCAAGCGCCGTGTTGGTGATCGTAACTCTCGATGGGGTTGGCGTAGCCCATTAGGACCACAGGGGTTGTCGAATCGCTTTGTCGAAAAGCTTGGACGCAGGCCAACACTTCGATCATGCCCACGCCAAAACTCAATGCATGCTCTCCTGCTTTTTGGATCACAGGTCCATCGGCCATGGGGTCGCTAAAGGGGACCCCTAGCTCAATGATGTTGGCACCTGATTTGACCAAGGTGTGCATCAATTCAACCGTGATCTGTGGGCTTGGGTAGCCACACATGATGTAAGGAATCAGTGCGGTTTGTTGGTGCGCAAGAAGGTGTTGGAAGGTGGTTTGAATTCTATTCATGGCACAATGTGTATGGCGTGTGAGGTACCGCCTTTGACCTCTTGGCCTCGGCAACTGGGGCGGCAATAAAAGTCTGCATGGCTCAAGTCTGCAACCGTGCCAATGTCTTTGTCCCCTCGCCCAGAGAGGTTGACCAAAATAGACTGGTCTTTGTGCATGGTCTTGGCAAGCTTCATGGCATAGGCCACCGCATGGCTCGATTCCAGCGCAGGAATGATGCCCTCGGTGCGACACAGGTAGTGAAAGGCTTGAAGCGCTTCCTCGTCCGTGATGCCCACGTACTGCGCTCTGCCGATGTCTTTGAGGTAGGCGTGTTCAGGCCCCACGCCAGGATAATCCAATCCCGCAGAAATGCTATGGGTTTCGGTGATTTGGCCTTGTGCATTTTGCAAGATGTATGTTCTGTTGCCATGCAAAACGCCAGGAACGCCGCGTTGCAAGGAGGCAGAATGTTTGCCGCTCTCAAGCCCTTCGCCAGCCGCTTCCACGCCAATCAATTGCGTGTTTTGAAAATTGATGTAGGGATAAAAAATCCCCATGGCGTTGCTGCCTCCACCCACGCAGGCCACCACCGCATCGGGTTGTTGTCCCTTGTGCATCAAGGGCATTTGTTCAATGCACTCCGTGCCAATCACACTTTGAAAGTCTCTCACCATCATGGGGTAAGGATGGGGCCCGGCCACGGTGCCAATGATGTAGAAGGTGTTCTCTACATGGGTGACCCAATCTCTAAGGGCTTCGTTCAGTGCGTCTTTGAGCGTTTTGCTCCCGCTCTCTACAGGGACCACTGTTGCGCCAAGGAGTTTCATGCGATAGACATTGGGGCTTTGGCGCTTGATGTCTTCGCTTCCCATGTAGACCACGCATTCAAGGCCATAGCGTGCGCAAATGGTGGCTGTTGCAACGCCATGCTGGCCCGCGCCAGTTTCTGCAATGACGCGCGGTTTGCCCATGCGTTTGGCCAACATGGCTTGACCAATGGTGTTGTTGACCTTGTGTGCACCCGTGTGATTCAAGTCTTCGCGTTTAAGGTAGATTTGAGCACCGCCCATTTCTTGACTCATGCGTGCGGCATGGTAAATTGGGGAGGGTCGGCCCACAAAGTGCTTTAACTCGCTTTGAAATTCGGCCATGAATTGTTCGTCGAATTGGTACTTTGCGTAGGCCGCTTTAAGCTCTTCAATGGCGTGGGTGAGCGTCTCGCTCACAAAGCTGCCGCCATAGGGTCCGAAGTGTCCACTCAGATCGGGTTGTTGGTAGGTTGGGTTCATAAGGGCTTAGAAAATAAGGTTTGAGGTGTGCTTTGAGCTGACCCGAGGGCATGCGTGTTGGGGAGCCAAGGAGCGAATCAAGGGGCTGCGCAGTTTTACGCCAAGTCCTCTCACCATCGGGCTTCAAGTCAAGAAAAGGACTTCATGCAAAAAATTCGCACCCCTTGGCTTACCTTGAAGTGTGCTCCGCTTGGCGCACGGCTTGAACAAATTGATGGATGAGTTGAGCATCTTTGATGCCCTTGCTGGCCTCCACGCCAGAGCTTACATCCACGCTAAAGCTGCGACCGCGCGTTTTTAAGGTGTGAATGGCGTCGCCCACGTTTGCAGGTGTGAGTCCACCAGACAGCACGAGGTGAGCGTTGACGTTTTGAGGAATCAGTGACCAATTGAATGTTTTTCCGCCCCCGCCATAACCTGGGACAAATGCGTCCAACAAAATGGCATGGGCTGTTTGATATTGTTGGCTATATTCTACGAGTTCGTAGGGTATTTGGGGGGTGTTTTTGTCCCAATCTTCCCTTGTTTCTAAGGGCATTCTTAAGGCCCGAATGTAGCGCCGACCCGTAAGCTTGGCCATTTTGTCACAAAATGCTGGGCTTTCATCCCCATGGAACTGCAACCAAGCGCTGGGCACGGCGTCGCAGGCCTGGCGAATGCCTGCCTCTGAGGCGTTGACGAACAACAAAACTGGTGTGATGAAGGCGGGCAGTCGATTTGCCAAGCCATGGGCCCGCTCAGGGCTGATGAAGCGAGGGCTTTTTTCATAAAAAACAAAGCCAATGGCATTGACCCCCGCTTGCGCGCAAGCGTCAACGTCCTCTTCTCGCGTGAGGCCACAAACTTTGATGGGTGTATGGAAAAAGGGTGGGGAAGTCATGGTCAAAGGATCCAATCATAGCTTGGAGTGCCCATGGGCAGGCCCCAATGAGCGTCATAGCACGGGCCTAAAAAATACAGCCCATGCGCCGAGAAGGTTGGAGCCGCTTGTTTGCGATCTCTTGCTAGGATCACCCTTTGTACCCATTGGGGTTCTTGAGCGCCTATTCCCACTTGCACCAAGCAACCGATCAGGTTGCGAATCATGTGATGCAAAAACGCATTGGCTTCAAAATCAAAGCGGTAGTAAGCATGCCCCGGGTGAGAGCTCTTTTGAACAATGTCTGCATGCATGAGCGTTTTGACAGGCGAGAGGGCTTGACACTGCGAGGCGCGAAATGAGGAGAAGTCATGGGTGCCCAAAAGGTGACGACTGGCTTCTTGCATGGCAGCCAAGTCCATGGGCTTGGCCATCCAGCCCACGCGTTGGTGCTCGATGCTGGGGCGAACAGCGCTTTGGAGCAGCAAGTAGCTGTAGCGTCTAGAGCGCGCGCACGCCCTTGCATGAAACTCTGCAGGCATCTCTTGTGCCCACTGTATGGCCACGTCTGAGGGCAAGTAGCGGTTGGTGCCACGCACCCAGGAGTTCAAATCTCGATCGACCGGTGCGTCAAAGTGCACGACTTGCTGCAAGGCGTGAACGCCAGCATCGGTGCGACCCGCACACAGGGTTTTAATGGGCAACTGCGCAAAGGCCAGGAGTGCTTTTTCCAATTGATCCTGGACGGTCTGGGTGGAGAGTTGGCTTTGCCAGCCTTCGTAGTTTTGTCCACTGTAAGACAGTCCAAAGGCAATGCGACTCAAATTCAGCCTCTTTCAGTGAGCCAGGCCTGCGCTTGTTGCAAGAGATCTCCAGATGCTTGTTGCGCAACTTCTTGCACAATGGCGCGAGCGGTGTGCTGTTGCCCAACTTGCCAAAGCTCCTGGGCCAAATCAAATCGCACTTGAAGTGGGTTTTCTGAGTCCTTGCCATTTGCGCTCGGGTCTTGAACTGGTTCGTTCTCAGGGGTGAGGCTGGGCTCTTGGGTGGAGGGAAGTTCCAAGTCAAAATCAATGTTGACATGATCCTTGAGGCTACCAGGGTGTGTGCTCACGTTGGCACCGGGTTGAGCAAACTCCAACGCATCTTCATCCGTGGCAGCTTCTTTTTGCGCAAACACATCGGGCTCCAAAGGCTTGAGTGGTTTAGCCGAGACCCTCAAGCTTGTGGGGATGGGTGTTTCGATGTCAAAGATGGAACTTGGACGACTCAAGGGGTCGACCTCTTCGCTTGAGCTGGACACGAGTCCTTGTCGATCCCGTGTTTTCCAAAGTGCCAAGAGGACCAAAAACCCAAACAAGGCGCCAGCCAAGACGGGGCTCAATGGATTTTGAAGCCACTGAGACATGCGTGACTTGAGCGTGGGCATGCCCTCAGAAGCAAGGCCCGTTGGGTCTGTGCCGCTTGTGTTTTGATCGGCAATTTGACCCAACTCTTTGAGGTTTTGCTTGACTTGGCTGGCTTCTTTGAGATTTTGTTGGGTTTGAAGTTCTTTGGCGGTCTGCTCCGTGGCTTTTGCGCCCTTGCTGTTGGGCTTGGAGAGCTTCAATTCGTCTTGGCTCTTCGTAGTCGGCACTTGCGCCTTGGGGCTGACGACGCCGCTTGCAGATTGAGGATCAAGTTGGATGGGGTTTGAAGCGGATTTTTTAATTTTCGCAACCAAACTTTGACGGTATTGTTCAAAGTCAAGTTGTTGCGCTTTCAACTCCTCGCGAGCTTGAGGAACGTTGATGGACAGGGCCTGGGCGCTGGTGGGCAGGGTCAAAACCGTGTCCGCACGCAAGCGGTTGATGTTTTGATTCACGAAGGACTTGGGGTTGGCTCTTAAAAGGGCCACGAGCATTTGTTCGTAGGTGATGGGAGCGCTTGCATATTGCTTTGCAATGGCGCTGGCCGTGTCGCCCTCAGCAACCACGATGGTGTTTTCTTTGGCGGGTGCAAGGGCTCGCGTGTTGGTGTCTAGCAGTACACCAATTTCTTTAAGTTCAGAGCCACTTCGCCACTGCAGATCAATCAATAAACTCAAAAAAGATTGTGAGGTGGGCTTGTCCGACGTGATGGCAATGATGTTCAAGCCCTTGGTGTTTTTCGTCAATCTTGCTTTAGCGACAATGGAGATGAGGGTAGACGCATCGTCGCCCAACAGCTTGCTTTGGTAGGTGCTTGAAGGCGCAATGCCAACTTGAAGATCCTTCAGCTCCTCGGGGTTGATTGCAGAGATTGGGATGTCGATTTTTAAGGGCTCACCTTGTTTTGACAGCATCAAGGGGCGGCCAAGATCAATGGCAACTGCGGAAAGTGCAAACGCCTGCATGAGGCCTAAGCAAAGGAGATTTTTAGTTAGTTGCATTCTTTTCGTGTCTTTGCGATGGTAGACGTGTGTGGTTTGAAACAAGGTCATGTTGAACTTTTCATGTGAGGCTGGCTAAAGGGCGTCAGACGACGTAGAGTCTTTGGCATGGGTGACGTATCAAATGTTCGGTGAGTTCATTCAGTTCAGTCAGTTCACTGGACCCGAGGCTCCAAAGGCGCATGCCAAATCAAAATGCCCTGAGGAAACCCTCATTCTCTGCCCTAGTTTAAAAAATGAAACAAGTACTTCGCTTCTCTAGCGCACATTGTCCCATGCCTAGATTGCTTTGGGATTACAGAATTCGAGGAACTTTAAGCTTCAAGTAAAATCCTAAGCATCCTTCTCAAAGGCTCTGCAGCACCCCAAAGCAGCTGATCGCCCACGGTGAATGCGCCTAAAAAGTCTTCACCCATGGCCAGTTTATGCAAGCGTCCCACTGGCACATCCAGCTTGCCTGTGACGGCAGCTGGAGTGAGTAAGCGCTCACTTTGCTCTCTTTCATTCGGGACTACTTTGACCCAGTCATTGGCACTGGCCAAGAGGGCTTGAATGTCGGCCATGGGCACATTTTGCTTCATCTTCACCGTCAATCCTTGTGAGTGACAGCGCATGGCCCCAATGCGAACACACAGGCCATCAATGGCAATGCTGCCGGGTGTTCTAAAGGCAGGCAAGCCCAAAATTTTGTTGCACTCAGAGCCGCCTTTCCACTCTTCTTTGCTCTGCCCATGATCAACCGGCACATCAATCCAAGGAATCAAGCTTCCAGCCAGTGCGGCACCTCGAAATTGAGTGCTTGGAAAGTGTTCGCTGCGCAAGGCGTGGGTGACTTTCCTGTCAATGTCTAAAATGGCTGAGGCGGGGTTTGCCAAATCATCTTTGACGCTGGCATGAAGAGCGCCCATTTGCTCCAGCAATTCACGCATGTTTTGAGCGCCTGCTCCTGAAGCGGCTTGGTAGGTCATGGCCGAGATCCATTCAACCAAACCTGCTTTGAACAAGCCAGCCATGGCCATGAGCATGAGACTGACCGTGCAATTGCCACCAATCCAGTCGCGTGTGCCATTGACCAAGCCTGTGTCAATCATTGCTCGATTCACTGGATCCAAGATGATGATGGACTCAGGGGCCATGCGAAGGGCATTGGCCGCATCAATCCAGTGCCCACGCCAGCCTGCAGATCTCAACTTGGGATGCATCTCTTTGGTGTAGTCACCTCCTTGTGAGGTGATGATGATGTCACACTTGCGCAGCGAATCAAGGTGGTGAGCGTCTAAGAGAAGGGGCTCATTTTTGGCCATTGGAGGCGCCGCACCGCCAACATTGGAGGTGGTGAAAAAAACGGGTTCAATCAGTGAAAAGTCATCTTGCGCAAGCATTCTTTCCATCAAAACGGAGCCAACCATGCCTCTCCAACCCACAATCCCCACCACATTTTTTTTGTGATTCGTAATCAAGATGAAATCCCCAATGTGTCAAATTAAAAATAAAACTTGAACCCCAAGCTCAGACCAAACTCTTTAAGGCTTTGGCAACTGCATTGCCCATTTCTTGGGTGTTGACTTTTGTCGTGCCTTGGGAATAGATGTCAGCGGTTCTGAGCCCTTGGCTTAAAACGAGTTTGACGGCGGCTTCAATCAAATCGGCTGCCTGAGCTTCTTGCAATGAAAACCTGAGCATCATGGAGGCACTCAAAATCGTCGCCAATGGGTTAGCAATGCCTTGGCCCGCAATATCTGGGGCGCTGCCGTGGCTCGGTTCGTACAGGCCTTGATTGTCCTTGTTCAAGGAGGCGGAAGGCAACATGCCAATGGAGCCCGTGAGCATGGCAGCGGCATCGGACAAAATATCGCCAAACATATTGCCCGTGACGACGACGTCAAATTTTTTCGGGGCTTTGACCAATTGCATGGCTGCGTTGTCCACATACATGTGATCCAGTGTCACATCCGGGTATTGCAATCCAATCTCGGTGACCACGTCCTTCCACAACTGGAAGGTCTCAAGCACATTGGCCTTGTCCACACTGGTCACGCGTTTAGAGCGCTTTTGAGCGGCTTGAAAGGCCACGTGGGCAATTCTCTCAATCTCTGGACGAGAGTAGCGCATCGTATCAAAGGCTTCCTCCGATCCTGGGAAGTGGCCATCGCTTGCGACGCGCCGTCCCCGGGGTTGACCAAAGTAAATGTCTCCGGTGAGTTCGCGAATGATCAAGATGTCCAAGCCAGAGACCAATTCGGGCTTCAAGCTGGAGGAGGCAACCAGCTCGGCATAACAAATAGCGGGACGAAAGTTGGCAAATAAACCCAAGTGCTTTCTCAAGCCTAAGATGGCTTGCTCTGGACGCAGTGCACGCTCGAGTTTGTCGTACTTCCAATCTCCAACAGCACCAAATAAAATTGCATCAGACTCTTTCGCCAAATTCAAGGTGCTCTCAGGCAGCGGGTGACCCAGGAGATCAAAGGCCGTTCCTCCAACCGGAGCGTGTTTGATTTCAAGAGGCAAGGACAACACATCCAACACCTTCAAAGCCTCAACAACAATCTCTTGTCCAATCCCGTCACCAGGGAGTACAGCAATCTTTTTCATGTTCGTTTTTAAAATAAGGGGTCAAACAATTCAAGTCCAAACCAAGGTGCAATGATGGCAGGTGTATGCGATGGGTTTGATCAAGTCTGAGGTGCAAGGGTATGCGCAAGCCACGGCTTGGTGGCCAAGCGATGGGTCTCAAAGTCTCGAATTTTTTGAGAGTGATGAAGCGTCAAACCAATGTCATCTAAGCCATTGATCAAACAGTGCTTTCTGAAGGCTTCAACCTCAAAGGGGGTCTCCTGCCCTTGCGCGCGCACGATCACTTGGCGCTCTAGGTCAATGGTGAGTTGATAGCCAACGAAGCCAGACACCTCATTAAA
This sequence comes from Comamonadaceae bacterium, assembly GCA_947475685.1. Lineage (GTDB taxonomy): Bacteria > Pseudomonadota > Gammaproteobacteria > Burkholderiales > Burkholderiaceae_C > Limnohabitans. The sequence continues at coordinate 34,259 of CANJNC010000002.1, read as the reverse complement.
GAGCTGATCGATGATGCGCTCAGGCAAGACAATGGGCAATAAGCCATTTTTAAAACAATTGTTAAAAAAGATGTCCGCGTAGCTAGGTGCCAAAATGGCCCTGAAGCCAAATTGATCGATGGCCCACGGTGCATGCTCACGCGAAGAGCCACAACCAAAATTCTTTCGAGCAAGCAAAATCGATGCGCCTTTGTAGCGCGCTTGATTTAAGACGAAGTCGGGGTTGATTTTTCTGCTCGTGGGGTCTTGTCCAGGAAAGCCTTCATCCAAATAACGCCATTCATCAAATAAATTGGGACCAAAGCCGGTTTTTTTAATTGATTTTAAAAATTGTTTGGGAATGATGGCATCTGTATCTACATTTTCGCGGTCTATGGGAGCGACCAAACCCTTTAAGGTGGAAAACTTTTGCATTTTTGTGCCTCGTCTCTTAAGAAAATTTTCGTATGTCAACAAAGTGGCCATGAATGGCTGCGGCAGCGGCCATGGCAGGGGAGACCAAATGGGTGCGACCCCCTGCGCCTTGACGGCCTTCAAAGTTTCGATTGCTCGTTGATGCGCAACGCTCACCAGGCTCGAGTCGGTCTGCATTCATGGCCAAACACATGGAGCAACCAGGCTCGCGCCACTCAAACCCAGCGGCCTTGAAAATGACATCCAGGCCTTCTTTTTCAGCTTGCTCTTTGACCAAGCCAGAGCCAGGCACCACAAGTGCTAGGCGTACATTTTTAGCGACCTTTTGACCCAGTCTTTTCACCACTTGAGCGGCTTCGCGCATGTCTTCAATTCTTGAATTGGTGCACGACCCAATGAACACTTTATCTACATGGATGTCATCGATGGCTTTGCCAGGCTCTAGGCCCATGTAGAGCAAAGCGCGTTCAATGGCGCCACGCTTGCTTGGATCTTTTTCTTTGTCGGGATCGGGCACTTTGCCGGTGATGTCCAAGACCATCTCGGGGGAGGTTCCCCAGGTGACTTGAGGATAAATGGTGCTTGCATCCATATCAACCACCGTGTCAAACTTGGCATCGGGGTCCGAGTGGAGTGTTTTCCAGTATGCGCTTGCCATGTCCCACTCAACACCGGTGGGTGAGAGAAGACGGCCTTTGACGTACTCGATGGTTTTTTCATCCACAGCGACCAATCCCGCTCTCGCACCACCTTCAATGGCCATATTGCACAAGGTCATGCGTCCTTCAATGGACAGAGAGCGAATCGCTGAGCCGGCAAACTCAATCGTGTATCCCGTGCCACCGGCTGTCCCTATGTGACCAATGATGGCCAAGACAATGTCTTTGGCGGTACAAGCTTTGTTCACGCTTCCGTTGACGCGAATCAACATGTTCTTGGCTTTTTTAGTCAGCAGTGTTTGGGTTGCCAAAACATGCTCCACTTCACTCGTGCCTATGCCATGGGCGAGCGCCCCCAAGGCGCCGTGCGTGGAGGTGTGAGAGTCGCCGCACACGACCGTCATGCCGGGCAAAATAGCACCGTTCTCTGGGCCGATGACGTGAACAATCCCTTGTCGTTTGCTTAAAAATGGAAAGTAAGCGGCCGATCCATATTGTGCGATGTTTTGATCCAAGGTGACCACTTGTTCTTTGCTGATGGGGTCGGTGATGCCATCGTAGCCCAACTCCCAGCCCGTGGTCGGTGTGTTGTGATCGGCTGTGGCGACCACGGAGCTGATGCGCCAGACCTTGCGATTGGCTTGTCTCAAGCCCTCGTAGGCCTGAGCGCTGGTGACTTCATGCACCAAGTGGCGATCAATGTACAAAACAGACGTGCCGTCTTCTTCAACGTGAACAACGTGTTCTGACCAAATTTTGTCGTAAAGTGTGAGTCCCATGGTGTTGGCTCTTTCTTATTTTTGATAGAAAAGCAATATTTTAGGCTCTTAGAGAGCTCTTTTACAGACACTCGCTTATTTATTGGTCAATTTGTGGGGTCTGGCGCAAGCATGGGACTGCACGTGAAAGTCAGGCAAAGGGAGGGGCCTCAGAAGGGCTACTTCAATTCTTTAACGATCAGCTGAGGATCCAATAGCCTGGCGCGCGCATCGACATAGTAGCCACCAAACTCTGTGTATCGAAGTGCGCATTGATTGCATTTTTCGCACTTAAAAACGGTACATCGATTGGTCGGAAAAAACCCCAGCGCAACGGGCGCGTGCGGGGAGTCATACCGCGTGCCTTCGGGGTGAAACTCCTCAAAGCTTGCATCAAGGGTTTCAGGGTCTTGTAGAGTTGCAAGCGCTTGCATGTGCACTGGCCAATCGCTCTCAGACACACTTGTCCAGCCTTGGGCGTTTTTGAGTGGGCACGTGCATGCCTGCACCTCTTCTTTAAAAAGACAAAGTCCAAGCAATTGAGCGGCTTGAGTCAGCAAGGGCAGTGGCTGGTTGGTCATCTTCAATGGGGGCTCAAAAAATAGGGGCCAAGTAGCCCCTATTGCGATGCTTAAATTGCCTTGAATCGGTCTGATCAACGCTTATCGAGGGGCTTAACTTCTCTTTTAGTAGCTCCTGTAAAGAGTTGCCTAGGTCTGCCAATTTTGTACTCTGGGTCGGCAATCATTTCATTCAATTGAGCAATCCAACCGACCGTTCTAGCGAGTGCAAAAATCCCAGTGAACATGTTGACAGGAATGCCAATGGCACGCTGAACAATACCAGAGTAAAAGTCAACATTGGGGTAGAGCTTTCTTTGCACAAAGTAGTCGTCTTCAAGTGCAATTTTTTCCACAGCCTTGGCCAATTTAAACAAGGGATCGTTCTCCAGGCCAAGCTCTTTGAGGACCTCGTTGCAAGTCTCTTGCATCAAAGTTGCTCTAGGATCGTAGTTTTTATACACACGGTGACCAAAGCCCATGAGCTTAACGCTTGAGTTTTTGTCTTTGACTTGATTCATGAATTCGCCAACTTTGGCAACACCACCCTGCGCTTGAAGATGCTCGAGCATGTTCAAGCATGCCTCATTGGCGCCGCCGTGAGCAGGACCCCAAAGACAGGCAACACCTGCCGCAATGGCGGCAAAAGGGTTGGTGCCAGAGGATCCACATAAGCGCACCGTGGAGGTGGATGCATTTTGCTCGTGGTCGGCGTGCAAAATGAAAATGCGGTCCAAAGCGCGCTCAAGGACAGGGTTGACCACGTAGTCTTCACAAGGGTTTCCAAACATCATGCGCAAGAAGTTGCCTGCATACGAGAGGTCGTTTCTTGGATACATGTAGGGCTGCCCAATGCTGTACTTGTAAGCCATGGAGACCAAGGTTGGCATTTTTGCAATCAAGCGAATCGCAGATATTTCGCGGTGCTCGGGATTGTTGATGTCTGTGCTGTCGTGATAAAAGGCTGACAATGCACCGACCAAGCCGGTCATGACCGCCATCGGGTGTGCGTCTCTTCTGAACCCTCTTAAGAAAAAATGCAGTTGTTCGTTGACCATGGTGTGATTGGTGACCAACTTGGAGAAAGCAACTTTCTCACTGGCATTGGGCAATTCGCCATGGAGCAAAAGGTGGCAAGTCTCCATAAAGTCACAATTGGTCGCCAGTTGCTCAATGGGGTATCCACGGTAGAGCAACTCGCCCTTGTCGCCATCGATATAGGTGATGGCCGATTCGCAAGAAGCAGTTGATAAAAACCCAGGATCATAGGTAAAGAGGCCCGTTTGTCCATAGAGTTTCCTGATGTCAATTACATCTGGTCCAATGCTGCCGTTGTAGACAGGCATTTCAAAACTGGGTGCGCCATTTGAAAAGGCGATGGTGGCTTTGTAATCAGCGAGTTTCATGATCGGTTTTCCTTTAAATTAAACAGCGAAAGTCTTATTTTCTTATTTTATCGAGTACTTCTTGTCTTTCAGAAGTGTAAAGATCTTGTGTCAGCTCGGTTCTTTTGAGAAACAAATCCATCAAGTCATTGTCTGAAAGGTCCATTAAATCATACAAGGCTTGAGCCACTTTGACAGTCAGGTCTTTCTCGTAGCGGTTGAAAAATGCTTCGATCATCAAATCATTTTCCAACAATCCACGCCGACATCGCCAGCGCAGTTTACTCAATTCTCGAACTCCTAGCATCGTGAGGGGATCAAGGCCTGCGAGAAAGGAGTCAACGACATTCATGATGGAGTTGAATTAAACGGCTCGGCGAACCATGAGCTCTTTGATTTTGCCAATGGCCTGTGTGGGATTGAGTCCTTTGGGGCAAACATCTACGCAATTCATGATGGTGTGACATCTAAAGAGTCGGTAAGGATCTTCTAAATTGTCCAATCTCTCGGCGGTGCCGTGGTCCCTGCTGTCAGCAATGAAACGATAGGCCTGCAAGAGTCCAGCAGGGCCTACAAATTTATCTGGATTCCACCAAAATGAGGGACAACTGGTTGAGCAACTTGCACACAAAATGCACTCGTAGAGTCCATTGAGCTCATCGCGCTCTTCGGGGGACTGAAGACGCTCTTTTTCTGGGGGCATGGTCTCATTGACCAAGTAGGGTTTGATCGAGTGATATTGCTTGAAAAATTGGGTCATATCGACAATCAAATCTCTGATCACGGGCAGACCTGGCAGGGGTTTGAGAACAATTTTCTCGGGCAAGGTGAGCATGTTGGTTAAACAAGCCAAGCCATTTTTTCCGTTGATGTTCATGGCATCCGAGCCACAAACGCCTTCGCGACATGAGCGCCTGAATGAAATCGTGGGGTCGATTTCTTTGAGCTTCATCAACACATCCAACAACATGCGCTCATGGCCATCCAATTGGATGACGATGGTTTGCATGTAGGGTTTGGCATCCTTGTCTGGATCGTAGCGATAAATCTGAAAGGTTCTTGATAGCATAAAATTCTCCAATATAGGGGGGTGTCTTAGAAGGTTCTGACTTTGAGCTCAATGCTTTCAACGCTCAGGGGCTTCATGGTGACAGGCTTGTAGCTCAGGCGATTGCCTTCGCTGTACCAAAGGGAGTGCTTGAGCCATTCTTCATCATTGCGCCCATTTGGATGTGCCGCTGAGTCGGCATAGTCGTCCACCGTGTGCGCACCACGGCTTTCGTGCCTGGCGGCTGCGCTGACCATCGTAGCTTGTGCACATTCAATCAAGTTATCAACTTCTAGAGCTTCAATTCTGGCGGTATTGAACACTTTGGAGGAGTCTTTCAAGCCAATGGATTTGACGCGTTCACGCAATTGGGCAATTTTCATGACCCCTTCATCCATGCTGGCTTGTGTTCTGAAAACACCTGCGTGTTGTTGCATGGTCTTGCGAAGGTCATTGGCGACGACTTGTGCATACTCGCCGTCTTTTGCGCTGTCGAGTCGAGCAAGTCTCGCAAGCGTCAAGTCCGCTGCATCTTTGGGCAGGGGCTTGAGGGCTTTATGCTTGTGATGAAAGTCAACAATGTGATTGCCCGCTGCGCGTCCAAAGACGAGCAAGTCAAGCAAAGAGTTGGTGCCCAGCCGATTGGCGCCGTGAACCGATACGCAAGAGCACTCGCCGACTGCGTACAGGCCATTGACGGGTTCTGAGTGATGGCTTGCGGTTTGATCGACCACTTGGCCATGAATATTGGTTGGAATTCCACCCATTTGGTAGTGTATCGTTGGCACTACAGGGATGGCTTCTTTGGTGATGTCCACGTTGGCAAAGTTCAGCCCAATTTCATAGACCGAGGGCAGCCTTTTCATGATCGTCTCTGCGCCCAAGTGATCGAGTTTCAAGAGCACGTAATCTTTGTTGGGCCCGCAGCCTCGACCTTCTTTGATTTCTTGGTCCATGGAGCGAGAGACAAAGTCCCTGGGTGCCAAGTCTTTCAAAGTAGGTGCATAGCGCTCCATGAAGCGCTCGCCGTTGGAGTTCAAAAGAATCGCACCCTCACCACGGCAACCTTCGGTGAGCAGCACGCCAGCACCGGCAACACCAGTGGGGTGAAACTGCCAAAACTCCATGTCTTCCAAAGCAATATTTGCTCTGGCAGCCATGCCAAGTCCGTCACCGGTGTTGATGAACGCATTGGTAGACGCATCAAAGATGCGTCCTGCCCCGCCAGTTGCCAAGAGGACCGTTTTGGCTTCCAAAATGTAGATCTCGCCCGTTTCCATTTCAAGGGCCGTGACCCCTACAACGTCTCCTTCATGGTCACGAATGAGGTCCAAGGCCATCCACTCTACAAAAAAGCTGGTTTTGGCTTGAACGTTTTGTTGATAAAGCGTATGAAGCATGGCGTGGCCCGTTCTGTCGGCTGCAGCGCAGGCGCGTTGAACGGGCTTTTCTCCATAGTTGGCCGTATGTCCACCAAAGGGGCGCTGGTAGATGGTGCCATCAGGATTGCGGTCAAAGGGCATGCCCATGTGTTCCAAGTCATAGACCACTTTGGGGGCTTCACGGCACATGAATTCAATGGCGTCTTGGTCTCCCAACCAGTCGGAGCCTTTGACGGTGTCGTAGAAGTGATAGTGCCAATTGTCTTCAGACATGTTGCCAAGGGAGGCACCAATGCCTCCTTGAGCGGCCACAGTGTGTGAGCGGGTTGGGAACACTTTGGATAGAACAACCACGTTTAAACCTGCGCGAGCCAATTGAAGCGAGGCGCGCATACCTGAGCCACCGGCGCCAACGATCACAACGTCAAATTTACGGCGAGGGATGGAATGGGAAGAAGTCATAAATTAAAGTCTCCAAAGAACTTGTATTGCCCAGCCAGAACATGCAACCAGCCAAACCAGGGTAAAAACTTGTAAAACCAAACGCACTGCAACGGCTTGGACGTAATCCATCCAGATGTCTCTCATTCCTACCCATGCGTGGTAAGCCAAGGAAACGATCACCGCAAAGGTCAAACTCTTCATCCATTGGGTGCTGAAAATGCCTGACCATGCGTCGTACCCCATGCTGCCTGTTCTCAAAACGACTTGTAAGATGACAAGCACAGTGAACAAGGCCATCAACAAGGCGGTCACGCGTTGCGCTAACCAATCCCTCAGCCCGTAGTGAGCGCCAACAACAATGCGCTTAGATCCGTAATTGACTGACATATTCTTCTCCTAAGGGTGTTTCTATGGGGTTCAATAAATGCCAAAAAGTTTGGCGGCCAAAAGAACCGTGAGCGCCCAGCTGAGGCCCAAGGTGACCCGTGCTGAATTTCGACCAAAATCTTTGTCAACCGCGTGGTGGGTGTCCATGTACAGGTGCCTGACGCCAGCGATCAAGTGGTGTAGAAACGACCAAATCAGAGCCAAAACGACGAGCTTGATGAACCAAGCTGGCAAGATGCCAATGCCAATCAAAAATGCAGAGCTGAATTTGGTGAATGAAATCTCTGAAGATACAGAGGTATCAAACAGCCAAATGATAAAGGGCAGCAGTAAAAACATGATCGCACCACTGACCCTATGCAAAATAGAGACCCATCCCGCCGCCGGTAGCCTGTAAGTGGTCAAGTCTTTGAACGCATTGATGTTTCTAAACTGAGGGCGTTGTTTTTTTATGGCTTCTGTCATGAGGTTTCTTTCTTGTTTTCGCTGCCTGATGGATTGAATCAGATTTAAAATTTTATTGCAATGCAATAAAAAAATATTTCAATTGCACCTAGGATGTTAAAAGTTGAGGGTATTGAGGTTAATTTGTAGTTAAAAAGATTTAATTTAAATCGTTTCTGTAATGGTGATGCTCTGTTTTGTACAAAGCTCGCCTGATTTCCATGGGCTTGTCTTGATAGGTCAAGGCCACTCGTTCAACTTGCAATAAGGGCGTATTGTCGTTGATGTTAAGCATTTTTGCATCTTCTGGGCTTGGATGAACCGCAGTGATTTTTTCTTGCGCCCTGACCATTCGTACACCATAGGTCTTCTCAAAGAGAGCGTAGGTCGGTCCTTGGTGATTTTGCAACTCCTCAGCGCTCAAGCCCTTGAAGGCGTCGCCTGGCAAAATCATGTCTTCCAAAATAGTGGGAACGCACCCAAAGGACAAGATTCTTCTGATTTGTAGGATGCTGCAACCGAGGGGCAATTGCAATGATTTGGCGATGTCTGGGTTGGCCTTTGCCTTTTTACACCAAAGGACGGTTCTATGAGCGGGTCCTGAGAGGGCCGTGTTTTCGGCGTTTGGAACCAGTTTGAGGAAGCGATATTGGAATTTTTGCTCGGAATGGGTTGCTACAAAAGTGCCTTTTCCTTGCCTGCGAAGCAACAAATGCTCTTGGGACAATTCATCCACGGCCTTGCGAACAGTGCCTTGGCTGACTTGAAAACGAGCGGCCAATTCAAATTCGCTGGGTATGATTTCACCAGGTTTCCACTCGCCCGCTTTGAGGCTTTGCAAAATCAAAGCCTTGATTTGTTGGTACAAAGGGCTGAAAGACGGCACTTTTGGGCTGAGCACATCCCGATCTAGTAGACCTTCGTTGGGGACATCAGGGGCAGAAGTGGGCTCGCGCATGCAAAGTCTTTGATTTTCAGATGTTGCTATTGTAAGGACATTTGCCAGCTCTTTTATAAGACATAAGAGATCTTTTTTAAACCATTTCGCGGGTACACTTGGGGCATAGAATTTCGAGAGTAAGTTTTCTTTTTTTAATTTAGTTTGGAGTGATCTCATGAGTAAAAAACCTGTTCGCGTTGCTGTCACCGGTGCAGCGGGTCAAATTGGGTATGCCTTGTTGTTTCGAATTGCCTCGGGCGAGATGCTTGGCAAAGATCAGCCTGTGAGCTTGCAGTTGTTGGAAATTCCTGATGAGAAAGCGCAAAAAGCGCTTAAAGGCGTGATGATGGAGTTGGAAGACTGCGCTTTTCCCTTGTTGAATGACATGCATGCCTACGGGGATGCAACCCAGGCCTTTAAAAACACCGATTACGCTTTACTTGTCGGTGCTCGACCACGAGGTCCTGGCATGGAGCGAGCCGATTTATTGGCGGCCAATGCGCAAATTTTTACGGCGCAGGGAAAGGCTTTGAATGCATCGGCGAGTCGAGATGTCAAAGTTTTGGTGGTGGGCAATCCAGCCAATACCAACTCTTACATTGCAATGAAGAGCGCACCCGATTTAAAGCGCGAGAGCTTTACAGCAATGCTTCGCTTGGATCACAATAGGGCAGCGAGTCAAATCGCTGCAAAAACGGGCTTGTCGGTTGCGGGTATTGAAAAGCTGGCCGTTTGGGGCAATCATTCCCCAACCATGTATGCGGACTATAGATTTGCCACCATTGAAGGTAAATCTGTGAAGGACTTGATCAATGACCAAGAATGGAATGCAAACGTCTTTTTGCCAACAGTAGGTAAACGCGGTGCAGCGATCATTGAAGCGCGTGGCTTGTCCTCGGCTGCCTCGGCTGCCAATGCGGCCATTGATCACATGCACGATTGGGCATTGGGCACCCATGGCCGTTGGGTCACCATGGGCATTCCTTCTGATGGTTGGTATGGCATTCCAAAGGATGTGATGTTTGGCTTTCCTGTGACTTGCGAAGCTGGAAAGTACAAAGTGGTTGAAGGCTTGGCGATAGATGAGTTCAGCCAAGCTTGCATACAAAAGACGCTGAAAGAGCTTCAAGAAGAGCAAGCAGGCGTTGCTCATTTGATTTAAAACCACGTGCTCATCGCATCAAGTTAAATAACTATTGAAGGTCTTCTTTGTATGCCTAAGCCCCACCCGCGTGAACTGTTGCTTGGTGCTCAAGCGGCACAGTTGCGTTTGAGGGTCTGTGATCACTACAGCGGTGTTCGTTCTCGCATGGAAAAGAGTCTTCAACTTCAATCGCAAATGACCCAAGATTTGGGTGTGTGTGTCTTTGATGTGACCTTGGATTGCGAAGACGGTGCGCCCGTTGGCGCAGAGAAAGAGCATGCCCAAGGCGTTGCAGAACTTGTGGCCAACAGCCATCGGGATGCGAAAGTTGCCGTTCGCATTCATGCCTTGGGCGACCCTCACTTTGAAAGCGACATTGAAATGATCGTGTCCAAAGTGGGTCACCGTTTGACGCATGTGATGATCCCAAAGGTCGAATGCTTGCAAGATATTCACCAAGTGCATGCGTGCCTGGTTCAACACGGTGCCAAAGATTTGCCCATTCACGCTCTGATTGAGTCTCCATTTGCGGTGAGCAATGCGTTTGAGATTGCATCCCACCCAAGTGTGCAGTCGCTCAGTTTTGGCCTCATGGATTTTGTCTCAGCCCATGGAGGAGCCATCCCAGCCTGGGCCATGACCATGCAGGGGCAATTCAAACACCCTTTGATGGTCCGAGCCAAGTTAGAAGTCGCCAGTGCTTGCCATGCCTTTGGCAAAACACCAGCGCATGGTGTCGTCACAGAGATCAAGGATGTGAACGCCATCAAAGAAAGCGCAAAATTGGCCCATGAAACAATGGGCTTTACCAGAATGTGGAGCATTCACCCAGCACAAATTGAACCCATCGTGAAAGCCATGTCTCCCAGTGCAGATGAGGTCAGTTATGCCAGTGAAATTTTATGGGCTGCTCATCAGGCAGATTGGGGCCCAATACAGTTTGATCACCGCTTGCATGACCGTGCAAGTTATAGATTTTATTGGCAAGTCATTGAAAGAGCGCATGCCACAGCATGCCATGTGCCCGAGCAAATGGTTTCATTGTTTTTTCAAAATCAAGTCGCCTAAGGTCCTCCATGCATGCTGACCTTCTGTCGCAAAAACCAATGCAAAAGCTGTTGCTCGCATGCATGCTTTTCTTGGGTCTTTTGATTTATGGCACAGCGGCTGCACAAGAAGCCAGCGATCAAGGCTCAAGCAAACCAAGGCCTCTTCACCAAAAGGCTGAACGCCCGCACAAATCAGCTGCTCATGCAGCTCATGCCCCCAATCAAGTCGCGCAAAAAAAAGAAGCTGAATCTCTGGATCCTTTGGCCCCTGAGTTACTTGACATTGCCTCTCAGGTCTTTACGGGGCGTTTGCAATGTGAGCTGGGTCAAGTCGTGGTCTTGTTGCCGATCAAAGAATTTCCTGGCCGCTTTCAATTAACCCTCAAAAAACAAAAGTACTTGATGACGCCAAGCGTGACGCCAACAGGTGCGGTTAAATTGGAAGATAAAAAGGCCGGTACCTTTTGGATTCAATTGGGCAACAAGTCCATGCTTTTTAGCAGTAAATTGGGTCAGCGCTTGGCCGATGAGTGCCAAGGATCTGGGCAGCAAGCCGTGGCCATGCGAGAGAAGATTTCACCGCCTCCAAGTTTATTGGAACCATTGCCAAAAGTAGATCATTGAAATTTAGTTTTATAGGAGAAAAAACAATGTTACAAGCATATCGCGAACGTGCCAAAGAGAGGAATGCATTGGGTATTCCAGCTTTGCCCCTATCGGCAGAACAAACCGCTCAACTCGTGGAGTTGTTCAAAGCGCCACCCAAGGGCGAAGAGAGCACATTGATTGAGCTCATGACGCACCGTGTGCCGGCAGGTGTGGACGATGCGGCCAAAGTCAAAGCCTCTTACCTCGCCGCTGTGGCACATGGAACAGAGAAAACCACTTTGCTCACCCGTGAGAAAGCAACGGAGCTTTTAGGCACAATGCTTGGAGGCTACAACCTCACGCCCTTGATTGATTTGCTCGATGATGCTGGTGTTGCCAAAGTGGCCGCCCAAGCGCTGAAGAAAACATTGTTGATGTTTGATCAGTTCCATGATGTGAAAGAAAAAGCAGAGAAGGGCAATGCATTTGCCAAGGAAGTGGTCCAGTCTTGGGCCGATGCGGAGTGGTTTGTTCAAAGACCGGAAGTCCCTAAGAGCATCAAGCTCACGGTCTTTAAAGTCACTGGAGAGACCAACACCGATGACCTCTCACCAGCCCCTGACGCGTGGAGTCGTCCAGATATTCCATTGCACGCATTGGCCATGCTTAAAAACAAAAGGAATGGCATCACGCCTGAGGAAGACGGCAAGCGCGGTCCGATCAAATTCATTGAAGATTTAAGGGCCAGGGGTCAATTGGTGGCTTACGTGGGTGACGTGGTTGGTACAGGCTCGAGCCGAAAATCAGCCACCAACTCGGTGCTTTGGTTCACTGGGGAAGACATTCCTTTTGTCCCCAATAAGCGCTTTGGTGGTGTTTGCTTGGGCAACAACATTGCACCCATTTTTTACAACACGATGGAAGACGCGGGCGCGTTGCCCATTGAGTTGGATGTGAGCCAGATGAGCATGGGTGACGAAATTGAGTTGCGTCCTTATGAGGGCAAAGCTTTAAAAGATGGCAAAGTGATCGCTGAGTTCACGATCAAAAGCGAGGTGCTCTTTGATGAGGTGAGAGCTGGAGGCCGAATTCCTTTGATCATTGGCCGTGCCTTGACCTCAAAGGCGCGAGAAAGTTTGGGACTCCCGGCGGCAACAGTCTTTAGGTTGCCAGTATCACCAGCTCAAAAGAAAACTGGTTTTTCACTTGCACAAAAGATGGTTGCAAGAGCGTGCGGATTGCCTGAAGGACAAGGCGTTTTACCTGGTACCTATTGCGAGCCCAAGATGACGTCTGTGGGCTCACAAGACACGACAGGTCCCATGACCCGCGACGAACTCAAAGATTTGGCGTGTTTGGGCTTTTCATCAGATTTGGTCATGCAATCGTTTTGTCATACGGCCGCTTATCCTAAGCCCATTGATGTGAAGATGCACCACGAGCTGCCTGAATTCATGAGCAACCGTGGAGGGATTTCTCTTAAGCCTGGAGATGGCATCATTCACTCATGGCTCAACAGAATGCTGTTGCCCGATACGGTTGGCACGGGCGGTGATTCGCACACACGTTTTCCAATTGGCATCAGCTTTCCAGCCGGTTCTGGCTTGGTGGCCTTTGCGGCCGCAACGGGAGTCATGCCTCTTGACATGCCCGAGTCGGTGCTTGTGCGCTTTAAAGGGAAAATGCAGCCTGGTGTGACTTTGAGAGACTTGGTGCATGCCATTCCTTTGTATGCCATCAAGCAAGGTTTGTTGACAGTAGAGAAGCAAAACAAGAAAAATATTTTCTCTGGACGCATTCTTGAAATTGAAGGTTTGTCTGAATTGAAAGTTGAACAAGCTTTCGAGTTGTCAGACGCTTCAGCTGAAAGATCGGCCGCTGGGTGTACCGTTCATTTGGACAAAGCGCCAGTCATTGAGTACCTCAATAGCAATATTGTTTTACTCAAAAATATGATTTCACAAGGCTATTCGGACGTGCGTTCTATCAACCGGCGTATCAAAGCCATGCAAGACTGGCTCAAGAACCCCACGCTTTTGCAAGCCGATCCAGGGGCCGAGTATGCTGCAGTCATTGAGATTGACTTGGCTGAGATCATTGAGCCCATCGTTTGCTGCCCCAATGACCCAGACGATGCCAAAACATTGTCAGACGTGGCGGGTTCAAAAATTGAAGAGGTGTTCATTGGTTCGTGCATGACCAACATTGGACATTTCCGTGCAGCCTCCAAGTTGCTCGAAGGCAAGCGCGATATCCCTGTCAAACTTTGGATGGCGCCGCCAACCAAGATGGATGCAGAGCAACTCACCGCGGAGGGACATTATGGTGTCTTTGGCAATGCGGGCGCCAGAATGGAGATGCCAGGATGCTCTTTGTGCATGGGCAATCAAGCTCAGGTCAAAGAGGGCGCAACCGTGATGTCCACGTCGACTAGGAACTTTCCCAACCGATTGGGAAAGAACACCTTTGTGTATTTGGGCTCCGCAGAATTGGCTGCCATTTGCTCCAAGTTAGGCCGCATCCCTACACGTCAAGAGTACTTGAGCGACATCGGTGTGATCAATTCCAGTTCCGATCAAATTTATCGCTACATGAATTTCGATCAAATCGAGAGCTATAAGAAAGTGGCCGAGTCGGTCTGACTCTGGGACTGCCTTATTTGCAGGGTTCATCATGGAACAAGCGCCTTGATCAAGGCGCTTGTTCTTTTGTTGAGCAAGCAATGGACTTGGTTTTTGATTTGTGGCTTAGATTAAAACGCAAGCAGCACCAGCGAGGAATGAGTTTGAAGTGAAATTTGAATATGGGGGCGAAGGGTGCTGAATTGGACTTGTCATCATCAAAGACTCATGCGATGGATACGCGAGTGCATTACCTAAAGCACACCTTAAATCATCGTAGAGTTGAACTTGTATTGGAGGCCAGTAAAAAAGGCACCTTGAAGGTGCCTTGGGTTTTAGCCCAATCCATGCGGAAAGTTGAATCTACATCAACAAGTGCTCGCCCGCATTGTCACCCCCAAGAATGACATAGTTGACCTTTCGGATATCCATCAGTTTAAGCCCGCCAGCGTAAGAGATTGAGCTTTGAACATCTTCTTGCATTTCTATGAGCGTGTCTTTTAACTTGCCCTTGATGGGTTCAAGGATGCGTTTGCCTTCAACGTGTTTGTACTCTCCTTTGTTGAAGTCACTGGCACTGCCATAGTATTCTTTGAATTTCACACCGTCTACATCCACAGTGAGTCCAGGGCTTTCCTCGTGTCCAGCCAACATGGAGCCGATCATGACCATGGTTGCACCAAAACGAATGCTCTTGGCAATGTCTCCGTGTTCACGAATACCCCCGTCGGCGATGATGGGTTTTGTGGCCACACGAGCGCACCACTTCAAAGCCGATAACTGCCAGCCACCTGTGCCAAAGCCAGTTTTGGATTTGGTGATGCAAACTTTGCCCGGGCCGATACCGACTTTGGTGGCGTCAGCTCCCCAGTTTTCTAAGTCGATGATGGCCTCTGGCGTTCCCACATTGCCGGCAATGATAAAAGTTTGCGGCAACTTTTCTTTGAGATAGCGAATCATTTTTTGCACACTGTCTGAGTGTCCATGGGCGATGTCGATGGTCACGTATTCAGGGCTCAATGATTGCGCCACGAATTGATCAATGGTATCGAAGTCAGATTGCTTCACGCCCAATGAAATAGAGGAAAAGAGTCCTTTGTCATTCATGCTTTTGACAAAAGCTAAATTATCCAAGTCAAATCGATGCATCACATAAAAGTACCCTGCTCGTGCCAACCATTCACAAATGGTTTCGTTGACCACGGTTTTCATGTTCGCAGGCACGACGGGAATTTTGAAGCTTCTAGCGCCCAAGGTGACAGCTGTGTCGCACTCGGATCGACTCTTTACGCGGCATTTGCGGGGGAGTAAAAGAATATTGTCGTAATCAAAGATTTCCATGTGCCGAGCTCTTAGTTAAAGTTCATCTGTTTGAGCACTTGGGGCTTATGTCGGTATTCAATGTCTCGAAAAAATTCAGAAGTTGAGCCAAAAAAAACCGAGCACAAGAATTCTTGGGCCCGGTGATTTATTCTACCCCTTACTTTTGATTTTTTTCATAAATCTTAGGTGCGGTGGAATTTAATTGCCCGAGCCAGAGATTGAAAGGGCTTGAGCGCCTAAAATATGGACATGACGTTACCGCACGAACAGACCAACGCTTCCGACTTAAACGATGGTTTTTCACCATCCGAAAACCAAAGCCCTTTGTGGCCGTCAGAGAATGCGTCCATGAGGATGCTAAAGGGCTTAAACCCTGAGCAGTTAAGTGCAGTCACCTTGCCGCAAGCGCACGCTTTGATCTTGGCTGGTGCCGGTTCTGGCAAAACAAGAGTCCTCACCACTCGAATTGCCTATTTGCTTCAAACTGGGCAAATCACCCCTGGAGGCCTTTTGGCCGTGACATTTACCAACAAGGCCGCCAAGGAGATGCTCACTCGTTTGGAGTCTTTGTTGCCCTTGAATGTCAAGGGATTGTGGATGGGGACTTTTCATGGCCTTTGTCACCGCATGCTCAAGGCGCATTGGAAGATGGCCAATTTGCCACAAGCGTTTCAAATTTTGGACACGCAAGATCAACTCTCTGCGGTCAAAAGACTTTGTAAACAGTTCAGTGTGGACGAGGAGAGATTTCCCCCTAAGCAAGTGCAGTGGTTCATTGCCGCTGCAAAAGAGGATGCCAAAAGACCTCAAGATCTACCCATCAACGACAGCGACTCTAAAAAAAGAGTGGAGCTGTACCAACTGTATGAAGAACAGTGCAATAGGGAAGGGGTGGTTGATTTTGCGGAGCTGATGCTTCGCTCTTATGAGTTGCTAAGAGACAACCCTCCACTTAAGGAGCATTACCAAAGACGCTTCCAACATCTATTGATTGATGAGTTTCAAGACACCAACCGGCTTCAATACGCTTGGATCAAAATGCTTTGTGGCAGTGACAGTGCTGTTTTTGCAGTTGGCGATGACGATCAAAGCATTTACGCCTTTCGCGGAGCAAGGGTAGGCAACATGGCCGATTTTGTCCGAGAGTTCAATGTTCGTCATCAAATCAAATTGGAGCAAAACTATCGCAGTTCGGGCTCAATTCTAGAGACGGCCAATACCTTGATTCAGCACAACAGTCAGCGCTTGGGCAAGAATTTACGAACAGACCAAGGTCTGGGTGAGCTTGTTCGGGTTTTGGAAAATCCAAGCGACTACGAAGAGGCACAATGCCTCGTTGAAGAAATACGTCATCTGCTGCGAGAGGGTCAAAACGCCCAGCAAGCGTCTAGCAATGCTGTGACGCAACGCTCTGATATAGCCTTGCTTTATAGAAGCAATGCACAAAGTCGGGTTATAGAGTCTGCCTTGTTCAACGCATCCATCCCTTACAAAGTGTATGGGGGCTTGAGGTTTTTTGAGCGTGCAGAAATCAAAAATGCGCTGGCGTATTTGCGCTTGCTTGAAAACCCAAACGAAGACACTTCCTTTTTAAGGGTGGTTAACTTTCCACCAAGAGGCATTGGCGCGCGCACGATTGAACAGCTTCAAGATGTGGCAACCCAAAGGGGCTGTTCTTTGCATGCCTGTGTTGAGTTCGTCAATGGAAAAGCGGGTGTCAATTTACAAGCCTTTGTTGCCAAAATGGACGTGATGCGAGAGCAAATGCTTGGACTCAACTTGAGAGAAATCATGCAGCTTGTGCTCGATCACAGCGGACTCGTTGAGCACTACCGGACTGAAAAAGAGGGGGCCGACCGGGTCGAGAACTTGGAGGAATTGGTCAATGCAGCTGAAAGTTTTGTGATGCAAGAGGGGTTTGGCAAGGACGCTCCAGGGACTGTTGTGCAAGCGCAATCGGGATTGGATCAATACATTGAGGGCGTTGTGCCCATGCAGACAAGCGCTCAAAGCAAGACAACGCTTGCAGCTTTGGCTCCTTTAGAGGAGGACTTGCCCTCAGGGTGGGTGAATTTTGACACGGGGGAAACCTTGTCGCCTTTGGCCGCATTTTTAAGTCATGCCGCTTTGGAGGCTGGGGACAACCAAGCGCAAGCTGGCCAAGATGCAGTTCAGTTGATGACGGTGCATGCTGCGAAAGGCTTGGAGTTTGATTGTGTTTTCATCACTGGACTGGAAGAGGGGCTCTTTCCGCATGAGAACTCATTGAGCACGGTGGAAGGTCTGGAAGAAGAGCGGCGCTTGATGTATGTTGCGCTCACCAGAGCTCGAATGCGACTTTATTTAAGCCATGCACAAACACGCATGCTACATGGACAGACGCGTTTTAATATGAGAAGTCGATTTTTTGACGAGATGCCCGAGCACACCCTGAAGTGGGTCAACGTCAAAAAACCTAGTCCCAACCCCAGCGCGCGAGGATTTTCGGGGGCTTCTCACTTTCGAGACGATGCCCCAAGTGGGTACACGCCGGCATGGGCCAGATCATCGCGTTCAGTGAGTGGCAACTCTTCACCCAAGGAGCACTTGCCCATCAGGGCCCCCAAGTCAGAGGCCAATGACCCCCATGCTTGGATGAAAGTGGGATTGAGGGTTTTTCACAACAAATTTGGAGAAGGAAAAATATTGGCTCTTGAGGGTGTACAAGACGATGCCAGAGCGCAAGTGGATTTCCCGCGTCATGGTGTCAAGTGGTTGGCGCTATCGCTCGCAAAATTGACCCCCATCGACTAAGCGTTCAGGCCAAGATGGTCTCAGAGGTAAAGCAATCTTTGAAGCTGAACAAGGAGGATGTGAAAAATATGGAGGCCAAAATCAGCATCACGGGCAAAAGCAGCTCGCTGACCCAAGAAGACTCTTCACTCAAGCTTGACAGCACGCCAAGGGCCAAAGCAACCGCAGCAAAAATTGCTGTCCAAGTCAGCGTGAACATTAAAAAAGCTCTCCAATTGGAGATGCAAGCGATGCTTGAGAAAAACAAGCTCTTGGGTACACTCACGCCGTGCCAAAACACCAAGGCAGGGGCATGCCAAAAAAGGCTAGAAAATGGGATGTACAAAATGAGCGCAAGCCACATGGCTTGTTGAAAGTCGCTCTTTAAGATCAGCTCTTTGGTCAGCGTGTTACCTACCAAATAAAATTTAGCAAAACCGCCTCCATCAACCAAGGCGGATATCCCAGCCAATACTAAAAACCCAAGGGCATAAAAAACACCCAAGAGCAACATCTGCTTTGTTTTCTCCTTGGATACGCGAAAGGCGCAAAAGAGGGTCAAGGGCTTGGGGAATTTGCCAGCCAAAGCCTCTTGTGCGCCAGCCATGAGGCCTAAGCTTGCGCTGGGAATGAGCATCAGTCCAATCACGCCACCTAGCAATGGGATCATCGAGACCAAGGACATCAAGGCCATGAACATCAAAAAAAGACCAGTGAGTGCAATTGGCTGTCGAACAAAGGTCCTCGCCCCTTGCTGAACCCAAATGGTGCCTGATTTGGCTAGAACAATGTTTAATTTCATGCTGGGATGGGTTGTGGAGTGATGGGTTGGGGTATTCAAAAAGGAGAGTCGCTCAATGGGCTTTGGGCTCTTAATTTCAAGATGCGTTCAAAGTGTTTGGGGTCGTGTGCCTTTAAAAGATCGGCTTGCCGAGGGAGGTAGAAATCCCAAAGTCTGGAGATCCAAAATCGCAGAGCAGCGGCGCGCAAGAGCGGATGGAATAAACGCCTTTCTTGGGTGGTAAAAGGACGCTCGAGTTGATAAGCTTTTAAAAATGCCTGCATGCGTTCTTGGTCAATTGTGCCAGATTCGAGATCAATGCACCAATCGTTCAAGCACACGGCGACATCAAAGAGCCAAGCGTCAGTGCCTGCAAAGTAAAAGTCAAAAAATCCTGTCAGTTGCTCGCCCTCAAACATGACATTGTCTCTGAATAAATCGGCATGTATGGCCCCTTTGGGCAAGCTTGCATACTGCGAGGTTTGAGCCAAATTCACTTGAAAGGCCATCTCTTGCTTGAGGAGAGCTTGGTTGTCTTCATCCAAGAACTCTAAAATACTTGGGGCTGTTTCGAGCCACCAATTCAGACCCCTTAAGTTGGGTTGAATCAATGCATAGTCTTGGCCAGCGAGGTGCATTTTCGCCAGCATTTGTGCAACTGTGGCGCAGTGTTTTTCATTGGGCTGAAGATGACTTTTGCCGCTCAATCGGTTGACAAGTGCGGCGGGTTTTCCTGCCACCTCAAAGAGCAAGTCGCCTTGCGCATTGACTTGAGGGTCTGGAACAGGAATGCCTTTGTTGGCCAGGTGCTTCATCAAATGAAGGTAAAAGGGCAACTCCTCTTTGCCAAGCCGCTCAAACAGGGTCAACACAAAGTGCTGGGGTTGACTTGCTTGTGTGTCGGCTCCAGTACAGTCTAAAAAATAGTTGGTGTTTTCGATGCCACCTTCGATGCCTTTGAGTGCCAGAACTTGTCCAAGGTTCAGCTGATCTATAAGCGCTTGGGCTTG
This sequence comes from Comamonadaceae bacterium, assembly GCA_947475685.1. GTDB lineage: Bacteria > Pseudomonadota > Gammaproteobacteria > Burkholderiales > Burkholderiaceae_C > Limnohabitans. Next base: position 14,550 of record CANJNC010000002.1, on the reverse strand, counting down.
CAGCAGAGTGACTTGTGTGAATACGGCCATTTAAAAACACATGAAAAGTTAAAAGGATCGTTTGCGTTGGAGCAGCACGTGGATGTTGAATTTTGCAAAATTGGCGGGCTTGAAAGTTGATCCCCGTTGGACAAAGATTTTAGATTCCCGTCGGATTTGCTCGGTTTTTGCGTTCAAATTTAAACCGATTGTAGAGGGGTTATACCTGCAAGGGAGGAGAGACTTTGATTTTTAGCCCATAAAAGGGGTTTGGGATTTATTTTTTTAAGGTTTTCTGGGCCCGAGGTCTGTCTTAGAAGGCAAAATACACCTATGCAAGAAGACCAACCCTTATTACTGCTCGTTGACGGTTCGAGTTACCTTTACCGTGCATTTCATGCCATGCCCGATTTGCGGGCTAGGCCATCAGACCCGAGCAGTCCTGCAACGGGTGCAATTCGCGGCATGATCAATATGATGCAAAGTCTGCAAAAAGACTTTCCAACTCATTTCGCAGCCTGTGTGTTTGATGCCAAAGGACCAACCTTTAGGGATGAGTGGTACCCTGCGTACAAAGCTCAGCGTTCTGCAATGCCAGATGATTTGCGCAGTCAAATAGAGCCCATTCACGAGGTGGTTCAATTGCTTGGCTGGCCTGTCTTGACGGTGCCAGGCGTTGAGGCCGATGATGTCTTGGGCACACTGGCCAAGCTTGCAAGTGCTCAGGGCTTTAGAGTGGTGATCTCCAGTGGCGATAAAGACATGAGCCAATTGGTCGATGAGCGCATCATGATTTTTGATACGATGAACCAAAAAAAACGCGATGTTCAGGGCGTTGAAAAAGAATTTGGCGTGCCTCCTGAGCGCATGATTGATTACCAAACCTTGGTGGGCGATTCGGTTGATAACGTTCCTGGTGTTCCAAAGGTGGGGCCCAAGACAGCCGTCAAATGGTTGACGCAGTATGGATCCTTGGATGCAGTGATTGCAAACGCGGCGGAGATCACCGGCGTGGTTGGCGAGAACTTGCGAAACTCTTTGGAGTGGTTGCCCATGGCCAAACGGCTCGTCACGATCAAGACCGATTGTGATTTGAGCATGCATTTGCCCCAACTGCCCGAGATGCATGATTTAAAGTTGTCCAAGCCTCGGTCTGAGGGTTTGGTTGAGTTTTGTGAAAAGTTTGGTTTCAAGGGTTTGGTCAAAACCTTTGGTGCGTCCCTGCACGCAAGCGAGCAAGCTGCGCCATCTTCTGACCTCTTGGGCGCGGGCGTTGGCCAAGAAGACACGCGTGAGGGGCAAGATCTCTTTGGAGATTTGGCGCCCAAGCCCTCCTTGATCCTTGAGCGTCATTACGAATGCATCACCACGTGGGAGCAGTTTGAGCGCTCTTTTGAGGCGCTCAAGCGTGCGTCCTTGGTCAGTTTGGATACCGAGACGGATTCATTGATCCCTTTGAAAGCGCAGTTGATTGGTTTGAGTTGGTCTGCGACACCTGGATCAGCTTCTTATGTCCCCCTGGGGCATGATTTGGAGATTGGTCAATCACAGCTAAACTTGCATGAAGTCTTGCTGCGACTCAAGCCCTGGTTGGAGGATCCTTTGGCGCATAAATTGGGGCAGCACTTCAAGTACGATCGACATGTTTTTGCAAATCACGGCATTGAAGTTCAGGGCTATGTACACGACACCATGCTTGAGAGTTATGTGCTTGAAGTCCATCGCCCGCATGGTTTGGAGAGTTTGGGACAAAGACATTTGGCTCGAACAGGTTTGTCTTATGAGGACGTGTGTGGCAAGGGCGCACACCAAATACCCTTTGCAAGAGTCTCGATTGATAAGGCCACGCAATATGCATGCGAGGATGCAGACATGACGCTTGAGGTGCATGAAGTCTTGTGGCCACGAATTCAAGACGATGACAAGCTCTCATTGATCTATCGCTTGGAGGTTGACAGCAGCGAAGCCTTGTATCGGGTTGAGCGCAATGGAGTCATGATTGATGCCCAAACCCTTGAGCTCCAAAGTGCGCAACTGGGTGTTCGCATTGATCAATTGGAGTTGGAGGCACACGCCTTGGCAGGGACGTCTTTTAACCTGAACTCACCCAAACAAATTGGTGAAATATTTTTTGAAAAATTAGGTCTTCCAATTGTTAAGAAAACGGCCAAGGGTGCACCAAGCACGGATGAGGAGGTGCTGGAGAAGTTGGCTTTGGACTTTCCTTTGCCCGCTAAAATTTTAGAGCATCGAGGTTTAAGCAAGCTCAAAAGTACCTACACCGATAAGTTGGCGACGTTGATCAATCCCAACACGAAGCGTGTGCACACACATTATGCGCAAGCGGTTGCTGTCACAGGGCGTTTGTCAAGCAACGACCCCAATTTACAAAACATTCCTATTCGAACACCAGAGGGCCGGCGAGTCAGAGAGGCCTTCGTGGCGCCAGCTGAGTGCGTCATTGCGAGTGCCGATTACAGCCAAATTGAATTGCGCATCATGGCCCACATCAGTGAAGATGAGGCGCTCTTAAAAGCTTTTCATGAGGGCATAGACGTTCACCGCGCGACGGCCGCTGAAATATTCGGAGTTCCTCAGCAAGAGGTCAGCTCCGAGCAACGACGCTATGCCAAAGTCATCAATTTTGGTTTGATCTATGGCATGAGTGCCTTTGGATTGGCCAAAGCTTTGGGCATTGATAATACGGCAGCCAAGCTCTATATTGAACGCTACTTTGACCGCTTCTCTGGTGTGAAGCGCTACATGGATTCCACGCGAATCAGTGCCAAAGCCAAGGGTTATGTTCAAACGGTTTTTGGTCGACGTTTGTACTTGCCTGAGATCAATTCTCCTAACGGTCCACGCCGCGCAGGTTCTGAGCGTGCTGCGATCAATGCGCCCATGCAAGGCACAGCGGCTGACTTGATCAAGATGAGCATGATCAAAATTCAACATGAAATTGATGCCAATGGGCTGAGGACCAAAATTATCATGCAAGTCCACGATGAATTGGTGTTTGAGGTGCCGCAAAGGGAGCTCGATTGGGTCAAAGAAAATGTGCCACGTCTGATGGCTCAAGTGGCTGCATTGAGCGTGCCTTTGGTGGCAGAGCTTGGTTTTGGTTTGAATTGGGATCAGGCGCATTGAGAGTCGATTGGGGTCAAAAGGGGGCGTTCCGCATGGGTGAGAATCGAAAGACGGATATCAGTTCAGGTGCTCAGTCGGGGATTGAGTCAGGCATCAAGCCAGACAAAGACGTGTGTGGCGTGGGCACGCTGCTCAGCCAAGGCTTGAGCACGCGTCGGCTTGCCATTCAAACGGCTTTGGGAGTTGGCTACGCCTTGGCCGCCTCCCCCTTGATCGCTCAAACTGCGATTCGCACCTCTTCTTTGGGTTTAGATACGACTGAGGTGATGCTCGAGCGTGATGGGTTTAAATTCCCCGTCTTTGTGGCCAAACCAAGCAACACCTTGCATCCGCCCGTTGTGCTTGTGATATCTGAAATTTTTGGTGTGCATGAGTACATTGCCGATGTCGCGCGTCGGTTTGCGCAAGCGGGTTACTGTGCCATTGCGCCAGAGCTTTTCGCCCGCCAAGGCGATCCTAGCGAATATGCGCAATTGTCGAAATTGCAGTCTGAGGTGATTGACAAAGTGCCCGATCATCAGGTCTTGTCCGATTTGGACGCGTGTGTGTTGTGGGCGAAAAATCAAGGTTTTGATGTAGATCGTTTGGCCATCAATGGTTTTTGTTGGGGTGGTCGAATTGCTTGGCTATATGCCGCTCAGCAAGAAAAGCTCAAAGCAGCGGCAGTGTGGTACGGGAGGTTGCAAGGCGCTCAGACGCCCAATACGCCCAAACATCCCTTGGATTTAATGCAAGGATTGCGCGCGCCTGTTTTGGGTTTGTATGGAGACAAAGATCCATCCATTGCCTTGGAGTCGATTCAAAGGATGCAAGAAAAATTACAGATCTTGGGCCGCGCAGGTGTCAAATCTGCGCAAAGCAGTCGTTTTGTGATATACCCAGGAGTGGGGCACGCTTTTCACGCCGACTACCGCAGCTCATACGATCAAGGCGCAGCGACTGATGCATGGCAACAAACGTTGGCCTGGTTCAAAGAGTGGTTGAGGGCGTAAAAGGAGTTGGTTTGATGGGCATGGATGGTGAGGTTTTTTAGGTGGAAATTGATTTGACCTTGGCGGCTATTATTTTGGGTACCCTCACATGTGGTGTTGGCAGCGTCTTTGCCGCTTTTGTTTTGACCAAAGCCTTGTTAAGCCGTTATCAGCAGCACATGCTCAGCTTGGCAGCCGGTGCACTCTTGGCGACGGCGTTTTTGCATTTGTTGCCTGAGGCCTTTGGCTCAGGAGCTTCGCCAAGTCATTTGTTCATGACCTTGCTCGTCGGTTTGATATTTTTCTTTTTGTTGGACAAGGCAGAGCTTTGGCACCATGGGCATGAGCACGGAGAGGCCATGCACGGCGGGCATGCGCATGGACATGACCACGATGCAAACGCGCAGGCTCATGCTGATTCTGCGGACGTCAAAGTTGGTGGCTGGTCGGTCTTGCTCGGTGACAGCGTTCATGCGTTTGGCGATGGGATCATGGTTGCGGGCGCTTTCATGGCCGATTTGAACCTGGGGTATGCTGCCAGCATGGCGGTGTTGGCTCACGAAATTCCTCATCACATGGGGGATCTGACGGTGTTGGCCAACACGGGAGGGGTCAAAAACCAAGCCTTGCTCAAATTGTCGCTCTCAGGATTGGTGACCACCTTGGGCGGTTTATTGGCCTATACATTGCTTGAGGGGCGCGAATTTTGGGTCCCCTATATGCTCAGTGTCGCAAGCAGCAGTTATTTGTACGTGGCCTTGGCCGACCTCATCCCGCAACTGCAAAAACGCTTGAGTGCCCAAGCCACGGTGCATCAAATTTTATGGCTGTTTTCAGGCATGGCTTTGGTGAATTGTACGCAAATATTTTTTCACTGAGTTTGGGCCATGTGCAGCATCTCGTGAGCTTGAAGTGAAGCTTCTTTAGGGTTGTGGGGATGAGATTGGCACGCCAGGGGTTCTAGACCACTCGCTCCAACTGCCCGCATACAAGCTGCTCTCTCCCAGTCCTGCCAACTGCATGGCAATGATATTGGGCACTGCACTGACACCACTGCCACATTGATGAACAACTGTAGATGCTGACTTTCCATTCAATAGGGTGAGAAATTCCTCTCTCAGTTGCGACTTGCTTTTGAACAAGCCCTGTTCATTGAAGTTCTCAGTAAAAGGCCTATTGAGCGCATCGGGTATGTGGCCTGCGATCGGGTCCAAGGGCTCTTGCAGACCCAAGTAGCGGGGCCGGCCTCTGGCATCTAAGAGCGTTTGATGTGGGCTACCAAGGTTTTTGGAAACTTCATCGATGGTTTTCAGTTGCAGGCAAGGTGTGGACAATGGGTAGGCCGCTTCAAGGTCATGGGCTTGATCCAAGATGGGATCTGGGGTGTTGGCGTGGGTTTGTCCGTGTATTTGAAGCCATGTCTTAAAGGCGCCATCGAGAACGGCCACATTCGAATGACCACACCATTTGAGCATCCACCAAAGACGACCGCAGAAGTTATTTTGGTTTCGGTCGTACACAACCACTTGCGTTTGGGCATGAATTTGAAAGCGTCCAAGCCATTTTGCAAAATTCTCGCGACTGGGCAGCGGGTGTCTGCCTCCATTGATGGCAAGTTGGGGGTTTGATTCGCTCAAATCCAATCCCAAGTCCGCAAAATGTGCATGCGCGATGTGCAACTGTTGGTATTGCGAGCGTCCCCAGTTCTCATCGTTCAAGTCGTAGCTCACGTCAAAGATCAGTAGAGATGGGGGCTGATTGTTTGAAGTGGCGTGAGCCTTGGAGATTAAAGTCTGTAATTCTTGGGCGCTGATCAGGTCATTGAAAAAAGTCATGGTATTGAGATCATTTTTTTGTATGAAAAAGTAACCACTCAAGGATGCCCAAACGCCAAGACCTATTTGTCGGTCAGCTTGAGTTTATGGCGATACCACTCATGAAAATGCTGCATGCCATCCTCCATGGGGCTTTGGTATGGGCCAACTTCATTTTGCCCTCTTTGAAACAAAGCGTGGCGACCCGCGTCCATTCTCTCAGCGATCTCATCGTCTTCAGCGCAGGTTTCCATATAAGCATCTTGTTGAGCTTGAACAAATTCTGGCTCAAAATCCACAATCTCCTCGGGATAGAAAAACTCAATTTTGTTGAGTGTTTTTCTAGGTCCCATGGGCCAAAGAGTTGAGACCGTCAAGACATGTGGGTACCACTCCACCATGATGTGAGGGTAGTAGGTCAACCAAATGGCTCCCCGAGTAGGGGCGTCTCCACCTCGGTAGTTGAGAAGCGCTTTTTGCCATTTTTCGTAAATGGCACTTCCCGACTGTCGCAGTTGATTTGCCACACCCACCGTTTGTACGGAATACTCAGGTTTGAATTCCCATCTCAAGTCCTCACACTCTACAAATTGTCCAAGACCGGGGTGAAAAGGGCCAACGTGGTAGTCCTCTAGATAGACTTCGACAAAGGTTTTCCAGTTGTAGTTGCATTCGTGCAGTTCAACTTTAGCCAATTTATAGCCATCAAAGCCCAAGGCCTCTTTGGGCCCCATGTTGGCTAAATCTTGATTGATGTCTATTGCATTGCGCTCAAACAGCAAACCATTCCAACTTTGTAGGGGGTAGTTTTGAAGATCCAGGCAAGGATCTTTTGCAAAATGGGGCGCACCAAGGAGTTGGCCAGATTGAGAGTAAGTCCAACGGTGCAGCGGGCACACAATGTTGCCGCCTGAGGCTTGTTTGTTGGCGTACAGATTGCCTCGACCTTTCAAGATCACGGATTGACGGTGACGGCATACATTGGAGATCAGCTCGATACCCTGAGGTGTTTTCACCAAAGCGCGCCCTTCCCCCTCATGCTCAAGGGCGAAGTAATCGCCTACGTTGGGCACACAGAGTTCGTGGCCAACGTATTTAGGCCCATTGGCAAAGAGGATATCCATCTCGCGCTGATAAAGCGAGAGATCAAAATAGCTATCGACTGGAAGTTGGCTTGATGCCGGCTGCAGTTGAAGACTTAAATCAGACATAGGGACCTGACCTAAAGACTCCCCACAGGGAGAATAGAAAAAACCGGAATTGCCGGAAGGAACCCATTATTATATATTTTTAATGCATCTTTGGGATTGAAAGCGGTCAAAGCGATTTTGAAAGTCCGTTTTTGACTGGGATGGGCACAATTATTGAACAATGAGTTGTTTAATAAGGGCTATTAATTGTGGTTTTTTTGCACGCATTGGGACCATTGGGTCATAGGTGAGTGTGACAAGGCAAAAATAAACTTTGAAATTCAAGGCTCTAAGCGTCATTACCTGATTCCATTGAGGGGCAGATGCTTTAATATGGATGTTCGCAAACAATTTGTGTGTGTAAACTTTTTAATTAATACCCAATGCGTGCTCAATTTTTGATAGAGGCCAGTGCTCTGAGGGTTCGCCTTGAGCTAGAGAATTCAGATGTCCAAGAGTAAAGACGCCTTGAACACGAGCGACGCATTGCCCGTGACCTACGAACTTGCTTTGCAAGAGTTAGAAGAGTTGGTGCAACAAATGGAGTCTTCTCAGTTGCCGCTTGATCATTTGCTGCAAGCGTATCAACATGGGGCCGCGCTATTAAAGTTTTGCCGAGAAAAGTTAACTTCGATTGAAGACCAAATTAAAGTCTTGGATGAGGGGCATTTAAAAACTTGGACGGACAACACTTGACATGAGTGAGATGAAGACGTTTGACCTCAAACACTGGTCTGAGCAGCAAATGGATTTGATTGAGAAGGCCTTGAATGATTGGGTGCCAAGAGAGGTGGGTGGCAGTCTTGGGGCGAGCATGCGTTATGCGGTCCTTGGTGGGGGCAAACGTTTGCGCCCGCTCTTGTGTTTGGCAACAAGACAAAGCATGCGCTTGCAAGGTGAGGAGGGTGGGCAAGGCGGCGCCTTTGATCAAGCGGCTTTAAGAGCGGCTTGCGCGCTCGAGCTCATTCATGCGTATTCTCTCGTTCACGATGACATGCCCTGCATGGATGACGACATCCTTAGAAGGGGGCAACCGACTGTTCATGTTCAGTTTGGACAAGCCATGGCTTTGTTGTGTGGGGATTCGTTGCAGGCCCTGGCCTTTGAGCTTTTGACGCCCAGCGAGAGCCTTGTCCCCGCTCGGGTGCAAGCCGTTTTGTGTCGACATTTGAGCCAGGCTGCAGGCCATGCGGGCATGGCTGGTGGGCAGGCCATTGATCTGCAAAGTGTAGGTGTAGTCTTGAGCCAAGCGCAGTTGCAAGAAATGCACGCCAAGAAAACCGGTGCGCTTTTACATGCGTGTGTCATGATGGGTGCGGCTTGCTCACAAGCGGGTGCATTGAGTGAAAAACTGGAGTCTTCGCTGTCGGGTTATGCTCGGGCTTTGGGCCTTGCATTTCAAGTGGTGGATGACATTTTGGATGTGGTCTCGGATACGCAAACTTTGGGTAAAACAGTGGGCAAAGATGCGGCCCATGACAAGCCAACCTATGTGTCTTTGCTGGGTTTGAGGGGCGCTCAAACCTATGCACAAACTTTGTATCAACAAGCCAATGATGCGCTCATGACCTCGGGCTTAAGAGATGTTGCTGCCCTGGGTGCTTTGGCCGATTTAGTGATTAAGAGAAAGAGCTGATATGACTGATCTATTGAGTAGCATTGACGGACCTGCAGATGTGAGGCGTTTGACACGCGCGCAACTCAAGGGCTTGGCTCGCGAGCTCAGAGCTTTTCTTTTGGAGAGTGTCTCCAAAACAGGTGGGCACCTCAGTTCAAATTTGGGAACGGTTGAGTTATCCATTGCGCTGCATCATGTGTTCAATACACCTTATGACCGCTTGGTCTGGGATGTGGGTCATCAAACGTACCCGCACAAAATTTTGACGGGTCGACGCGATCGCATGTCCACCCTCAGGCAGTTGGGGGGCTTGAGTGGTTTTCCCAGACGAGAGGAGAGCGAGTTCGATGCATTTGGCACGGCCCATTCTTCGACAAGTATCTCCGCGGCTTTGGGCATGTCCAGTGCCGCTTATTTAAAAGGTGAGGACCGCCGATCGGTGGCCATCATTGGAGATGGGGCAATGACGGCTGGCATGGCATTTGAGGCGATGAACAATGCGGGGGTCGCCAAGGGAAATTTGTTGGTCATCTTAAATGACAACGACATGTCCATCAGTCCACCGGTAGGCGCTTTGAATCGATACTTGGCGCAACTCATGAGTGGGCGTTTTTATGCTGCTGCCAAAGAGGTGGGCAAGCAAGTGCTTAAAAGCGCCCCACCGTTGTTTGAGTTGGCCAGACGCTTTGAGGAGCATGCCAAAGGCATGGTCGTGCCTGCGACCCTTTTTGAAGAATTTGGATTCAATTACATTGGACCCATTGACGGACATGATTTGGACTCATTGGTGCCAACACTTGAGAACATTCGGCAACTCAGTGGACCACAATTCTTACACGTGGTGACCAAAAAAGGGCAGGGCTACGGCCTGGCGGAAAAAGATCCCGTGACCTACCACGGCCCTGGTAAATTCGATCCGACCATCGGCATCGTGCCTCCAAGCACGCCACCTCAAAAGACCTTCACGCAGATCTTTGGAGACTGGATTTGCGACATGGCGCAGCAAGATTCTCGCTTGATTGCCATCACGCCTGCAATGCGAGAGGGGTCTGGATTGGTCGAATTTGAGCGTCGTTTTCCCACAAGGTACTTTGATGTGGGCATTGCTGAGCAACATGCCTTGACTTTCGCGGCGGGTTTGGCTTGCGAAGGCTTAAAGCCAGTGGTTGCCATTTATTCGACTTTTTTGCAGCGTGCTTACGATCAACTCATTCACGACGTTGCGATCCAAAAATTACCCATGGTTTTGGCTTTGGACAGGGCGGGCATTGTCGGCGCAGATGGCGCAACGCATGCGGGTGTATTTGACATTCCTTTTTTAAGGTGCGTGCCCAATGTAAGCATTGCAACGCCCGCCGATGAGGCAGAGACGCGGGCACTTTTGTGCTCTGCATTTGAACAAGATCATTGCGTGGCAGTGAGGTACCCAAGAGGTGCGGGCATCGGCAAGGCGGTTGATCGTCAATTGACGTCTTTGCCTTTTGGCAAAGGAGAGGTGAGAAGAGCGGGTCAAAAAATTGCGATCGTGGCTTTTGGACCTTTGTTGTACCCCGCTTTGAAAGTGGCGGAAAAACTCAATTTGACAGTGCTCAATATGCGCTGGGCCAAGCCTTTGGACTTGGACTTGTTGATCACGGCAGCCAAAGAGCACGAAGCCTTGGTGACATTGGAGGACAGCGCATTGATGGGGGGAGCCGGCAGTGCAGTGCTTGAAGCCTTGCAAGCGGCTGGTTTGCTCAAGCCTGTTTTGATGCTGGGTCTTAAGGATCAGTTCACAAGCCATGGAGACCCCGCCAAACTCATGGCCATGGAGGGCTTGGACGCAGCGGGTATCGAGGCTAGCGTTTTGGCGAGATACAAGACCTTGCTGCATTCTCAATCGGACACTCCAAAGCAAAGTGATTCGCCAGGCGGTCTCAAGTTGGTGAATTGATGGCCTGGGTTTGCGCCAAGCTACCCTATATTTAAACGGGTAAACCCGTGCTTAAGCATGGATTTGGTGGCATAAAATTTCTTGGCTTGAATGTCTTACAAAGAATGTGTTATTTTTTTCATATGAGGTGAATCATGGACCGTCGTGCAATCATTAAAAATGCGGGTATTGCTGGAATTTTGGCTGCCAGCGCAGCGCCTGCCGTACATGCCCAGGCCACTGTTCGTTGGCGTTTGGCGTCTAGTTTCCCAAAGTCCCTGGACACTTTGTTTGGAGGCTCCGAGGTATTTGCTCGGGAGGTTAAGAACATGTCGGGTGGCAAGTTTGAAATCTCCGTCCACGGTCCTGGCGAATTGATGCCGGCCTTTGGCGTGGTGGATGGCGTTCAGCAAGGTTCGGTCGAGTGTTGTCACACGGCGGCTTATTACTTCACAGGCAAAGATGAGACTTTTGCCTTGGGTTGTGGCATACCTTTTGGCTTGAATTCAAGACAGCAAACGGCCTGGATGTTTGACGCTGCAGGGGGCAAACTCATGCGAGAGTTCTATGCAAAGTACAACATGGTCAACTTCACCATGGGCAACACAGGTGCCCAAATGGCTGGATGGTTTAGAAAAGAAGTCAAAGGTCTTGCTGATCTAAAAGGCTTGAAGATGCGCATGGGTGGTGGACTTGGTGGAAAAGTGATGGAAAAACTGGGCGTTGTTCCTCAAAGTCTGCCAGCCGGGGATATTTATCCCGCTCTAGAAAAAGGCACCATTGATGCGGCCGAGTGGATTGGGCCCTATGATGATTTGAAGTTGGGCTTTAACAAAGTCGCACCGTTTTATTATTATCCTGGCTGGTGGGAAGGTGGTCCACAGTTGGACTTGTTTGTGAACAACAAGGCCTATGACGCGTTGAGTGCAGAACACAAGGCCATTTTGGAGGCGGCAACCACGGTTGCGCACGTTAATATTCAGGCGCGCTACGATTCGCACAATCCCGCTGCTTTAAAGCAACTCGTGGGCTCTGGGACCAAGTTAAAAGCGTTTCCCAAGGATGTGATGAACTTTGCATACAAGCAGGCGATGGGTTTGTATGAAGAAATTGCGTCCAAAAATGAAAACTGGAAGAAAGTTTATACAGAGTGGTTGAAGTTCAGATCGGAGCAAAATTTATGGTTCCGATTCACCGAGGCTGAGTTTGATCGTTTCATGCAAGCGCAAAAAATGTAGTTCCAACTCAGCTCTTGTGCAAGGCACGTTCAGTGTCGATCACAACAACTGAGGACCAAGGGCCCTGAGGCACATGTTTTTGTGCTTCAGGGCCTTTTTTTGGCCAGCAAATACGCATTCTTTGAGCGCTGTGGGCGCATCACTTTTTGATGTTAAAGAGTTCTTCCATGCGCTTTTGCTCATCAGGCTCGCTAGGCTTGGAGTTTGTATCTGAGCCGTCTGGGTTGGGTGTGGCAAATGGGTTTTGTTCGTCTTTTGACTGAGACTCGTCCGAGTCCATGGGCATTTCAATGACCACTTTGTCCAAATCGATTTTTTCTTCCTTGTCCAAAAAGATCGTCACACTTTCAGGCACCATGATCACAATCACGACCAACACCAGTTGCATGATCACCCAAGGGATGGCGCCCATGTAGATGTCTTTGGATAGGATGGGTTTGGCAATGCGCCCCTCTTTGAATAAAGTATCTGAGATGCCTCTGAGGTAAAACAAAGCAAATCCAAATGGTGGGTGCATGAAACTCGTTTGCATGTTGACACACAGCAGCACGCCAAACCACACCAAGTCAATGCCCAATTTATTGGCCACAGGCCCCAAGAGAGGCAAGATGATGAAGGCAATTTCAAAGAAGTCTAAAAAGAAAGCCAAGAAGAAGATGAATGCATTGACCACCAAGAGAAAGCCAACCTGCCCACCTGGTAAATCGGTGAGCATGCTCTCCACCCACTTGGATCCATCGACACCTTGAAAGACCATCGAAAACACTCTTGAGCCAATCAAAATAAACACCACCATCGCTGTCAAACGCATGGTGCTGTTCATGGCTTGCCATATCAGTTGCACATTAAGTCTTTTGTGAATGCCGGCCAAAATCAATGCGCCCATGCAGCCCATTGCACCAGCTTCGGTTGGCGTGGCAATGGCCACTTTGATGCCTGGCAATCCACCCATGGAGCCCAAGACCGTGAAGATCAAAATGGCAGATGGAACAATCCCTTTTAAACACTTGGACCAAAGTGGCCACCCGCTGAGCGTTCGAGCTTCTTTGGGAATCCCAGGAACGTGAGAGGGCTTAAAGACGCCAAGTGCAAAGGTATACAGCGCAAAGATACACACTTGAAGAATAGAGGGGCCCCACGCACCTTTGTACATGTCTCCCACTGAGCGGCCCAATTGGTCAGCCATCACGATCAAGACCAAGGAGGGCGGCACCAATTGTGTGATCGTCCCAGAAGCAGCAAGCACGCCGGTGGCATAGCGCATGTTGTAGCCGTAGCGAATCATGACCGGCAAAGAAATCAAAGCCATGGCAATCACTTGCCCGGCCACAGTGCCCGTGATGGCACCCAAGATAAAGCCCACAATAATGACCGAGTAGCCAAGCCCCCCTTTGACAGTACCAAACAATTGGCCCATGGAGTCCAGCATATCCTCTGCCAATCCGCATTTCTCAAGCACGGCCCCCATGAACGTAAAGAATGGAATGGCCAATAAAAGATCGTTGCTTAGTATGCCAAATACATTCAGCGGCAAGTTCGCCATGAAGGAGGCTGGAAACCAGCCCATGTGAATGGCAAAGAGCCCACATCCAAGGCCTAAAGCCGATAGAGAAAAAGCAACTGGAAAGCCAATGACCATGATACCCACCAGCAAGGCGAACATGATCGGTGCGAAGTTTTGCATCTCCATCTTGTGCGCCTCTTTATTGCATGGGTTTTTGGTAATGCAAGTCAAGCTCTGCGTGACCGGCTAAAAATGCAACGCGTTTAATGACTTCGCTTACTCCTTGGAGGCACATCCAAGCAAAACCAAGGGGTAAAAGCAGCATGGCGGGCCAACGAATCAATCCTCCTGTGTTGGCTGAGAGCTCGCCAGTCAAAAACATTTTTAAAAACAAGGGCCAGCTCAGCCAAGCCATGAAGCCCATCACGGGAAATAGAAAAAGAAATAAACCGATCAAATCCAAACTGGCCGCCGCTTTGGGGTTCAGTTTCCCGTAAATCAAGTCAACTCTTACGTGCTCATTGAGCTTAAGGACATAGGGCGCACCCAGCATCACGGTGGCTGCAAACAAGTACCACTGAATTTCAAGCCAAGCGTTTGAGCTGATGTCAAACCCATAGCGTACAAAGGCATTGGCGGCAGAAATAAATGCAGCGGCAAACACACAAAAGGTGCCGATGTTGCTGAGCTTTTCACTGGCAGAATCGATGAATTTAGATAAATTTAAGAGTGCATTCATGGGTCAACTCCCGAGTTCATGGATCGGGCTCCAAAATCTGGGCCTTCAAAGGCATCTATCAGGGTGGGCATAGAGGGTTGTTTTTTAAATAACCCTCTATGTTACCCCTCTCTGAGAGAAAAAATAATTGACCACCCAAGAATCAAGTCTTTTTGATGAAAGTAGCTGATTTGAGCGGGTTATTTTCTGTAAAGATAGCTTGTAAGGGGCGTTAGGGCGAGGCTCTTTGCCGCTGGTGGGTGGCCAATGCAGTTTTGGCGCGAAGGGGTCTAGGCTGGAGCTATGGGTTTGAAGGTTTCAAAAAAAGAACACCACCACCTTGGCCGATATTTAGTGCTGCAGGATGCGCAATCGAGAATTTCGTGCAAAATAGGTCTCCCAGGCCAACCAAGCGGGGGGAGTGCAAGGAATGGCCGCCCCCAACAAAAGATCAACTTT
>CANJNC010000001.1 GCA_947475685.1 Comamonadaceae bacterium | reverse complement strand
TCCATCAAACACCTCGCACTAAAAAAGTGAATGGGTTAAAATCAGGGAAAACCTAAAACCCAATCAAATCATACTCTTTTTTGAATGGCTTCCATTCGGAATCAAGTCAAATGGAAAATGTCGGTTGAATTCAGATGCTTGCCGATGCGCTCAAGTAGCTGATCGAAATCCAGCTGTCCTTGGTAGTAGAGCGCAGAGGATTTTTTGTATTCCCGAGCAAAAAGATCTCGCTGCCCAGAATCGTTCAGGGTGAAGGCTGGATTCTTGGCGATCACCAATTCATCACCAGACCGAAAGCGTTGTACTTTCCGGTCCTGATACGCCTGATCCTGCATGAAAGCCTGAATCAGTAGCTTCCTATTTTTCGACCATACGGGGCATTGAATTGACGACGCAAAACATCAGATTAAAAGAAGAAATCCATTAAGGGCCGACAGCAATCCAAGCAGGCCCAAAATACTTCCAGCGACAAAGAGCGATGGTATTGACCCTAAAATCGACACTGAGAGCAAAACAATAGCGATTTGGAGCATACCTTCTGCATAGTCAAACCATGGGTCTTGGCGCATCGCGTGATCACGCGCTTTCTCATGTTCCTTTGCACGGTTGAGGAGCTCTTTTTTACCTTCGTGGGTGTCCGGCTCAGACTCATAACGATCGATGGTTTTTTTATAGTCATCAATCTTTTTCTGAAAAATTTCTTTTGTGGACGCCGGCATTGCCTGATCACGAACTAACTGCAACTCTAGGTCGGTCACAGCTATTTTAAGAGAAGTTTGCCGTATGCTTTTAGCTTGAAAAAAAGCATACGCGTTGGCCGCAAGAATATTTTCGTGGGTTGCTTCCTTCATTGCATTCGAACCGCCCAAACTGGCAATGGCCAAAACCATAGCCAAAAAAGAGATCGTCAGTGCGGTTCTGTTCTTACTCTTGTCAGAACCATGATGTTCAATCAACTCGGACGTTTCGTGAGCTTCCATCGCCCCTCCTTTTTTCGATTTAAATCTTAGAAACCAGTAATATTATAGTCGGTCTCGCGGCCACATGAAACAAATTTTCTCGATACCTCTGCACAAGGACAGGGAGGTACCGCCCTTAAGTTGGAACACAAAGCCTTGCGCCTGGAGTCCCCACAGGCTGTGCATGATCCAGTAGTCTTTTTCGACCAATATGGGGTCAAGCTTTCGGTCGTTAGCGACAACCGCAAGCAATTGATCGAAGTCTCGTCGTTCATGAAGAAAGTCAGCCACCGACCCACTCCCGAACACGTTTGCGAGTGGCCATGTTGCCGTAGCTGTTCAATGCCTCTTGGAGTCGGGGTTGGTTGAAAGACATCAACTTGTTGCAGGCCTGGCTGAGCACAGCGTCGCGGTCTTCGGCCAATTCCTCCAAGTTGTTCAGCAGGTCCACATAAAGGAATTCAGAGGTTGGTTTTTGGGGAAGCGAGGCTTTACTCGAAAATTAAACGCTCGGTTGCCCAGTTTGAAAACGCCATGACGTTTGTGGTTGTAGACCAGTGTGCTGTTGTAGAGCTTTGTTGTGCCCAAGCCCACCGTGTTGTAAGACGACGAAGAAAACACCAAAAATTTTTTGTCACGCAGAAATCCCCGAACCACCTTTTTTTCAGTGGGTGGCAAGGGACCAAAGTTCGATTGTTTTGGTGCGTAGTAAAGCCCCTAGGCTAGTTTTTTCAGCATGCCTGTGGACACTAGTTCATGCAGATGCCGATCAACTGCATTACTCAGGCGAGCGAGATCCTCACGCCGATAGACACGGCCTGCCTGCAGCTCGTCCGCAAGGTGCGCAGAGGCACCCCTTAGGGGAGGAGTTGATAGCGTGGCGGTTGCAGACATGGAGACTTTATCATTGAAATTTCATGAATTTTTGCGCTTCTTGCCCGACGTGTCACCCCCCTTGATTTGAGTGCATTCTTGGACTGCGAACGCGGAGTCAAGGGCGATTTATGGATTTGAACCGTCGTCCGCAATTCAATAGAGTTGGACACATTGAAATGGCGGCTCCCATTGGGGGAGTTGTCTACGAATTGGGTATGGCTAGCAGTGCCTAGTCAGGTCCGGGGATTGCTATTCCCAGTTCGTTTGCCCTCTGGTAGCACCCCACCTCCAATACTCAAAGTCTCAACCCTTATCGGTTGGGATTTTTTTGCCCGTTCCCGGGTTTCATCTTGATGGATTTATTTATGGACTTGACGACATATGGACTTAAAGCCATAATGGGCTCTAATGGCTTGGACCGTACTGCTTCACGATGACTTTGCTGATGAGATGGCGGCGCTCGATGAAAAACTGCAAGACGAATTATTCGCGCATGCCAAGTTGCTGGCGGAGTTTGGCCCCAATCTTGGACGTCCAACAGTAGATACGCTCAAAGGTACTTCGCACGCCAATATGAAAGAGATGCGATTTAACTGTATGGCCGAGGTCTGGCGCGTAGCTTTTGCATTTGACCCACAGCGTCAGGCGGTTTTGCTTGTGGGCGGGGACAAGGGCGGCTCAGATCAAAAACGTTTTTACAAGCGATTGATTGCTGTGGCGGATAACCGGTACAGCGAGCATCTGGCAACGTTAGATGACGCAACAGTAAAGGAGCCTAAAAATGGCAAGAAAACTCGATGACATCATGGCGGCATTGCCCGCACAGCGCCGTGCTCGGATTGAGGGCCGTGCCATGGAATTGGCCACCCTCAAAGACCTCCGTAAGGCTGCAGAGCAAACCCAAGAAAGTTTAGCCGTAACACTTGGGGTGGGGCAAGACACGATTTCGCGCTTGGAAAAGCGCAGCGACATGCTGCTCTCCACGCTGCGTCACTATGTGGAAAGCATGGGCGGCAAGCTAGAGTTGGTAGCTCAATTTCCCAATCGCCCGCCTGTGGTCATAGATCATCTTGGCGTTGAAAAATCCTCAAGCGACCTTGGTTCGAGTCGAACTGGCCGTACCCGTTCCGCTCGGGTTGTTGCTTGATTTTTTTGGCGAACGTTTCATCAAATTCACGGTTTTTCGCTGGGCTTGACGTTGGCATTCATATTCCTGCTTGCCACCCTACGGGTGCAAGTCTCGACGTGTCATCCTGACCTTGATTTGAGTGCATTCTTGGGCTGATGATGCGGCCTCTCAAGCAATCAAGGCGCCCCTCCACTGGCCTTGGAGACATAGCGGGACAAGGCCTCAATTTGAATGTCGGTAAGCTTAGCCCCGTAGGAAGGCATGCTGCCAAGACCGTTGCGAAGCACCTTAGCCACGCGCTCAGAGCTTGGCTTGATCTCGTCCAACACGGGGCCTACCGCACCTTGTGATCCCGCATCATTGAGCGTGTGGCAAATCACGCAGGCGGGAACTGCCTTGAGGAAAAGTGACTTCCCAGCCATGTAAGTGGGATCATTGGACTGCGCTTGGGCAAAGCAGGCTAAGCAAAGGATGGGGTAAAGCGTTAACTTAAGCGACACGCGACCTAACAACTTGAATCTCATGTCACTGTCACTTTCACGGCGTGGTCGACCCAACTGGTGTTGTTGTAGCCGCTGACGTTTTCGCCCCTAGTTTCGGGCTGCACGTTACCCGCGGCATCGATCGCGCGGCTAGCAAGCGTGTAGTTGCCAGCAGGCAGTCGCGCAGGCAACACGAACTGACGCCAAGCGTATTTGCCCATGTCTGGCCCCACTAGGCGCGCCTCGCGCCAGCTTTTACCGCCATCGATAGAAACCTCAACTTTTTTGACGGCATTCAATCCACCAAAGGCAACGCCTTGAATTTGCACCAGGCCGGCTGTCTGAGCGCCGCCGTCCCCGTTGGGAGAGTTGATCCAAGACTTCACGGTCATCTCCTGCACTGATGGTTGGGCAGGGTCGGCCTTGGCGCCAGGCGGCGTGATCCGGTAGCCGTGCGACATGATCCGCGCATCGCTTTCCACGGTGGTGAAGGCAAGTTGCTTGATGTACTTGATGTTGTTGACACCGGTATAACCTGGCACGATCAGGCGAAGAGGGCCGCCATGCGCAAGCGAGATCGGTGCACCATTCATTTCCCATGCCAGCAACGCATCGACCATTGCAGCTACCGGTACCGAGCGCTCCACGATGACGCTTTTTGGATCAATACCTTCTGGTAGCTTTTCGCCACCGGTCCCCGTCATGAAAGGCCGCGCTCCGTCTAGTCCGCCCAGCGCTTCGACAACTGCGCGCACTGGCACACCACTCCAGACGACGCAACCAGCGGCGCCTACAGTCCAGGGGGTACCACTGGGCTTGCTAGGGAAAAAGCCTCGGCCATTTCCTGAGCACTGAAGCACCATCGCGACCGCTTCAAGTCCCATTGATTTGAGCTGGGCTACGGTGAGCTTGCGTGGGTTTTTAACGCCTTCGACGTTGAGCTCCCATTCGTCACGGCTGCTTAGAATGGATGAGCTAGGCGCTGGCAGATTATTGCGGATATAGAGTTGTTCGGCGGGCGTGATTACACTCGTACCAAAGGCGCTACGCTTGGTCTCAAGGGTGCTGCTGCTGTGGACGATGAGGCTAGCAGGATCTTTCCAGTTAACGTAAGCGGGTAGCTGTTGGGGTGCTGCAAGAGGGGCTGTCTGAGCGGAGGCGCCGCGCGTGAACGTGGCAAGACTCGTCACCGCAAGAGTGCCAAGGCTGGTGCCCAACAAGTGTCGTCGATGAAGTGAAATATCGTGGTTCATAGATGCTGTCCAATTTTTAAGTGATGGGTGGGCGTTGAGTTCTATAAGGTATTAAACCACAATCAACCAAGAAGAATGGCTTGGACCCCTTCGCTTACATCAAAGATGAATTGGAGCGGTTGTTGAAGCACAAGAATCACCTGATCCACGAGATGCTGCCGCATTACTAGAGACCTAGGACTCTAAACTAAATAATCGCCTATGGGGTCATTTACATCAGGCTGCCAATTTGAGTTGTCCGGAAGTACAAGTGGCACCTTCATTAAATTTGTAAACATCGTTTTCTTGATATTTTTGAGAAATGGTATTCACAGAGCTGATTAATCTAGAGCGTAGATGGCAATTTAGCGATCAAACCTTTTTGAAAAAGAGGGGGGCGGTCGCACCAGGCCATCACACCGTCGGTTGACTGACCATACAGCTTTGCGCAAGACAGTGTTTGAGAAACGCAATCAACATCCCCGCTTAAATTTCCAAAAAAGTATCTCTGCTTATTATTCGCCTGAAAAGCAACTGTGCAGGCATGAGAACATCCGCCCATACATTCAATTGGGCGAACTAGAAACGGAAGATCTTCAATAAAAACTTGGTCGTTAAGATTTTTATAAAATTGACGACCTAGCCGAGGGGCGTCTCGGGAGATGTCGGGGGGTTGACAAGTTACACACACACAAGGATTTCAGTTGTCATTTTCAATCTAAAATAATAAAACAATGTAAAAAAAATAAAACCATTTTACATGAGTAACGTATCAATTATTATCGCTGAGCAGTTGTTTGGAAGCTGTTGAGGTAGACTACAAAGAGAAGTCGAAAACAAATAGATTAAGCGATGCAAAAATTAATAAAAAATATAAATCCAAATGATCAGTAAGCTTCAAATTAATTAATCTTTTTGTAAATCTAAAAATGGTTTTAAAACGTTCAATCTCATAGATACAAGAATCACCCAACGCTGTTCCCTCATATTGATCCATTCGTTCTTTTTGCCTGATCGCTTGAGGTTGAATATAGTAACTGCAGCCCACGCCGGATACCCAATCTTAAAGAATCACTAATTAATTGATATGCACAAGTTTTAAACTGGGTGATTTTCAATCAAGTTAGGGGACATAAATCTATTTGATCGAATTTGGAAATAGCCTTAAGTACTTTAGCGCTGATCTAAAGTGGATTTTCGGTTCATATAGATTGTCGGCAAATGTATTGGTTTTATCTTTAAGAGCTACGCATAAATAAATAATGCACTCTGTGATATTAAAAACTTTTTTAAAGTTCATAGAAAAAATAAAAAAGTTCCATTCCCTTCGTTTAACAAGAATCTTGGACGAGCACAGAGGCAGCTTTCCTCAGCCCGGATACCAGCCAGCAGTGTGATTGCATGAGCTCGCGCATATTTTGATACTCATGCACGGGCTGGAATCCAAAGAGATTTTTGATGGGGATTTATTTCATGCAAAACGGTATTATTCCTGCACGCTTGGCGCTGCTTAGGGATGCCTTATTGGCTTCTTTTTCTGCGCTTAGGTGGGTGCGTACGCTTGCTGTGCCGCGAAAAAATGACGAGAGTCTGGCTAGTCTGTTTAAACACCCGGTATTCTTGTTGCTGCCACGGTCTGTGCCGTGGTTAAAACTGCCATCACAGCGACCAAGGTGCTTTTGCAAACGCGCCAAGACCGGCGGGTGAGTTTGTTCAAGTACGAACAGGTTTTTTGGATTGCTACTGGTACACGCTGGCCTCATCTTCACTCGCTCAGCCACTCGATTTATGGGTGACCGGCAAGTACGACTGCCCTGAACGTCCATGGCGGGGCAATAAATCAAGGTTTACCAATGCATTAAGGATGTCCGGCTCTCGGTTTTTTGGATGCGCAAATCGCTAAGAATTGGGTGTAAATGGGTGTTTTTATGGGTAGCCGATGCAAATGGGTGAAATTGGGTGTAATATTGGGTGTATGCTAAAGACCGACACCATCCAAATCACGCCGGAACTCCTGAGTCTGATCACCCGCATCGATGAATTCAAAGGCGCGTGGCGTGCCTTGGGTACGCTCGCGCCTGAGCGCTTGTCGGCACTGCGCCGTGTCGCCACTATCGAGAGCATCGGCTCGTCCACCCGTATTGAGGGCAGCAAGCTTTCAGATCGTGAGGTCGAACGGCTGTTGTCGAACCTAGAAATCAAGTCGTTCACTACCCGCGATGAGCAGGAAGTCGCCGGTTATGCCGAGTTGATGAATCTGGTCTTTTGGTCCTGGCAAGACATCCCGTTTACCGAGAATCACCTCAAGCAGTTGCACCAGATGCTGCTGTGCCACAGCGAGAAGGACATCCGGCATCGCGGCGAGTACAAGACCAACTCGAACAGTGTGGCCGCATTCGATGAAAATGGCATCCAGATCGGTATCGTCTTTCAGACGGCTTCGCCATTCGATACGCCGCGTCTGATGACGGAGCTGGTGACTTGGGCCCAGGCGGAGCGAGAGTCGCAAAGGCTTCACCCATTGCTGATCATTGCAGTGTTCGTGGTCGTGTTCTTGGAAATACATCCATTTCAGGATGGCAACGGAAGGCTTTCCCGAGTATTGACGACCTTGCTGCTACTCCAGGCAGGCTATGCGTATGTGCCCTACAGCTCACTGGAAAGTGTGGTCGAAATAAACAAGGAGGCCTACTACTTGGCCTTGCGCCAGACGCAGGGCTCAATTCGCACCAAGGCACCAAACTGGCAACCGTGGTTGGCGTTTTTTCATCGGTCGTTGGCTGAACAGGTGCGCCGACTGGAGAAGAAGGTCGAGCGGGAAAAGCTGGTGCTGGCTGCACTACCGCAACTAGCTTTGCAGATTGTCGAATTTGCACGGGAACATGGGCGCGTCACGATGGGTGCTGTGGTCAAGGTGACTGGTGCCAGTCGCAATACGCTCAAGGAACATTTCCGTACCTTGGTAAAATGTGGTCACTTGAACCTGCATGGCTCAGGGCGAGGCGTTTGGTACGAGCTCCGCTGAGGGGCTTGCGCGGACTGGCATTGAATCAGGCATGTTTTTATGGCCTTATTGGGGACTGATCTTAGATCGTAACTGTATCGAGCGCGTGCAGCTTTTTGCCTTTCAATCCCCGCTTTTCGCTCTCGCTATCAGGCTGACGCAACTCGCCAAAATCTCGATATTGCGTACTTTCAATGGTCGCTGCATGCATGGTGTCGCCCCACCAACATATGCAACGACAAGGACCGCTAAGGAACACTAAGGAACACTTCTTAGTGGTCCCTGTCGTTGTTTACAACTTGCTTTGATCATCAACAGCTTACTTCAAAT
This sequence comes from Comamonadaceae bacterium, assembly GCA_947475685.1. Lineage (GTDB taxonomy): Bacteria > Pseudomonadota > Gammaproteobacteria > Burkholderiales > Burkholderiaceae_C > Limnohabitans. Next base: position 165,409 of record CANJNC010000001.1, on the reverse strand, counting down.
ATACTTGTAATTATATTAAATTGAATGTTTTTGGATCTGATCCATCATGCAGCAAACGACCATAGCTTCCCACCGTTTCGGTTTCTCCGAGCACAGCCAACTGCCCCTTCAGGCCGACCCGCGTGCTTGGGTTTTAGAGCAGTTCAAACGGCCTGCCGCATTTGACGCCAGTGGTTTGATTGACAGCGTTCAAGCGCTGGTGCTTGCGCGCGAGGTGCTCAAAGCGGCCCTCAGTGCCAAGCAAGCTGAATCAGAAAAGGTCCCTAAGGACGATTTGGGTGCAATGACGCCATCTCGCAAAGAACTGCGGCAAACGAATATTCGGGGCCTCGTTCGGCGATGGCAGCATACGATCGAAACCCCCACACCGGTAGCGGAACGGTGGGTACAGTTCTGGTCCAACCACTTTTGTGTGGCGGCCACAAAGGGTGCCATGCTGGCTTTGGTGTGGCCACATGAGTACGAAGCCATTCGCCCGCACGCGTTTGGTCGTTACAAAGATTTGCTGCGCGCAGCCATTTTGCACCCGGCCATGCTGATATATCTGGACAATGCCCAATCCATTGGACCTCAGTCCAGGGCTGGCCAGCGCCGCGAAAAAGGCTTGAACGAAAACCTCGCCCGTGAATTGCTTGAGTTGCACACACTGGGCGTGCATGCCGGATATTCCCAGCAAGACGTCACGCAGACCGCCATGTTGCTGACCGGCTGGACAGTCAGCCCGCAAACCGGCGGTAAGAGCGACTTTGTTGCCGCGCTGCACCAACCGGGGTCCAAAGTGATCTTGGGCAAAACCTATCAAGAGGGGCCAGATGCACTGGACGTTTTGCTGACCGATTTGTCACGCCATCCTGCCTGCGCCATGTTCATGGCTTCAAAACTTTGCCGCCACTTTGTGACCGATGAGCCTTCTCCCGTTCTAATTCGTGCGGTGGCCCAGCGATTTACCGAAACTGATGGAGACTTGGTTGCTACTGCCCACACGCTTTTCAGCCATGATGTGTCGTGGGCCCCGGACAACCCGCCCAAGTTCAAGCGTCCTGAAGAGCTGGTCATTTCTGCCCACCGAATGCTCAAGTTGCCGGTGCGGGCCATTGAGCAAAATGTGGGTGCGGTGCTGGCCATGGGGCAAGCGCTGGGGCGCACACCTTCGCCACAAGGTTGGCCAGACCGCACCGAAGAATGGCTCTCACCCGACGCGTTGCTAAAGCGTGTGCAATGGGCAGACCGGTTTGGAGAGGCTAACCGCGAAACGGCCGACCCTCGCGCTGTGATGCGCTTGGCTTATGCCCAAGACTTGAGCACCAACACCGCGCTGGCCATTGAACGCGCGGAAAGCAGTGCCCAGGCCTTGGCCCTGGCTTTGGCCAGTCCGGAATTTCTCAGGAGATGAGTTGTGAATCACGCCCCCTTTGATGTGCCCTTGTCCCTGACGCGCCGAGACGGCCTGCGCGCTCTCGCAGGTGCAGCCGCTCTCGCTTGTGAGATACCAGCGCGCCTGGCTTTCGCCGCTCCTTCCAACGCAAAAGATAACAGCCAACAGCGTCTGGTCGTCATCTTGCTGCGCGGTGCCCTAGATGGGCTCGCAGCAGTTCCTGCAACAGGAGATCCTGCATGGGCGGACTTGCGCGGCCATGCTGAGGCAGCAGCGCGCAACCAAGCCCTGGCCACTGCTACCGCTACCGCTGCCGGCATTGCTGTCACACAAGCAACCCAGAGGCCTTTGGATACGACCTTTTCACTGCACCCGGCCTTAGCAACTTTGCACCAGTGGTATTTGCAAAAGGAGCTTGTGGTGGTCCACGCGGTGGCCAGTCCGTACCGGGAGCGATCGCACTTTGATGCCCAACAGTTGCTGGAGAGTGGTGGCGATCGGCCCTTTGTGCAAACCACGGGGTGGTTGGGTCGTGCTTTGCAAAGTACGGGTCAGCCCGCGTTGGCGCTCACAGCTGCCATGCCGCTGGCTTTGCGCGGTGCGGACAGTGCTAGCACCTGGACTCCTGCGGGCCGCGCTAGCAACCACCAGGATCTGATGACGCGGGTGGCCCAGATGTATAGCGACGACGTTCAATTGGCCAATGCCTTGAGCCAGGCCATGGGTCAGAATGACATGGGCATGGGAGCGAATGATGGCCCCGGATTGACTGGCTTGGCCCGGCAGGCAGGCAAGTTTTTGTCGGACCCCAAAGGTCCACGGGTGGCTTGGCTAGAGGCTGGAGGCTGGGACACTCACACCCAACAAGCGGGGCGCTTGGGCCGCTTGCTACCCAGTCTTGACGAAGCCCTATCAGCACTGCGCAATACGCTGGGGCTGAATTGGGCGAGCACAACGGTTTTGGTCATGACCGAGTTTGGACGTTCGGCTGCACTCAATGGCTCGGGCGGCACCGATCATGGAACCGGTGGCGTGGCGTTTCTGGCCGGTGGCGAGGTCGCAGGCGGACGTGTTGTGGCCGACTGGCCCGGCTTGGCACGCGGACAACTCTTAGAGGGGCGTGACTTGAAGCCTACCCTTGACATTCGTCGCCTGATTGGCCCCGTGCTGCAACGCCAATTCTCGTTTGGCGCTTCGGGCATGGAGCGTATCTTGCCAGGCGCACCCGTTGGGCTGCTAGACCTTTACCGCACCTGAGCATGGCTCGCTCAACGGATCTTGGGTATCACTTGGCCAAGACTGCTGATGGTGAGATACGGGGGCCCGCTTCTTGCTGTTGCAATTTGAAAAGTTGTCTGAAGAGCCATTGACTAAGTGATCGCTCTGATGCTGCCGCTTTGAGATCGTTCGTCTTGATGAGTCAAGTCAATTGAAGGCCGATTAAATACAGTTCAGGGTGTTGAACTGGATCAATCGTTTGTTGTGCTGGTGAGCTTGAAAGCAGGGCCTTATTGGTTTGGAGAGCTGAGACGGGTATCGAACCAGTAGACAACAGCGCCTGAAAGTTTGGGTCTCCTCCAAATTTGGTCACCAATTGGTTTAACTGCAATTGAGATATTTGTGAAGCAATGTTTGCCAAGTTTTGCGTGGGCCCAATATGTGCAAAATTTGACTTTTAAAGCTTGGTTAACAAAAAGACATTTTCTTTTGAAAGCATCTAGTATCACCCCTCTTTACGATCATTGTTGGGACCTAGGAAGTTATGCGTGAATTAAGAAATCTAATGTATGTCTGAAATTTAAAACTCTTCCTCGCTTGCACGAGCTCAGTTTAAATGCACCTAAAATGATCATTGGTGCACCAAAAAAATGCATACTTTTTGTCCCCTTTTATGCGTGTTGATTTATTAATCTGAATTCACGCTCTTATTATTTAAAAAAACATGTGCTTACTAATACCTATGAACTAAGTTGTCAACGTTTTGTAAAATAAACGACACTTTACAGACATATTTCTCTTGGCTTAAAAAATGCTATTACACTTTGTTGACAGAATTCAAACTTTTTTTTAACTCGGAGAAAACATGCAAAATACTTTTAAGAAAACACTATTGGTTTCACTGTTGGCTGGTGCAGGTATTGCTGCACATGCCGAAGGTTTTAACTTTTACGCTTTGATTGATGGCGGCATTGCTTCAACGGCAATTTCTGGCGGTAAAGCAAAAACAGGTACAACAACTGAGTTCATCACAGGTGGTTTTGCACCCAACTTTTTTGGCTTAACTGCTGAGAAAAGCATGGGCAACGGCTACACAGGTGGTGTGAAGTTAGAGCAAGGTTTCTTGTTGAACCCCACTAATTCACAATCTTACGCTTTCGGTGGAAACACCATTTTCAATCGCCAAGCCAATTTGTACGTCAAAGGCTCTTCAGGCACATTGGTTGTGGGTACACAGTCTAACTTCGCATTTGATAGCGTATTGTTTGCTGATCCAAGAAGCGGTTCAAATTACGGTTCTTCATTGGCCTCAGTTGATATCGACGGCGCTTTGGGAACGATCGAAACAGGTGCTATTTCTTACAAATCACCTTCCATGAACGGCTTCACTTTAGGTGCCGAATTCACAACCAAGAACAACACATCTTCCGTTGCCGCAAGAGATGGCAATGCACTCTCTTTGACATACGGTGCGGGTCCTTTGGGTGCTACATTGGCTTCTTACCAAGCTCAAGCAGCCAACACTAGCGGAACAGTTGGTGGTTTGACTTACAAATTGGGTGCTGTGACTCTTAAAGGCATCGCTTTGAACCAAAAGACACCTAAATACGACAGCTTGAATACAACTGGTGTTGGTGGTAACTATGTGTTCGCACCCACCACGACGTTTGACTTCGGTGCATACAACAGCAAAGACTCCAAGAGTGGTTACAACACAAGCACATATGCTGCTGGCGTTTATTACAAGTTCTTGAAGGATTTGACTGTTTATGGTCAGTACGCCAATGTGAAAAACAGCGGAACACCAAGCGCGGCTTCCAATTTCACATGGTCGGCCACTGCCAACTTCATCGCTACCGGTCAAACAGCTTCATCTATCAACGTTGGTTTGTTGTACGGCTTTTTCTAAATCGACGCTTCAGCTGATTTAAATTTGGCTCTTGATTGAGCAATCCCATTAAAAAGTGCGCCTCGGCGCACTTTTTTTCGTTGGTGCGCCCAGCATGGACGCACTCCTACGTGTGCAAGTCCCGCCGCAAGTTGATCACGCGACGAGCGAAGCGCAAACGCAACTGCACAAGGCTAACCGAGTGTGGAAAGGAAGCGAGGAGCATAAACTGTGAGCCGATGAATAAGAATCGGATATGAGGCACTGCCAAGCAAGGCGACTGGGCCAGAAACCAAGAAGCTCTTGTGATCAAAGCGAGGTGGTGTAAATCAGGCGCTTGTGCAGTGAAAGAGTGCGTTCTTACCTGAGTACAAACGCTCACGTAGGCCAAGAGCAATGGGGGAGGAGGAAAATCTATGAGATCGTTTTTATAGGTTGGCGCGGATGGGCTTAAAAAAAAGGGATCGCCCTTGGCGATTCCTTTTACAAGCTAGACGAATCTAGATTTATTTGTCACCACCGGGGACTTTGCCTTCAACCCCTTTGACATAGAACTTGATGCCACTCAAAAACTTGTCATCAGCCACTTCGTCTTTCTTTAAGATTTCTTTGCCAGAGTTGTCCAACAAGGGGCCTTTCCAAATGGAGAATGTGCCGGCTTTGAGTCCCGCTTTGACTTCATCCACCTTGGCTTTGGTTTCTGCAGGAACATCCTCTGCAATCGAGACGATATCGATGGCGCCTTCTTTCACGCCCCACCAAGTTTGAGCACCGCCTGTCCATTTGCCTTCAAGAGCATTGCGGGTGGCTTGGATGTAATAAGGGGTCCAATTGATGACGCTTGAAGCCAAATGTGCTTTGGGTCCGTAGGCTGTCATGTCAGAGTCCCATCCAAAGGCGCGTTTGCCTTTGTCTTGTGCCGTTTTAAGCACAGCAGGCGAGTCGGTATTTTGGAACAAGACGTCTGCGCCGCCATTGATCAAACTTGTTGCGGCCTCAGTCTCTTTGGGGGGATTGAACCACTCATTGACCCAGACCACTTTGGTTTTGACTTTGGGGTTGCTTGATTGGGCCCCCAAAGTAAAGCTGTTGATGTTTCTGATCACTTCAGGAATTGGAATCGAAGCAACCACACCAAGCGTATTGCTCTTGGTCATTTTTCCCGCGATCACACCTGCTAGGTAAGCACCCTCATAGGTTCTGCTGTCATAGGTGTTCATGTTATCGGCTTGCTTGTAGCCTGTTGCATGTTCAAATTTGATGTCTTTGCTTTCACCAGCAACTTTAAGCATCGGGTCCATATAACCAAACGTGGTTCCGAAAATCAATTTATTGCCTTGAGTCACCATGTCTTTGATGACACGCTCAGCATCAGCAGACTCGGGAACGTTTTCAGCGAAAGAAGTTTGAATTTTGTCGCCAAACTCTTTTTCAATTGCTTTTCTTGCATTGTCATGCGCAAAAGTCCAGCCGCCATCACCCACGGGGCCCACATATGCGAATGCAATCTTCAAGGGCTCTGCCTTGGGTGCTTCTGCTGGCTTGGCCTCTTCCTTTTTGCTGCAGCCAATCAAGGCGGCAGCCGCAACTGCCGTGATCGCAGCTGCTTGAATCCAACGACGCTTGTGAAAATCTGTCATCTGAGTTCCTTCATTTAAAGTTGAGTTAAAAATTACGATCCGGGGAAAAAGGGTTTACCAATGCTGGCCGGCATATTGACTCTTAACCACTGAGGGTTTTTGGAGATCAATGCCAACACAACAATAGTAGACATGTAGGGCAACATACTTAAAAACTGACTGGGAATATCTATGCCTGTTGCCTGCAAATGGAACTGTAGCATGGTAACCCCACCAAACAAGTAAGCGCCAAGTAAAATTCTTGCAGGTCTCCAAGTCGCAAAGGTGGTCAGTGCCAATGCAATCCAACCCTTGCCCGCAATCATGCCTTCGACCCAAAGTGGGGTGTAGACAATGGAGATGTAGGCGCCTGATAAACCGCAAAGCGCCCCGCCCACCAAAACCGCCATGAAGCGAATTTTTCTCACCGGATACCCAAGCGCGTGCGCGGACTCGGGAGACTCGCCCACAGCCCTTAAGATCAAGCCAGCGCGTGTTTTATACAGAAAGAATATCAAACAAACGGCAAAAGCAATGCAAAGATAAACCAACGGATGGTGTTTAAAAACTGCAGAGCCAAGCCATGGTATTTCACTTAAAAAAGGAATCTCATATTGAACACGTTCTGGCAACTTGGCTTGCACATAATTCACACCCACAAAGGCTGAAAAACCACCGCCAAACAAACTCAAGGCCAAGCCCGTCGCGTATTGGTTCGTTCCCAGCCAAATCACCAAAACGCCAAAGTGGCCTGCCATCAAGGCACCCGCCCCCATGCCAGATAAAAATCCCAAAAGATCACTGCCTGTATGTGAAACGGTTGCAAACCCTGCGATGGCCGAACACAACATCATGCCTTCAGCGCCCAAGTTGACAATGCCAGCCTTTTCATTGATCAATAGACCCAAGGATGCAATCGCAAGAACAGTTCCCGCGTTCATAGTGGCCGCCCATAAAAGCGCGTAGGTCTCCATCACGCCACTCCCTTCATGGTCAAAGGGTGCGCAACAAGTGCTTTGGCTTTCCAAACCAATTTGTACATCATCAAGGTGTCACAAGCCAATAGAGAAAAAAGCAAAAGCCCTTGAAAAACACCCGTCAAGGACTTGGGCATCCCCAAGCGAGATTGTGCCAATTCGCCGCCAATGTAGAACATGCTCATGAGAAGGGCTGAAAACACGATTCCAATGGGATGCAAACGCCCAACAAAGACCACAATGATCGCTGCAAAGCCGTATCCAACGGGCACAAAGGGGGTGAGTTGTCTCAAAGGCCCAGCCACCTCAAGTGCACCGGCCAAACCCGCTGAAGCACCAGAGCACAGCAGCGCAAGCCAGAGTGCTCTTCTGGAGGAAAAGCCCGCAAATCTAGCCGCATGAGGGGCCAAGCCACCCACTTGTTGAGCAAAGCCCGCATGGGTGCGAAACAAAAAGGTCCATAATCCCGCAATACCCAAGAGGGTCAGGATCACCCCTACATTGACTCGAGTACCAGGGATCAGTTTGGGAATTTGTGCCAGGGTTTCAAAAGTTTTGGTTTGCGGAAAGTTATAACCCAAAGGGTCTTTCCAGGGTCCAAACACCAAAAAATTTAGAATCATGATGGCGACATACACGAGCATCAAACTCACCAATATTTCGCTGGCATTGAACCAATCGCGAAGTGCGGCCGTGAGGGCTGCCCAAAACATGCCGCCCAAGGTGCCAGCTATCAGGACCCAAACCCAATAAATCTGCGAACTTGAGGCATCGGCCTGGATGGCTACACCCGCAGCAAAGACAGCGCCCATGACAAACTGACCTTCTGCGCCAATGTTCCATATATTCGATCTGAAACAAACGGCCAGTCCCAAAGCAATCAATAAAAGTGGGGTGGCCTTGACCAGCAACTCAGAGAGAGCGTAGACGCTTTTAATGGGTTCCCAGAAAAAGACACCCAAACCCTTGATGGGATCTTTGCCCAAAGCCGTAAAGAGCAAAACGCCAATGCAAATGGTGATCAGCAAAGCCAGGAGCGGTGACGCATAGCGCCAAAATACAGAGGCTTGAGCACGGGGTTCAAGTTTCAACATTTGCTGTCTCCGCGCTGGCTTGGGGCCACAATCCACTCATCCAAGTGCCAATCAAACTGACTTGGGCCTCTTGCCTGGACAAGGAGGGCGAGAGTCTGCCGTTTGCAATCACATGCAAGCGATCACTCAACTGCAACAACTCGTCAAGCTCCTCGCTCACCACCAAAACTGCACAGCCCGCGTCTCTCAATGCCAAAATCGCGGCTCTGATTTGTGCCGAAGCACCAATATCAACGCCCCAAGTCGGCTGAGAAATGATGAGTAGTTTAGGGGCTGCATCGATTTCACGTCCGACCAAAAACTTTTGCAAATTTCCGCCTGACAAGGATTTGGCCAATGCGTTGGGCCCAGAGGCTTTGACTTGAAAGGTATCGATGATGACTTGGGCCTGAATTTGAAGGCTTTTCATATTGAGCCACCCCAAGTTTTGGGACACCGCTTCTTTTCGGGTCAAGAGGAGATTTTGCGATAAGCTCAGTTCAGGAACGGCACCCCTTCCAAGTCTTTCCTCTGGAACAAAATGCAAGCCCAAAGATCGCCGCTCTTGTGGAGGCCAATGGCCAACAGCTTGATCAAAAAGCACAATGGACGCGCTGTCAGCGCGAGTGTCTTCGCCTGAGAGGGCATACAAAAGCTCTTGTTGGCCGTTGCCAGACACGCCAGCAATGCCCACAATTTCACCAGATTGAACTTGAAGTTCAATATTGGATAAGTCAACACCAAAAGGATCTGATTTTGCGAGAGTCAAGTCATTGACGCTTAATACAAGCTTGCCTGGGATTTGCGCACGAACGCTCAGAGCTGGGGGCATCGAGCCAATCATGAGTTGACTCAAAGAATCATTGGACTCATTTTGAGGGTTGCATGAACCCGTGACCATGCCGCCACGCATGACGGTGCAGGCAGTGCACAAAGCGCGTATTTCATGCAGCTTATGGCTGATGTACAAAATGCTCTTTCCCTCAGCAGCCAACTGTTTCAAAACAACAAAAAGTTTCTCCACGGCTTGAGGGGTCAAGACCGATGTGGGTTCATCCAAAATCAACAATTGAGGCCGGTTGAGCAAAGAGCGAATGATCTCGACCCTTTGCATCTCGCCCACACTCAGGCTGTAAACCGGGCGCAGGGGATCAATGTCTAAACCATAGTTAGAGGCTATTTCTAAGATTTTGTCACTGACTGATCCAAGACTCAAGCTTCGATCAAGACCTAGCCACACATTTTCTGCAACACTCAGGGTGTCAAAGAGGCTGAAGTGTTGAAAGACCATGCTGATGCCAAGTTGTCTGGCCTCTTGTGGGTTGCGAATGAGTGTGGGCTTGCCATTAAAGAGAATCGTGCCTTCATCGGCCTTTACAGCACCATAAATGATTTTCATTAAAGTGGACTTGCCAGCGCCATTTTCTCCAAGGATGGCGTGAATCTCACCTCTTTGAACGCTCAGTGACACGCGGTCGTTGGCAATCACGGATGGGTAGCGCTTGGTGATGCCGTGCAGAGATAAAAGGGGCTCGGACATGGACTATTGATTCAGGCAGATTGGATGGTACACATATCCATTAAAACATATATTTGTGATTTCAAAGCCAGTGAAAACCAAGATAGATGGAGATGGTTATGATACATGCTAGATGCTAAATAGGGCTACTGAAATGAATGGCAATTTCAAAACTCGAGATTTGTCCTCAAGATCTTCAACGGCCCCTTTAAGTTCGCAGCAATGAGTGTTCTTCAGTAAAGGTTGATATGGATGAGTTGGATATTGAGAAAATCAAGGACTTTGGTTTCTTATCTGAGCAGTGCAGTGAATTTTTAAAAAATTATCAAAAAAGTACCACAGACGACTGCCGTGACATAAAGACTTTATGGCACGATAAAAACATCGAACAGCTTCTCTTGAAGCTTCACGCTTTTAAGGGCATGATTGGCCTTTTTGCCAAAGCTGCAATGGTCGATTTCGTGACCCAACTTGAGCAAGAGGTGAGAAAAAGCGAACCCCCTTCATCTGATCTTGTCTCAAAGCAACTTGAGGTCTTGTATTGCAAATGCGAAAACTTGCAAAAACAGGTCAAAGCTTATCTTGATGAGCTTGCCTGAGCGCTTATGCGGGCACCTCCTCTGTTGAGAGAAGAAAGTCGTGGCTGATCCCAAAACCAACGAGATTGATTTTTTCTAAAAAAAGCTTCAAGTAATTGTGAAGCCCCATCTCAAGAACGGTCTCCATGCTCGAGTCTTTGAGCTCTTTGAGCATATTTTTTGTTTGGCTGAGCGTGGTACTTGACTGCGAATTTTTGACCTGAGCCAATAGGCTTGCAACCTCAGCAACGCAGGCCACCAAAGATCTGGGCATGTCTATTCTTAGAATCAGCAATTCAGCCACTCTCTCTGGAGTGATGACGTCTCGATAAGTTTTTCGATAAATCTCAAAAGCTGAAACAGACCGTAAAATGGCAGCCCAATAATAAAAATCATCGACAGAGTCATGATTGAAAACTTTCATGTTTTCTGCCGTGAGCGACTTCACGTCCAAAAGCCGCGCCGTGTTGTCAGCACGCTCCAAAAAAGAGCCTAAGCAAATGAAAGAATAGGCCTCATCTCGCATCATGGTCCCGTGTTGGACGCCACGGGTTTGGTGAGATCTGAATTTGACCCATTCAAAAAACTCTGAAGGTGCATGGTCCAAAAGACCATCTTTGATCATCTTTTGCGCGTCTAGCCAAGTGGTGTTGATCGTCTCCCAAAGTTCGGTGGTCATGGAGCCCCTGACCGCCCGTGCATTTTCTCTGGCGGCCTCTAAGCATCTCATAATGGATGAGGGATTGTCGAGATCGCTTACCATGAATTCAATGATTGCTTTGGCACTGATTGCATCATGCGTTTTGTCAAAAAGTTCGGTCAGTTCAGAAATTTCCAATAAGGCACGCCAAGCCATTTCAGACACCTCAAGCGTTTGAGGCAACAGTGACATCTGATAGTTCACATCCAGCATGCGAGCAGTATTCTCCGTTCGCTCTGTGTAGCGAGACATCCAGTAAAGGTGATCAGCTGTTCTTGATAACATGTCAACGTCCTCTTGTCTAAGGCTTAGTGCTCTAAAATCCAAGTGTCCTTGGTGCCACCACCTTGCGAGGAGTTGACGACCAAGGAGCCTTCTTTCAACGCAACCCGTGTCAGTCCGCCTGGCGCCATTCGCACCTCCTTGCCAGAAAGAACAAAGGGACGCAAATCAATGTGCCTAGGTGCAATGCCTGAGCCCACATAAGTTGGGCAAGTGCTCAGCGCCAAAGTGGGTTGAGCGATATAGCCACTGGGATTTGCTTTGACCTTTTCTTTAAATTCAGCAATCTCACTTTGCGTGGAGGCGGGCCCAACGAGCATGCCGTAGCCTCCTGCGCCATGGACCTCTTTGACCACCAAGGAGGAGATGTTGTCCAATACATACTGCAAATCATCGGGTTTTCTGCACATGTAGGTCGGTACATTGGAGATCAGGGGCTCTTCGCTCAAGTAGAACTTAATCATCTCGGGGACATAGGGGTAGATGGACTTGTCGTCTGCCACACCTGTTCCCACCGCATTGCAAATTGCGACGTTGCCAGCTTTGTAGACATGCATCAAGCCGCTCGCCCCAAGTGCAGAGTCCGATCTAAAGGCGGCGGGATCCAGGAAGTCGTCGTCTACACGTCGGTAAATCACATCAACTTTTTTCAAGCCTTGAGTGGTTCGCATGTACAAATAATCTTCGCTCACAACCAAGTCTTTGCCTTCTACAAGTTCAACGCCCATTTGCTGAGCAAGGAAAGCGTGCTCAAAATAGGCCGAGTTGTACATGCCTGGGGTCAATACGACGACCGTCGGATTTGAAGGTTTACGGGGTGCGCATTGCCGAACGGTTTCAAGCAAGAGGTCTGGGTAATGTGCAACAGGTTGAACCCGGTGTTTGGCAAAAAGCTCAGGGAACAATCGCATCATCATTTTGCGATTTTCAAGCATGTACGAAACACCAGAAGGGACCCTTAAATTGTCTTCAAGAACAAAAAATTCACCAGCATTGTCACCATGGTTTGCTCTCACGATGTCAATGCCTGCGATGTGCGCATAGGTTTTCATGGGCACATTGACGCCTACCATCTCTTTTCTAAATTGAGCGTTGTTCAGAACTTGCTCCTTAGGGATCAGTCCGGCTTTGAGGATGTGTTGCTCATGATAGACATCATGCAAGAACATGTTCAAAGCCCTCACGCGTTGAATCAGGCCTTTTTCCAGACGCTGCCATTCATTGGCTGTGAAGATTCTTGGAACAATGTCAAATGGAATGGTTCTCTCGGTACCGCCACTGTCTCCATAGACGGCGAAAGTAATGCCAACACGGCGAAACATCAAATCCGCTTCTTCCCTCTTTCCCTTTAGAACGTCTTCACCTTGCTTGTCTAACCACAGCGCGAATTCTTTGTAATGCTCTCTTGAGAAATTTGAATTCTTAAAATTTCGATCCAAATCATCAAGGATCATTTCATCAAAGGGCAGCTTAAACTTGGTCACCATGAATGAAAATCCTTTTTGCATTCGCGCCTTTTGAGGGGCTTGAGATCAAAGGGGCTACGCGCTTTCAATGAGCCGGACCGTTTGTAGCCGTGAAGGGGTAAACATTCAGATGGGGTTAAAAAAATCAGCGGTCCCTTTTTGAGCCAAGACTTGAAGTTCAAATTTTGTATATAAATCACCAATTGAACGAGAGCACCTGAGAAAAAGCTCGAAGGCACAAAGGCGTGGAGCGTGATCAGATTGAGGTCGTTTGGATTGGGCATACAACTCAGTTAGCAATATCGATGCCATTTCATGTTTTTTGCGGATGTGCGCGAAGCGAAAGCGTCTGTTTTGTGATTTAAAGCGGGGTTTTGTCTCGCATTTGTAGCGGTTGACCAAATACTCTTTTTCCCGCTTTTGCAAAAGCCCGCCTGTGATTTAAAAATAACACCACAATGGTGCGATGCATGTCCTCTAGATCCAAAATACGCAGAGGGTTAGGAATATTTTTGGCATATTAGTTGCGTTGATGAGCCCATGACCATCCACGTTGCTCTTCACCACCGTTCACTTTATACCTACGATCGCCCCATCGCTATGGGGTCTCATGTTGTCCGTTTGAGGCCAGCGGCTCATTGTAAAACGCCCATCTTGTCTTACTCATTGAGAGTGGAGCCTGAGAGTCATTTTTTAAATTGGCAGCAAGATCCCTATGCAAATTATCTGGCCAGATTGGTCTTTCCCGAGAAGACCCAAAAATTCAAGGTCACGGTTGACTTGGTTGCAGAAATGGCGGTGTATAACCCCTTTGACTTCTTTTTAGAGACTGATGCAGAGACCTATCCATTCAAATACGAAAAGCGTCTTGGTCATGATTTGGTACCTTATTTGGCCACGTCCAAGCCTGGGCTCTTGTTGAAGGGCTTGATTGCGAAGATTTCTGACAAGCGAGTGAGAACCATCGACTATTTGGTTCATGTCAATCAACTTATCCAAAAAACGGTGAGCTACACCATACGATTAGAGCCTGGCGTTCAGTCTCCTGAGGAGACTTTGGCGCTGGGCTCTGGTTCATGCAGAGATTCAGCATGGCTCATGGTGCACCTCCTTAGGCACAAAGGTTTGGCTGCTCGTTTCGTCTCGGGTTATCTGATACAACTCAAACCCGATGTGAAGTCTTTGGAGGGTCCCTCAGGTGCAGAGACTGATTTCTCGGACTTGCATGCTTGGTGTGAGGTTTTTCTGCCTGGCGCGGGATGGGTGGGCTTGGATCCAACCTCGGGTCTTTTGGCCGGAGAAGGCCACATACCCGTGGCTTGCACACCGGAACCCTCAGGTGCGTCGCCCATTTTTGGTGCACTGGATGAATGTGAGGTTGATTTTTCGCACCAAATGAGTGTGTCTCGGGTATTTGAGTCGCCAAGGATTGCGAAGCCTTACAGTGGCGAGCAATGGAGAGATATTTTAAATTTGGGTGAATCGGTGGATGCCAAGCTGTCATTCATGGATGTGCGACTGACCATGGGGGGTGAGCCAACGTTTGTGTCGGTGAATGATCGTGATGGTGCGGAGTGGAATACGGAGGCATTGGGTCCAACCAAGCGGGGTTACTCCATGCAATTGATTCAAAGGTTAAAGGACCAATACGGTGAGGGCGGTTTTTTGCATTTCGGTCAAGGCAAGTGGTACCCGGGTGAGCAGCTCCCGCGGTGGGCTTTGTCCTTGTATTGGCGAGCCGATGGCCAGGCTTGTTGGGAAGACAAGCGCTTGAATGCCAATGAGCGCGACGAGCATCGATTTAAATCTGCCGATGCTCGGGTTTTTATTGATCAGCTCACCATTAAGCTAGGTCTAGGCACTGAGTTCATCACGCCAGGGTATGAAGATGCATGGTATTACATGTGGAGGGAAAGAAAATTACCCATCAACGTCAACGTGTTGGATTCCAAAGTCGATGATGAAATGGAACGCTCGCGGATTCGAAGAGTTTTTAATCAAGGTGTCAATGAGGTGGTGGGTTTCGTTTTGCCCATTAAAAAATCTGATCACTTGGATGCGGTATCCAAATGGCAGTCCGGGCCGTGGTTCTTTCGCGATGACAAGATGTTTTTAATCCCTGGTGACTCTGCCATGGGCTATCGATTGCCCTTGGATTCATTGCCCTGGGTCAAGGAGTCAGAGTATCCCTATCAAATCGATTTGGATCCATATGATCAAATTCATCCCTTAAGGGATCATCTGGCATTCAAAAATTCGACCCACGTTGTCATGCAAACACCTTACTTTGCGTCTGCGATGGGACTGGAGAACACGATGCCAGGCGAAGACTCCCACCGAGTGCCTGACCCTCAAGAGTCTGCTCACTGGTTGATCAGAACGGCTTTGTGCGTGGAGGTGAGAAACCCAGGGCGTGCGAGCGGTCCACTGGCGGAGTCTTTGAGTCAAGACAAAGGGGTGGTCTATGTTTTCATGCCCCCGCTTGTGAAGTTGGAGGATTATCTGGAGCTAGTCTCTCACGTGGAGTCCACCGCAAAAGAGTTGGACATGCCCATCGTGTTGGAAGGGTATCCCCCCCCCAAAGATCCAAGGCTCAAAATGCTGCAAGTCACCCCAGATCCGGGTGTCATTGAAGTCAATATCCATCCAGCGCACTCTTGGAGTGAGTTGGTGCAAAACACGCAGTTTTTGTATCAAATTGCCAATGAGAGCGGATTGTCAACAGAAAAATTCATGATGGATGGTCGTCACACCGGAACGGGCGGGGGCAACCACTTTGTCATGGGGGGAGCAACAACTGCTGACAGTCCATTTCTCAGGCGAAGCGATTTGCTGCCAAGTTTGTTGACCTTTTGGCACAACCATCCTTCCTTGTCTTATTTGTTTTCGGGCCTCTTCATTGGACCCACTTCACAAGCGCCGCGGATTGATGAGGCAAGAAACGATCAGGTCTACGAGTTGGAAATTGCCTTGGCTGAAATCGAGAGGCAGGCCGATTGGTGGGGACAATGTCCCCCGTGGGTGATCGATCGCACGCTTAGAAATATTTTGGTCGATGTCACGGGAAACACGCATCGTTCAGAGTTTTGCATTGACAAGCTGTATTCTCCTGACGGGCCAACGGGTCGATTAGGCTTGCTTGAGCTCAGAGCATTTGAGATGCCACCACATTCACAAATGAGCTTGGCGCAACAGTTGTTGATTCGAGCATTGGTCGCTTGGTTTTGGAAGACGCCCTACAAAGGACATGGAATCAACAGGCTTCATCGCTGGGGTACAGAGTTGCATGATCGGTTTTTGTTGCCAAGCTTTGTCAAAATGGATTTTGTAGATGTTTTGGCTGAGCTCAATGAGGCTGGGTTTGGTTTCAAGGCCGAATGGTTCGATCCGCACTTTGAGTTCAGATTCCCAATGATTGGTTCGGTACACACCAAAGGGATTGAGCTCACGCTTAGAACTGCGCTGGAGCCTTGGCATGTGATGGGGGAAGAGGGCTCAGCAGGGGGCACTGTTCGCTACGTGGACTCGTCTCTTGAGAGGCTTGAAGTGAAGTTAAGCGGTTACAACGATAACCGCTACAGCGTGACTGTGAATGGGCTGGCTGCACCCTTACAGCCCACGGGCGTTGTCGGTGAGTATGTCTTGGGTGTGAGGTACAAGGCATGGGCGCCGCCCTCAGCCTTGCATCCCACCATTGGCAAGCATGCCCCCTTGTCTTTTGATATCGTTGACAACAGTCTTTCCAGATCCTTAGGTGGGTGTCAATACCACGTGATCCACCCAGGAGGTAGGAATTACGAAACTTTTCCAATCAACTCCTACGAGGCCGAGAGTCGCCGACTGGCAAGGTTTAGTAAACTCGGGCATACTCCGGGAAAAATCAAAAAACAAAGAACTTATCCAAGCCAAGAATTGCCCTTCACGCTTGATTTAAGAAGAAACCAAGGATAATTGTGTTTTTTTACATTGGAAGTTAAGCCTTGAGTGAATCCCTAGGTTCTTTACCAAAGCCTGTGGACAAGGACGCATCATTTTTGACCGAAGATTTGCGTGCCTTGATTTCGTCGTTGACTGCAAAAAATCAATCAACTCAGCATGACGAATTTACAGATAAAAACGGCGCCTTAAAAAAAAATTGGATTGATTTTTTTAAGATTCTTGGTGAACAACAAATCAAAAAACTCTCCGAGAGTGCGTCTACGGTTGCGCGTTTTATCCAACAAAATGGGATCAGCTATAACGTCTACGATGCTGAGCAAGGGCAAAGTCGTCCTTGGTCCTTGAATCCGCTGCCCCTTTTAATTGAACAAGAGGAGTGGCTCCATATTTCTAAAGGCCTGGCTCAAAGAGCTCAGTTGCTAAATGAAATATTAAAAGACATTTATGGCGAGCAAACCTTGTTGCACGAAGGGTACTTGCCGGCAGCATTGGTTCAAGGACATCCCGGTTATTTACGAGCTGTTCACCAAGTCAGACCGCCTGGAGATATTTATCTGCACATTGTTGCCTTTGACATCGCAAGAGGTCCTGAGGGTAAGTGGTGGGTCATTGGAAACAGAACGCAGGCGCCTTCTGGTTTGGGTTATGTGCTCGAGAATCGACTGATCATCTCTAAACTTTTTCCTGAGGCCTTTAGGCAGCTGCGTATTCAACACATTGCTTCAAGCTACAGAAGACTGCTTGACACCTTCACCGAACTGGCCAAACCCATCGCTAAAGGAGAAACAGTGCGCTTTGCATTGTTGACACCTGGCCCCTACAACGAGACTTATTTTGAACACGCTTACCTTGCAAGGTATCTGGGCCTGCCCTTGGTGGAAGGCGCAGATTTGACTGTTCGTGATCAAAAGCTTTATCTTAAAACCCTTCAAGGTTTACAGCCTATTCATGGTTTGTTTAGGCGCTTGGATGATGAGTTTTTAGATCCCCTTGAGTTAAAGGGGGATTCAACTCTTGGGGTGCCTGGTTTGCTGCAAGTGGTTCGCGCTGGCAATGTTTTGATTGCCAACGCTTTGGGAACTGGCTTTTTAGAGTCTCCTGCCATACAGGGATTTTTGCCTGGAATTGCTCAAAAGTTGTTGAATGAAAAACTGCGAATACCGTCCTTGCACACGTGGTGGTGCGGCGAGCAAGCTGCCTGGACAGATGTAAGTCCTCAATTGGCTTCACAAGTCATCAAGCCAACCTATATGGGAAGTGTGGGTCCCCACTTTCAACCCATGATAGGAGAGAAAATGGACGCCGAGCAGCTCGATTTATTAAGGGAGCGAATTGCAGCACGTCCAGAAATTTATACGACACAAAGTTATTTGAAGTTTTCTCAAGCAATGACTTGGAGCAATGAGCAGTTTACGCCTCGTACATCGATGCTTAGAGTGTATGCCATGGCCAATACAGACGGCACATGGGAGATCTTGCCTGGCGGGATGACTCGAATATCTAGTGATGAAGATGACATGGTCTCTATTCAACGAGGTGGGAGTACTTTGGATACTTGGGTTTCAACCCAAGAGGAGGTTGATACTTTCTCTATGCTGCCTCAGCGAGCCAAGCGAAGCGATGGATTGCCCACACAAGGCGGCTTTTTGATCTCTAGTCGAACGGCGGAAAATTTATTTTGGTTGGGCCGTTACACAGAGAGGGCAGAGTCATTGACTCGATTGGCCAAAGAGTCTTTGACGATTGCAGGTATTTCGGGTGAGGACAATGTCTTGGCTCTTCAAGACGCCATCAGTGAGCTCACCATACGTTCGGGTTTAATTTCGGCTGAAGCGCCGACTTTATCAAAATCCCCCAAAGTTTTTACACGCACTTTGATCGCCAGTTTGATATCCAAAGATGCTTACAGTGTTGGATTTTATCTTCAGGCAATTGATAACAATTTAAAACTGGTGAGAGACCGTTTGCCCAGTGACCACACTCGCTTAGCGAGCACGATGAAATCTACACTTGAAGCCCGCCTTGGTGAGCAAAGATCGATTGAGGAAAAGTCTTTGATTGTGGCTCTTGAGGCACTAGATAACTTGGGCTTGCAATTGGCTGCGCTCACGGGTTTGCAATCCGATCGCATGACAAGAGATCTGGGCTGGCGAATGCTCACCATCGGTCGTTTGATCGAGAGGTTGATCAATTTGGCGGAGACTTTGAGCACTTTCTTTTTAAATAAGGCTGCTCTATCGAGTCGAGGCTTTGAGATGCTGATTGCGCTATTTGACAGCACCATCACTTACCGCACTCGCTATCAGAGTTACCAAGATGTAGACTCTTTGATCGAGCTTTTGATCTTGGATGACACCAACCCAAGAGCCATTGTTTGGATATTGAAAGCACTCCAACAAGAGATTCAATTTCTGCCCAACTCGGATACAGAAGTAGATATTTATAGCCAATTGATCAATAGTTGCATGCCCATTGAAGGTGCGTTTGAAGTTTTGTCATTTGGCAAAAGGGTGGCTCATGCTGGGAAAATTTTGTCGGATGAATTGGGTGCAAGGTATTTTGCACATATCAACGAACAAAGGTTTGCCTCATGAAGGTCATTCGTGTGGAGCATGTGACCAAATGCAACTATGAAAGTGAAGTGCAACTCGCACATCACTTGGCCTATTTAAGGCCCCTTGACAACGCCTTTCAAGAAGTCATGCAGACAAGCCTTTTGATTTCTCCAACACCTGATGCGCATTATGAAAATCTTGACTCTTTTGGCAATAAAAGAGATTTCTTTTCTTTTCAAGCAGCACATGAGTACTTGACAGTCAGTGCATGCTGCCAAGTCATGACCCATGAGTTGTCCAAAGACGCGCTTGAGGCGGTTCATCTGACCTGGGAAGAGGTGCGCGATGCATTGGGTTATGCGTCGGGTAAAAAGTATTTGCCAGCCAGTGAGTTTATCTTCCCAAGCACCTATACCCCATATGTTGCAAAGATCAAAAGCTATGCGCTTGAGTCCTTCACCTCTGGGCGAAATATCACCAAAGCGGCGATAGAGTTGTCACAAAGAATATACAAAGATTTCATCTATTCACCCAAATCCACTGAAGTCAGTACGCCCGTTTGGGAGGCCTTTGAGCAGCGCCAAGGGGTTTGTCAGGATTTCTCCCACATCATGATCGTTGCTTTAAGAAGCCTGGGCTTGAGTGCAAGGTACATGAGTGGCTATTTGCTCACCAAGCAAGCTGTTGGACAAAAAAAATTAAGAGGCTCAGACGCTTCGCATGCCTGGGTGGCCTTGTATTGCCCGGGCATACCTGGAGAGTGGTTGGAATTGGATCCGACCAACAACATGATTGCTGACGCTAGCCATGTGAGACTGAGCGTTGGACGAGATTTTGGCGATGTCTCCCCCTTGAGAGGTGTCATCCGCGGTGGCGGGGAGCACGAGCTTGAGGTGGCCGTCACGGCCGAGGAATTTGAAGCTCAAGACGCCTTCAAAGGCTAGCTGTGTTTCTTTTGCCTAGATCATTTGAGCATGCCTTTGGTTTCGATGAATTCGATGATCTGGTCTAGACCTTGAAGGGTTCGAAGATTGGAGAGCACGTAAGGCTTGACACCTTGATCTGTTTTGCGCATCCTTTGCGTATCGGATTCCATGATCTCTAGGCTTGCGCCTACATGGGGGGCCAAGTCGATTTTATTGATTACAAAAAGATCACTTTTTGTAATACCAGGCCCACCCTTTCTAGGTATCTTCTCTCCCGCAGCCACATCAATCACGTAAAGCGTGAGGTCGCTCAATTCAGGGCTGAAGGTGGCGGCCAAGTTGTCCCCGCCGCTTTCAATGAAGACGATGTCTGCATTGGGAAAACGCTCGAGCATGCGGTCAATGGCTTCAAGATTGATCGAGGCATCTTCTCGGATCGCTGTGTGGGGACATCCACCGGTCTCCACACCCATGATTCTTTCTGGGGGCAAAGCGCCGCTGATGGTCAAGAGGCGTTGGTCTTCTTTGGTGTAAATGTCATTGGTGATGGCCACCAAGTCATATTTGTCGCGCAGGCCTTTGCACAGCATCTCTAAGAGCGTGGTCTTGCCCGAGCCAACCGGGCCTCCAATGCCCACTCTTAAAGGAGGCAATTTTTGCGTTCTGTTTTTGATGTTGTGCATAGAAGTCATGATCTGAAAAGTCTGGAGTATTGAGTTTCGTGAAGGGAGGACAAAATGGCCAAGTGCGGAGCAAAGGATTGACGCGAGTGGCCAGGTGTAGCAAGGGCTTGTTGAACGGCAGAGGGTATTTCTTGTGTAAGGGCCTTCAAAATCGATTGGCCACTCTTTTGTCCCAGTGGGACCGATTTCATAGCGGCTTGGACCATGTTCTCGGCCCAACTGAAGGCGAAAGTCGTTAAACCATCTTTGAGTGAAATATCCTCACGGCTCACACACAGTGCAAAAACGATCGGCCAAGTGGGTGAAAGGTCATGACAAAATTCAATTTTTTCATGGTCCAGTACACATTGATTCTTTAGCCATATGAGCAATGACCGACCCATTTGTTGGGTTTGAAGTTTGACTTCAAAGGTTTCTCGCGTTTGCACAGACCATGCCGTAAGGGCGTTTAACCGATCTTGATCAAATTCACGCCAAGCCAAAATAGCCTCATGCATCAAAGGCATCTCACTTCTGGCTTGAATCAAATGAAGTTGATCGATCAGCCAAATTTTTGCAGTTGATTCGTCTTTGACCCAACCCTGTTCAACGGCACTCTCAAGCCCTTCGGAATAAGAGAACCCGCCAACGGGTAGGGCAGGCGAGGCCAGCTGCAAAAGCAATAGATAGGCACTTTCGGACTCACTTGAATCAGTCATCCGTGAGCATGGTGTCCATGGTGTTTGTGATCATGTGCATGTGCATCTTTGCTTTCCTCAGAATAGGCGCCAGTTTCAGGTTCGAAAGGAGCTGCGATTTCTTGAACGATCAAATGCATGTTTTCAAGCATGCTTGCCAACACATGATCAGGCTCTATTTGCAAATACGCTTGCTTTAACTCGATGGGCACATGGCGATTGCCCAAATGGTAGGCTGCTCGTGTCAAATCAAACGGTGAGCCATGTTCAGCGCAAAAAGTGATTCGCAAAACTAGCTGATCTTTGGCCAAGACTTTTAAAAAAGAACCATCTTCACCTACCAAAACATCTTGACCCCTGAGCACTTGTCCTCGAGCAATGACCACGCCAACAGGGCATGCGTTGGAGTCAGTGGTTTCAAACCTGCTTTTTTGCCTGAGATCCCAGTCTAGAGAAACACTTGGTGCGCGTTCAAGCAAGGCCTTTGCAAGACCTTTTCCGCCTTTGAGGACTTTGGTGTAGTAAATCATGGTAGGTTCCAAGCAAGGTCAATCCAAAAGATCTAGTTAGAACAAAAAATAGCGCTGCGTCATGGGCAACGTTTTTGCAGGCTCACAGGTCAGTAAAAGCCCATCTGCGCGCACTTCATAGCTTTGAGCATTGATGTCCATCTTGGGCGCATAATCGTTTCGGATCATGTCTTTTTTACCAATGCCACGAATATTGCGCACAGCAGATAGCGGTTTTTCTAGGCCAAAGCGTTCCTTGACGCCATTTGCCAAGCCAGACTGAGATACAAAGCTCAACGAGCCTTTGGTCAGTGCACCTCCAAAGGCGCCAAACATGGGTCGGTAGTGAACGGGTTGAGGTGTTGGAATCGATGCGTTGGGGTCGCCCATGGCGGCCATGGCGATGAATCCACCTTTCATAATTAGAAAGGGTTTGACACCAAAAAAAGCCGGTTTCCAAAAGACCAAGTCCGCCCATTTGCCGACCTCAATGCTTCCCACCTCATGGCTGATGCCGTGCGCAATGGCGGGGTTGATGCTGAGTTTGGAGATGTAGCGTTTGACGCGCTCATTGTCATGTCTGTCGGTGTCTAGTGGCAGCTTGCCGCGTTGTTGTTTCATCTTGTGTGCGGTTTGCCAGCACCGCATGATGACTTCGCCAACCCGACCCATGGCTTGGCTGTCTGAGCTGAACATGCTGATCGCTCCCAGGTCATGCAAGATGTCTTCTGCGGCAATGGTTTCTCCTCGAATGCGACTCTCAGCAAATGCCAAGTCCTCCGCAATGGATGCATCCAAGTGATGACAGACCATCAACATGTCCACATGCTCATCCAGCGTATTGATGGTGTAGGGTCTGGTTGGATTGGTGGATGATGGCAAAACATTCGCTTCGCCAACCACCTTCAAGATATCTGGCGCATGCCCACCTCCTGCACCTTCGGTGTGAAAGGTGTGAATGGTTCGCCCTTTGAACGCAGCAATGCTGTCTTCCACAAAACCAGATTCATTCAATGTGTCTGTATGGATGGCCACTTGGGTGTCTGTTTCCTCAGCAACTGAAAGGCAGTTGTCAATGGCCGAGGGGGTGGTTCCCCAGTCTTCGTGAAGTTTGAGTCCAATGGCCCCGGCATTGATTTGTTCTTTGAGTGCTGCGGGCAAGGATGCATTGCCTTTGCCTAGGAAGCCTAAGTTCATGGGAAAGGCATCTGCAGCTTGAAGCATGCGCTCTAAGTTCCAGCTCCCAGGTGTGCATGTGGTGGCAAAGGTCCCGGTTGCCGGACCAGTGCCTCCACCTATCATCGTGGTGACACCGCTGCAAAGTGCTTCCTCAATTTGCTGGGGTGCAATGAAGTGAATGTGTGTATCGATAGCGCCCGCTGTGACGATCATGCCTTCGCAACTGATGATCTCTGTGCCTGGACCAATGATGATGTCGACACCGGGTTGCGTGTCAGGGTTGCCCGCTTTCCCAATGGCAGCAATCCTTGAATTCTTTAAACCAATATCTGCTTTGATGATGCCCCAGTGATCAACGATCAATGCGTTGGTCAACACCGTGTCCATGGCCCCTTCATCGCGAGTGCGTTGAGATTGAGCCATCCCATCTCTGATGGTTTTACCGCCACCAAACTTCACTTCCTCTCCATAGCCGCCCGCTTGTAGGGTGAGGTCACGTTCAACTTCAACGATCAGATCGGTGTCGGCCAAACGCACGCGGTCCCCTACCGTTGGGCCAAACATTTCAGCATAGGCGCGTTTATGGATCGTTGCCATTAAAGCGCTCCTTGAACCATGCCGCGAAATCCATAGACCCGTCGATCTCCTGAATAATCCACCAGCTCAATTGTTCGTTCCTGTCCCGGTTCAAACCGAACCGCATTTCCAGAGGCGATATTAAGACGCATGCCCTTGGCCAAGTTTCTGTCAAACTTCAAAGCGGCGTTGGTTTCGGCAAAGTGATAGTGTGATCCGACCTGAATGGGCCTGTCTGCAGTATTTTGAACAACCACAGTGCAAGTTCTGCGGTTGGGATTGAGGACGTGTTGACCCTCGTCTATGAGTAATTCACCGGGTGTCATGATGTGTCGTTTTGTAGTTAGGGAAGTTGAGGTGAGAAAAAAAAGAGGGCTTGGCTCTTTAGATGATCGGTTGGTGAACAGTCACCAACTTGGTTCCATCAGGAAAGGTGGCTTCGACTTGAATATCAGGAATCATCTCTGAGATGCCATCCATGACATCGGATTTTGATAAAAGCGTTCTTCCCTCACTCATGAGTTGTGCGACTGTTTTGCCGTCTCTTGCCCCCTCCATGATGGCTGCACTGATGAAAGCCACTGCCTCAGGATAGTTGAGTTTGAGTCCCCGCGCCATTCGCCTCTCCGCTAAAAGCGCAGCTGTAAAAATCAAAAGTTTGTCTTTTTCACGAGGCGTTAATTCCATGTCTCATCCCGGTCATGTATTCAATCGAATAATTATGACGCAACTTATGTGCCTCATGAATGAATAGGAGACAAGATTTATGCCCTTTTTAGGTGCAATTTGATCTTGATCCGCATTATTTCGGTGCAAAAAGAGGTGCAAGCTTCCCTCAATCGGGTTGTTGTGCGCATCAATGGGGCGGAGATGGGTTTTTCATGTGGCACAGGGCTTGCAAATGGAAGTAGCGAAAGCAAATTTCATCTTTCCTAACTTATCTACGAATTGGAGCTAACTAAATGTTCAACAGACGACATCATCTTAAGGCCTTGGCGGTCGCAACGGCCTTGGTCACGGGTTCATTGTCAATCACCATGACTGCACGTGCAGCTGATACGATCAAAGTGGGTGTGTTGCATAGCCTTTCTGGCACGATGGCCATTTCTGAGACCGTGTTGAAAGACACCGTGTTGATGGCCATTGACGAAATCAATGCCAAGGGTGGTGTTTTGGGTAAGAAATTGGAGCCTGTGGTTGTCGATCCTGCCTCAAATTGGCCCTTGTTTGCTGAAAAAACAAAGCAATTGTTGACGCAAGACAAAGTGTCGGTGATCTTTGGATGCTGGACATCCGTTTCAAGAAAATCAGTTCTTCCAGTGGTTGAAGAGCTCAATGGCTTGCTTTTCTATCCCGTTCAGTACGAAGGCGAAGAGCTGAGCAAGAATGTGTTTTATACGGGTGCGGCACCTAATCAGCAAGCCATTCCAGCGGTTGATTACTTGATGAGCAAAGACGGTGGCGCTGCCAAGCGTTGGGTTTTATTGGGCACAGACTACGTCTACCCAAGAACGACCAACAAAATTTTGCGCGCCTATTTGATCAGCAAGGGCGTCAAAGAGTCAGATATTGATGAAAAATACACGCCATTTGGTCACTCAGACTATCAAACCATCGTGGCTGATGTGAAGAAATTTGCAACAGGTGGAAAAACAGCGGTGGTCTCTACCATCAATGGTGACTCCAATGTGCCTTTCTACAAAGAATTGGGCAACGCTGGTTTGAAAGCCAAGGATGTGCCAGTTGTCGCCTTCTCAGTGGGTGAAGAAGAGTTGCGTGGTGTAGATACCAAGCCTTTGGTGGGTCATTTGGCTGCATGGAACTATTTCATGAGCATCAAAAATCCTACCAACGATGCATTCATTAAAAAGTGGAGCGACTACGCAAAAGCCAAAGGCATTGCAGGTCACAAAGACAAGCCTTTGACCAACGATCCAATGGAAGCAACCTACATTGGTATCAACATGTGGAAGCAAGCCGTCGAAAAAGCCAAGTCAACCGACGTTGACAAAGTGATCGCAGCCATGTCTGGACAAACGTTTACAGCACCAAGTGGCATCCAATCCAAAATGGATGAGAAAAACCACCATTTGCACAAGTCTGTGTTCATTGGAGAAGTCAAGGCCGATGGTCAATTCAATGTGGTGTGGAAGACCCCCGGTCCAGTCAAGGCCAAGCCATGGAGCCCCTACATCCAAGGCAATGACAAAAAGCCTGATGAACCTGTGAAGAAGTAATTGATGGTTCTTCGATTGGTTTAAAATCCGATCGAAGACATTAAGGTTGATTAAAAGTGGAGGCTCAATGCCTCCACTTTTGCAAATGGAAGATGAAAAAATGAAACGTATGGGTTTGCTTATATTGAGCTGCATGATTTGGCATTTTCCTGCTTGGTCCTTGAGCGTCAATCAAGTTCAGGCCATGGTCACGGGGGAGAATGATTCTAGAATTGAAGCATTGCAAGTGGCTCTAAAAGATGCAGATGAAAAGACGGCGAATTTTTTAAAGGCATTGGCCAATGATGAGGTCATGGTTTCGGGCTCGATGGTCTTGGTGGTCAAAGCAGGCGTGGCTTATGATCCCGTCACGGGCGAGGCGAAAGCCAGGCCCTCTGATCTTCAAGGGGTGAGCAGCAACAACCGAATGCGCTCAGAGGTGGATTCGGCTTTGGCAGCCCTTCAACTCCTAAGTAAAGACGATGCGCAAAGGCTTGCCGCAGCCAAGGCCTTGCTCTTGGAGCCTGACCTGACCAAAATGCCTCTGCTTGTCAAAGCGCTTGGCTCTGAGCAGGACTCGAAAGTTAAAGAGTACTTGAAGTTGGCCAAGGCGGCCATCACGATTGGCAGTGATGATGTGAAAGAGAGGCTTGAGGCAGCGGCTGTGTTGGCGTTGAGTAAGACACCCAATACACTCTTGCTGCTCAATCAGCAATTGAGCCAAGAGCAAGACAATTTGGTCAAGGTGCAACTTCAGTCCTCCATCAAAGACATCAAGGCCTCACTCGTATGGGGGGAAAGAATCGGTACCTTGTTCACGGGTTTGAGCTTGGGATCCATTTTATTGTTGGTGGCCTTGGGGCTGGCCATTACATACGGCTTGATGGGTGTGATCAACATGGCGCATGGCGAGTTGATGATGATTGGTGCCTATGCCACCTACTCTGTGCAAGTCGCTTTTAGAGCCTATTGGCCCCAGGGCTTTGATTATTATTTGTTGGCCGCCTTGCCCGCATCTTTTTTGGCGGCGGCATTGGTTGGTGCAGTTTTAGAGAGATTGATTTTAAGGCACTTGTACGGCAGACCGCTTGAAACCTTGCTGGCGACTTGGGGCATCAGCTTGGCTTTGATGCAAGGCGTCAGAACGCTTTATGGTGCGCAAAACGTTGCCGTTGAAAATCCATCTTGGATGAGTGGTGGCGTGGAGTTGCTCTCTAATTTGACCCTGCCATGGAATCGCATGATGATCATTGTTTTTGCCCTGATCGTGTTGATTTTGATGGCATTGTTGATTGGCAAAACCAGATTGGGTTTATTTGTACGAGGGGTTACTCAAAATCGACCCATGGCATCTTGTATGGGGATCAATACCGCTCGAATAGACACCTATGCGTTCTCTTTGGGCTCGGGCATTGCGGGTTTGGCCGGTTGCGCGCTCAGTCAAATTGGCAATGTTGGACCTGATTTGGGGCAGGGCTACATTGTGGACGCCTTCATGGTGGTGGTCCTTGGGGGTGTGGGCCAACTCATGGGAACAGTGTATGCAGCCCTTGGTTTAGGGGTGCTCAATAAGTTATTGGAAGGATTAACGGGTGCCGTTCTTGCGAAAATTGCGGTTTTGGTTTTAATCATCGTCTTCATTCAAAAACGTCCTCAAGGTCTTTTTGCTTTGAAGGGAAGAAGTGCTGAGGCATAGGATGACCGCAGTTTTAATACCCACTCAAAAGCCCCTTTTAAGCGCTCCTGCGTGGACTGCTTTTGGGGTGATGGCGATAGTTATTGCTGTATGGGCTCCAATTGCGAATGTGTATTTGCCGCCTACACATTGGTTTCACATGAGTGATTTTTGGGTGTCACTGATTGGCAAAATCATGTGCTATGCAATTTGTGCCTTGGCCATGGATTTGATTTGGGGCTTCACAGGCATTTTGTCTTTGGGGCATGGTTTGTTTTTCTCGCTCGGTGGCTATGTCATGGGCATGTATTTGATGAGACAAATTGGCACCGATGGCAATTACAAGTCAGAGTTGCCAGACTTTATGGTGTTCTTGAATTGGAAAGCGTTGCCTTGGCATTGGTACTTCAGCGATAGTTTTTTTGCAACGATGTTGCTGATTGTGTTGGTGCCTGGCCTCATCGCGTTCGTGTTTGGTTATTTCGCCTTTAGATCCAGAATCAAGGGGGTTTACTTCTCCATCATCACCCAAGCCATGACCTATGCTGCCATGCTTTTGTTTTTTAGAAATGAAACGGGTTTTGGCGGGAACAACGGATTTACCGACTTCAAGAGAATTTTAGGCATTGCGATTGCAACTCCAAGCATGCGAATGGTGCTTTTTGTGACCACTGGCGTGGTGTTGCTTGGGTTTTTCTTGCTCTCCAGATGGTTGATGAGTGGTAAATTTGGTCGTGTCTTACAAGCCATCCGAGACGCTGAAAGTCGGGTGATGTTTTCAGGTTACTCACCCTTGCCTTATAAGCTCAGTATTTGGGTTTTGTCGGCGATGATTTGTGCGGTTGCTGGCGCTTTGTATGTGCCTCAAGTGGGCATCATCAATCCAAGTGAGATGAGTCCAGCCAACTCCATTGAGATGGCCATATGGGCAGCGGTTGGTGGTCGGGGTACATTGATTGGCCCCATTGTGGGTGCATTTTTGGTCAATGGTTTTAAGAGTTGGCTTACCGTGACGGCACCAGAGTTTTGGTTGTACTTTTTAGGTGCTTTGTTCATTGGCGTGACGCTTTATTTGCCAAATGGCGTGGTGGGTATTTGGAGTAAATTTCGTTCTGATAAAGGGGAGTCAAAATGACGCCAGATTTATTGGATCAAGGTGCAGCGCGTGTACAAGCCTACCAACTGATGCAAGCCCAGCCGGACGCTTCTGGTGGTCGTGCGGCGAGTTATTCCCGCATTCATCAGGCTGGAGAGTTGGACGTTGCCCATGGACGCATCTTGTACATGGAGGATGTCAATGTCAGTTTTGATGGTTTCAAAGCCATCAACAATTTGACGCTTGACATTGGCTTGGGTGAGCTCAGGTGCATCATTGGGCCCAATGGGGCTGGCAAGACCACGATGATGGATATCATCACGGGTAAAACCAAGCCACAAAGTGGGCGGGTCTTTTTTGGCAGCACGATTGATTTGCTTCGTTACTCAGAGCCTGAGATTGCCAAGCTTGGCATTGGGCGAAAATTTCAAAAGCCCACCGTCTTTGAATACTTGAGTGTTTGGGAGAACTTGGAGCTTGCGCTTAAAACGGATAAAGGAGTGGCGGCATCTATTTACTTTAAATTAACGCATGAACAAAAGGATCGATTGTTTGAGGTCATTGAGACCATTCAGTTGCAAGAGGATTTGAATCGTCAAGCGGGTAACTTGAGCCATGGACAAAAGCAGTGGCTTGAAATTGGGATGCTGCTCATGCAAGATCCTAAGTTGTTGCTTTTAGACGAGCCCGTTGCGGGCATGACCGATCAAGAGACAGAGAGAACAGCAGAGCTTTTTTTATCTCTCAAGGGCAAGCACTCCTTGATGGTGGTTGAGCATGACATGAGTTTCATCAAGAGAATCTCAGATGTGGTCACCGTGCTTTGCGATGGAAGTGTATTGGCCCAAGGCACCCTTGATCAGGTGCAAGCCGATGATAGGGTGATTGAAGTCTATTTGGGACGTTGAAGATGCTACAAATTTCTAACATTCATCAGTATTATGGGGGGTCACATATCTTGCGTGGGGTGAGTGTGAGTGCAGATGCGGGCAAGGTCACTGTCTTGCTTGGGCGCAATGGGGTTGGGAAGTCAACCTTGCTGAAGTCATTGATGGGTCTCGTTCCCATTCGAGAAGGTCGCATCATGCTCAATGGGGTGGACTTGACAAAGGCCATGCCCTATGAACGTGCAAGTGCTGGCATTGGTTACGTGCCACAGGGGCGTGAAATCTTCAATCGTTTGAGCGTAGAGGACAATTTAAAAATTGGCTTGGCTTCAAAGCCTGGCAGCACCCCCATTCCTCAAGAGTTGTATGAGCTCTTTCCTATTTTGTACCAAATGCGACATCGCCGAGGAGGGGATTTGTCGGGCGGACAGCAGCAACAGTTGGCCATTGCACGAGCGTTGGCCAGTGGACCGAAATTATTGGTTTTGGATGAGCCCACAGAAGGGATCCAACCAAGCATTATCAAAGAGATTGGTCGAGTGATCCGTCAACTGGCCAACAAGGCAGAGATGGCCATCTTGCTTTGCGAGCAGTACTATGATTTTGCAGAAGAATTGGCCGATCAATATTTGGTCATGGAGCGCGGGCAAGTCTTGGTTGAAGGACCTGGTGCTGAAATGGCGTCCAAGGGCATTCGACAGATGGTGTCCATTTAAGAGAGGTGAGCTCTCTGGGCTGATGTTAGGTATGCCAAATTCGAGGCGTGTTGCTGGATATCTGCCAAATTTCACTTCTCCATGCCAGCCTGATCTTTTGAAAAATCTGCATGCAAGGTTCAACTTGATCGCTTAAAGAGCGAACCACCATCAATCTCTCACTTGGCGAACTCACGCCCATGGTGACGGCATCTTTTTGCGAGTCGCAAATGCTTCTTGTCACCTCAATCGCGTGATCTTTGAGGGCCTTGCTGAGTGGTGTGCCACTTGCCATTACCAAGCTGGCCAAACAGCTTTTGCTATTGAGTCCGACTGGGCTTTTGAGAAGTCTTTCGTCAGATGCCTTGATCAGGCCTTTGTCAAGCCACTCATTTTTGATCTCGAAGTGTTGTGAAAACTGACCCGCTAAAAAGGGTTGTTTTGCGTGCGGCAGCCCAAGGGACAAAATATCCCACGCAATCAACATGCTTTCCTCTGCAAGCTCAAAACGGGTTTGATTGGCACCCAAGCAGCCGCTGTAAGCCAAGGTCTCCATGGGCAGCCATTCAAGCCTTGCGTGCTTGGCGAGTTTTGCGTGTGTTTTTTGAGTCGCTGTGTGCTCATTGGACGCAAAAAATCTTGCCGCTCCTGGGGTCGTGATCAGTGCATGTGCACCTTGTGCGACTTCTATTTCAATGTCAAGCACATCCCCACCTACCAGGCCACTTGGTGGGTGAATCAGTATATTGTGGCAAATGGATTTGTTTTCTGGATAAAGGCTTTTAAGCACCCTTAAGGGGCCCGAGTGGGCGTGTCTCAATACGGTACAGTCCTCTTCAAGCGAGTAATTTAACTTTAAAGTTGCAAGGCTATGGGGCATAGAGGCTTATTGTGAGACACCGCCTATAATTAGGTGCCATACCCGTATTCTTTCACAATTTTTGTGCTTTATGGCCTTTGCTCTGTGTTCGAATTGAACTGGGCTTAATTTATATGGACCTTGAACCATGAACTTACATCGATTAATGCAAATGCATGCGAGTGGCGAGAAAATTGCAATGCTCACCGCATACGATTCAACCTTTGCTGCGTTGGCTGATCGAGCCGGGGTTGACAGTTTGCTGGTGGGGGACTCTTTAGGAATGGTGAGCCAAGGACATGACAGCACATTGAGCGTGTCTTTGGCTGACATTGTTTACCATACACGCTCTGTGGCGAAGGGTGTACAGGCCAGTCAAAAAAACGCATGGATCATTGCGGACATGCCCTTTGGGAGTTACCAAGTCTCCAAAGATCAGGCCATGCACAGTGCCACGGCCTTGCTGCAAGCCGGTGCCCATATGGTCAAACTCGAAGGCGGAGGCTGGACCAATGAAACGGTTCAATTCTTGAGCGAGCGAGGTGTCTTGGTCTGTGCTCACTTGGGCCTCACACCTCAAACGGTTTTTGCTCTCGGGGGGTACAAGGTGCAAGGGCGCGATGAGCAAGCAGCTGGGATCCTCCTAGAGCACGCCTCAGAGCTCGAGCAAGCAGGAGCCAGGATGTTGGTTTTGGAAATGGTACCCAAAGACTTGGCCCATAAAGTGACACTCGCTTTGACGTCATGCGCCACCATTGGGATTGGTGCTGGCAATGAGACGTCTGGCCAGGTTTTGGTGATGCACGATATGCTAGGTGCTGGAATAGGGAAAATGCCAAAATTTGTCCGCAATTTTTTGCTCGACCACCACAGCATTGAGGAGGCCATGAAAGCCTATGTTCGAGCGGTCAAGGAGGGATCGTTTCCTGACAATGAGCGCCATGCCTGGTAAATTCAGCAGTTTTTTAAATTTTTGGAGCTTTTAAGGCCCTTCATTGAAACCATTTCTCATTTAAAGTCATGGTTTAGGAATTGATGAAACACTTCAAAAAAATGTCCTGTACCCGAATCTCTTTGGTGTTCGATGGTTGTATTTGTTACCAATCATGTTCTCCTCTTTTGATCTAACATTTGAGGGGTCTCTCTCTCTCTGAGAATGCATGGCCTCAGTTGCACTCAAGTCGTTTGGCTCAGGGCACATTCAGTTGGCCAAGAGATATAGCGCAAATCAAGCATTTGATGGATCCTGATCCGTTACAGGTTTTGGTGGTGTTCTCTTGGGTCAAAATTGGTTCACATGGCGTGATCCTGAGTGTTTGAGTGGCTTCAAATTTTCAGGGACATTGAGTCAAGCTCCTCGTATTTGGAGTGCATGTTTTCAAGAGCTAAAGTCACTCCTTCAGTTATGTTGTGGGCGAAAAATGCTCTCATGGGTTGAAAACCAACTCACCGAACAATTAAATGGATACTAAAATACTCTTATCAATGGTCGATTGGAATGGGTTCAAAAAGCCAACCTAACCCATGTCATGGCCCAATACAGGATATTCACCTATGGGAAAGGGATGTCCGTTCATGTATTCTAAAGTTAACATTCATGAATGAAAGCATCATGATTGCTAGAGGCTCGAGGGTTCAAGGTTTGACCCGTGCATGGTTGCCTGGACTTGTAGTTGCCTTTTTTTGGGCTCTCTGCACTGGGGCTTTGGGGCGATCGGTGTTAAAGTGTTTTAACGCTGGGCTCTAAAAATGAAATGAAATTAAGCGCACGATGCCTGAGGGAGTGGACTAATTTGTCTGAAAGATAAGCCAGTCTTGTTGGATACAATTTTTTCTACATGAAAGCCAAGCCGCCAACTTTGACAATGTCAGCTTTACTAGCCAATGACCAACCTTGATAAGGGATGAAAATGAAGTTTATATTTAAATTGACCAAACTAATAGCTTTGATCGCGTTGACTCTTTTTGGGCCATTGGCTTTGGCTCAGACGTGGCCAGTTAAACCTATGCGGATCATCAATCCCTTCCCAGCTGGGGGTGGCACGGATACCTTTGCAAGGCCACTCGCAGCAAAATTGAGCCAGAGTCTTGGGCAATCGGTCATCATTGAAAATCAAGGTGGTGCGGGGGGTACAGTTGGAGCTGCCAATGCTGCGCGTGCGAATCCAGATGGCTATACGTTTTTGATGGGTGCGATCCACCATACGATAGCAGAAAGCCTCTATCCTAAGCTAACCTACAACATTGAGAAGGACTTTATTCCGATTACGATGGTGGCTCTCATGCCGCAGGTCATGGTGGTGCACCCAAAACATCCTTTTCGAACGATTAAGGATTTGATAGATTTTGCGAAAATCAATCCGAGCAAGCTCAACTTTGGTTCACCGGGGGCTGGCACTTCGCATCATTTAGCGATGGAGCTTTTCATGAAGGTGGCGGGTGTAAACTTTGTTCACGTGCCTTACCGTGGCGCAGGTCCGATGATGCAAGATTTTCTTGCGGGCCAAATTGATTTGGTGTTTGATGGCATGGGAACCTCGGCAACACAAATGAAGGGGGGTAAAATTCGTGGTCTGGCCATTGCGACAGATGCTCGTGCGCAGAGCTTTCCTGACTTACCCACGATGGATGAATCCGGTGTCGCAGGCATGGTGATAAATACTTGGTATGGCCTTTGGGCGATCAAGGACACACCAAAGGAAATAGTCGACCGCATGCAACAGGAAAGTGCTAAGGCGATGAACTTGCCGGATATGAAAGAAATCTGGGCTTCTCAGTTGGCGGGAACGGGTGGCAACACCCCGGAACAATTTAGAGCCTTCATTAGAAGTGAAGTCATTCGCTGGAGTAAGGTCGTCAAGGACGCAAACGTTGTGCTCAACTAATTCTTAAAGATGGACTGATGTCAACAAGTGCCATCAAATCGGGTTACATATCTTTCTTCTTAAGAAAAATAGCAGTTGTCTAGTTGCTTGCACCAGAGATGTCTTTGCGCTCCCCACTGCTAAACGCTTATCTCAACTCCCGAGCATCTCTGTGTTTTGGTGAAGGTCGTGTTCTTGGGGTTACCCCAAAATTTGCAAGGAATGGAGTTGAGGTTTTTATAAATAAATCGAGCTCAAGCGGTAGGTGATCCAAGAGGCCAAGTAAGCAAGTGAGAATAAGTAGAGCAGCATCACAATTGGTAATTTCCAGCTTCCCGTTTCTCTTTTTACAGTGGCGATCGTAGATAAGCACTGGGGCGCAAAAACAAACCAAACTAGAAGCGATAAGGCGGTCGGTAAGCTCCAAGTTTGAGTCAATACATGGCCGAGTTCATTGCTGGCATTGGCGGAGTTGCTTGCAATGGCGTAGACGGTTCCCAGTGCGCCTACCACGACTTCCCGTGCTGCCATACCTGGGATCAGGGCAACGCTGATTTGCCAATTGAATCCAATGGGTTCAAACAAATGAGACAACGCATGTCCAATGTAGCCTGCAAAGCTTGCCTCAATGGGCGCACCTTCAAAGCCAACTGGAGCAGTTGGAAATGAAGCCAAAAACCATAGGCCAATGGTCAACACCAAGATGACACCACCCACGCGGTTGAGAAAAATTTTTGCTCTTTGCCAAAGCCCGATACCCACGTTGTGAAGGGTTGGCCAGTGGTAGTTGGGCAACTCCATCATCAGGGGTCTGGTGACATGTCCCGCACGGGTCAATGATTTTAAAACCCAAGCCACGGCCATTGCACCCACTATGCCTAGAGCGTACAAGGCAAATAAAACAAGACCCCTCATCGACAATCCAAGGGCCATGGTTTTTTCCGGAATAAAGGCCGTTATCAGCAAAGTGTAGACAGGCAACCTTGCTGAGCAAGTCATGAGTGGAGAGATCAAAATGGTGACGATTCGGTCTCTGGTATTGGTGATGGTTCTGGCCGCCATAATGCCCGGTATGGCGCAGGCAAAGCTTGAAAGGAGAGGGATGAATGAGCGTCCTGATAGGCCAACGCTACCCATAAGGCGGTCAAGCAAATAGGCAGCCCTTGGGAGGTAGCCGGATTCTTCAAGAATTAAAATGAAGAAAAAAAGTATCAATATTTGCGGTAAAAAAACCAAGACCCCACCCACGCCAGCAATGAGACCGTCCACCACCAAACTGCGAAGCAATTCGATCCCAATGTGGGGGCCTAAACTCTCGCCAGTCCAATTTGACAAGTCTTTGATCGCCTGCATGGGTTCGTTGGCCAATACAAATACAGATTGAAAAACCACAAACAAAACCAGCCCCAAAATGAGCGAGCCCCAAAGGGGATGCAAGACCCAGTGATCAATGCGTTCGCTGATCATGTCTGGATTGATCTCATCCAAGCCCATTTGGCTCAAGATGGTTTGTATTTTGTCGGTGTCTTGGATTTGGCAATCACTTTGCTCAGGCACGTATTTTTGACTGCTTTGAATGAAAGACTCGAAGGTGTTTTGATTGAACTCATTGAGCAAGAACTGTTTTAGGGGTTGAACACCTTGGGGCTCGATGCCGATGGTTGAGATCACTGGCATGTTCAAAGCAATTGATAGGGCTTGAGTGTCGATTTCAATGCCTCGTTTTTTAGCCAAGTCACTCATATTCAGGGCCAAAATGCAGGGAACTCCTAGGCGTTGAACAGCAAGAGCCAATCTGAGAGTTCTTCTCAAATTGGTGGCGTCAACAACGCACACGGCGATATCAGGTTTTTTTTCACCTGCTGCAATGCCTTTTAAAACATCGTGCGTGACCCTTTCATCCAAGGATCTTGGATAAAGGCTGTAGACACCGGGTAAATCGAGCAGCCTGATCGATTTGCCATCGTCTTGTGTGATCTTTCCTTCTTTTCTTTCGACCGTGACGCCAGAATAGTTCGCAACCTTTTGACGACTGCCTGTGAGTAAATTAAAAATTGCCGTTTTGCCGCAGTTGGGGTTCCCGATGAGGGCCACCAAAGGAGAGGAGTCAACGAAATAAAGTGGGGAGGTTTGCAATCAATGCTCCGAGCCAATTTCAATGAGTTGAGCTTCCGCTTTTCGAAGTGCAAAGGTGGACGCACCAATGCGCACAACCATGGGGTCGCCGCCGAAAAATGCTTTGTTCAAGACTTTCACTTTCTCTCCC
Source organism: Comamonadaceae bacterium (assembly GCA_947475685.1). Taxonomy (GTDB): domain Bacteria; phylum Pseudomonadota; class Gammaproteobacteria; order Burkholderiales; family Burkholderiaceae_C; genus Limnohabitans. The sequence goes on along the minus strand of CANJNC010000001.1, from coordinate 129,112 downwards.
GCGATAAAACCAATCTCTTCTAATTGCCGGGCCATGTGGGCGTCCTCTTTGGAGTGATTGACGCGCAAGACGCGCGCAACTTGATTGGCCTTTAAGTGGTCAAGAGATTTCGAGGAAAAAGCGTCGGTCATGGACGTATTCTATACTAAATGAGAATTATTCGCATTAAGGTCTTGGAACACACCAAGGTGCCTGGTTCAGGATCAAGTCGTGGTGTAGGATCCAACCTGAGTTGACACTCAGGGCCAATCCAGCCAAGCGAACACCGAGCTCCAAAGAGACGGACTTCACGGGTGTGGCCAGGGGTTGCTGATGTCTTTTGAGCCTGATGAGTTGAGGTCCAATTCGGGCTTGGGGTTGAAGTGTGCGTTGACGGCCTGAACAAAGTCTTTCAAAAAGTTGGGCGCCAATACCCATAAAAAGTGAGCCTCCGATGGAGAAACTGAACATGACCAGTGCCCCATGGACTGCATCGGCGCTTAAAGCCGCAAGCATCAACACCGAGTACAAGAGCCCACAGGGCAAGAAACTCCAAAAAGCACCGATGACAAAGATGGCCCAAGGTTTTTTAAACATGGGATGCAAGGCGATATAGAGTTGAATTTTTTTCCAAATTGACTTGGCCATTTCACCAAGCCAAAGGGGTTGATTGGCAAAGATCAATAAAAAAAGGCCTAAAACCATTGCTAAAACATGGGTGAGATTCCAAAGGGGTCTAAAAAGTGTCGATTGGGTGGTGAGCCAACCCAGGGTCTTTATGGACATCGCAGCCAAGGCGCCAATTGCCCCGTAACCCAAGGCCCTCCCAGTGAAAAACAACACGTTGGGCCTGATGGTGGAGTTGTTTGAGTTGGGTTGAGTAAGCAATGAGCAAGCAGGACCACACATCACCAGGCAGTGCGGACCTCCGGTGAGGCCCATCATCAATGCAAATGTGATCAAAGTGAGCAACATGGGGTATTCATTTTGAGTTAAAGGGCATACCAAGGCTTAAAATCATCTTGTTTTGATGGGTTTTTCATTTTCTATTTAAAGGTCTATCCATGAAATCGCCCCAAAAGTCACCCGTTGAAAAATTCTCTGTCATCAAGGCTGAGCAGTTGAAGACTGCTTGCTCGAGTTGCAATTTGCGCGAACTGTGCTTGCCCATTGGTTTGAGTGAGGGGGACATGGTAAAAATCGATCAATTGATTCAAAATAGAAGATCACTTAAAAAAGGTGAATCCTTGATCCGTCAAGGAGATCACTTTTCCTCTGTCTATGCGGTTCGGGTGGGTTTTTTCAAAACCATTGTCAATACCGATGATGGTCGAGATCAGATCACTGGTTTTCAGATGTCTGGCGATGTCATTGGACTTGATGGCATTCAAACAGACCTTCATACCTGTGAAGCCATGGCCATAGAGGACTCTGAAGTATGTGTCATACCCATGGACAGACTTGAGGAGATCGCTAGAAATATTCCAGCCTTGCAGCATCATTTTCATAAAATCATGAGTCGAGAGATTGTTCGAGAAAATGAGCAAATCTTGCTTTTGGGCAGCATGCGAAGTGAGGAGCGTTTGGCATCTTTTTTACTGAATTTGTCCAATCGTTTGAAGTCCAGGGGGTTTTCTCAATCGGAAATGATTCTTCGAATGACGCGAGAGGAAATAGGCTCCTATTTGGGCCTAAAGCTTGAGACGGTAAGCAGAACGTTTTCAAAGTTTTCAGAAGAAGGCCTGATCAGTGTTCAACAAAAGGCGGTGTTAATTCTAGATACCAAGGGCCTGAGCCTTAAAGCCAAGGCCACGCTCATCGAGTGATGCAGGCTATAAGAGTCGCGTCACATTGCGACTTAGGGCTGCTCTATCAACAAAAGACAGCTGATGCCGCTTGAAAGCGCTGTGGCAGACCAAAATAAGAAAAACGATCCAGCATAAATCCACTCGGTCTCATCGCTTGAGAGCTTGAAGGTTTCTGTCAAGACCAAAGGATCAAGAAATGCAAAGACACACATCTCAAGAAAGCTAGCCGCTAAGAAAGCGGGCCAAAGTATTTGTAGTCCTCTCCACTTATTCATGTTGATCACCTCGGTGGTTTGGTGTTTGATGATGGATTGACAAAGCAGCAGGGATAGGCGTTCTAGTGGTGGCATGATTTTTTGCATCTTGCTCAGGACTTAATCTCTTTGTTGTGAGATCCCCCGTCAATACGTGGTCTGCACCTTCAATCGCTATGAAGGCCGTACACAGGGCTGCAATGACCACCAGGACGGGCCCCATTAGAACCATCCAAACGTAGGGATATCTCCACCAAGCTGGTGTTTGGAGTTCGGGTGCAATGCGTGCTTTTTCAATACTCATGCTCATCTCTCTTTATTGCAATTCTTAAAGTGAAGGGACGATAAAAACGGTTTGTTCGCTCACGACTCGATTGTCATCAAGGCATCTCACATCCAGCCAAATTTTGTGGGACCCGGGTGTGGTTTGAGACGCTGGAATGGCGACCCTAAGAACGGTCCATTTCGACTTTGCGGCTTCGATTTCAATGTGCTTAGGCGTTTCAATTTCAAGTTGATCAATTCCATGGGATGAAACCTCATAGTGCTGCGTGCTTTCTTGGCTGTTCATGATTTGAAAGCGATAGACGTTCTCTAAAATCATTTTGTGGTCTTGACTTTCAACCAATCTGCTCAAGGTGTTTCGATCGCGCACAATATCGACTCTAAACGTAGAGCGGTGTACCAAGTGGTACGCCACGAAAAAGCATAAACTCAAGAGCAAGGCGGTATAAATCAGCACTCGAGTCCGAAAGATGCGTCGGACTTGTTTGCCAAATCCCCAATTATTTTCAATGGCATGTTGACTTGCAAATTTGATCAGATGAATCGGATAGGACATTTTCTTCATGACCTCATTGCATACATCTGCACAAGCGCCACATCCAATGCATTCATATTGAAGACCCTCTCGAATATCAATGCCTGTTGGACAAACGTGTACGCACAATTGACAGTCGATACAGTGTCCCAAACCTGTCTCATCATGGAGCATTTGTGTGCTGATGTGTTTAGAGCGATGTCCTCTTGGTTCTCCGCGGTTGGCATCGTAGCCCACCACCAGAGTATCAGCATCAAACATTGCGCTTTGAAACCGTGCGTAAGGACACATGTATTTACAGACCTGCTCGCGCATAAAGCCAGCATTGCCATAGGTTGCAAATGCATAAAAAAACACCCAAAACAAAGACCAGCCGACTAAGTTTAGCGCCACAACATGGCGCAAAAGGATCTCAATGGGAACGAAATAACCGACAAAAGTCAACCCAGTCCAAAGTGCAATCAAACCCCACACAAAATGCTTGAAAAGCTTCTTGCTCAAGACCTCCCAGTTAAGTTTGGATCGGTCCAGTTTGATTCTCTGTGGCCGATCGCCTTCAATCCAGCGCTCCACAAGCATGAAAATTTCACTGTAAACGGTTTGAGGGCAAGCAAAGCCACACCATACGCGCCCAGCCAATGCGGTGAATAAAAACAAAGACACCGCACAAATAACCAACAGCGCGGTCAAATAAATGAAGTCTTGTGGATACAGAACAAGAGGAAAGAGGTAAAACCTGCGAGCCTCTAGGTTGAATAAAACTGCAGGTCGATTGGCCCATTCAAACCAAGGCAGACCATAAAAAATAAGTTGAGTGAGCCCTACAAACCCCCACCTCAGATTTGCAAAAACCCCCTGAACGGTTCTTGGGTAGATCTTGGGTGCTGAGATGTACAGGAGATTAGATGGGGTGCTTGCTTGCAAAGGTGCCAATCTTTTAAAATATCTTCAATTTCAAAATAGATCTCATTCAAGAGGGAGCATTGTTTGATAAGCGCCAAATGTAAGCGCTTAAAACTCTGATTTGAGAATCTGATAGTCGACCTTTTTGAGCTGGCATTTGGTTGACTTTGCCATTCATGATCATGTTCTCAATCGCGACTTGCCCCACGCCGTGCAACCAAATTTGGTCGGTTAAATTGGCAGACCCAATGGCTTGGACCCCTTGGCCCTTCGCGCCGTGGCAGGCGGCGCAGACAGTAAATTTTTCTTGTCCTTTTTTGGCCTTGACGGCATCATGAGGACTTGATGACAGACTCAACACGTAGTTGGCAAGATTGTCAATGTCGCTTGTTGTACCCACTGCTTGAGCCATCGGGGGCATGAGACCTACACGGCCCAAAGTGATGGTTTCTTGAATTTTTTCAGGGCTTCCTCCGTGTAACCAATCGCTGTCAGTCAAATTGGGAAAACCTTTGGATCCTTTGCCATCTGAGGCATGGCACTGAGCACAATTGTTGAGAAACAAATTGCTCCCAATGGAGATGGCTTGTGGGTCCATGGCCATATCTGGGATGCTAAGGGCATCGAACTTTGCATAAAGTGGTGCAATGCTGTCTAGGTTGGCTTGTATATCTTGGGCATGCTCTTGTGAGGAGCTCCAATTCAAGTTGCCCTTAAAGCTTCCCAGTCCAGGGTAGAGCAGCAAGTAAATGGCAGAAAAAACCGTTGTGATGACAAATAGCCCCACCCACCAAAGTGGAAGGGGGTTATTTTGTTCGCGTAAATCTTCATCCCAGACATGACCATTCTCGCCAGGATCTATGGGTTGGCCATTGCTTTTGGACATTTTCCACAAAAGAAACATGCAAGCAAAGAGACCCAAGACCACAACAGTACCAATGTAGTAGGACCAGTAGGGGGAGTTAAAGTCACTCATGGTACTCAATCCTCTAAGAAGGGATAGTTGGCCGACTCATTGAAAGAGTTTTTAAGTTTGGGTTGAAAGACCCAAATTAAGATTCCAATAAAACAAAGGAAGCTCAAAACCGTCGTGCAAATGCGGAAAAAGTTAATATCCATTTGAGTTCCTTATTTGTATGCTCTGCCCAACGATTGCAAATAAGCAATCAAGGCGGTTTGTTCACTCACATTGGTCAATTCCTGTTCAGCGTTGTCAATGTCTTCTTGCGCATACGGAACACCAACGATCCGCAGAGCTCTCATGCTTCTCGCACCTTGCGTTGGATCGATGAGATTGGTTTCTAGCCAAGGATAGGAGGGCATGTTGGATTCGGGCACCAACTCTCTAGGGTTGTGCAAATGCGCCTTGTGCCAATCATCGCTGTATTTACCGCCTACTCGGTGTAGATCCGGTCCAGTTCTTTTGCTACCCCACTGAAAAGGGTGGTCATAGACAAATTCTCCTGCGACCGATGCGTGTCCGTAGCGAAGCGTCTCGGCCATCAAGGGACGAATCATTTGTGAGTGACAGTTGTAGCAACCTTCACGAATATAAATATCTCGCCCCATCAGTTGCACCGATGAATAGGGTGAAACGCCCGCAACAGCCTGAGTGGTGGACTTTTGAAAAAACAGCGGTACGATCTCCACCAGACCTCCAACTGAGATCACCAAGAGAATGAGTACGATCATCAAAAATTGATTCGTTTCAATTTTTTCATGTGTAAATTTATTTGAATTTTGATCATTCATGATGGATGTCTTTCTTTATCTTGATGCGCCAGTGTTTGGGATCTGAACAAGTGCGGGCTGACCCATTAAAGCGGTCATGGTGACGTTCCATGACATCACCAACATGCCTCCAAGGTACAAAGCGCCTCCAAGAACACGAATCACGTAGTAGGGGTAAGTTGCCTTCACGCCTTCAACAAAGGTGTAAGTCAATGTGCCGTCATCGTTTAGGGCTCTCCACATCAAGCCTTGCATGACGCCAGCAATCCACATGGCCGCTATATACAGCACGATGCCAATGGTCGCCATCCAAAAGTGCAATTCAATTGCGGGTTGGCTGTGCATTTTCTTTTGACTAAAAAGCTTGGGGATAAGAAAATACATGGTGCCCATCGAAATCAAACCCACCCAACCTAATGCACCAGAGTGAACGTGGCCAACTGTCCAATCGGTGTAGTGTGACAAGGCATTGACCGTTTTAATGGACATCATGGGGCCTTCAAAGGTGCTCATGCCGTAAAAGGACAACGAAACGATCAAAAATCTAAGCACGGGATCGTCTCTTAGTTTGTGCCAAGCGCCAGACAAAGTCATGATGCCGTTGATCATGCCGCCCCAGCTCGGAGCCAGCAACACCAAGGAGAAAATCATTCCCAGCGATTGTGTCCAGTCCGGCAGTGCGGTGTAGTGCAGGTGGTGAGGGCCTGCCCACATATAAGTAAAAATCAAAGCCCAAAAGTGAACAATGGACAAACGATAAGAGTACACAGGCCTTTCGGCTTGCTTGGGTATGAAGTAATACATCATTCCTAAAAAGCCAGCGGTCAAGAAAAATCCGACCGCGTTATGTCCATACCACCATTGAACCATGGCGTCTTGAACGCCAGCATAGGCCGAGTAAGACTTCATCCAACCGGCTGGAATTTCAGCACTGTTGACCAAATGCAAGACAGCGACGGTCAAAATAAAGGCACCAAAAAACCAATTGGCCACATAAATGTGCTTGACTCGTCTTTGGATGATTGTGCCAAAAAATACAATTGCAAAACTCACCCAAACGACAGTGATCAACAAGTCAATGGGCCACTCTAGTTCTGCGTACTCTTTGCCTGTTGTAAACCCAAGAGGAAGACTAATGGCTGCCGATAAGATCACCAACTGCCAGCCCCAAAATGTAAAAGCGGCCAATTTTGGAGCAAATAGAGGAGTTTGTCCTGTTCGTTGCGAGACATAGTAAGAAGATGCAAACAAGGCGCTGCCGCCGAACGCAAAAATCACTGCATTCGTGTGCAAGGGTCTAAGCCTGCCGTAGCTCAGAAAAGGAACACCAAAGTTGAGTTCCGGCCAGGCCAATTGAGCTGCAATCATCAGTCCTACCAACATGCCCACCACACCCCAGACAACAGTCATGATGGAAAATTGCCTAACAACCTTGTCATGGTAAAAAAGAATTTGAGAGTTGTTCATGGATTTGTGGGATTTTGAGATTGAAAAGATTATGTTGGACTTCAGGCAAGTATTTTTTGATTAAGATCAAAGGAAGTCGTTCGAACGCACTGAACAACCTTGAAAATTGCAAGATGGGGTATCAATTGGGCCTCTGAGCGGCGCAAAAGGAGAACATCTTGAGCCGATCACCCACGCATAGAAAATGGGGTGTATTGATCTCCAAGGTCAAGGGTAAGGTGGTTTTTGCCGCATTTACAGTTACTATTCGTCTGAGCCAAGGATTGAAGACCCCCGCTCTTAAGAGAGGTTTCCTTGTCCAACAACTGCCTCATCGAACGATGCTGAGGGAAATGGGCCTGAAGCGGTGATAAAAAGGCCCGTCTCAAGTCAGTACAAGCCGAAAGACAAGAGCTCGTCTAATTTGTTATGAAATACGTCCTTAGAGACAGTGCGCTAAATCGGCTGGTCTAATAGGTTGCCAAGTCACTTTAGAGATCTCTTTGAGAAAACAATTTTGGAGTATCAATGTCGAAATTTGCATCGCCCCTTTCAGTCGTTTTTGAGAATTCTTTCTGATTCTTGCTCTAAATCATCAAATTGATTTGAATAGATGGCCCACCAAAGTGCCAATAAAATCAGCAGCACGAGCACCACTGACAAAGGGATCAATAAGTAAAGGATGTCCATTTGGGATTGTGGTGTTGCTAATGAGTTAAGAGCTCAGGCATTGGAGGGCTTGAGATGAAGCCTGTATGCATTGAGCCCCACGCCCAAAGAGCTCAATGCCATGCCTAAACCAGCCATCCAAGAAGGCAAGTATCCCATGAGTGCCATGGGGATGCAAATGAGGTTGTATGCAAATGCCCAGATCAGATTTTGACGGACTACGCGTAGCGTTCGTTTGGCGTGATTCAAACATTCGATGACCCATTGCAGTGAGGGGTTCAAAACCACACAATTGGCGACCTCTTGGGCCAAAAGGGTGGCTGAGCCAAACACCAATGAAACGTCAGCGCCAGCCAACACCGGTAAATCATTGAAGCCATCTCCGACCATGAGAACCTTGTATCCTTGGGCTTGCAGAGATTTGATTCGGTGAAGTTTGTCCAGAGGAGATAATTCTGCATGCGCTTCATGCTCTTGGATGCCAAGTGCTTGTGAAATTTGGTGCACACGACTTGCTTGATCGCCCGAAAAAATTTGTATACCAAATCCTCTGTTTCGAAGTTGATCCATGACTTTCCGGGCTTCAGCTCTAAGCTCTTCATCAAACAAAAAACTGCCAAACCACTGCGTATCCGTGCACAGGTGTACTTGAGCACTTTCGATCAGTGCGCCATTCAAGGATGGCAATGAATGAGGAGGCAATGATTTGTAGGACCCCAGACGAAGAGTGAGCACTTCATTTTTAAAATTAACGGTACCCTCTACGCCAATGCCTGGCATTTCTTTGAAATTTAAAATCTCAATGCCTTGGATCAATTCCTTGACTTGGAGAATTTGATATTCACTCAAGCCGATCAGACTCTCTTCTCTTTCAAGGGATCGACACAGTGGGTGAGGGGAGTGTTTGGCCAACGCGCGGGTGAGCGCGAAGAGCTCAATTGTTGATAAATGAGGAGAGTTAAACACATCTTTCAGATGCAAGATGTTTTGAGTGAGCGTGCCTGTTTTATCGAACACCACATAATCAATTTGGTCCAGTCTCTCCAATGTACCTAAATCACGCATGAGCACACCGCGTTTGGCCAAAAAGCCAGCGCTAGCAATCATGGCCGATGGCGTGGCAAGGCTCAAAGCGCAAGGGCACGTCACGATCAATACAGAACTGGCTACGAGCAAGGCTTTGGTAGCTGATTCAGGCCACCACCAAAATGCACTCAATAGGGCACATAGCAGAACCATTGCAATGAAAGGCTTTGCGACTCGGTCTGCTATTTTGGCAATCTCAGGTTTGGAGCTCTCAGCCTCTTGAAGAATTTGAACAATTGAAGCAAATTGAGTTGAATTTCCAATTTGATTCACGCGTATCAAGACAGGGGGCCCTAGATTGATGGTGCCAGCCAAGACTGTTGAGTGAGCCGATTTGGAGATCGGATTGGACTCACCGTTTAAAAGCGACTCCTCCACCCAAGTAGATGGTCCTATGAGCAAGGCATCGGCAGGAAAAGATTGATGGGTTTGAACTCGAAGAATGTCATTGATTCGAATGCGATGGGTGGAAATGGTCTCAAATCGTTCCTCCGTGATTTGACGTTCAATTCCTTTTGGAATGCGGTCCATTAGAGCATCCAATGCACCCAAAGTTTTATTCCTTAGTTTAAATTCCAGCCAACGACCACCCAGCAGGAATGATGCAAACATGGTGAATGAGTCAAAATAGGTTTCCATCCCCCAAATGCCATTGGGTTGGAAAGTGACTGCGCAGCTTAAGAAGAAAGTGAGCAGCATGCCAATGGTGACAGGTAAATCCATGCTGAGCTTGAAATTTTTCATGTCATGGTAGGCGCCCTTGAAAAAAGGCTGACAAGAAAAAATCAGGACCGGTAAACTCAATACCCACCCGGCCCAATGCAGCAATTGAATGGATTGAGGGTCTATGCTGAATTGAGAGTCTCCATACAAGGGCGCAGAATACATCATGACTTGCATCATGCAGAAAAAAGCAACCATGAAACGCCATAGCATGAGCTTGGCCTCTTTGCTTTTAATCTCTTGAAATTCAATCCCCTCAAGAAGCGAGGATTGGTATCCCAATGCATTAATGGCGTTCAGCCAGGCGCTGGGTTTGCTTTTTTCAGGTAGCCAAAAAATATGGGCTTTTTTTGAATTGGCGTGAACTTGCACATCCAAAACACCGGGTAAAGATTTGAGCTTGCTCTCAACGCTCAAAGAGCAGTTTGCACAATGCATACCCTCTATACCAATTTGTGATTTGATGATCTCGCCAAGGGCATCCGCAGGCATTTGCATTTGAAGTCTTGCGCGCTCTGGCTTGGACAGCGGGGCGCTGTATCTCTCCCACTCTTCTTGGGCATCAAGCCAATCAAACGAGGCATCTTGAGCTGTCATGCAAAGATTTTAAGCTCGAATGGACAACTTGGCAGGAATGCCTGGTGAAATCAACAAGGTCTTGATATATGTCAAAGCCATTGTTTAAAAGGACTTTTAAGATTCGAGCGTGATTTTTAAATAAACCAACTAGGAGCTCGCAAATGTATAAGAAAATTTTGGTCGCAACCGACGGTTCAACTTTATCTAAAAAAGCCATTGTCCACGCAACACAAATTGCAACTTTGGCGGGTTCAGAATTGATCATTCTCAAAGTCATTCCTAGAGTTGTGCAAAGTTACTTTGATGGTGCTATTCCTTTGAATCAAAATGAAGTCAACAAGATTGAGGCCTCTTGGGCCAAGGATGCACACAAGTTGGTGGACTCTGAGCGCAACGCAGCCATTAAGGAGGGGATAGATGCCTCATCCATGGTGGTTAAATCTGACATCATTTCCAAGGCCATTATGGAAGTTGCCGCAAAGAAAAAAATTGATCTGATTGTCATGGCTTCCCACGGCCGAAGAGGGCTTAAAAAACTTTTGTTGGGCAGTGAGACTCAAAATGTATTGGTTCAAAGTGTAATACCGGTTCTTGTTCTGCGGTAATTAAAGTTGAACACCTGTGATCGCATTCCCCACCCTAGGCAACTTTCAGGGTGGCGTCAAGCGTGGTCTAAATTATTGGCGTGAAATAAAGCAGTCGTTGCATTCATCGCTTTTAAAAGGTTGAGCCCATTGACCGCTGCATCACCGCAGGCTTCAATGCCCAGCAAAAGTTCCTTAGGAATTGAATAAGGAAGGCCCCAGGTGTTAAATTTTTTTGAGCATCTCTTTCAAGACAGTTGGTGCCATCTTTTACCCCCATCCACTCCCGTGAGACAGAATCCTTTGACGTGGCTCTTTGAGTCTAGAGGACAAGGGTGTCTTTGATGGGGTGATATGGGCACTTTCAAATACAAATGCCTCGGCGCAGCACGCTCACCTTGGATGATCGGCCCTCGTGGCGAGAGGGTACAATCTGTAAGGGATTCAGGGAAAACCAGAAATTTTCTTTGGCCGACTATTTTTTTATTGAACGAACCATGCAACTTCAAGACTTGTTGTTTTCTCAAGGCTTTGGAACACGACGTATTTGCCAAGGATTGATACAACATGGGCTGATTGAAATTGGCAGCATCGGTGCGTCAAGTGTTTGCTCTGATCCGTGGCAGTCCTTTGAGGTTCGAACAGGATTTCCTTACGTCGTTCAATCTAAGCAGTGGTACTTCTGGGACAGGGCGTATGTGATGCTGCACAAACCAAGTGGCACGGAATGCTCTCAAAAGCCCTCGTCATGGCCAAGTATTTACACCTTGTTGCCTGCCCCTTTAAGAAACAGGCCTCAAAAGTCCTCTATTCAAGGCGTTCAAGCCGTGGGTCGTTTGGATCAAGACACCACCGGGCTCTTACTTTTGACGGATGACGGCCCCCTCATTCATCGACTTTCATCTCCCAAGCACCATGTTCCAAAAATTTATGACATTGTGACTGAAGATGTCCTGGCTCAAAAGGATTTGGACAAGTTGCTTTTGGGTGTTGTTTTGAACGATTCCCCAAAACCTGTGAAAGCTGAACATTGTGAGCTTTTGGGTGAGCGGTCCATGCGCATGACCCTTACGCAAGGCAAATATCACCAAGTCAAACGCATGCTTGCAGCGGTTGGGCATTTGGTTGTGGGTTTGCATCGATCGCAAATGGGAAAACTCCAATTGCCTGGGGATTTATTGCCTGGGCAGTGGCGAATGATGACAGCGCAAGAATTGTTGGACGCTCAAAGCTCCAATTGAAGTGCTTTGCTCAAGTGTATCGTTTAGGTGATCAAGCACTTAGATTGCATCAAGAAATAAGCTTTAAACCCTCATGGAGAAGGTATTTTGTTGAGAAATACTTTAAACTCAAAGCATGGATTTATTTTTCAAAATCTCTCTCAATGCGCAACGACTTTCGTGCCCTAAAAATGTTGAACTTTAAATGGCTTGTTTTTTTATGCGCTGCAGCTTTGTGTGACACTGGCTTTGCGGCGAACCCAGTCTTTGGCTTGAATTCCTTGGATGCCACTGTCAGCGTCATTGACCCCTTGACCTGGCGAGTCACCAAGTTGATTCCCACGGGCAAAGAGCCCCATCATTTTTATATGACTCCCGATGAGCGTTCGGTGATCGTAGCCAATGCTGGGGGTGACTCACTCACCTTCATTGATCCCAAAACCGCTGAAGTGCAAAGGGTGATCAAAGGAACGTTGGACCCTTATCATTTGAGGTTTTCTCCTGACATGAAGTGGCTTGTAACTGTAGGAAATCGTTTGAATCACATTGATATCTATCAGTGGAACTCTGAGGAGCTCAAACTCATCAAGCGCGTCCCATCTTCAAAGACCCCCAGTCATTTATGGATTGACTCCAAAAGCACGGTCGTTTATTCAACCATGCAAGACAGTGACGAGTTGATTGCCATGGATTTATCGACCCAGAAAATCAAATGGAGAGTGAAAACGGGTTCAACTCCCGCCGATGTTTTTGGCACCAGTGATGATAAATTTCTATTGGTTGCGTTGACCGGTGGGCGGGAGGTGCAAGTCTTCGATGTTTCTAAGGAGACCGCACAATTGACTAAGTCCATCCCGACTGGAGAAGGGGCACATGCATTTAGAGCGCTTGGAGATGGGCGACATGTATTTGTCAGCAACCGAGTGGCCAATACAATCAGCAAAATTGATTTGCAAACTTTATCGGTTGTTTCTCAATTCAATGCGCCAGGAGGTCCTGACTGCATGGAAGTTTCTGCTGATATGAAAACCTTGATGGTCTCCTCACGTTGGATCAAGAAGGTGTCCATCATTGACATCCAAAGCGGTGCGTTGACCAAGCAAGTCAATGTGGGCAGATCCCCTCATGGCGTATGGACACTTGATCATGCAAAGCGCCAATGAGTTGCGATTAGCATGAGATCAAATACTTCTTTGGTGTCCAAATGGGCCAAGTCTTTTGGCTTCATGGCAGTTTTATGGCTGCTTTGGGGTGGAGACTTACAAAGTGCGCCTTTGACTCCAAGTCCTTCGTGCTCAAAGCCTCTGTACTTGACCTTTGACACTGGCCACATGGGAGTCGCTCCCTTTATTGCACAGGTTTTAAATCGGCATGGGGTCAAAGTGACTTTTTTTGTGGCCAATGAATTGACTCAAGAAGGAGACGGGACTTTGGGTGTGTATTGGCAGAAGTGGTGGCAAGAAAGAGCCCAAGAAGGTCATTCCTTTGCTTCTCACACCTTGAACCATGTTTATTGGGTGTCTGATGTGAGTGAGCACTCAAAATCGCAAGAGGGTATGCGCTTTTGGGTCAAACCCAGTGCGGGGTCGATGAAAGGTCAGAAGTTACTTTGGAGCTCAAAAGAGTACTGCCAAGAGATTCAAGATGCCAATGAAAGAATCAAAACAATCACCTCCAAAGAGCCCTTGCCTTTGTTTCGGGCACCTGGTGGCAAAGTATCCCCCGCTCTTTTGGCTGCCAGCAAGTCGTGTGGTTTTTTGCATGTCTCATGGAGCCAAGCAGGTTTTTTAGGAGATGAGCTTTCAAGCGATCAGTTTCCCAATCAGATGCTATTAAAAAAGGCCTTGTCCAGCATCAAAACTGGGGACATTTTGATGGCCCATCTGGGAATTTGGTCCAGAACAGATCCTTGGGCAACAGGTGTATTGGAGCCCTTGATTGTGGGTCTGAAGGACAAAGGTTTTTGTTTCAAGACTTTAGATACACATCCACATTACGCTGCTTGGATATCTAAACATTCTGTTCAATAGGAGTGAGATGGATTATTTAATGGATACATTTGAAAAGCTCAATGGCCTTATTTTTGAAGGCCTGATTCAGCCTTTGCTGTTTGCTTGCGGTTGGGTTAATTTGGCCGAGGATGCTTATACGGCCAGTGAATGGTTCCTACTCGGGTTATTGCAAATTGCCATCATGTTGGCCTTGATTCGGCCGCTGGAGAAGTTCTTTGCGCTTGAAAAAGATCAAGAACAAAGAAGTGTTCGCGTGGATGTGATTTATACCTTCATTCAAACCATGGGTATATTCAGACTTTTTTTCTTTTTGTTGTTTTCTATTCCCATTGATTTTGTTTGGGGTTCCTTGCGAACGGCTGGGGTGCCTACCTTTCATCTGGAGCAGTTGATACCGTCGTTGGCTGATCACCCGGTGATGAGTTTTTTAGCGTATCTCGTGGTATTGGACTTTTTTAATTATTGGATACATCGCGCACAGCATCAAATTCCAGCATGGTGGGCATTGCATTCGTTGCATCACTCGCAAAGAAGCATGACGTATTGGACCGACAGCAGGGGGCATTTACTTGATGATGTCATCTTGGCTTTGTTGGCTGTTTTTTTTGCAGCTTTGATTGGGATTCAACCCGGTCAATTTGTCGGTTTGATTGTGGTTTCAAGATTGTTTGAAAGTATTCAGCATGCCAACATTGATTTAAGGTGGTGGGGCGTCATTGAAAAGCTGTGGGTCAGTCCCCGATTTCACAGAACGCACCATGCCGTTGGAGTTGGACATGAGTTCAGTGGAGGTTCGCTGGGGGGGCATAATTTTGGTGTTTTGTTGCCTTGGTGGGATATTGCGTTTGGGACAGCGAATTTCAGTGATCATTGCGAGCCTACAGGGATCAGGGATCAGGTCATGGACGGCGTTTCATATGGGGATGGTTTTTGGGAGCAGCAGTGGCTGGGCCTGAAAAGGCTATGGGGTACACTAGTGAACAAGGAACGTGTTCGATAAAACAGAGCATTTTCAAATACCCTACCATGTTGCGTCAGAGGTCCTCACGTGATTGACCTCAACATATATTCTCGCCCTTACCGTTTTTCCTATTTGCTTTGAATCAGCACACTGCGTCCTCTGATCTTAAAGATTTGTTTGCCAACAAGTCTTTTGTTCGCTTCTGGTTGTCCAGAATAGGTGCTGGCGTGGCATCTCAGATGTTGATGGTGGCCTTGGCATGGCAAATGTACGATTTGACCTCCAGCGCTTGGGACCTGGGTTTGGTGGGCTTGTATCAATTTTGTCCAGCTTTGGTGCTGAGTCTTTTGGCAGGTCATGTGGCCGATCGGTTTGTCAGAAAAAATATTGTGATGATTACCTGGTTTTTGCAAGCTGTGGTGGTCTTGGGCGTGGTCTTGGCATTAGGTCAAGACGCGTTGACAAGGGACTTTTTATTGTTTGTATCTTTGGTGCTCGGCATTGTTCGAGCATTTCAAAATCCTGCTCAACAAGCCATTCTTCCGACATTGGTTGAGACGCATCATCTGCCACGCGCCATGGCGCTGAACTCGATGGGCTATCAGGCAAGCGTGATGGCAGGACCAGCGATCGGTGGCTTGTTATTTGCAATCAATGCGACCAGTGTTTACATCGCATGTTTGATCTTGTATGCCGTGTCAGCCTTTTGGTTGTTGAGGTTGCGCTCAAACCAACAACCCATGCAAGAAGGTGACTCGGTGACCATGGAGTCTGTCTTGGCCGGTGTTGTGTATGTTTGGAGAAACAAAGTCATCTTGGGCTCCATTACTTTAGACTTGTTCGCCGTTTTGTTGGGTGGTGCAACTGCATTGCTGCCTATATATGCAAAAGATATTTTGCACACAGGACCCTTGGGGCTTGGTTTGTTAAGGGCTGCACCCGCAGTAGGCGCTTTGATGATCTCATTGTATTTAACGAGGTGGCCACTCAAGGGTAAGGTCGGACGCTATTTGTTTGGCTCGATTGCTGTGTTTGGGATTGCAACCTTTGTGTTTGCTTTGTCAGAGAACTTTGTACTGTCTTTAATCGCTTTGTTGATCAGTGGGTGCGCAGACATGGTGAGTGTCGTGATCCGGCATACGATTGTTCAGTTGGAGACGCCCGAGAACATGCGAGGACGTGTGAGTGCAGTCAATACGGTTTTTGTGGGAGCAAGCAACCAATTGGGGGAATTTGAATCGGGTGCAACCGCAGAATGGTTTGGTCCAGTTCCAGCCGTCGTTATAGGCGGCCTAGGGACAGTCTTTATTGCGGTGCTTTGGAGTTTTTTATTCAAAACCCTTTACAACAGAGATCAATTGGTCTCCACGGTTGAAGCCAAACCGTGAGCTGTCTTGAGGTATATCTAATTAAGAAATACTTTGCAAAATCAATGATTTTGTGAGCCTCGGTGCGCCCAAGCGGTGGTGTGCATTTCGACATAGCTAAAGAGCTCGTACATGACCATGGCCATGGCGCCTACCACAACCAAACCTCCAAATGCCAAGCCCATTTGCATGGCCGAGCCCGCTGAGATCAATAAATATCCAATCCCCTCGTTGGCTGCGGTCATTTCTGAAACCGTCGTTCCAACAAAAGCCAATGTGATGGCCACTTTTAAAGAGGCGTAGAAATAGGGCAATGAGCGAGGGAGTCCGACCTTGATCAAGACATCCCATCTTTTTGCACCCAAGACTCGCAATACGTCTTCGAGCTCTGGTTCAAGCGTTGCAAGACCCGTTGCAATATTGACCATGATGGGGAAAAAACTGATTAAAAAAGCAGTCAATATAGCCGGCCCTATGCCAATGCCAAACCAGACAACCAAAATCGGGACAAAGGCTGCTTTGGGTAAAGCATTGAAGGCGGTCATCAAAGGATAGACCGCGGTATAGGCCAATCTGGAGCTGCCAATGACAAAGCCCAGTAAAACACCCACCACAATGGCCAGTCCAAAACCGGCCATGGTCACCCAATAGGTTCGCCACGCATGAGCGGCAACCACACCACGAAATTCAATCAATTGAGATGCAATGCGTGAGGGGCTGGGAAAGATAAATTCTGAGACGGCAAACACGGAACAAATCAATTGCCACAAAATAAGCGTGACAAGCAACAAGATCCAGGGAGAACTTTTTTCAAATCGCTTGGAAGTGCTCAAAATAATTCCTTGGGGTCGGTGAAAGGCTAGGGCTTCAAGAGACTTTTGCCGGTGCACCTTTGAGTGCGCCGATGTGACCTCTGAGTTCATGGACGATGTCAGTGAAGTGTGCGGTGTAGGTCAACTCCAGCTCACGCGGCCTTGGTAAATCGATCTCTTTTTTGACGATAAATCGCCCGGGGCTTTTTGACATCACGTAAACCGTATCGGCCAAAAACACAGACTCTCTGAGGTCGTGTGTGACTAAAATGACATTGAATTTTTGTTCCGTCCACAGGTCTCTTAAAATGCACCACAACTCTTCCCGGGTGAATGCATCCAAAGCGCCAAAGGGCTCGTCTAGCAAAAGCATCTTGGGCTCATGGATGAGTGCTCTACAAATGCTAGCGCGTTGTTGCATGCCTCCAGAGAGTTGCCAGGGGTACTTTCGCTCATAGCCACCCAAACCCACTCGCTCAAGCAAGGCAATGGCTCGAGCTTCAAACTCCAACTTCTTTTGCTTGAATTGAGACCTGAAGGGCTCAACAATTTCAAGCGGCAGCAACACATTGTCAAGTGTGGTCCTCCAAGGCAGCAAGGAGGATGCTTGAAAGGCCATGCCACTTATTTTTAAAGGGCCCGTGACTTCCTTGCCATCAACGGTGATACGCCCCTTCGTGGGGCGCTTTAGCCCAGTGGTAAGCTTCATGAAGGTTGATTTCCCACAGCCAGAAGGACCCACAATGGCAATGAACTCACCGTCTTTGACGTTTAAATTGATGTCTTCAACCGCGAATTGATTTTGGCTCAACAACTCTTCGTTATAGGCCAACCAGACATTTTCAAATGTGACAAACGGCTTGGAATCAGAGTTCGGCATTTATTTCTTTGGTAAAACGTCTAATTCCTTGGCGTTTGGTAAATAGGCCGAGCTCCAAATGGTGTCAGGGTTGACACGCGTTTTGGTGTTGAACGCGTCTGAAACTTGGCTGGCCATGAGGGCCAATCTGGGTGCTTTGACTTGACCAAATCCTTCGCTTCTTGCGTCTGGGCTATTGATCACCGTATCCAGAGCCAATTTCAGTCGACGAACTTCAAGCGGGACATTGATAATGCCGTCTCTTGCTTTCACGGTTTGGATGGCTTCCTCGGGATTTTTAAGCACATCTTTCACCCCTTTGGCAAAGGCTTTCAAGAAAGCCTTCACAGCTTCTGGGTTCTCTTTTAAAATTTTGGGTGATGCAATGACCGCATTGCCATACAACTTCACACCGTAATCAGGGTATTGGAGGACAACGACTTCGTCGGCCTTGGTGCCTCTGGCTTCAATGTTCAAAAGAGAGGTGAACGTAAACCCAGTGATGGCATCAATGTCTCCGCGAACCAACATGGTCTCTCTGAGTGTGGGATCCATTGCAGTCCATACCACGTTGTTCACGTTATTGGCTTTGGCAAAGATTGGGAATGCACGGCGACCCGCATCAAAAACTGGAGCGCCTAATTTTTTACCATTCAAATCGGCAGGTGTTTTGATGCCCGATTTTTTCAACGCCATGACAGAGGCAGGCGTGTTGTTGTAGACCATCATGATGGCAATGGGTTTATTGGGCGCATCAGGGTTGTTGGCGTGAAACTCCATCAAGGAGGCCAGGTCGGCAAAGCCAAGCTCATAGGAGCCAGAAGCGACGCGAGTGACTGTGCCACCCGAGCCATTTCCTGCATCAACTGTCACGTCAAGCTTGGCTTCCTTGAAGTAGCCTTTGGCTTCAGGCACCAAGAACAAAGCGGCAGGCCCCTCGAAACGCCAGTCCAATTGAAATTTAAGGGCGGTGTTTTGAGCAAAGCTAGGGGCGCTTAAAAGTGCGCCTGAAATGCAAAGGGCGGCACTGAAAGCGCTGACTTTTAAGTGACGTTTACTTATGAAAAACATGTTTAACTCCTTCGTTAATTAATAGATACTCCAAGCAATATCGATGCCCAATGAATTTATCCACCTCCTACAGGGTGATCATGCCACTCTACCAAGAGATATGTCGCCCCCACCTTACTTTTCAAATCCATTGTGACTCATCTTTGTCAACCAAACATGAACCAAAATGGTGCGCGGGTAAAAGGCGCACCTTTTTGGAATTGATTTGAAAAAAAGCGTTGCTCTAATTTTGCCCTAAATTTGACGCATTTTATTTTTTTAGACCTGATTCGACAATAAATCATAAAGTGTTCGGGCGATCACGCGGGTTGCACGCTTGAGGTCATCGAGTTTGAGTCGCTCATCAGCGCGTTTGGCATGCGATTCCAGCACCGTTTTAGGGCCTGCACCATAAATAACGCCAGGAACACCGTTGGCCGCATAAAGTCGAACATCGGTGTACAAGGGCGTTCCCACGACGGGGATGTCAACTTCAAAGATCGAGCTTGCGTGTTTTTGAAGGGTTGAAATGAGTGGCTTTTGACCCACTTGGGGCTTCATGGATTCAGCCAACAGGAGCCGTTTGATGTCCAAGACCACGGGTTCTTGCGTTGGATTGGCTTGGTTGTAGGCGTGAAGACTTTGGGTGATCGTTTCACGAAGGGCATCCTCAACTTCATGGGAGTTTTCTTCGGGAATCATCCGACGGTCTAGCTTGAATGTGACTCGGCCTGGTACGACATTGGTGTTGGTGCCTCCGGAAATTTGACCCACATTCAAATAAGGATGTTTGATGCCCTTGACTTTGGAATGGATGGTTTTGTAATCGGTGTTGAGTGCAAACAAATCTGCGAGCACATGCACGCCCGCTTGTAGCGCGTCAACGCCACTTTCTGGGATGGCTGCATGGGCCATTTTGCCATGAAGGGTGACTTCAAATTGAAGGCAACCATTGTGAGCGTTGACAACTTCATAGCTAAAGCCAGCAGCGATCATCAAATCGGGTTGCGTCAAGTGCTCGCCCAATAGCCATCCAGGGCCGAGCTCGCCGCCGAACTCCTCATCATAGGTAAAGTGCAATTCAACTTGGCCTTGGGGTTTTGCAAGGCCAGCAAAAGTGGGTTGATGGGCTATTTTTTTACTCAGATCTTGGAGTGCTCTTAAAGCAAACGTGAAAGTGGAAAAATCAGATTTGCTCACAGCACTGGCACGACCATACATCAAGCCATCCATGATCTCACCACCGTAAGGATTGTGGCTCCAACCCTCGCCAGGCGGTACCACATCGCCATGGGCATTGAGTGCAATGGTCAAGCCTTGTTTGGCCTTCATTTGTTTGACCACGCAGGATTGAGAGCCCTGGTCATTGAACTCTTGGCGAACAATCAAATTGGTGATGCTTTGAAGTCCATGGCTTTGAACGGTTTGGGCGGGAACGGGGTATTTTTCTGCTAAGAGGCCCATGGAGGATAAAAGCTCAGCTGTTTTCTCCGCATGTGGTGCATTGTTACCAGGAGGCGTATCTGTGGGAATTTGAACAAGGGCTTTTAAAAAGCTGATTTGTTGATCAAAATGTTGTTCAATCCAATGGTCGATTTCTTGGTAAGCAATGGTATTTTTTGACATTTGAGTATTTATAAAACCAGGGAGTTAGATGGATCGTTGATGATTCAATGATGGAAATTTTTTATAAATTGCATCATCACTTGATAGGCCAGTTGCATATCACTCGAGCTTGTGCTCTCCAAGGGGTTGTGACTGATGCCCGAATTCATGCCTCTGACAAACAACATGGATTGTCCAAGAAGGTCATGGATTTTCATGGCATCATGTCCTGCGCCACTTGGAAGTTTAAAGACCACAAGGCCCATATCTTCAAGTGCTTTTTGCCAATGCATCATCAGCAGGTTATCACAGGGAGCGGCACTTATTTTCAGACTCTCATTGAGTTCGAATTCGACATGTCTGCGTTTTGAAATTTCTTTGATTTTGTTCAAAATGTCTTCTACAACCGCGTCACGTTGTGCATCATTGGGGGCTCTGATATCGATGCTGAAGTTGACTCTTGCCGCTATCACATTGATCGATCCATTTGGCACTTCAAGTGTGCCCATGGTGGCAACGGAATCTGCATCCTTGAGGGCCCTGTCTTCCATATAGAGAGCCAGTTCAGACACCGCGCCAACCGCATCACGCCTGAGTACCATTGGTGTGGTGCCTGCGTGACTGGCGACGCCCTTTACATGCCCCAAAAAGCGTCGCGATCCATTGATGGAGGTGACCACGCCAAGTGGTAAATGGTGGTTGTATAAAACTGGGCCTTGTTCGATGTGCACCTCAATGAATCCGAGGTATTTTTTGGCCTCTCTCTTGATGGATGGTATTAGATTGGGGTCAAGACCATAAGTTGACATGGCCTCTCGCATCGTGATGCCTTCCCTGTCTTTTTGTGACAGCCAAGCTTCATTGAACTGTCCGACCAAGGCGCTTGAAGCCAAGAAAGTTGCAGCAAAACGCTGTCCCTCTTCCTCAGCAAACGCCACCACCTCTATGCCATAGGGTAAGCGCTCTTTTTGTTCATGCAAAGTCCTCACGCAAGCCATGGGACAAAGTATGCCCAAGCGGCCATCGTATTTGCCACCATTTCGAACGGTATCAAAATGCGAGCCGGTCATTAAATACGCGGCCTTGGGGTCATCTGCATGGTAGCGGCCTACCACATTGCCCACTGCGTCTTGAGTGACTTCATCAAATCCGCATTCATGCATGAGGCGAGATATATATTCTGCACATTGCTTGTGTGCTGGGCTTAAATAGGTGATCGTCAACTGTTGTGGCACCTGGTCCAAAGCCTCGCTGAATTGGGCGAGTTCTTCATGCCAATCCCATATCAAATCGCCTTGAGGGCTTGTGCGGCCAATTTTTTCATGCAGTCTCAGTTCAACGATGCGATGAATATTTTGCAAA
This sequence comes from Comamonadaceae bacterium, assembly GCA_947475685.1. Lineage (GTDB taxonomy): Bacteria > Pseudomonadota > Gammaproteobacteria > Burkholderiales > Burkholderiaceae_C > Limnohabitans. Next base: position 107,282 of record CANJNC010000001.1, on the reverse strand, counting down.
GCCTCTTGGATCTCAAAATCGCGCGCGTTCTTTAGGCGTCTTTCCAAAGTTTTGATGATTTCAGTCCGCGTCAGTCCCAGGCCTCTTGGCCCTCGAACGGCCAAGATGAAGGGGAAATCAAATTTATCTTGATAGGCCTTGTTCAAGCGATGCAGCGCTTCGTATTCCTCTGCAGTGCAGTTGGCCAGTCCTGCCTTTTGTTGTTCGCTTTGGGATTCTGCGGTCAGGGTTTGTTGCAGTGCAACTTTTCCCGTAAGCTCTGGATGGGCTTTGATCAGTTTCAGCCAAGCTGGCTCACCGGCTTGATGAAGCGTTCGAATCATCTCGAGCTTGAAGGCTTCAAAACTGGAGAAGGGGCGGTTCAAAAGAGCGCCCTCAACAACCCAGTCGGAGTGTTCATATAGGCCTTGAAGGGCCGGTGACACCTGGGCTATGGGCTGGTTATTGAGATCGTCTAGGGTGATGGTCATGAAGTGTGAGTGTTTAAAAAATGTTCCCAGATTGAAAAAATGCAGAAAAAAATCATTGCGAGAAAGGATGCTCAACTCGCCAATGTTTGGCAATGTCCATTCTCTTGCATACCCAAACGCGGTCAAATTTTTCGATGTAATCCAAAAACCTTTTCAACGCCATGATTCTCCCTGGGCGACCCAACAGCCTGCAATGCATGCCCACGCTCATCATTTTTGGACTTTCCTCTCCCTCTTCGTAGAGGGCGTCAAATGTATCTTTTAAATAAATAAAGAAGTCCTGCGCTTGCGAATAGCCTTGGGGGAGAGAAAAGCGCATGTCATTGCAGTCCAGCGTGTAAGGCACAATAAGTTGGCCAACGGTCTCTTTGGCACTGTTTTTGACTTTCATCCAAAAGGGCAAATCGTCACCATAATAATCACTGTCATATCCGACATCCAAGCAATCTGCCACCAGTCGTCTGGTATTGGGACTGTCACGACCTGTGTACCAGCCAATGGACGTTTCATGCGTGATGCGCTTGACAATATCAAGGCCTTTGCGAATGTGCTCTTTTTCTGTGCTCTGTGGCATCGTTTGGTGATTGATCCAGCGGTAGCCGTGACACGCAATCTCATGTCCTTTCTCAACGAAGGCCTGAGCCAGTTCTGGATGCCTCTCCAAAGCCATGCTCACACCAAATACGGTCAGGGGCAGTTGTCTATGATCGAACTCTTTCAAAATGCGCCAAACCCCAGCTCTTGAGCCGTATTCATAAATGCTCTCCATGCTCATGTGCCGATCAGGAAAACTTGGCGGATTGAACATTTCGGATAAAAATTGCTCAGAGCCCTCATCTCCATGAAGGATTGCGTTTTCAGAGCCCTCTTCATAGTTCAAAACAAATTGCACTGCTATTTTTGCCTTTCCTGGCCAATTGGCGAAAGGTGGGTGCTCGCCATACCCTATGAGATCTCTCGGGTAAGGCAAGGTGGTGTCGAAATTTTGCATGAATGAAACGAGTGATGGATTGTTTGATGGTGAAGCTCAAAGGCATCGATGAAGATGAAACCGACAATCGAATTGTCCTTTTTTTTTGAGCAGAAATATAGATGCCAAGTAAATCCTTTCATAATACGAAAGGATCTATTGCGAGACAATGGTTTTTTTGATGAGCTGGCCTTAAAATACTTTAGGATAAGAGCAATTTTTTTCAGATCGGAATTTTGATCATGGGTTTAAGTACACACGTTTTGGACACCATGCACGGTAAACCTGCATCAGGCATGGCCGTTGCTTTACTAAAGAAACAAGGCGACGCTTATTTGCTCATCAAAAGCTTGGTGCTCAATGCCGATGGAAGAGCAGATTCTGCGCTCATTGAAACTCAAGATTTAAGGGCAGGTCAATATAGGCTTGTCTTTTCAGTAGGAGAGTACTTTAGGACTAAGGTCAAAGATTTACAAGAACCTTTGTTTTTGGATGTGGTCCAATTGGATTTTGGGGTATCAAACCCGAAAGAGCATTATCATGTTCCCTTGTTGGCCAGTCCTTTTTCTTACTCAACCTACAGGGGTTCCTAGTGGTTTTGGGCTTGTGCGGCGCTTAAAAGTTCAAGCCCGTGAGTGGATTTTTTTATCATTGTGAGATTGAGTTTTATCATGTCTGAAGTTACAAATACAGTGCGGTTTGTTCTTGATGGTCGAATCGTTGAGGTCAAAGGCGAGAGAAGGACAACGACGGTCTTGGATTATTTGCGTGAAGATTTGCGCCGCACGGGCACCAAAGAGGGGTGTGCTGAGGGCGATTGTGGTGCGTGTGTGGTCATGGTGGGTGAACTCAATGCTTCTCAGACTGGCGTGGACTACGTCACAGTCAACAGTTGTTTGCAACTTTTACCAACTCTGGATGGCAAGTCTTTAAAGACGGTAGAGAGTTTGAAGGTCAATGGACACATGCATCCCATTCAAGAGGCCATGCGGGACTGTCACGGCTCTCAGTGTGGATTTTGTACGCCAGGGATTGTGATGAGTTTGGTTAATATGACCCAAACCAATCGAAATCCAAGCCGACTCGATATCACCGATGCCTTAAGTGGCAATCTGTGTCGATGCACCGGCTACAAGCCCATCATCGAAGCAACTCACAAGGCCTGCGAACATCAAACGGCGCTCCATTTGGATGACCAGGCGGATGTTGGCTTGCTCAAAGAGATCAAAAGAGAAGATCAACCCACCTTGAGCCTTGAGGGGGAGTTGATCGTTCAACCGGTCGTGCGAACGAGAAAAGGAAATGAATTTGTTTCTCCTTCTAGCGTTGAGGAGGTGGCCAAGTATTTGATTCAGCATCCCAATGCGACTCTTCTTGCTGGAAGCTCAGAGGTTGGTTTGCAGGTCAACAAAGAGTTTCGCCGCCCCGATCACATTGTGTACTTGGGGCATGTGAAAGAACTTAAAGCAGTCCAAACCACGCCCTCATTTTGGAGAGTAGGCGCGGTGGTCTCACTCGAGGAGGTGATGCATTTGGTGAAAACTGAATTGCCTGACTTTGCAGAGGTGCTTCGCCGCTTTGGCTCGCCCCCTATTCGGTATACAGCAACTTTGGCTGGAAACATTGCCAATGGTTCGCCCATTGGAGACAGCATGCCGTGTTTAATGGCTTTGGGCGCGCAATTGATTTTAAGACTTGGATCCAAAACCAGGCGCGTTGGGTTGGAGGGTTTTTATACCGGACTTAAAAAGAACGTCATGCAAGCCTCTGAGTTCATTGAAGCCATCGAAATTCCCAGGCCTCAAGACGGGCAGTATTTTGTGGCGCATAAAATCAGCAAGCGTTTTGAGCAAGATATTTCTGCCACATGTGCAGCCATGACATACCAGATTGAAAATGAGCGTTTAAGCCAAGTTCGATTGGCCTTCAATGGATTGTCTCCTTCACCAGCCAGAGCTTATGCGATTGAAAAAGTGTTGGAAGGTAAACGCATTCAAGATGTTGATCCGACACAAATCGATCAAGCCATTGCACAAAGTTATACCGCGCGCGATGGACTTCGGGCAACTTGGGCCTACCGTTCATTGGTAGCAAGAAATTTAGTTCTGAAATTTATAAACACCCATTTGTCGGAGGTGAATGCAGCATGAATGCACCAGATAAAATCAAGGATCTCATCGTCTCTGGTGAGCAAGGCCGAGAATTGACGCATGAGTCAGCGCATTTGCACGTGACTGGCCAAGCTATTTACACCGATGACATTGCTGAGCTGGCGGGCACTTTGTATGCTGCCCTCGTTTTGTCACCTGTTGCACATGGTGAGTTGATCGGTGAGGGCATTGATAAAGAGCATCTCTTAAAGCAGCATGGTGTGATTGCGGTCTTTACTGCACGCGACATTCCAGGAGAGAACAATTGCGGCCCCATTGTGCACGATGACCCCTTTTTGGCCGATGGCATTGTTCAATTTGTAGGTCAACCGGTTGCCGTGGTCGTTGCACGTGAAATGATTTATGCAAGAGAAGCGGCCAAGGCTGCAAACGTATTGGTCAAAGAGCTTCCGGCTATTTTGACAATTGAAGATGCAATGCAAAAAAGCTCATTCATCATGCCTGCCAAAGGGATCACACGGGGTGAGCCCAAGCAGGCGATTGAAAACGCGCCTCATCGCTTGAGTGGCCGCACTTATTGTGGTCAGCAAGAACAGTTTTATTTAGAAGGTCAAATCACCTACGCCGTGCCCAAAGAAGACGGGCAATTGACGTTGTATGTCTCCACTCAGCACCCGGATGGCAATCAGCGCGAAGCGGCTGCAGCGCTTAATTTGTCAACCCATGATGTTGAGGTCATTTGTAGGCGAATGGGGGGGGGGTTTGGTGGCAAAGAGGGCAATGCCAGTATCTTTAGCCAAAGCGCCGCCCTTGCTGCCTTTAAACTCAATCGACCTGTTAAGTTGCGTGTCAATCGAGATGATGACATGACCATCACAGGCAAGCGCCATGATTTCAGGGCCGATTATGAGGTCGGCTTTGATGATGCAGGGCATATCTTGGGCGTCGATGTGGTGCTTTATTCACGTTGTGGTTACAGCACCGACTTCTCTGGGCCTGTCAACGATCGCGCATTGCTGCATATTGACAATTGCTATTACTTGCCCAATTTGAAGGTCATCACACACCGCTGCAAAACCCATATGCAAAGTGCCACTGCCTTTAGAGGTTTTGGTGGACCACAGGGGATGTTTGCCATTGAGACGGTGATTGAAGAGATGGCCCAGCACTTGGGCAAGGATGCGCTAGAAATCAGAGAGCTCAATTTGTACAAAGACCCCATGGTCTCTGGCAACGAGCAAACCATGATCACTCAGTATGGTCAAAAAATTGAGGACTGGATTGGCGATCAGGTGATGGAGCAGGTCAAAATCAAATCCAACTATCTTCAAAGAAAAAAGGAAATCGATGCTTTCAACTTAACCCATCCCTTTAAAAAACGTGGCTTGTCACTGGTGCCCTTGAAGTTTGGCATCAGCTTTACGGCAACCATGTTGAATCAAGGAGGAGCGCTTTTAAATATTTACCAAGACGGCTCTGTCAGTGTCAACCATGGGGGGACTGAAATGGGCCAAGGCTTGAACACCAAAATGGCCCAAGTCGCGGCCGATGGGTTGGGCATTGGTGTTGAAAAAGTGAGAGTCACTTCAACGGATACGCAAAAAGTGCCCAATGCCTCTGCCACGGCCGCCTCCAGTGGAGCCGATATCAATGGCGCTGCAATCAACAATGCCTGTGATCAAATGAGAGAGCGTTTGTCCCATGTTGCTGCGCGCATGATGTCATGTGAGTCCAAAGAGGTGGTTTTTGCACACAATGAAGCGATTGGCGGATCAAAGCGTGTGCCTTGGAAAGACTTGATCATTCAAGCTTGGTTGGATCGTGTGGGTTTGTCGGTGACTGGCTTTTATCGCACGCCTGATATTGCTTATGATTTCAATACACTTTGGGGTCGCGCTTTTTACTACAACTGTTATGGAGCTTCAGTGTCCGAAGTTGAGATCGATACCCTAACAGGCGAGTGGTGGCTCAAGGGTGTTGATATCGTCCACGATGTGGGCAAGAGCATCAACCCTGCAATCGATCAAGGTCAAATTGAGGGTGGGTATGTCCAGGGCATGGGTTGGTTGACCATGGAGGAGTGTATTTGGAATGCGAAGGGCAAGTTGATGACCCACGGACCGAGCACTTACAAGATTCCTGTGGCCGGGGACATTCCAGAGCATTTCAATGTCACTTTGTTTGATGGCAGCAACGTCAAGCCGACTCCTTTTTACAGCAAGGCTGTGGGTGAGCCGCCTTTGATGTTGGCACTGTCGACCTTCTTTGCATTGCGGCATGCGGTGAGCGCCAGCGCACATCACAAGAAAAGATTGCAAATGGATGCGCCTGCGACGCCTGAAAGAATCTTGATGGCTTGTGAAGGCTTGAAGCAAAAGGCTTGAACTGTGCTGACCCCTCAACTGGCACTCTGGTGTTAAGGCCAATGCAGCATCTCTTGCGCGCCCTGGGAGATGGCGAGCAAGCGGTTTTGGTGACGGTTACCCAAGCTCAAGGGTCCGTTCCCAGGGACGAGGGCGCTTGGATGGCTGTATTGCCTTCTCAGTTGATCAATACCTTGGGTGGTGGTCAACTTGAGTTTCAAGCGATCCAAGAAGCGAGGAGCTTATTGGACAGTTCAGAGGCTTTGGCCGAGCCGAAGATCAAAAGGTACCCCCTTGGCCCCTCCTTGGGTCAGTGTTGTGGTGGCGTGGTGCATTTGGCATTTGAGCGTGTGGACGTTTCAAATCTTTCAAGTCTCTCAAAAAGGTTGCAAACGCCAGAACCCAGTTTGGCCCTGTTTGGTGCAGGGCATGTTGGGCAAGCCATTGTGGCATTGATGGAGAAACAGTCTTGGCAGGTCACGTGGATTGATTCAAGAGAGGCGATATTTCCCACGGTTGCCGCTATGAATATACAGATTGAACATTCTGAACCGGTTCAAATGGCTGTTCAGGACATCAAAGCAAACTCACACGTATTGATCATGAGTTTCAGTCATGCCGAAGATTTAGATGTATTGCAACAATGCTTGATTCGACATCGTGCTCATCGCGATCTCAAAAGCATTGGCTTGATTGGTAGTCAAACCAAATGGGCGACATTCAAGAGTCGTTTGTCTCAGAAGGGCTTTGAGGAGTCTGATTTTTTAGGGGTGCAGTGTCCCATAGGGATTGCGGGTTTGCGTGCAAAGGAGCCTGAGATCATTGCAGTTTCGGTCGTGGCGCAATTGTTGATGAATGAAGAGCAATTTGCACTTGCACAACATAAACTATAAATTTGATTTGGGGAATTTGAATTGATTGATCCGTACTACCTTGAGTGGGCCAATTTGCTGCTGCGCTGGATTCATGTGATCACTGCGATCGCTTGGGTGGGATCTTCATTTTATTTCGTTTTTTTAGACAGCAATTTGGTCAAACCCAATTCACCCGATCTATTGGAAAAGGGCGTGGACGGTGCGCTATGGGCTGTGCATGGGGGAGGTTTTTACAATCCACAGAAATACATGGTGGCCCCCAAGAAAATTCACACCAAGCTTCATTGGTTCTTTTGGGAGAGCTACACAACGTGGTTGAGTGGTTTTGCATTGTTTACATTGCTGTATTTGTTCAATGCAAGCGCTTACTTGATCGACAAGTCTTTGATGGATTGGACGCCCACTCAAGCCGTGTTGGTGGCCTTGTCTTTTTTGTTGGTGTTTTGGGTGATATACGACCGTGTGAGTCAGTGGGTTGGATTTAGAGAAAATGGAGAGCTCGGTGTTGGATTGATCATGTTTGTAGTGATCGCATTTGCGTCTTGGCTGGCTTGTCATTGGTTTGCTGGGCGAGCGGCTTTTTTGCTGGTTGGCGCCATGATGGCTACCTCCATGAGCGCCAATGTGTTCTTTTGGATCATCCCAGGTCAACGAAAAGTGGTGGGGGCCATGACCACGGGTCAAAAGTTACCGGCTGCTGAGTTGGCCATGCATGGTAAGCGTGGCAAGCAAAGAAGTGTGCACAACACCTACTTCACGCTTCCAGTGTTGTTTGCGATGCTCAGCAACCATTACAGTTTTTTGTATGCGTATGCTCACCCCTGGGTCACCCTCGTTGCCATGATGTTGGCAGGTGCTTTGATTCGGCAGTTCTTTGTGCAAAGGCATGCGTACCATCAAAACAAAGCCAGCAATCCTTTGCCATTTGCTTTGATTGGTGTTGTCGTCATTGTTGGTGTCATCATTGCGTTAAAGCCCGAATCAACACCGATCACGCAAAAGTTTGCTGATACAAGCCCTGTGGGTTACCTACAAGTACAAAAAATATTTGAGCAGCGTTGTTATGCCTGCCATGGAGCTGCTGTTCAGATGAAGAATTTACGATTTGATTCACCTCAGGAGGTGAAGATCAATGCACAAAACATCTACCAACAATCCGTTGTTCTTCGGCAAATGCCCATGAACAATTCGACTCAAATCACTGATCAGGAGCGCGAACTCATTAAACGCTGGTTCGACGCTGGAGCCCCCACGACGCCTTGAGCGAACTCGACCAAGACCCATGGTGGGTCGCGTCTTAAAACGAGGGTTTTACAAAGTCGTCAACTCCAAGGCCAATTCATTGTGCCGACGGACAGTGGGTTCAAGATCAAAGGGCTTGAATTCTCCCTTGTCTACAAGAACACGTCCATTGACAATGGTGTAGTCTGTCAATTGACTCGAGCACAGCATCAATGCGCCAACCGGGTCGTGAACAGAGCCGCCAGCCATGGGCAAGGTGTCCGTTCTGTAAAGAGCGAGGTCTGCGCAAAATCCAGGTGAAATTTGCCCAATGTCTTGCCGGCCCAGAGATTTGGCACCTCCACGCGTCGCAACTTTTAAAGCATCTCTTGCCGTCATCTCTTGGGGACCCGTGTCACACCCAAAGGGCTCCAGCGACTTGGCAACTCTTGCGAGCAGCATCGCCTGCCTGGCCTCTGCGAGCATGTGAGCACCATCGTTGCTGGCGCTGCCGTCCACGCCCAATCCAACGTTTACATTGGCATTGAGAATTTTTCTAAGGGGCAATATGCCACTGGCCAGCCGCATATTGTAGCAGGGGCAATGAGCAATAGAGGTTCTTGTTTTGGCAAATAGATCGATTCCTTGCGCATCAATTTTGACGCAATGCGCATGCCACACATCCTCTCCCACCCAGCCCAAGCGCTCAACATATTGAGTTGGAGTGCAATTGAACTTTTCTTTGGTGTAAGCAATGTCGTGATCGTTTTCCGCCAAATGGGTATGCAGTCTGACTCCAAAGGCGCGAGCAAGCTTGGCAGATTGTTCCATCAAGGACTCACTCACTGTGAAGGGGGAGCATGGGGCCACAGAGATGTTTAACATGGATCCATGGCGAGCATCATGCCATTTTTCAATCAGGCGTTGCGTTTCTTTCAATATGAACTCTTCACTCTCGACCACCCGGTCTGGTGGCAAGCCACCCTTGGACTGACCCACACTCATGCTGCCGCGAGTGGCTGTGAAGCGAATGCCAGTTGCTTTGGCCGCTTCAATGCTGTCTTCTAGATTAACCCCATTGGGGTAGATATACAGGTGATCACTGCTCGTGGTGCAGCCACTCATGAGCAGCTCTGCCATTGCAACTTTGGAGGCGACTTGAACCATCTCTGGGCGAAGGTTGGCCCAAATGGGATACAAGCCTCTAAGCCAAGAGAAAAGCTCTGCATTTTGAACGGGTAAATAAGCTCGGGTGAGAGACTGCACCATGTGATGATGACAATTGACCATGCCTGGTATCACCAGATGATTCTTGGCCTCAATGACTTGATCGACCTTGCTCAAAAGATGCTGACCTTTTTCTTCAAATTGTTTTGCTTCAAACACCTCTTTGATGAGCCCATCTTCAATCAGAATGCTTGCACCCCTAAGTTCACGATCTTGATGGTCTTGGGTGCTGATGCAATGGGCCTGATGGATAAGTATTTGAGACATGGCGTTGTTGGAGAATGGATTTTGAGATTAAACTCATGTGGAGTCAAAAAAACAATTGGATTCTTTTAGCTCAGAGCTTATCATGGGTTTCAAGGCTTTAAAAGTTTTCAATATTTTTTTGACGTGCAAACCTCATCCAAATTAAGAACTGTTTTTTTCTAACCGATCGATGTCAACTCCTCTTTTGCAAGATCCTTTGCACACATTGACCACGCTTTTGGATAAAGCGATTGAGAGAGCTTTGCCTGAGCGCAATCTCTTGCATTATTTACCCAAGCCCCCAGTCGGTCGAACCTTGGTTTTGGGGGCGGGTAAGGCGGCGGCTTCCATGGCCCTTGCGCTACAAAAGCATTGGCCTGTGGGGTGTGAATTAAGTGGTTTGGTTGTCACCCGCTATGGCCACGTCCCCAAAGAGCAAGAAGGTGTGAACAACCGCATTGAAATCATGCAAGCTGCTCACCCCGTACCAGACGCGCAAAGTGTTTTGGCCGCCCAAAAAATGCTTGCGTTGACGCGCAGTCTTACCAAAGATGACTTGGTGATTGCCCTGATTTCAGGGGGTGGGTCCTCACTGCTCATGCTTCCAGTGGAGGGCTTGAGTTTGTCAGAGAAGCAATCCATCAATCAAAGTCTATTGAGCAGTGGTGCCAATATTTGGGAGATCAATTGTGTGCGCAAGCACCTCTCAGGCATCAAAGGCGGGCGACTTGCACAAGCTTGCTCTGCAGCGAAGTTGCTGAGCCTGTGCATCAGTGATGTGCCAGGCGATGACCCCGCAACCATTGCAAGTGGCCCCACTGTCGCTGATGAAAGCACCTGTGCACAAGCACTTGAAGTGATTGAAAAATACCAAATAAAAATCCCCCCAGCGATCATCGCGGCTCTTGAGCAACAAATGCTTGAGACCCCAAAGGTTGGTCAAATGGATCTTTCAAAACAAGAGTTGCACATCATTGCCACTCCCCGAGCCTCTTTGGAAGCGGCAGCCCAATGGGCGCAGTCACAGGGCTTGCGTGCTTACATCTTGTCCGATGAAATCGAAGGTGAATCCAAGGATGTGGCTTTGGTGCATGCTGCGTTGGCCAAAGCGTGTTCAAAAGGTTTGGGGCCTTTTGTGAAGCCTTGTGTCTTGCTCAGTGGTGGAGAGACGACGGTCACGCTCTTGCCAGAGTCTGGCACGGTCTTTGGACGCGGAGGCCGAGCCAGTGAGTTTTGTTTAAGTTTGGCCAAAGCGCTCAAGGGAGCCAGTGACATTTGGGCCCTTGCGGCCGATACGGATGGCATTGATGGCGTCGAGGACAATGCCGGTGCATGGGTCGGGCCTTTGACCCTTTCAATGGCCCAAGAGCAAGGATTAAAGGCGGATGATTTTTTACATCGACACGATGCATATGGTTTTTTTCAAGCGATTGGAGGCTTGATCGTGACCGGTCCAACCTTTACCAATGTCAATGATTTTCGCGCGATCTTGATTCTTTGAGTGTATTTATTTTTTCTTAATTGAGGTGCACGATGTCTGCTATTTCAAATACCTTGAGCCCAGCATTGCAGCGCTTGATCACCCAGATGCCCAAGGCCGAGTTGCACATTCATATCGAGGGTTCTTTAGAGCCTGAGTTGATTTTTGAATTGGCCAAAAGAAATCAGGTGAACTTGCCATTTGATGATGTGGCGTCGCTCAAAAACGCCTATGCCTTCAAAGATTTACAAAGCTTCTTGGATATTTACTACGCCGGTGCAAGCGTCTTGTTGAAAGAAGAAGACTTCTACGACATGGCCTACGCTTATTTGCAAAAAGCAGTGGGTGACGGCGTGGTGTATGCGGAGATTTTCTTTGATCCTCAAACTCACACCGAGCGTGGCATACCCATTCAAACGGTGATTCAAGGCTTGGTTCGAGCCACTCAAGATGGGGCAACCTATTTAGGGATTGAATCCAAGTTGATCATGTGCTTTTTGCGTCACTTGAGTCAAGACAGTGCTTTAGAGACTTTGAAGGCGGCTGAGCCCTATTTAGAGCATCTCATTGGTGTGGGCCTGGACTCGAGTGAAGTTGGACATCCTCCGGAAAAGTTTACCGATGTGTTTGCAAGGGCGCGCAAACTTGGGCTTAAAGCCGTGGCCCATGCTGGCGAAGAAGGCCCGCCCGCTTACATTTGGAGTGTCCTGGATCAATTGAAGGTCTTGCGAATCGATCACGGTGTTCAAGCCATTCACGATCAAAGCTTGATTGCACGCTTGGCCAAAGAAAGAATTCCGTTGACTGTTTGTCCCTTGTCCAACCTTAAGCTCTGTGTTTATGATGATTTGAGCTTGCATCCGATCAAGCGACTGCTGGATTTGGGGCTGTGTGTGACCATCAACTCAGACGACCCGGCTTACTTTGGTGGCTACATCAATGACAATTATTTGCACACCTTCCAAGCGCTTCAATTGAAAGCTTCTGATGCAATTGCGTTTGCCAAATGCTCATTTGAAGCAAGCTTCATGCAAGAGTCGCAAAAAAATCTATGGTATGCAAAAATCGAGCAGCATGCCCTTGCCCATGGTTTCTAAGTATTGAAAACCGTGACGCTGATCAAGCGTTTGTCTTTATAAAAAAAGGAAATCAATGTCCATGGATGTGGTGATTGCAGGTGCGGGGATGGGTGGCTTGAGCGCAAGCATTGCCATGGGACTCAAGGGCCAGCAGACCACCTTGCTTGAGAGACGCGAAGTCTTTGGCGAAGTCGGAGCAGGTATTCAGTTGGGACCGAACTCAACTCGACTGCTGCAAAGTTGGGGTTTGTCCAAGGCGCTTGAAACCTATGCCGCATGGCCTAGTCACATCGAAGTTTTTCGTTTGGATCAACAAAACGCGTTGGCGAGGTTAAGTTTAGGCGAGAGTTTTAAAGCTCGCTACGGCGCACCTTATGCGACCATTCACCGCGCAGACCTTCAAGCCATTTTGTATGAGCGCATGCAGGCCATTGGGCAGACCCATTTGTGTATGGGTGCGTCCTTAAGAGATTTGAAAAGCACAGAGCAATCTGTCCAAATTCAAGTCCAAATGCAAGATCAGAATTCAGGTTCTAGCAAGACGCGGTTCTCTTTTGAGAGAGAGTCCTCGACACCTCAAAACCTGCAGGCCAAAGCACTCATTGGTGCAGATGGTGTCTCCAGTGATGTCAGGCGACTGCATTGGCCCCTTCGACATATTCATGCCACCCCCCACCTTGCTTACCGGACCACCATTGCACAAAAGTTGTTGCCTTTGAAATTGAGGCAAAGTTGTGTGCAGGTCCATTGCGGTCCTCAAATGCATTGGGTTCACTATCCCATACGAAGTGGCGAGTGGCTCAACATCGTCGCCTTGATTGAAGCGCCCATTGATGATGCACACCTCCAAGACACTTTGCAAACTCCATTGCAGCAAACTTGGCTTGAACACATTCCTTTGGAGTTGTCGCGTCAGCATTTCAGACTGGCGTTAAGGGGCGCTCACAGCGATTTACAAGACCTCTTTAGGGCTGTGGGTGAGTGGAGTCCTTGGAGGCTCTTTGACGCAAATCCTTTGCAAGGTGCTCATCAAATGGCCAAGGGTCGGGTTGCGTTGTTGGGTGATGCCGCGCATCCGATGTTGCCTTTTTTGGCGCAAGGTGCCGGCATGTCCATTGAGGATGCTGCCCTCTTGGCCCAACATTGGTCCCATGTTGAGCAAGACGAGACGCTTCGCTTAGAGCGGTATGCACAAAGCCGGTGGCTCAGAAACGCTCAAGTGCAAAAACGAGCCAGACTCAATGCCTCTGTCTTTCACGCTCGAGGCATGCTCTCAGGATTAAGGAATCTGGGACTTTCATTGTTTGGCGAGCGACTCTTGGACATGCCTTGGTTGTACGGATACCGCTAAAGCCTTTGCTGCTAGCGTATGCGCCCAAATGCTCAGCGCCCCATGGGTATTATTGGAGATGGTGTCGATGCCTTGCTTGCAAGCAAGCATCTGAACCCGCTTCAAACTCCCTGCAAGGAGCGGGCCTGTACTCATAAATGGCGCATTGAATATCGCCCCCGACTTTGCCATACAAGGCTGCGCACCTTGGGGTGGCGTAATCGGTGCCGCGCATGCGGCAAAGTTGCTCGCTCAAAACTTCAGCCAAACCATCGGGTGTTTGACCACCATGAGATTGAAGTTCATTCTTTGAGAAATCCACTCTAAAGCTTGCACAGCAAGCGCCACACTGTTGGCAGTCAAGGGTATCCATGAAACGCTATGCGATGTTCAGCTCGCGTTTGCTTGACGGCCCAACAACAAGTACTCCATCAAGGCTTTTTGGACATGCATTCGGTTTTCCGCTTCATCCCAAACCACAGACTGTGGGCCGTCAATGACCTCTGCGCTCACTTCCTCCCCTCGGTGAGCGGGCAAGCAGTGCATAAAGAGTGCATTTTGTTTGGCCAAAGCCATCATGTCTTGGCTCACGCACCAATCGGCAAAGGCCTCTTGACGTTTGGCGTTCTCTGACTCATACCCCATGCTGGTCCAAACGTCGGTGGTGACCAAGTCAGCGCCTTTGCAAGCCTCGCGAGGATCTTTAAACACTTTAAAGCTTTTTGCAGACTTTAAGCCAGAAATGCTAGGATTCACTTCATAGCCACTGGGCGTACTCACGTGAACTGTAAAGTCCAACAAATCAGCCGCTTGCAGCCAACTGTTGGCCATGTTGTTGCCATCTCCAACCCACGCGACCACAATGCCCTTGAAGCTTTCAAGTGGAGACTTGCCAAAGTTGCGGTGCTCAAAGAATGTAAACAAGTCGGCTAAAATTTGACAAGGATGGAATTCATTGGTCAAGCCATTGATCACAGGTACGCGAGAGTTGTTGGCAAAAGCGGTGAGCTTGTCTTGTCCAAATGTGCGAATCATCACCAAATCCACCATGCGGGAGATGACTTTGGCGCTGTCTTCAATGGGCTCTGAACGTCCCAACTGACTGTCGCCTGAGGTGAGGTTGACAACCGACCCACCCATTTGGTACATGCCAGCCTCAAAGCTCACCCGTGTTCTAGTAGAGGCTTTTTCAAAAATCATGGCCAATGTCCGGTCTACCAAGGTGCGGTGTTTTTGGTAGGTTTTGAACTTGTGCTTGATGTAGACCGTGCGTTGAAAAATATACTCGTATTCTTCTAGAGTGAGGTCAGAGAACTGCAGGTAGTGTTTCATTTTTTCGAAAGAAAGGAGCGAACCACTGGGCTCAACAGGGAGACAATTTCGTCACATTCTTTTTGGTCGATGATCAAAGCAGGCACCAAGCGAATCACGTTGTCCGCGGTCACACTCAAAAGCAGACCCGCCTCCAGTGCCAATTGCATGATGGCCGAGCAGGGGCGGTCCAACTCGATGCCGATCATGAGACCCTTTCCCCTGACTTCTTTAAATCCAGTCAGTCCACCAAGCGAGGCCAGGAGTTGTGTACTCAAGTAATCCCCCATTTTGCTGGCGTTTTCAATCAAGTGATCCTCTTGCATGATGCGAATGGTCTCTATGCCCGCTCTCATGGCCAGTGGGTTGCCTCCAAAGGTGGAGCCATGGTTGCCTTGTTGAAGAACTGGAGCGGCTTTGGCTCCAGCCACAATGGCGCCAATCGGAACACCAGAACCTAGGCCTTTGGCCAAAGGCATGACATCGGGCTTGATACCGGCCCACTGGTGCGCAAACCATTTGCCAGTTCGACCCATGCCGCATTGCACTTCATCGATCATCAGCAACCAGTCGTGTTGGTCGCAAAGGTCCCTTACCTTTCGCAGGTAATCCATGTGCATGCTGTTGATGCCACCTTCGCCTTGGATGGCCTCCATGAAAACAGCAACCACATTGGGGTTGTTTTGGGTGGCTTTGATGAGGGCTTGTTCATCGTTGACGGGAACGCGAATGAAACCTTCTACCAAAGGACCAAATCCAACTTGAATCTTCTCATTTCCAGTGGCGCTCAAAGTTGCGATAGAGCGGCCATGAAAGGCTTTTTCGTAAACCACGATTTCTGGGCGAGAGATGCCTTTGTCGTGGCCAAATTTTCTGGCCAATTTGATGGCAGCTTCATTCGCCTCTAGACCCGTGGAGCAGAAAAACACATTGCTAAGTCCAGACAATTCAGTGAGTTGTTGGGCCAACGTTTCTTGTTCTTGAACATGGTAGTAGTTGCAGCAATGGATCATTTTTGCAATTTGGTCTTGCAAAGCTGGCACCAATTTAGGGTGTGCGTGACCTAAAGTGTTGACAGCAATGCCCGCCAATGCATCCAGATACCTTTTGCCATTGGTGTCCCACAATTGAAGGCCGACCCCATGCGTAAAACTCACGGGCAGTCGGCCATACGTGTTCATCACATGCGCAGACTGCGGAACAGGTGTTTCTGAATGAAGAGATGTATTTGCAACAGAGGTCATAACAAAAGGGCGATTGCCAATGATTTTGGAGTCAATAAAGAAGCTATTTTAGGTGCAAGCCCCAACTTAAGATGTCTTTTTTTAAGCCCCAGGAGAGAACTTTTTGCCAATCCTTTGCCAAGATGAAACAAACATTTGCTCGGTCTATGCTCGGCAAGCTAGAAAAAAAAGCTTCAGCCCTAGAATGAGGGCTATATGAGCTTGCAATGAATGCTCAGTTACAATGTTTGTGCAATGCAACAACTTGGTACTATCGGATTTTTAACCCCTTCACATCGATCTAACAGATCATGATTTTACAAGATGCCCAGGAGTTGTTCATCGTTGGCGTGACTTCCGATGGAAAAGGGTTTAGGCCCAGTGATTGGGCGGAGCGCTTGGCCGGTGTGATGAGCTCATTTCGACCCGGGGGTCCAACGCCAGGGAGTCATTTAAGTTACTCACCTTGGTGTGTTCCCAATTCATTGAATGGCTTTAAATGCGTGGTGGTCAATTCGCAATTGAAGGCGGCCGAGCCCATGGCTTGGGATTTCGTCATGAACTTTGCCAAAGACAATGATTTGCAAGTGCTAGAGGCTTGTAGCCTAAAGTCTGATTTTTTGGCCCATGGCACGACAGAGGCCAAAGATGGAGGCACAAAAAAACCGCTCATTGAGCGGTGATTTTGCTTTTTTTGCTTTGCTGACAGCGCACCCCGTCAAACGGCAGTCTAAATGCTTAGACCGGGCGGGTGCCTGAAAAATTTCAGGCGGCGAGTGCCAAAGCCTTGACTTTGGTCGATAAGCGGCTCTTGTCGCGAGCAGCCTTGTTTTTATGAAAAATGCCTTTGTCCGCAATGGTGTCAACCACTGCTTGCATGGTGGCAAAGAGTTCGCTTGCCTTGGTTTTGTCACCGGCTAAAACTGCCTTTTCGACATTTTTAACTGCGGTACGGTACTTGGAGCGCAAAGACGTGTTCGCTGCATTGAGCTTCACGTCTTGACGCGCGCGCTTGCGACCGGATGCCAAGCGCGGGTTTTTTTTCTTGGGTTTAGCAGAAGCCATTGATAATATCCTTTATGTGTCTGTGGATGATGTCAGCAAAGCCCAACATTGTAACAAATATCCATCAGCGAGAAAAGCCTTCGAGCGCTACACTTGGGCCGTGAGTCTATTTAAATCCGCTTCAATTGTCTCTTTGTTGACACTCCTGTCTCGCATCACCGGCATGTTGCGAGAGCTACTCATGGCCTCTATTTTTGGTGCGAGTGCCTTGACGGACGCATTTAATGTGGCCTTTCGTATTCCTAATTTATTCCGGCGGTTGTTTGCCGAAGGCGCTTTTAGTCAAGCTTTCGTGCCTGTTTTGGCGGCCACATTGACTGAAAAAGGACAAGAAGAGACCAAACAACTGATTTCACAGGTGGCCTTGGTTTTGATGGTTGTTCTTTTGGCGACGAGTTTGCTCGGCGTGCTAGCGGCACCCGTGTTGGTTTGGATCATGGCCAGTGGTCTGCAACAAAATGCCCAGACCATGGATTTGGCCATCCAGATGACGCGTTTTATGTTTCCCTATATTGCCTTCATGTCCTTGGTGGCTTTGGCTGCTGGGGTGCTCAATACTTGGAGAAAATTCGCTGTGCCCGCCGCGACCCCCGTGTTGCTCAATCTTTCAATGATCTTCTTTGCGTACCTCGGCGCGCCTTGGTTTGATCGCATGGGTTTCCCAAGTATTTATGCCTTGGTTTTGGGGGTCATGGTGGGTGGCGTGCTTCAATTGACAGCCCAGATTTGGGCGTTGAGACGCCTGGGTTTGTTGCCCCATGTTTGGCGCTTGCCGGGTGGTTTATGGCGCTCTTTCGGCACGGCGTGGCAAGCTGCCAGTACTCAAAAGATTTTACGCTTGATGGGCCCTTCACTGTTGGGGGTGAGTGTGGCGCAGTTGTCGCTTTTGATCAACACGCAGATAGCTTCACACATGACAGTGGGCAGTGTCAGTTGGCTCAGTTATGCGGATCGGTTGATGGAGTTTCCAACCGCGCTTTTGGGCGTTGCGTTGGGCGTGGTGTTGACCCCGCAACTCTCGCAGGCCAAGGCCAGTCAAGACATGGCACAGTATTCGGCTCTCTTGGATTGGGGCTTGAGGTGGGTGTTTGTGTTGGCCTTGCCCTGCTCCTTGGCGCTGCTCTTGTTTTCCACGCCTTTGGTGAGTGTATTGTTTCATTACGGGGCCTTCAATCCCAATGACGTTGAGCAAACCAGGTTGGCACTCATGGGGTATGGTTTGGGCTTGATGGGGTTGGTGGCCATCAAGGTGCTAGCGCCTGGCTTTTATGCCTCTGAAGACACGCAAACTCCGGTGCGCATTGCCATTGGTGTTTTGTTGCTGACGCAACTGATGAATGTGTTGTGGGTGCCCCTATTTGCCCATGCGGGATTGGCTTTGTCGATTGGGATAGGGGCCATGATCAATGCCGCATTGCTTTGGTTCTTTCTTAAGAGGTCGGGCAGGTACACGCCTGAGCCTGGATGGCCTAGGCTTATTTGTCAAGGCGCCATCTCCGCTTTCTTGATGGGCGTGTTTTTGCATTGGGCCAATGGACAATGGAACTGGATAGAGATGCGAGAACAAGCACTTTGGCGCTTGGTCGCCATTGGGTTGGTGCTTTTGACGGGGGGCGGGATTTATTTGGGGACTTTATGGCTTCTTGGATTTCGCGCAAAGACACTGTTGACGCCTAAAAACTTAAAATCTTCGAATGAACTTTAAGCTAGAAATTCCATCCCCTCTTTCTTACTTTGGCGCTCTGGTTCAAAGCGATGAGCACTTTCCGCTCTTGGAAGCGGCGGTGAGCTTGGCTCAAGATGAGTATCCGGAGTTGGATGCGCAGCACGTGTTGGGAGAGGTCGATCACTTGTTGGCCAGACTCAAGAGGCGCATTCCTGCGGACTCGAGTCCCATACATCGCCTAAGAATCTTGAATCATTTGTTTTTCGATGAATTGGGTTTTAGAGGCAATGTCAATAATTACTATGATCCTGAGAACAGTTTTATCTCTCAAGTGCTCAAGACCCGACAGGGCATACCGATCAGCTTGGCCGTCATTTGGTTGGAGGTCGCAACGGGCATAGGATTGAATGCCAGTGGGGTCAATTTCCCAGGTCACTTTTTAATCAAAGTTCAAATGAGTTTTCCCCATGAGGGCCAAGTGATCATTGATCCGTTCACCGGGAAATCTTTGTCCAAAGAGGATTTGCTAGAGATCTTGAACGGTTTGCCGGGTTTGCCTTCGCATGCGATTGAAGCAGTCGATGCTTTGAGAGAAAGTGCTGAGCAAGATCAAAGCCCACACGGGCCGCATTGGGGGCAAAGCGCAGACAAGATCTTGCGGCATTATCTAAAGAGCGCCAGGGAGCGAGATATTTTGTCTCGGATGCTTGGAAACTTATTGGAAATCTATAAAAACCAAAACGATCCCTTGAGAGAGGGTCAGGTCAAAAAAAGGATCGAAATTTTAAAACTCAGCCCATGATCAATTGAGTTGCTGACAAGGGTTTTCTCAAAGAAAAAATCATGCGTTCAAATTGAACGCATCAAATCAATACCACGCGATCTCCATCTTGATGGGGCAAAATGTGACCAATCCTAAAAACCTCCTCGCCCAAAGTCTCTAGAGTCTTTTGCACTGAGGATGCGTTTTGTTCATCGATCACAAGCGCCATGCCAATGCCATCATTGAAGGTGCGGTTCATCTCCACGTCATCAATGCCAGCGGTGCTTTGAAGCCAAGTAAAGAGCTCCGTTCTTGGCCAATGCTTGCGATGCAGTTGTGCGCCTAAGTGATCGGGCAAGACCCGGGGCAAATTCTCTATCAATCCTCCACCCGTGATATGTGCCAAGGCTTTGATGGGGTGAAGATCAAGGGCTTGCAAAATGGCTTTGACGTAGAGTCTTGTGGGCTCCATGAAGGCCTCTTTAAAAGGTTTGCCATCCAAGGTCATGGGACAAGCGCCTTGGCTTTCAAGCGAATGCTTGATGAGTTTTCTCACCAAAGAGTAACCGTTTGAATGCACGCCACTGGAGGCCAGACCCAAGACCACATCGCCACTTTGGATGTTTTGCCCATGTAAAATCTTGGATTTTTCAACCACCCCGACCGCAAATCCCGCCAAATCGTAGTCGCCCTTGGGGTACATGTCCGGCATCTCCGCCGTCTCGCCGCCAATGAGCGCACAGCCCGAGAGTTCACACCCTTTGGCGATACCTTGGATGACCGTGGCTGCGGTGTCAACGTCCAAATGGCCGCAGGCGAAGTAATCCAAAAAGTAAAGCGGTTCAGCGCCTTGCACCAGCACATCGTTCACGCTCATTGCCACCAAATCAATGCCCACGGTGTCGTGCATATTCCATTCAATGGCCAGTCTGAGTTTGGTACCCACGCCATCGGTACCACTGACCAAAACCGGTTGCTTGTAGCCGCTGGGTATTTCAAACATCGCCCCAAATCCACCGATGCCAGCCAATACACCCGGTCGCATTGTGCGCTTGGCAAAGGGTTTGATGCGCTCGACCAGGGCGTCTCCCGCTTCGATGTCTACGCCAGCTGATTTGTATGTAATTGGAGAAGTCATGGTCAATTTGGTTCTTTTTTAAGGGTGACTTGTAAACAGAATGGGATTTAAAGGATGGTGTCGATAGAATCCAAGTATTCTAGAGCCTCGAGGGGAGACTTTTCTCAATGATTTTGACACCAACACAGCAGCGCATCACGGCCACGCTCATCGTGGTGCTCGTTTTGGTCTTGGTGATCCATCATTTGCAACCCATTTTGATGCCCTTTGTCATGGCCTTGGGGCTGAGTTACCTCCTAAGCCCTTGGGTGGATCGACTTCAGGGCTGGATGGGTCACAAGACGACGCGCGCTTTGTCAGTGATTTTGGTTCAACTTGTGTTTTTGACTTTGGGGCTTTGCATTTTATTTTTACTGGCGCCTATTTTCGTCAAAGAGCTGCCCAAGTTGCGCGATCAGTTGCCCATGGCTTTGATCAAGCTGCAAGAGTTGCTGCTGCCCATGCTTGATACCTTGGGCGTTGATGCGCGCTTTGACAGCCAATCTCTAAAGGAGATGGTGCTTAAGTATTTTGATGCCTCTTGGGAGGAGGTGTTAACACAAGCATTGGCGTCTTTGAAAATAGGTGGAAGTGTGGTGTTGACGGTGGTTGGCAACGCCATCTTGATTCCCTTGCTGATGTTTTACTTCTTGTTGGATCAGCGGTTGATGCTTGAGCGAGTCAAAGAGTGGATTCCGCTTCAGCAAACCAAGAACGTGCAATTGTTTTTAGGCGAAGTCGATCACCTCTTGGGGCAATACATTCGAGGGCAATTGAGTGTCATGATTTGCATGGCGATTTTTTATGCCTGTGCTTTGAAAATAGGGGGTTTGAGCTTGGCTTTGCCCATTGGAATTTTTACGGGTTTGGCCATATTTATTCCCTACATTGGCATTGGGTTTGGGCTCTTGTTGGCACTCATGTCCTCCTTGCTTGAGTTCGAAGCAGGGCATGCCTTGAGCTTGGTGGCCATTGTTTTTGGGACGGGTCAGGTCATAGAGGGCTTCTTTTTAACGCCTAAATTGGTGGGCGAGAGAATTGGTTTGCATCCTGTTGTCGTGATCTTGGCCTTGCTGACAGCGGGTCAAGTCTTTGGCTTTGTGGGGGTGATGTTGGCGCTGCCCATCTCTGCTGTCTTGAGTGTGGCGCTTGCATGGTTCAAACGTGCGTACCAAGAAAGTCATTTGTACCACGGTGAGAGCCAGTGATGAAGCAAGCTGCGTTGGATCTGGGTGTGATGCCGAGGCCTAGTTTTAAGAATTTTTACGCTGGTCCCAATCAAGACATTGTCAAGGTCTTAAGCGATTGGGTTTCAAGGCTTGACGCTCGCGTGCACTCCATGCCCTTTTACATCTGGGGCGAGCACGGCAGTGGCAAAACGCATTTGCTCCAAGCGGTCATGAAGGAAGCCCTGCAAGCGGGTCGAAAGGGCATTTATTTCAATCCCCAAGAGGGCCTGGTGGTTCAGGCATTGGATTTTGATCCCCGCTGGCAATTCATGGTGGTCGACGACGTGCATTTGTTAAGCCCGCCCTATGAAGCTGTGGTGTTTAACTGGTTTGTCAACGCGTTGTCCCCAAGCGATGGACTTCACCGGGCGATATTGATTGCTGGGGATCGACCCGCGGCGGATTTGGTGTTGAGAGAGGACTTGAGAACACGCATTGGTGGGGGGCTGGTCTATGGCTTGAAGGTGATGAGCGAGAACGAGCGCCGTGAGGTCTTGAGCCAGCAAGCCAGTTTAAGGGGTCTTGCTCTGCGAGAGGAGGTGCTAGACTTCATGTTGACGCGCTTTAGCCGAGACCTCTCCAATTTGGTGGGATGGCTAGAACAACTTGATCGCTATGCTCTTGAAACACAAAGACCCATCACCATCCCCTTGATCAAAGACATGTTAAAAGATATTTGATGGCTTCTTTGGTTCAAACGTTTTTTTAAAATTCTTTATTTAACACCCTGTGAAATCCAACTCCCTTGCTCTCTTTGACTTAGACCATACATTGATTCCCATTGACTCCGATCAATCATGGGGGCGCTTCACCACCGAGATGGGCGTGACAGATGCGGGAGAGTTTTTAAAGACCAATGAAGCTTTTTACCAGGACTATTGCCGTGAAGAGTTGGACATTGCGGCGTATGTTCGTTTCACCACCCAAGCTGCCCGGTTGATGGGGCCACAAAAAGCGCAGGCGCTCAGGACGCGCTATATGCAAGAGGTGATTCAACCCCATATTCTTTCGCAAGCCTTGGATCTGGTCAACGCACACCGGGAGCGGGGAGATCATTTGATGATTGTCACGGCCACCAACGAATGGGTGACCCGTCCCATAGCCGACTGCTTTGGCATTGAGGATTTGATCGCCGTAGAGCTTCAGACCGATGCCACTGGATGGATCACGGGCGAAATCAAAGGCATTCCCTCTTTGGGGGAAGGAAAGCTCAAGCGTGTGGAACAATGGCTTAAAGCCAAGGGGCTGCATTTGAGTGAGCTGGACACCACTTTTTATTCTGATTCCATCAATGATCTGCCTTTGATGAAGTCGGTCAAGCACCCCGTGGCAACAAATCCAGATGAACGCTTGAAAGCGCTGGCAATCGAAAAAGCATGGCCTATTTTGGATTTATTTGGACAAGCATGATTAAAGACTTTATGAATCGCCTGATGGGCAAGAACCCTTCAAAAGTGGGGCCTGACTTTGGGACAGAAAAACGCATTGCTGCGAGTGTGCATGGCATCAACCCCAAGGAGCTCGATGAGCGCGCCTTGCAGGTGGTCTCAGCTCTACAAGACAAGGGGTTTGAAGCCTATGTGGTGGGAGGGGCGGTTCGCGATTTGCTCTTGGGTCTGGCGCCCAAAGATTTTGATGTCGCCACCAACGCCACCCCTGAGCAAGTTAAGGCCTGCTTTCGACGCGCGTTCATCATTGGCAAGCGCTTTAGGATTGTTCACGTTGTTTTTGGTCGTGGTCGAGAGCACGACGTCATTGAGGTCTCGACCTTTCGAGCGCATTTGGAGTCTTCCAAGGCAAAGAAAGTGTCTGGCAACGAAAAAACCTCCAAACACGCTTTGGCGCATGTGAGCCATGCGGTCGATGCAAGTGGACGGGTGCTTCGCGACAATGTGTGGGGGCCTCAAGAAGAAGACGCGGCAAGGCGTGACTTCACCATCAATGCCATGTACTACGACCCAAGCTCCGGGGAGCTGGTGGATTATCACAAGGGCATTCAAGATGCGAAAAAGAAGGTCATTCGCATGATTGGTGAGCCTGCCGCTCGTTACACAGAGGATCCTGTGCGTATCATCCGAGCAATTCGTTTTGCAGCCAAGTTGTCTGCCTTGGGCTTTAAGCTTGAGAGCAAAACGGCAGCACCCTTGAAGAAAATGATTGGACTTTTGGCCGACGTGCCGCAGAGTCGAATGTTTGATGAAATGCTCAAGTTGTTGCAAACTGGGCATGCCATGGCCAGCATTGAGCAGTTGAAGTTGCATGGATTGGCCAGCGGCGTTTATCCCTTGATGGACATGGTTGTGAGCAAATCCAGCGAGCCCTTTGTACGTCAAGCGCTAGATGACACCGATCGGCGTGTTCGTGAGCAAAAAAGCGTGGCCTCAAGTTTTTTGTTGGCAAGCGTTTTGTGGTCAGATGTCAGGCAGGCATGGAACGATCGCATGCAACAGCGCCAAGCCTTGTACCCGGCTCTTCAAGATGCGATTGATGAAGTCTTCAATACGAACATTGGCGACGTGTCCGGTCGCGGCAAACTTGGCGCGGACATGAGGGAAATTTGGTCATTGCAGCCGCGTTTTGAAAAACGAACGGGCTCTTCACCGCTGAGTCTCATTGAGCAACCGAGATTTAGAGCTGCCTTTGACTTCATGCGTCTAAGGGTGCAGTCGGGGGAGCTTGATGCTGAGCTTGGAGAGTGGTGGGAGGCTTTTAGTCTGTCAGAGCCCGAGGAGCGTGTGCAGATGTTGGAGGCTTTCAGGCTTGAACATCAAAGGGCGCAGTCTCAAGCGGCCAAGGCCAAGCCCGTGGTCAAACGGGTCGTGCACCCCCTCAATGAGAGCAAGCTCCAAGTCCCTGAAGATCATGCGCAGATGGGTCCTTTGCAGGCCTCATTGGGCGCACCTGCAAAACGCCGGCGTAGAAGAAAACCCAAATCGGATGCCGCCCCAGATGCTGCTTTGCCGCCTGCATCGACTTAAAGCGCCTTGGATGATGGCGGAAAAATCAAACACATGATCGACACATTCATTGCATTGGGAGCCAATCTGGGGAATCCCATTCTTGCTTTTCAAGGTGCATTGATGCAAGTAAATGCTCACTCACATTGTGCGGTTTCAAGCGTCTCAAGTGTTTACCGGTCCAAGGCCTTTGAGGCCGAGGGGCCTGATTACTTGAATGCAGTGGCCAAAGTCAAGACGCGCTTGAGTGCGCCAGATTTGTTGGCACTGTTGCAAGGCATTGAGTCAAGTGCAGGTCGAGTCAGGGCATATCACCATCAACCTAGAACATTGGATTTGGATTTGTTGTTCTTTGGTCTGGCCAAGATAGGGAGCAAAAATTTACAAATTCCTCATCCGCGTTGGCGCGAGAGGGCCTTTGTTTTGTGGCCCCTTCAAGAGGTGTCTGAAGGTTTGGTGAACCTTCAAGACCTTGAGGCGGTGAAAAATCAATCGATCGAAAAAGTCGGTTCCCTGCATTGGGATGCTGGCCTTTAGTCTTGGCGGCCTGATATTTTGTGAGCCTCATCGATTTGGACTTCAAAGTAACGCTGAAAGCTGTAAACAATGCTTGACAAGAGCACGCTTGCGCCCACAAGCAGGGACAACACGATGGCAAAGATGGTCATCCATGAGGTGTGACCTGCCTTGTCATTGCTGGAGCGTTGAGGGTTAAAGCGCGCGTTCCAATTTTCTGGGCTCATCAGGCCGTAGACAATGGCGTTCAACGCACAACTTGCAAAAGTAAATCCAAAGATGGGAAAGAGCCACCAACTTAAATAATCCTCGACCCCAAACTCTTGCACCCTTTGGTAGCCCCAAAGCCCCAGGACCGTTGGAACAAGAATGAGCCAAGCCAGGCGATCAAATCGACCAAAAAGGTAAAAGCGGTGAAGTCCAAATGGAGCGCCCAAAAATGCGAGCCAAGCGGCCAAGGTTTTATTTTTCATACGCTCGATCATAGCGCGCTCTTGAGTGGCCTGCGCCTTGTCGGACTTCATCAACCTTCAATTGAACGCCCCATAGATTGAAGTCCAAGTTGCATCAAAACAATATCCAACCAGCTTTCTTGCTTGAGGCCCACTTTTTTCAGGGTTCCACCATGCTCAAACCCCAAGGACCTGTGCAGCCCAATGGAGCCATGGTTGCGAGAGTCCCCGATCAACGCGACCAACTGCTCAAAACCCAGTTGCTGACAATCTTTAATCAATGCTTGCAAAAGCGCTTTGCCAATGCCTTGTCTTTGGTGATCGGGGTGAATGTAGATGGTATCTTCCAGGGTCCATGAAAAGGCCTCTTGGGGCCTAAACTCACTTGCATAGCAATAACCCATGACCTTTTGAGTGCCGCTGTCCAAGCCCACCAGGAAGGGATGTTTGTGTTCTTGCAACAGTTCCCACTTTTGGGTCATTCGCTCTTTGCTCAGGGGGTTAAGGTAAAAACTGCCACTTCCATGGAGCACGTGGTATTTAAAAATAGACGTGATTTCATCGATATGTGCAAGTGTGGCGGGAAATATTTGTAACATCGTCTTGAATAGGTTAGAATCATTGGTTTTCAGCGTGTCGCTGGCCGGGTGGCCATGTCGCGTGTCTCAACGTTGAAAAACTCAACCACCCGAAGGATATATTATGGTCGTCATTCGACTCGCTAGAGGCGGCTCCAAAGCCCGTCCGTTTTTTAACATTGTCGTTGCTGACAAACGCTTGCGTCGTGATGGTCGCTTTATTGAGCGCATTGGCTTTTATAACCCCATTGCCAAAGGCGCTGAGGAGAGTATTCGCATTGCTCAAGACCGCTTGACGCATTGGAGAAGCGTGGGTGCACAAGCTTCACCGACCGTAGAGCGTTTGATCAAGCAAGCTGGCGCTAAAACAGTTTAATTTCTCTCTTTCATGCTCCCTTTCATCGAGCCCGCTGAGCTACCAGTGGACGCCATTGAAGTGGGGCGGATTTTAGATGCCTGGGGTATCAAGGGTTGGTTCAAAGTGCAAGCTTATAGCGCTGAGCCTGAGGCCCTTTTTTCTTCGAAACGCTGGTTCCTTCAACCCTCTGAGCGCGCAGCCAAGAGGTTTGAGGGCACTTGTCTTTTGAAAATCCAAGAATGCAAAGTCCACAGTGAGTTCATTGTTGCGAGAGCGCACGACTGCGTTGATCGCAATTCATCAGAGCTTTTAAAGGGCGCAAGCGTCTTCATTTCACGTCAAAGCTTTCCAACCCCAGCCTTGGACGAGTATTACTGGGTGGATCTCATAGGTCTAGAGGTATTCAACCGAGCAAGCGAGCATTTGGGCAAAGTGGCTGATTTGATGAGCACGGGCCCTCAAACGGTTTTGGTGCTTGAAAGGGAAGGTGTCAAAGTCTCCGACCAATGCATGATCCCCTTCGTCGCTCAGTACATCGACCAGGTGAAAATCGACCAAGGTCAGATCTGGGTGGATTGGCAAATCGATTATTGATTTTTCATTGATTGCAGCTCCATGGAAGCTCACTAAATATGCGCTTAGATGTCATCACACTCTTTGAAGAACTCTTCAAGCCTTTTATGAGCCTTGGCGTGAATCGACGTGCATTTGAATTGGGGCGCATCGATCTTCGATTTTGGAACCCCAGAGATTACGCTCAAGGGGCCTATAAACGCGTTGACGATCGACCGTTTGGAGGCGGCCCAGGCATGGTGATGATGGCCGAGCCTTTGGCACTTTGCGTTCAGGCCATTCAGGGCGATCGCGGCAAGTTAGGACAAAACAAAGCGCCTGTGATCTTGTTTTCTCCAGTGGGTGAGAGACTTGCGCAAGCACATGTCCAAGAGCTCAGTGAAGCCTCAGAGGGTGCGATTTTGATTTGCGGGCGTTACGAGGGCTTGGACCAACGCTTCATTGACCACTTTGTGTCTCGTCAACTGAGCTTAGGTGACTTTGTCTTGTCCGGTGGTGAGGTGGCTTGCTTGGCTCTGATGGACGCTCTCGCGCGTTTGCAG
This sequence comes from Comamonadaceae bacterium, assembly GCA_947475685.1. Lineage (GTDB taxonomy): Bacteria > Pseudomonadota > Gammaproteobacteria > Burkholderiales > Burkholderiaceae_C > Limnohabitans. Next base: position 79,560 of record CANJNC010000001.1, on the reverse strand, counting down.
CCCGATGTATTGAACGACAACAAAAGCCACGAGATGGACAGTTTTCAACCCAGCTTGGGTGGACTACTGGATTGCCCTCATTACACCCGCCCAGAGACGTGGCGAGAGCATGCCGTGCCCCATGTGCTCTTATCCGGGCACCACCAAGACATCGAAAAATGGCGTCAAGAAAAAAGGCTTGAATTGACTCGCGAATTGAGGCCGGATTTGTTAAAAACACCGTTTAAAGCATCGAGCTGAGTATTTTGGCGCTCATTTTCAAGGGGTTGATCCTCAAAAGGTGTTGGTTTTAATGTCCAATTCACGGCGACATTTTGAAAAACCCTCAAAAAAAAGTATAATCATGGGTTCCGATCCTCTGGATGGCCGCTTAGATTTCGATTGGTTTTTGGGACTCATTAAGCCATATTTGAAATTGAAAGCCTTTCGTGTTGCGCATCCAAGATCGATTAAGAGGACCCTATGAATTTAATTCAAACACTTGAGCAAGAAGAAATCGCTCGTCTGGGGAAAAAAATCCCTGTATTTTCTCCTGGTGACACCGTCATCGTGAGCGTGAACGTGGTAGAGGGCACTCGCAAACGTGTTCAGGCCTATGAGGGTGTTGTGATTGCCAAGCGCAACCGTGGACTCAACAGTGGCTTTATCGTTCGTAAAATCTCATCTGGCGAAGGTGTAGAGAGAACATTTCAAACTTACAGCCCCTTGATCGCAAGCATTGAGGTCAAACGCCGTGGTGACGTGAGACGCGCCAAACTGTATTATTTGCGTGATCGCAGTGGCAAGTCAGCACGTATCAAGGAAAAATTGGTCAGCAAGTCCGCTCAAGCCGCTCAAGCAGCAGCAGCAGCGGCAAAGGCTTGAAGTCAAAAGTGACCCGGTTCTTGCGTAAACTTGCACTTCTTTAAAGCGCAAGCTCTTGAAAAATCAAGCCGTTTTCAATTCGTTGGGGGCGGTTTTTTTTTCGAGCTCTAAGCGATGACGACTTCCATGGTATTGTCAAAAATCCCTGGGTTTGATCCCTTGAAGGTGCCCGTCATAGGCACGGATGATCATTTGCGTGCCTTGAAAGCACATGAGTATTCGGCCAGCGCGATCCTTCAAAAATTTCAATCCTCTCACCCCGTTCCGCCTCAAACACATTTTGACCCCAACCTAGAGGACCCCAAAAGGGAGGCTGCGGTCTTGGTGGGTTTGGTGCTCAGGCGCGAGGTGACGCTGCTGCTCACGCAAAGAGCTGCCCATCTCCATACCCATTCAGGTCAAGTCGCTTTTCCTGGGGGCAAAATCGACCCGCAAGATGAATCGGTTGAAGCCGCCGCTTTGCGAGAGGCCAACGAGGAGGTTGGTCTGGATGCTAGACATGTTCAGATTTTAGGTCGACTGGCTGTTTTAGAAACTGGCACGGCCTTTAGGATCACCCCGGTGGTCGCGTTGATTGATCCAATGCATGAGATCAACTTCAATGCCAATGAGGTGGCCCATGTGTTTGAAGTACCCATGTCATTTCTAATGAATCCTTCGAACCATCGAAAGCACCGACTAGATCATGAGGGGCAAACTCGTGAGTGGTACTCCATGCCCTATCAAGTCGACGGACAAGAGCATTTCATTTGGGGTGTAACAGCGTCTATGATTCGCAACTTTTATACTTTTTTGAGTGCTTGATGTTCTAAAATCATTTGCACTCGCGTTATGATGCAACGATGACGCTCTTATCACTTTTGTTCGCCTTGCTGTTTGAACAGGTCTACCCGTTAAAGAAGGACAATTGGCTCTTGCGCGCCCAAAGTGAATGGGCCCAATTCATCAGCAAGCAATTGGATGCGGGCCATGAAAAACACACGGTTTTGATCTGGCTCTTGTGTGTGGGCTTGCCCGCCGCGGCAGTCCTTGCGGTCTATTGGGTGCTGTGGACTTTTTTAGGCTGGGTCTTGGCGGGCCTGTGGTGCGTTTTGGTGTTGTATGCCACCTTGGGGTTTCGACAATTCAGTCACCATTTCACAGATATCAAAGATGCGTTTGAAGCTGGGGATGAGTCGCTTGCCAGAGAAAAATTGGCCCAATGGAAACACATTGACACGAGCCAATTGAACAAACACGAAATCACAAGTTTGGTCATTGAGTATTCGGTCTTGGCGGCCCATTGGCATGTTTTTGGCGTGTTGTTTTGGTTTGCGATAGGTGCAGCCTTTGGTCTTGGCCCAGCAGGTGCTGTGATCTATCGCTTGAGTCATCTGCTCTCAAAGGTATGGCGCCATGATGTGTCCATCAGTGAGGGATCCCAAGGATTTGTCAGCGAGGGTCTGAGTCGCACAGCAAGCCTTGCATGGTCAAAGGTGGATTGGTTGTCAGCGCGCGTGACCGCTTTGTCCTTTGCAGTGGTGGGCAATTTTGAAGACGCCATTGAGTGTTGGCGCAACCATTCTGCCTTGTCTCCCGAGGACAACGATGGCGTGGTGCTGTGTGCCACATCGGGTGCATTGAACATCCGATTGGGCCTGGTGCCTACCAGTCCCATGGCCAAAGAAGAGGCGGCCATCAGAGAGGCCGAGCAAGAGATGACGGTGTTTCGACAAGTTCAGACCCAGCACCTTCGGAGTGTCATTGGTCTGGTCTGGCGCACGGTGGTCATGTGGTTTGTGTTGCTGACTTTGCTCAGTCTTTCTCGCCTTTTGGGCTGATACAGATCGCCCCAAAGCTGAGCCTTAATAAACTTTGGGTTGCGACAGTTCATCAAAAAGTTGTTGGTATATCCGGTAGCGGCTTGCGGTGATGAGGCCTTGCTTGACGGCCGCTTGCACAGCGCATTGGGGCTCATGCAAGTGCGTGCAGTTGTAGAACTTACACCCACTTAAGTGGGCTTGGATATCGGGCATATAACGCCCAAGCGCATGGGGATCTATTTGGTGAATACCAAAGGACTGAAACCCTGGGGAGTCAATCAAGGCCGTGTGTCTTTGGCTGTCTACCCAATAAAGCGTCGTGGCGGTGGTGGTGTGTTTGCCAGAATTGAGCGCTTGAGAGATCTCTTGCGTCCATAGGTTGGTGTGCGGAATGGCAGTATTGATGAAGGTGCTTTTGCCCACACCAGAAGGCCCGAGCAAAAGCGTGACCTTGTTTTGTAGGCTGGCCAATAATGCTTTAAACGCTTCCTTGTTTTCTTTGATGGAGATCGCGCGGACCTCGTAGTTCATTTCTTCGTAGGGAGCCAAGCGTTTCCATGCGGCTTGAAACGGTTCGATCAAGTCGGCTTTGTTGAGCACAATCAGGGCATTGATGTGAGCTGCATGAGCTGCAATCAGGGCTTTGCTCAGTTGAACTTCTGAAAACTCGGGCTCTGCGGCAATCAAGATCAGGAGTTGATCGATGTTTGCAGCAAATGATTTGGTCCTCAACTCATCTTGCCGGTAGAACTCATTTTTTCTGGGTAGAATTTTCTCAATGGTGCCTTCATCTTTGCTGGCCAACCACGCCACTCGGTCGCCAACCAAGGCCAAGTTTTTCTTTCCTCTGGGGTGACACAAGATACGCTCACCCGATTCGGTTTCTATCAGGACATGGCGCCCATGCCCTGAAACGACAAGACCAGGTTGATTCATACACCCATTCGAGACAAGCGCTCAGAGGCTGGGGGGTGGGAGTAGTAAAAACGCACAAACCAAGGGTCTGGCGTGAGGGTGGACGCGTTGTCTTGATAAAGTTTCAGCAAGGCACTCTTAAGCGCAGTTGCATTGGCTTGTTGCATGGCATATGCATCGGCCTCGAACTCTTGTGACCTGGACCGGGCGCTGGAGATGGGGGAGACTAAAAAGCTCACCAAAGGGACAACCATGGTGAACAACAAAATGGCCAAAGCATTGTTGTTGGGCATATCACTCAAGCCCAAATTGGGCATGACGCCAAGCCCCGTGTAAAACCAAGTCTGTTGCATGATCCAGCCCAGCGCTGCAAAGCCCAAAAGGGTGGTGGCAAAATTGATCGCCATCATCTTAAGGATGTGCTTGTGCTTGAAGTGCCCCAACTCATGGGCCAAGACCGCCTCCATTTCATCGGCACTCAATTGTTTGAGCAAGGTGTCAAAAAACACCACGCGTTTGCTGCTGCCAATGCCAGTGAAAAAAGCATTGGAATGGGCGCTTCTCTTGGAGCCATCCATGACGAAAAAGCCCTTGGCCTTGAACCCCGAGCGGTCCATGAGTTGGGTAATTCTCTCTTTAAGCGTCTCGTCCTCTAGTGGCGTGAACTTGTTGAACAAAGGCATCAAATAGTTGGGCGCAATCCATATCATCAGCAATTGAAAGCCTACCAAAATGCCCCATGCCCCAATCCACCAAAAGGCGCCCCCTTGTTGCATGACCCATAAGATCACACTCAGCAAAGGAATGCCAATCAGTGCACCAAGCAAAATCGCTTTGAGCATGTCCGACAGCCACAACTTCAAGGTGCTGTTGTTAAAGCCAAATTTGCTCTCAATGACAAAGGTTTGGTACCAAGACAGGGGCAAATTAATGAGCGCCCCAATCGCAATGAAAGCGAGGACCAGAGACACTTCTTGCCACAAGCCTGGCCCCATGAGGCCCAATAGCATTTGATTGAGCGCGTTCAGTCCCCCCAATAAAGTCCAAATCAAGAGCAAAAAAGTCTCTAAGGTCAAATCCCATAAGGCCACTTTGGATTTCGCCAGCGTGTAATCGGCCGCCTTTTGATGGTCAGGCAGAGAAACAATGCTGGCAAATGCGCTAGGCACTGATGGGCGATGGATGCTCACATGCTTATTTTGACGGTTCAAGAGCCAGTACTTAACGGCCAAAGAGCTTAAAAGTGCAATGGCAAATGCGCTTGTCATGAGGGATGATGTATTCATACCCAATAGTTTAGGGCAAATTATTGAATTCCCATGCATTTGAGTAACAATGTAGGTTATGAAAAATTCAAGTTTGAACTCCTCACCTAGCGACAAGGTCCCCTCGCCACCCATTTCTCAAGCTTTGCAAGAGGCGCCTGGCCATCTTGCAAAGTCTGAGATGAATTTGGTTTGGATCGATTGCGAGATGTCTGGCCTTGACCCTGAAAAAGAAAAACTTCTTGAAATTGCAGTCATCCTGACGGGCCCTGATTTGATCCCTCGTGTTGAGGGGCCGGTGTTGGTGATTCATCAAAGCGACGAGGTTTTAAATGCCATGGATGCCTGGAACAAAGGCACACACGCAAGAAGTGGCCTGATTGAAAAAGTCAAAGCGTCTACTTTGACGGAAGAACAAGCGCAAGAAGAGTTGCTCTCATTTATCAAACAGTATGTGCCTAAATTGAGCTCTCCCTTGTGTGGCAATACCATCAGCCAAGACAGACGTTTCTTGGTCAAATACATGCCCAAACTCGAAGCTTGGCTTCACTATCGCAATTTGGACGTGAGCACCTTAAAGGAGCTTGCCAGGCGATGGAAGCCCTCTGCTTACAGTTCATTTAAAAAGAAACAAATGCACACCGCCTTGGCCGATGTCCATGAGTCGATTGATGAGCTGATTCACTACAGAGAGCACTTCATTAATTTATCGGCATAAGCCTCCAATGCCACCATGTGTGGTAATTTAACGAACCAGGGCTTGGTAAAAACCCCAATCTGTGAGATAATATTTGAGTTCGCCCAAGATGGCGAACTCGCGCATCTTCCTCACACCTTGGGTCACTCACATGATTGACCAAAATCGTTAAGTACTTGGCTTGGGTTTTAAAACCTTCCAAGTCTCTATAGCGTAGATCTCTGTTTGAAGGTTGATGTTGTTACCAACCTTCGATGGAGCCGCCACACAATGTGAGCGGATATACATGTCTGATTCCTTTGAAATCGATAGAACCTCTGATGCCCTTCACAGCGGATCTTCAGAGTCTGAGTCCTTGATCCTTGAGGCCGTTGTGCCAGTAGACGTGACTGAAAATGCACCTACTGAAGTCTCACCTGCTGAAGCCACACCTAAAGCCCCGAACCCTTTTAAAGCTCTGGGCCTTGCACCTGAACTCCTCGCTGCGGTCCATGATTTGGGTTATACCGAACCGACTGCCGTTCAAATCAAGGTCATTCCTTTGGCCATGAAAGACTTGGTGAACAATTCTCACACCGATTTGATGGTCTCAAGTCAGACGGGAAGCGGCAAAACGGCCGCCTTCTTATTGCCCGTGATACAAACTCTTTTGCATCAATCCAATGAAAAAATATTGGCGCAAGCCCGTGAATGGGATGCGGTTGTAGCCAAAGCACTTGCTGAGGGCGCGCCCCCACCTAAAAAGCCAAAACGCAAAGACCCCACTCAATCAAGAAATTTCAAGGCCGCGACTCCAGGTGCTTTGGTTCTTTGTCCTACGCGCGAGTTGGCCCAACAAGTCGCGCATGATGCCATTGATTTGGTCAAGCATTGCAAAGGCTTGAGAGTTGCCAATATTGTCGGTGGCATGCCCTATGCCATGCAGATTGCCAAGTTGCAAAATGCAGACTTGGTTGTTGCAACCCCTGGGCGTTTGATCGATCTTCAGCGTTCCATGCACATCAAACTTGAGCAAGTGCAGTTTTTGGTGGTCGATGAAGCGGACCGCATGCTTGACTTGGGCTTTTCCGATGACTTGGCTGAAATCAATCAGTTGACCATTGAGCGTCATCAAACGATGATGTTCTCGGCAACTTTTGCGCCTCGCATTCAAACCTTGGCCTCGCGTGTGATGCGGCAACCTCAGCGCATTCAAATTGACTCGCCTCAAGAAAGACACACCAACATCAAGCAAGTGATGTTTTGGGCAGATCACTCGCAGCACAAAAGAAAACTCCTGGACCATTGGTTAAGAGACACGAGCATTGAGCAAGCCATTGTTTTTGCGAGCACGCAAATTGAGTGTGATGGCCTGGCCACTGACTTGCAACAGTCTGGCTTTTCTGCTGTGGCATTGCACGGTGCATTGAGCCAAGGTTTGAGAAATCGACGCTTGATGGCGTTTAGAAATGGGCAGGTTCAATTCCTAATCGCCACTGACGTTGCCGCGCGCGGTCTTGATGTCCCAAGCATCAGCCACGTCTTCAATTATGGTCTGCCCATGAAGAGCGAGGACTATGTGCATCGCATTGGACGCACTGGGCGTGCCGGACGTGATGGTTTGGCCGTAACGTTTGCTGAATTTCGCGATCGTCGAAAAATCTTTGATATCGAATCCTTCACCAAGCAGCCCTTAAAAGCTGAGGTGATCCCAGGACTTGAGCCCTCACAGCGCTCAGAGCGTCCTAGAGGGTTTGACGATAAGCGCCAAGCCCCTAGAGGTCGTGGACGTGGTGCACCTGCAGGAGGTGGAGGTGGCTATGGTGGCGGTTTTGGAGGCTCAAGAGAGCGTGACTCCAACTCAGGTGGCGGTTTTGGCGTCTCAAGAGAGCGTGACTCCAATTCGGGTGGCGGTTTTGCTGGTCGCTCAAACGATGCCTATGCCAATGGAGGCGCTAGAGGACGTGACTTCAATGCTCAAGGACCTAGGGGTTTTAGTGAACCTAAAAGAGAGGCTGGGGCTCACGCAGGTCGTGACTTTAAAGCCGGCGCACCAAGAAATGGCCCTACCGTGGTGAGAGTTGGCAAGCCCGCAGCATCCAGAAGCTTCAAACCCAAAGCAAGATAAAGCTATTGAAGTGAGTTTGAATGCTTGCAAACGCATTCAAACTTGACGCTCACACCGCTGTACAAGCACAAAGTGCTTTGCAGTGGTTTTTTTATGTCTTCTTGGCGAAGATTTGAGCGGTTCTTTGAACACCTTGGTGATAGGCCCCTTCATTCAACGCCCTCTCAGACTCTTGGGACCAAATGATCTCCAAAGGGGTGAGTTCTTTGATGAGCTCGTTGACACCGGGGTAGCGATCTCGCTCTTGGGGATTCAAGCTCGCTTTGGTTTCTAAGATGAAGACACCTTGGGGCTTGAGGGCGCCCAACACCATTTGATAATGACGCTTGCGAACAGTGGGTGCTGGTTGATAGAAAATAGAGACAATCAAATCCCATTGGCCCGGTTGCAAGTGGTAGTGATTCAAGTCCAACAACTGATAGTTCAAACTCACAGATTTTTGTGCTGCCAGTGCCATGGCTTTGATTTTTGCAGCCGAAGAAAAATCAAGGCTCGTGACTTCATAACCCAATTGAGCTAAAAAGGTGCCGTTTCTACCCTCACCATCGGCCAAGCAAAGGGCCTGTGCCTGGGCAACTGCCTTGGGCGCGCGCTCCTTGAGAAACGTATTGGGTTCTTGCCCGTAGGCGTAAGCTGATTTTTCATATCTCTCGTCCCAGTATTGGGGCTCAGAGTAGGTGGGTTGAGATTTTGAGGGTGTCATAGAGAGAAATGCTTAAAAAAGATGTAGGTCCGCCAAAGGTTCAGGCCTTATTGTCGCCCATGTTTTAAGCGCCAAAGCGAGGTGACTTCTTGACTTCTGGCTTGAAAAAATGGATCTGTTTTATCCATTGCTTTTGGATGATTGGCCTTGGTATGCAAGATGTCGATAATTTCTAAGTCTGCATTGAAGATCCACTGCCGTAAGTCGTTCTCAGCTCGCAAGCCCAACCTTTCTGCAAGATCGGACATGATGAGCCACCCTTCACCACGCTTCTCTAGATGGTTTTTTAATCCATTTAAAAACCCCTTGAGCATTTGGCTGTGTTCGTCAAAGATGGCTTTTTCTATGGTGGAGCGAGCTTTGCCCGGAAGCCATGGAGGATTGCAAACGATCAGATGGGCTTTTGAAGGGGGAAACAAGTCGCATTCAAGTAGGCTTACGCGTTGCGCGAGGCCTAGTCGATTTAAATTGTCCTGCGCACACGCTATGGCGCGTTTTTGAGAGTCGGTTGCGAGCACATGCGCAAACCCTCGGCGAATGAGCATCGCGCTGATCACGCCAGTGCCAACACCAATGTCAAATGCGTTCAAGCCTTGGATGTGTTCATCAATGGTCGCTTGGTGTATCAAGGACAAATACTCTCCCCTTAGAGGAGAAAACACACCGTAATACGGGTGAATTTTGTTCAAAGGAGCGGGGGCCATGAAACCCTCATCCAACTCAATGCCATTCTTAAACCATTCGTAAGCGCCAATGAAGCCCAAGATCTCTCTGAGAGAAACCAATTTCGCTTGGTTGGTCGTTGGCCCCCAAACATGGGTTAAAACCTCATTTACAACTGGTGCGCGTTTAAGAGGAATTTGATAGGCCCCATCCACTGGGACCAATACCTTGCTGAGGACTTGTAGCCGTTGAGATTGGTGCAAACGGTGGATGTGAAAGCGCTCAAGGATTGGTTTTTTTGACAGTTGCTCGGAGTGCTTTTTGTTGGCAAGCCTCTTGGACATGGCGCTCAACAGTTGGCGGGCATTGTGAAAATCTCCTTGCCAAATCAAGCCAACTCCCATTTTAGCAAGGCAGACTGCTTGATCTGCAGTGAGGTCATCTCTGACGGCAAGCCAAGTCTGAGGGCTTTCCAGAGGGCTTTCACTGCACCATTGGTAAGGCTCAAAGGAAGGGGGGCGAGTCTCTAAGCCACAGTCGTATGCACTTTTGACAATCGGGAGTTGAAATGAAGGTGAATTGATGTTCAATATGTGCAGTCAATGTTGGGCATGAGGCATGGAAATGATGCCCTTGTCTAAAAGTGCTTGGATTTGTTCTTCACTCAATCCAATGGATTTCAAGGTCTCGTGGGTATCGGCACCCAGATCAGGGGCCAATTGAGGTCTGTGGCCTGGCGTCCTGCTGAGCTTGGGGACAACGCCAGGTACATTCATTTGGGTACCGTCTTTAAGCGTTAACTGTTCAATCATGCCTCTGTCGATATAGTGAGGATCGTTGGATATATCGGCCACATTGTATATTTTTCCAGCAGGGACCTCTGCTTGATCGAGCACGGCCAAAACTTCATCTACAGCATATTGAGATGTCCAGTTCGAAATGGCTTGGTCAATTTCAGCCACCCGACGCACACGGCCTGTGTTGTCCTTTAACTCTGGATCCAGCCCCAAATCATCTCTACCGATGGCGTGCATGAGTCGTTTGTAGATGCTGTCGCCATTGCCAGCGATCAATGCATAAGAATTGTCCTTGCAGCGATATGCGTTCGTTGGTGCGATGCCAGGCAATGCGCTACCGGCAGCTTCTCGGATGATGCCTTTGACGCTGTATTCGGGCAGCAAGCTCTCCATGCAATTGAAGACTGCCTCGTACAAAGCCACATCGATCACCTGGCCTTTGCCAGAGCGCTCGCGCTCATGCAAAGACATCAAAATGCCAATGACGCCATGCAGTGCGGCCAAAGTGTCTCCAATGGAGATGCCCACCCGCACGGGCACTCGGCCAGGCTCAGCTGTGAGGTGGCGCATGCCACCCATGGCCTCAGCAATCACGCCAAAGCCCGGTTTGTCTTTGTAGGGCCCCGTTTGACCATAGCCACTGATTCGAAGAACGATCAGTCGCGGGTTGATTTTGAACAAGTCCTCAGGCCCCATGCCCCAAGCCTCAAGCGTTCCAGGACGGAAATTCTCGATCAAGACATCTGCCTTGTGGATCAATTGTCGAACAATGTCTTGACCTTCTTTTTGTCTTAAATCCAGACTAAGAGATTTTTTATTTCTCGATTGAACTTGCCACCAAAGGGACGTGCCTTCGTGCAGCACCCTCCAAACTCTCAGGGGATCTCCAGATTTGGGGGACTCGATTTTGAGGACCTCCGCTCCAAAATCGGCCAACGTTTTTGCGGCAAAGGGGCCTGCAATCAGTTGGCCTAATTCAATGACTTTGAGGCCCGACAAGGGGCCTGTGTTGGGGTGGAGGTTTGAAGTTGAGGTGTCCATGGGCCAAGGGATAGAAAAGAAAGGTTGGAGTCGATTAAAAAAACTACTTGGGGTTAAATCCTACCAAAGAAATGACGGGGTGAAAGAGCATTTGTACCAAGTCAAGAGCTTACAAGCGTTGCCCTTAAGCGCAGACAGTCAGGCGAGCTATAATTTTGCTGGAGCAAAAGCCAGACTTTGGGATTGACTTTTGGCGTCATACTCATCTATATTCAATCCAAAATGACATGATGACCTACACCTTAATCCTTTTGTATTTTCTATTGCTCTTCACTGCGCTTTTTTTTAAGACGCGAGAAATCAAGAGTCCGTGGTTGTTCTACCTAAGAGCTTTTTTCCCGAACTGGAAATTTTTTCATGCCATTGGCTATGCTCCAAGACTGTATGTTCAGGTCCAAAGAGCCGATGGGCTTTGGCTGGATTGGCAAGTGCTGTACCCAAGAGTCAAGAGAAGTATTTTTGACGTTTTTCACAACCCACATGTCAATCTTCATTTGGCCAATCAAAACTTGATTGAGCATTTTGTGGGCGATCTCAATCAACTCCAGCATGGCGGGGATGCAAGTCAATTGGTGACTTATTCGCTCATTTGCAGGCTTGCCCGCTCCTTTGCGTTAGAGTCCCAGAGTCCTTTTAAGTCCTATCGTTTTGAGGTTCGAATGGAAATGCCTCAACTCAATCACCCGCTTGAGCCCAAAGATGTTCAAGTGATGTTGGTCTCGCCAGAGTTGAAAAATGAGTGATCTTCAGTCCATGCGCTTGCTAAGCTTATGGCTTGGTTTAAGTTTATTGATTCAAACCTTTGAGTTTTTTCGCATTCAAAAAAATATGATCGGTGAGGGTGTGTGGGTTTGGTCTAAGTTGAGAGAGGAAGTTCCGCAAAACATGCCTGTGTTCAATCAATTTCTTGACTTTATATTTCAAGAAAAAGTCCATGTCATTCACTTGTGTGCAAGGCTTCTTGGCGCCTTGTGTTTGTTGGCTTTGGGTTCAAACATGGGGCTCATGGTTTTTTTGTTTTTAAGTCATGTTTGTTTGTTGTTTCGTTTCCGTGGTGCATTCAATGGTGGAAGCGATTTTTTGAGTTTGGTGGTGATCACAGGTTTGTTGATTGCGCAGGCGTGCAATTTTTTAAGTCCGGTGACCTTGGGATACAAAGCCGGGCTTTGGTACATCTCTTTGCATACCATTTCCTCTTATTTTATTTCCGGTTGGGTGAAATTAAAGCGACGAGAGTGGAGAGACGGTTCAGCGCTTGTGATGTTTTTGGACGGCGGGATTTATGGACCTTTGAGTCTTAAGAGCTATTTCAGGCTCAAGCCCATCGCCCTTTTGTGCAGTTGGGGGTTTATGGTGTGGGAAGGCTTTGCGCCCTTTTTACTGCTAAGCTCAGACATCGCGGTGCTTTATTGTGAAATCGCTGCCTTGTTTCATTTCTTGGTTTTTTGGTTTTTTGGGCTCAACCGATTTTTTTGGGCTTGGTGCGCCTCATTTCCAGCGCTGATTTATTGTGCCGGTCGCTTGCCTCTATAGAGTGCAAAATATATGTTTAAAAGGTTTTCATGATGAATAAGCACACGCCAGAGTGGTACAACTCGATGTACAACAACCGAGACTTGGTCCCCGAGGCTGGATCGCACATAGAGTTCTGGCAAACTCAATCGCAAAAAGTGTTAAAGGAGACTTCAACTCACAGAGTGCAGGCCTATTATGGGCAAGGACAATTTGAAAATCTTGATATTTATCCATTGCCACAGGTCTCTAAAGCGGCCAATTCCCCCTTGGCGCCTGTCGTGGTCTTTATTCATGGAGGCTATTGGAGATCTCTTTATAAAGAGGACCATGCCTTTGTCGCGCCTGCATTGAACCAAATTGGAGCCTGTGCAGTGATTTTAAATTACGACTTGTGTCCACAAGTCACGATTGAACAAATCACGATGCAAATGGTCAAGGCCATGGCCTGGGTGTGGGAGCACATTGCTGAATATGGGGGAGATCCATCACGTATTCATGTGGTCGGCCATTCTGCTGGAGGACACCTGAGTGCGATGCTTCTCAACACAAAATGGAAAAAGTTCAGTGCTTCACTGCCTAAGCATTTGATCAAGAGTGGGCTATCTATTTCTGGTCTGCATGAGATGGAGTCAATTCGCAAGACGCCTTTTTTGAATGTGACTTTAAAACTCAATGAGGCCAGTGCCGTTAAGTTGAGTCCCGCTTGGATGCCCAAACCCAAGAGAGGTCATTTGTACAGCGTGGTGGGTGGGCTTGAAAGCGCTGAATTCATTCGTCAATGTCTTTTGATCCAAAAGGCTTGGGGTAAAAAGGCGGTGCCACAGGCCAAGATAGTTGATGGACTGCATCATTTCTCAATTCTTGAAAGCGTCTTGAAGCCAGACTCAGTTGTCATCCGTATTTTGAATAAAATGCTTAAAAAATACGATTGAATCAGGACTGTTGCCTTGTAATGAGGCCGCTGGATAAGGCTGTACCCAAAAGTACAATCATTGCACTGGCAATCATGACCAGGGAGATGCTTTCATCAAGGACATACAGTCCTAAGCAAATTGCGATCAACGACACCAAATAGGTGATGGTCATGGATCTAGTCGCTCCGATCTTAGAGATAATTCGAAAAAACAAGGCATAGGCAGCCGCTGTGCTGAATACACCAGACAAGGTGATGGCCAGGGTGCTGCTGAGGCTAGGCCATTCACTGGGCAAATCCAAAATCGCTGGCACAAAGAGTGCAACGCTTGCTCCAATTAAGCATCCTGTTGCATTGAGCATGGGTGAGAAGTTGCGCATGTATTTTTGCGAGAAGTTGGCTGCAAGTCCGTAGAAAAAAGTCGCCAATAGACAAGCCAATATAGCGATCACATGGTGCGCATTGTGCAATTCACCGGGTTGAGATGCATTGAAGATGAGCGAGGTGATGCCTAAAAAACCAAGCAACAATCCCGTTACGCGCAAAGCATTGAGTTTCTCTTTAAGCCAAATCCAAGCAATCAAGGCGCCAAACATGGGGGTGGTTGCATTCAAGACACTTGATAAACCAGTGCTCAATGAGGTCAATGCATAAAAGTAGCAGCAAAAAGGAATGACACAGCTAAAGAGTCCAGCGATCATCATTTTTTGCCAATGCTCAATGAGTTGCGGCCACTCTCCCTTTCCAATGATGTAGGGAAGCAATATAAGGGAGGCAATGGTGACCCTTAACCATGAGCATAAAAAAGGGCCAAAGGACTTGGTTGCTTCTCGCATGAGTATGAAAGAAGTGCCCCAACACAAGGACAAGATCAGGTAGTCCAGCACCCAAGGCGATTTAACTTGTTGATTCATTGAGCGTGCTTGGTGTTTTGATGTCCCTCAAGAAAAAGAAGAGATCTTTTTCTTTCAATGCCACCCGCATATCCCGTAATTGAGCCATTGGCGCCAATGACCCTGTGACATGGAATGATCACACTGATTGGGTTTCTCCCAATGGCGCTTCCCACAGCCCTCAGGGCGTTGGGTCGATTGATTTTCTGAGCAATGGTGGAGTAACTTAGAGTTGCCCCGTAGGGAATGCTTGTTAAAGCGTGCCATACCTCTTTTTGAAAGGCGGTGCCCTCATTGTCTAAGTCTAAGCAGATGTCAAATTTATCAATTTGATTGCTAAAGTAAAGCCCAAGTTGATGGCTCACTGCTTGATGAATTTCTGTACTTTTTGCGGTTTGAGATTCGCTGAAATTAAATGCATCCTTGGGAAAATGAGATTGACCAAGGAACCAGCATCCGCGAAGTCCTTTTTCTGAACATAAAACCAGCATTTCACCTAAAGGTGTCGGACTCAACGATCGACTGATATGGGATTCGGGCATCAAAAGGTAGGTGATTAGGTTTAATTCTTAGCTAATCCAAATCATAACAGGCTTGTGAAAAGTTTGTCTTTTCTTGGGTGATCGCCCTTGAAAGAACATTAAAATAGATCAATGAAATTTAATCCTCTCGTTTATAAAGCTTACGACATTCGGGGCGTTGTTCCGACCCAAATCGATGAAGTGTTCGCCCAATCCCTTGGGATGGCTTTTGGCACACAATTGATTAAAAACAAAGAGACTTGCGTAAGTATTGGCCGAGACGGAAGGATCAGTGGACCAGGTTTGCTAAGCGCGCTTGCAAAAGGATTGATGTGCGTTGGAATTGATGTCTTTGATATTGATTTGTGCACGACCCCCATGCTTTACTATGCTGCGCACACCCTCACAAAAAGTGGTATCCAAATTACCGGCAGTCACAACCCAAAAGATTACAACGGCTTTAAAATGGTCATGGGTGGACAAGCTTTGTATGGTCAATCCATTCAAGACTTGCGTGAATTGATGCTCGCTGGAGTCTCTCCATCACAGAAATCCGGTACCTACACTGCGCACTCCATTTACGATGAGTACAAGAGCCGCATTGTGAAGACCGTTCATCTGAAGCGCCCAATTCGTGTGGTGATTGATTCTGGCAATGGAGTTGCTGGTGCATTTGCACCCAACGTGTTCAAGGAGCTAGGTTGTGAGGTGATTGAATTGTTCAGTGAGGTGGATGGTCATTTTCCAAATCATCACCCTGATCCCAGTAAGCCTGAGAATTTAAAAGATTTGATTGCATCGATTCAAGCGCATGACGCTGAGGTGGGATTTGCATTTGACGGAGACGGAGACCGTTTGGGTGTGGTGACAAAAACGGGCGAGAACATTTACCCTGATCGACAAATGCAATTGTTCGCTAAAGATGTCTTGTCGCGCGTTCCTGGAGGATCGATTGTTTTTGATGTGAAGTGCTCGCAACGATTGGCGCCCTATATTTCATCATTGGGAGGCAAGCCTCTCATGTATAAAACCGGACACTCTTTGATCAAAGCGAAGATGAAGGAAATCGACTCTCCTTTGGGCGGGGAGATGAGTGGCCATATTTTTTTCAAAGAACGGTGGTTTGGCTTTGATGATGGTACATACGCAGGGGCTAGATTGCTGGAGATACTGAGTGCAGTGGCCGATGGCAACACCTTGTTAAATGAGCTTGAAGACAGCTTCTCTACTCCTGAATTGAATATAGCCATCCAAGATGGTGAAGCTCCCCTTTTGATGAGTCAGTTGGTTCAACTCATTGAATCTGAAGGGGTTCCTTCTATGGCGCATTCCCCGCAAGTCACCACAATTGATGGTCTGCGAATCGACTGGCTTGACGGATTTGGTTTGATAAGAAGTTCCAATACAACACCTGTCTTGGTATTGCGTTTTGAGGGTCGATCTGAGGATTCGCTTCAAAGAATTGAGTCCGATATGCTTGCTCTTTTGAGAAGGGTTCTACCCAATGCGCAACTCATGGAGTCCCAGCATTGAGGATTTTGATTGTCAAACTATCCTCTTTGGGTGATGTGATCCATACGTTGCCCATATTGGTTGACATCAAAGCCCAATTTCCACAGGCACAAATTGACTGGGTGATTGAACCAGCATTTGCCAGTCTGTTGGAGTTCAATTCACGCATTGACCGGGTGATACCTTGCGCTTTAAGGGATTGGGTGAAGCAAGGATTTAGGGCTTTCTCACTTGAGGAAGTTAAATGTTTTTTCAAAGATCTTAGAAAAATTCCCTATGATTTTGTTCTCGATCTTCAAGGATTGAGTAAATCTGGGTTGATTTCAAGGTGTGCTGCCTTATCGGCCCAAGGTGTCAGAGTGGCGATGGGCAATCAAACGGATGGCTCCTCCTATGAATCTCTCACCAGGTGGCTTTCGGACCGAGCGATAGAGTTGCCTAAAAGGATACACGCTGTTGAGCGGGGAAGGCTATTTTGTGCAAAAGCTCTGAACTATGAAGTACCCACTGAAATAGACTTCGGCTTTTACAATGGCGACAAGCAAAAACAGTCTCTAGCAAATTGCAAAACCGGTGCTTGTGAGTCAAGCATTCAACATTTACCCAGAGTTCTTTTGATTCATGGTGCATCAAGAGCAGATAAAAGATGGGATTTGAGTTGCTGGGTTGATCTTGCTGAGCGATTAAAGGCCTCTGGTTATGAGGTTTGTGTCACGTATGGCAATGACACTGAGCTTGAATTTATCAATGAACTGATGACACAAGTTCAGGGTTTGACGTGTTGGCCAAAGCAGTCCATTCGCGACTTGTCGCTTTTAATGAGCGAGTGCTTGGGTGCAATTGGTGTGGACAGTGGACTTAGTCATCTTGCCGTTGCGTTGAACTTGGTGCATGTTCAAATTTACAATTTTCCTACCGATTGGAGGACCGGCCCTCTTCATTGCCCCTACCAAATGAGTGTCTACGAGCTCCCAAGTCCTGGTGTGGATTTGGTTTGGAAAAATTGGCTTTTGGCCACTCATCTCAAACAGCACAAGCATGATTGAACGCTTCGCTTTGTTCATGTATTCAATCATGATGAACCTCATGGTGCCTATTGTGAAAATTCGGCTTTTAAAAAAAGGCCGAAAAGAAGAGGGCTACTTGCAAAAGATTCAAGAGCGTTTTGGATTTTATGATGTTCAATCTTCTCCAGGTTTGATTTGGATTCATGCGGTCTCTTTGGGTGAGAGCAGGGTGGCTTCCATTTTGATCAATCGGATCAGAAAAACACTGCCCGAGGCTCGGTTTTTATTAACGCATGGTACTGCGACTGGCAGACAAGAGGGTTTGAAATTATTGCGCTCTGGAGATTTTCAAGTTTGGCAAGCTTGGGATACCCCTCAAGCGGTCAATCGGTTCCTTGATCATTTCAAACCCAGGGTTGGTTTATTTATAGAAACTGAAATTTGGCCCAATTTGCTTGCAGGCGCGAAAAAAAGGCATCTGCCCGTTGCCTTGTTGAATGCCCGTATGAGTCAAAAGAGTTACCTCAAGGCTTCGAGCTTGAATTTTCTGTCCAGGCCTGCATTTAGATCCCTTGAATTTGCGATAGCTCAACACCATGACGATGCTCTTCGTTTACAGAATCTGGGATGTCGAGTTGAGCAAGTGGCGGGCAATCTCAAATTTGATGCACAGTTGAATATGACTCAAATTCAAGTGGGTAAAGCCTGGCAATCAAAAAGACGCCGTCCCATGATTTTATTTGCAAGCTCGCGTGAGGGCGAAGAAACCTTGTTTTTAGAGGCCCTCGATGCCTTAGAGCTTGAAGAAAGGACCAAGGTTTTATGGTGCATTGTTCCCAGGCACCCTCAACGATTCAAGGATGTCGCGGCATTGATCGACTCCAAAGGCTATGCCTGTATTGAAAGGTCATCCTTTCACGGCTTGAGCGAGTTTGTAGAAGAAAATGCATTCGATCATTTTCAAACCACGGTATTCTTAGGAGACTCACTTGGAGAGATGAATTTTTATTACTCAAGCGCCAATGTTGCCCTGCTTGGCGGGAGTTTTTTACCCCTTGGTGGACAAAATCTGATTGAGTCGATTGCCTGTGAATGTCCCGTTTTGATGGGTTTGCACCCATTTAACTTCAAAGAGGCCGCGCATCAAGCGTGTCAAATGGGTGCAGCCAGACAAGTTTCCGATCTGCCCACAGCCGTGACACAAGCGCTGTCAATGATCGATCAGGGTCTTGAGTTGTTAGAGATGAGGCGACTGGGCCAAGAGTTTATTCAGGCCCACCAAGGGGCCACGGAGCTTACCTATCAAGCAATCGAGCACTTGCTGGTTGCGTAGCAGCTTTTGCGATGAGAGCTAGGTGCTCAGGACTTAATTGTTTGCCTCATCTAAGAGTGCATTGAGAGACTGGAGATCCTCGGGTTTAAGAGTTCCATTGGCTTGTTTGAGTTTTAAGCCACCCACCAAAACATCGTACTTGGCTTTTGCCAAATCTCTTTGTGTTTGATACAGTTGGCTTTGAGAGTTCAAAACATCAATGTTGATACGTACACCGACCGTATAGCCTAGCTGATTGGCTTCTAGTGCAAGTAAGCTAGATCTCTCGGCTGCATTGAGCGCTTTGACTTGTCCAATGCCGGACACTACATTGTAAAAAGCGCTGCGAGTTGATTGGGCCGCTGAGCGTTTTGCCCCCTCAAAGTCGTAACGCGCCTTGTTTTCGAGTTCAACGGTTTCTAGCACTCTATTTTGAGTGGAGTAGCCCTGGAACAGTGGGACATTCATCAGTACAGCAACTGACTTAATAAAAACATGTGTGCCAAGAGAGGAGGTTCCTGAGGTGGCCGTGCCATCTAAATTGCGCGTACCTGCCATGCTGGCTTGAAGATCGATTGTAGGCAAGTGAGCGGATTTTGCTTTATCAACTTCCAGCGTTGCGATATCAAGCGCCAATCGAGCATTCAAGATGCTGGGATGCGCTTGTTCGGAGACCGCGACCCAAGCCTCAATGTCACTTGGCGTTGTATTTTCAATCGCTGCATTTTTCTTAAGAATGGAGGGTTGAATATTTTTGATGCCAACCAATTGATCCAAGAAAAGTTTTTTGATTCTGAGGTCATTTTCCCCAGAAATTTCTTGTGCCAGTATCAAGTCATAGCGAGCTTCGGCTTCTCTGGAGTCTGTGATGGTGGCCGTTCCCACTTCGAAATTTCTTTTGGCTGAGGCAAGTTGTTCGGCCACGGCTTGTTTTTGAGCTTTGATGGATTTGAGGCTGTCACTTGAAGCGAGGACATCAAAATACGCTTGGGTGACGCGCACCAGTAAATCTTGTTCTGAGGCAACAAGTTGCGCAACCGATTGAGCCAATTGCTTTTTGCCTTGTAAATAGACATCGTAAATGGCAGGTCGATAAAGGGGTTGAACAGCAGTCAGAGTGGCAACGTGAGTGCCGTAATAGCGCATAAAGGGAATGACGTCTTTGGAGCGATCCACAGGATTCACGAAATAATTGTCAGGGGTGTAGTCCAACAAAGAGCGCGATGAGTTCGTCGAAAAATTCACGTTGGGCAATATCCCCGCCATGGATTGATTCGCTTTGAATCGATTGGCTTCAAATTGAGCCAAGGCAGCTTGGTAGGTGGCGTCGTAATTTTTAGCCGTTGAAAAAATTGAGACAAGGTTTTGAGCTTGAGAAGAAACTGTAATGGACCAAGCTGCAGCAATGCATAGAGAAATTGAAGTGCTCTTTATCATTTACCATCTTTCATTGGATTCATGGATGTGTTTTAGCAGGTTATATCATGCACAATGACAAAATCTGAGGCACTCAATACTGAGGTACTGAGCTATCGATTTCAGCTGACCATGCATGAATTCCGCCGCTGATGTTGACAACTTTGTCAAATCCGTTTTGTTTCAAGAAGTTGGCAACCTGTTGACTGCGGCTGCCGTGGTGACATAAACACGCAATGGGTCGGTGGGGGTCGAGTTGATCCAAATGTGCGGGTACAGTTTGCATGGGGATATGGACCATTTCAAATCCATCCGCTTTGACTTTTGCAGTTTCAAGCTCCCACTCCTCACGAACGTCTATCAATAGCACGCTCTTATTGAGTTCGGATTGTTTTTGAATCCAATGAGGAAATTCAGTAGGAGAAATTTGGTCAATCATGGAACTAATAAAAATTAAAAGCTAAATTTTGAGTCTTCAGTAAATCCGTGTAAGCGAGGGGCCATGCAGTCCCATAAAATTTTTGAATCAAACTGATTGGAGGCTACTTTTTTCACAAGGGTGGTTTGCATGATGGGTTCGCTGCCAAAAATACCGACTAAATGGCCTCCAAGCTTAAGATGATCAAGCAAAACTTGAGGCGCATGAGCTGTAGATCCACACAGGACAATAACATCAAAAAACTCTTCGGTTTCTAGGTATTTGCTAGCATCCAAGTGCTTGATCTGCACATTGCCCATGCCCAGTTGAGCTAAATTCGACTGAGCCAATTGGGCGAGACGGGGGTTGATTTCTAGTGCGAGCAACTGAGCACAGTGATGGGACAACAAAGCGCTCATGTATCCGCTGCCACTGCCAACTTGAAGGACGCATTCATGGCCTTTGAGCTCAAGGTCTTGGATGAGTCTGGCTTGAATTTTTGGGCTCAGCATGAGCTCGCCTTCCCCAGCCGGAATTTCAGTGTCTGAATAGGCCAGTGTTTGATAAGCTGAGGGGACAAACAATTCTCGATCAACGATTTTTAATGTTTCAAGGATTTTGGGATTTAAAACTTGCCAAGTCCGGATTTGTTGCTCCACCATATTGAATCGAGCTTGTTGTGTATTCATCAACGAATTTCCAAAATTAATGAGAGAAGACATTTTAGCGCCTTGCTTTGGTAAAAACCGTTCTAAATAGCCTTCAGTTCTGGGCAAAATCAAAACCCAGACCGGAATTTACTTGATTTTTTTCTTGATCCAAGCTGACAAGTCATCTAAATAGCAATACACAACGGGCACCACCACCAAGGTGAGTAAAGAGGAGGTGATTACCCCGCCGATCACGGCTTGTCCCATGGGAGCCCTTTGCTCAGCGCCCTCGGTCAATGCAAAGGCCAAGGGAGCCATGCCAAAAATCATCGCCAGAGTGGTCATTAAGATCGGGCGAAGTCGAATCTTTGCTGCCAAAAGCAATGCAGCCTCCCGCTCAAGACCTGGTTGCAATTGATGGTGTTCATCCAGGTGCTCCTCTTGAGCTCGGATGGCGAAATCGACCAAAAGAATGGCATTCTTGGTCACCAAACCCATCAGCATGACGATGCCGATCACGGAAAACAAGGAAATGGCTGAATGGAAAACTAATAAGGCAATGACCACGCCAATGAGTGTCAAGGGAAGGGAGGACATGATGGCCAACGGTTGAAGAAAGCTTTTGAATTGGCTTGCAAGGATCATGTAAATAAAAATCACTGCCAAAGCCAAAGCAGAAACAGCAAAACCAAAAGACTCATTCATGCTCTTGGTCGACCCTGCGAATTGAAAGCGATATCCACTGGGCATTTGAATCGATTGCATGACCGATTGGATGTCTTTTGCAACCTCACCAGCAGAGCGCTGGCTCACGTTGCTGCTGATGCTGATTTCGCGCATCAACTCTCTTCGATTGATTTGATTGGGTCCTGATATGTTTTGAACAGTTGCGAATTGATTGAGTCTGGCTTGTCGGGGCTCCCCATCAATGGATGGAGCAAGACTAAAGACCAAGCGATCCAAATCGGCGTTTGCATCCCTTTGTTTAGGATCTAGTCGCACGTTGACGTCGTAAGTTTGATCGTCTGCTGCTCTCCAATTGCCAACCGTCTGACCGGCCACTAAATTTCTCATTTGCGTGGCGACGCCAAAGGTGGTAAGTCCTAGAGTGGTGGCCGCCTCTTTGTTGAGCTGTACACTTACAATAGGTTTATTGGGTTTTAAAGAGGAGTCTAGATCGACCACTCCTGGAATTGATTTGATGCGGTTCAATGCAATTTTGTTGAGTTTTTCCAGTTCATTTAAATCGGGTCCCTGGATGGAGAGCTCAATTTGTTTATTGCCACCCACAGGGTCTACTTGTCCAACCTGTGTGAGCGTGATGCCTGGGACCTGGCCAAGTCGAGCACGAAAAATTTGAGAAAGCTCATCAATGGATCTATTGCGTTTCGCTCGGTCATGAAGTCTTGCATAGATGGAGACGTACATCTTGCCATTGGCAATGCCCGTGTTGATGGTAGCCAGGCTGTAAGAGACCTCAGAGTATTGAGACAGGATTTGCTGAACTTGTTTGGCTTTTTCTTCTGTGACTTCTATGGACGAATCCATGGGGGTGAAAAAGTTAATATAGGTTTCTGAGTAATCTGCTTTTGGAACAAATTCAGTTCCAACCAAGGGCAGCATCAACAAACTGGTTGTGAACACAATCAATGCACTGAACAATGTTTTTAGTTTGTGTTGAAGTGACCATTTGAGCAATTTGGAGTAAAAATCTGTCAACTTTTGGGTTGCTTTTTCAAAGATCGATAGCAGTCTCCAAATACTCCAAGCTTGACTGGAGGCGGCTTTCTCAGACAAATTTTCCCCAATACTTGGATCGTGCCAAACGCTTGAAAGCATAGGGTCAAGTGTGAAACTCACAAACATCGAGATCAAAACGGCCACAACGATGGTGATGCCAAATTCATGGAAAAATTTCCCAATGATGCCATCCATAAATCCAATGGGTAAAAAAACTGCAACGATTGAAAAAGTAGTGGCCATCACGGCCAACCCGATTTCATTGGTCCCCTCCATGGCGGCTTGAAAGGAAGACTTGCCCATGTGCAAGTGCCGCACGATATTTTCCCGCACCACAATGGCATCGTCGATCAACAAGCCCACACAAAGCGACAAGGCCATCAGCGTTACCATATTGATGCTAAATCCAAAAATTTGCATGAATAAAAAAGTGCCAAGTATGGAGATCGGTATCGTCAACCCTGTGATCACGGTTGAGCGCCATGAGCCTAAAAATAAAAAAACAATCAACACCGTCAAAATGGCGCCATCGATTAAAGTTTCTCGCACATTGTTGACCGAGACGTTGATCATTCTGGAGCCGTCATAAATCGGCTCGAGCTTAATGCCTGGGGGGAGCTCCTTTTTGATGTCGATCAATTTCTGGTTCAAGCCCTTGATCACGTCAATGGTGTTTTCATCTTGTGACTTTTGAACGCTAGCCAGTAGCGTTCTTTCTCCATTAAAGAGAGCCAGGCTGTCGGTCTCTTGAGGCCCGTCTTGAATGCGCGCAACTTGAGATAAGCGGATCAGGGCATTGCCTTTTCTTGCCACAATGATGTTGGCGAAGTCATCAGGAGACTTCATTCGCGACTGAATTTGTAGAATTGATTCATTTCTTTTAGAGCGAATGGCTCCTAAAGGGAGATCCTGGTTTTCGTCATGAACGGCCGCAATGACTTGATCAGCCGACACGCCCAAGGACTCCAAATTTGCACTTTGCAAATAAATGTTAATTTCCCTTTTGGTTGCCCCTACCAAAGTAATTGCACCAATGCCCCTGACATTTTGCAGGCGTTTTTTAAGAACTTGGTCTGACCAACTGGTCAATGCCACCGCAGAGGGCGGTTCTTGGTTGTATTTTTTTGCATATGCCAAGTCAGGCAAAACGGCCAGTGTCCATATGGCTCTTGAATTGGGATCAAATCTTTGAATTCTTGGCTCTTTGACTTCAATGCGAAGAGTCGGCCGAATGGCCGAGACTTTTTCTCTGATCTCATCGGCAGCTTTTTGGCCGTTGATTTTGAGTTGAAATTCAACGACTACAACAGACAAACTGTCATAGCTCCTGGAGGTCAAGGTGTTGATGCCAGAGACGACATTCACAGCCTCTTCAATTTTTTTACTGACCTCAGATTCCACCACCTCCGGTGTCGCGCCCGGGTACTCCGTGGTGATCACAACAACGGGCAAGTCAATATTGGGAAACTGGTTGATCTGTAAGCGGTTATAAGAGAACAAGCCAAGGACGACAAACGCCACCATCATCATGGTGGCGAACACGGGGTTTTTAAGGCTGATTTGGGTGAACCACATAAGGTTTAGGTTGGCTCGTGATGCTTCAAATTTTTACAAGTTCGGTGTCAAGGATGCAAAGGGCGGGCGAGAGAGAGTGTGCTTAGAGTTTTTCACCAACTTGGGTGAATTTGACTTGTACGCTTTCACGTACGACGCCAAGATGGGATTTGAGGACGGGCGTATTCACAGCAAGACCAATGATCTCAGTCCATTTGTTTTCATTGTCAATCGTGCTGAGGTAGCCAGAGATCCCAGTTTTGATGGATTGGTGTTTGACCAAGCCGGCATCAATGATTTGTACAAAGGGCTCAGCCTTGTAATTTTGAATATCTTTGATTGGAATGCATAAAACTGTTCGCTTGGTGAGGTTGAGCGTGCCTTGAACGAACAGCCCTTGTCTGAGGCCTTGAGTGTCTTTCAATTGGAGGTAGGCCAACACACTTCTTGAGCCCGTTTGAGCGCTGGGATTGATACGGGTTAAAACGGCTTTAAATGTTTGGGTGCTTCCCTCTACCTTTAGCAGCGCTTCTTGGCCGATTTTTAGCCCAGTCGAGTCCGTCGCGCTGATGGTTGTCTCCACTTCAAAATGTGAAATATCTAAGATCTCTAGAACCTTGGCGTCCACGCCCATGCGTTCGCCACTTTGAGCAAACCGCGCCGAGACTTGACCCGCAAAGGGGGCTCTTAAAACGGAATCATCCAAGGCTTTGCTTGCAACGTCTGCGCCTGCTTGAGCTGCACGAAAGGTGGCTTGTGCGGTTTGAAGGTTTGAAAATGAGGACTCTAAGGCCGTCTTTGAGATGAAACCTTGATCAACCAATGCTTTGTTGTTGTCGTACTGCCGTTGAGCGATGTCTATTTGTGCTTTGGCCGCATCGGCTGTTTCTTGAGCCTGCCTCAGGCGTCTTTGGTACTCAATAGGATCAATTCTGCCCAGAATTTGTCCTGCCTGAACGACATCTCCCTCTTTGAGCCGCATGTCCATCAATTCACCAGCCACTCGGGCTTTGATGAAGGCGTCCTTGTTGGCTTTTAAGTTTCCAGTGATGGGAAGGCCGCTGACCAACTCTCTGGCTTCAAGCACGGTCACGTCCGAGCTCGATAGCTCTATTTGACCCGCGTTGGCGAGCGTTGTGTTTTCTTGTGTCGCAACGCTTGGATGGGATTGCCCTGAGGGTTGGCACCCCATCAGGGCTGTCAAAATGCAAGACCCAAGCGCTATGTCAAGATTCGTTTTTAATTTAAAGACCATCTGAAGCCGATTAATTTTATAAATTTTAGACGTATTTTATAAGCCAAAAGTCCATCGAAGAACAAATCAAAATGTTAAGAAATTGTAATATCAAAGATTTAATGACAGAATGAATTGTATTTCAAATGTAGGCATAAGGATGTATTACTTTTTGCTCATTGACGCTGTCATCAAGGGCACTTTTACGACGCAAGCGTTGGTTTAAATCACAATTGGCTGTTGTGCGCATGACGATTGCGAGGAGGTTAGGCGCAAAGCCACTTAAAATAAGTCCCATATTCTCTGACCCCAAAATCAAACTTTCAAGGACGTCACATGAAAAACCCTCTGACACCCGCAATTTTGCCTGTTTTATTGGCCGCTTTGCTTGTTGCTTTTATCGGTAAAAGTTCTTTTGCCGCTGAGCCCCAGGCCAAATTGAGCGGCAATGTGTCTTTGGTTGGAGACTACCGATTCAGAGGTTTTACGCAAACCAATTATGGTCCAGCCATCCAAGGCGGAGTGGATTGGGAGCATCAATCGGGTTTTTATGCGGGCAATTGGAACTCCAATGTTGCTCAAAACTTATACAACGGTGCCAGTCTTGAGATGGACTTTTATGGCGGTTACAAGGGCACTGTTCCTGGGCTCTTAGGATCCATTGGAGACATTGGGGCTATTTATTATTTGTATCCTAAAAGTGGTGTAGATAGCATTGGGGTTGATTACGCCAACAAAACGATCAATAACACGGAAGTGTATGTGGGACTGAGCAACGGCCCTTTGTCGTTGAAGGTGAACTATGCAACTTCGGATTACTTTCGCTATGCCTATGTCGCTGGTGCACCTTTGTCAACGATTGGAACAACCTATTTGGATTTGAGTTTTTCTAAGGAATATGTGGGTCTGATTTGGGGTGCTCACGTGGGCGTATTGAATCTTAAAAACTTCAATCAGCGTAAATTCCTCATGGCCTCAGATGTGGGCTCTCCTGGTTTGGTTCAAACAGTCAACGATTACCGGCTCAGTTTAGGGCATGACTTTGGGGGCAATTCAGTTTTGTCTGCCACTTATTACACGACTTCCAAGCAGGGGTACTTTCAAACAGATTTGACGGGTCGACGCTCTGCTGGCAAGCCCGGTTTAATTCTTGGGTTTGCAAAAGGCTTCTAAGACGTCTTGCCATTCAAGTCTTTTTAATAGGGGCCCGCGGGTCCCTTTGTTTTTTTGTTAAAGTGACGGGTGGTTGACGAATTTAAAATGAAGGAATTTAAGCATGGGCACAAGAGAAACAATCTATTTAGCAGGGGGGTGTTTTTGGTGCGTTGAGGCTGTGTTTGACAGAGTCAAAGGTGTCTTGGACGTGGTGTCAGGGTACTGCAATGGTCAAACTTTGAACCCCACCTATGAGCAGGTTTGCTCAGGCACGACAGGTCATGCAGAAGTGGTGAAGGTTGAGTACGATCCTTCTCAAATTCAATTGAAAGAATTATTGGAGATCTTCTTTGTCATTCATGATCCCACCACCCTGAATCGTCAAGGAAATGATGTAGGCACCCAATACAGAAGTGGTATTTTTTTCACCCAAGAACAAGATGAACGTGAAGTCAACCATTTCATCAAGGGCTTGCAAGCATCTGAGGCATTTTCCAAGGCCTTGACCACGCAGGTACAACGTTTAGATCGTTTCTATGAGGCTGAAACTTACCACCAAGAGTACTTCACCCATCACCCCGAGCAAGGGTATTGTGCTTATGTCGTGGCGCCCAAGGTGGAGAAATTTCTCAAAACCTTTGCGTCCAAAGTGGCTTAAGACTGTGCGGTAGATTTCAAGCTGTTTTCAAGGTGCAAGTCTGTCTCTAAGCCAGTTTGAAGACGGTGTTGAGCTTGATTTTTGGTACCTCAAGCGATCGTGCAGTCTGCTGGGGCGTCCTTGCCAAAACTCCCATTCGCTTGGAATCAATCGATAGCCGCCCCAATGTGGGGGTCTGGGTGGGGCTTCACCGAATTGCAACTTCACTTTGCTAAATGCGCGCTCTAGTTCATCTCGAACTTGAAGCACTTCGCTTTGTGGACTCGCCCATGCTCCAATTCTGGAGTCCAAGGGGCGACTTTGAAAATAGGTGTCACTTTCTTGCTCAGATATTTTTTCCACCAAGCCTTCAATGCGCACAACTCTCTCAAGTTCAACCCAATGAAATTGCAGTGCTGCAAAGGGGTTGCCAGCCAGCTCCAATCCTTTTCGACTTTGGTAATTGGTATACCAAACCAAGCCTCTTGCATCCAGTCCTTTAAGTAAGACAATTCGAGTGCTGGGCTTCATGTGTTGGTCGACTGTTGCAAGCGTCATGGCCGTGGG
The DNA here is from genome assembly GCA_947475685.1 of Comamonadaceae bacterium. Classification (GTDB taxonomy): domain Bacteria; phylum Pseudomonadota; class Gammaproteobacteria; order Burkholderiales; family Burkholderiaceae_C; genus Limnohabitans. Next base: position 51,662 of record CANJNC010000001.1, on the reverse strand, counting down.
TTCTGGTACATGGGCTTTCAATGCATCATCAAACCACAATTGAAATTGTTCCAAAGGGCTTGACTGAGAGTGCTCCTCATCGAGTTGGGCCAGGGTATAGCTTTTACGCATGTCCGCTAAGTTGGGCGTTGACACTTTGAATCCTTTGGTTGGTGAGTGGATGCAGGCACAAGATTAGATCATCTTGTGCGTTGGATCAATTCGATCTTATACCCATCTGGATCGATGACAAAGGCAATGATGGAGAGGCCGCCTTTGACAGGACCTGGTTCTCTGGTGATTTGACCTCCTAAGAGGCGAATGTTGTCGCATGTTTTGTAGACATCATCAACGCCCAGTGCAATATGTCCAAAAGCACTCCCTATGTCGTATTGAGTGACGCCATAGTTATAAGTCAATTCAATTTCAGCTTGTTCGGGATTGTTTGCAAATCCCACAAATGCCAGGGTGTATTTTTGATCAGGCCGATCCGTTGTTTTGAGCAGTTTCATACCCAGGACTTTTGTGTAAAAGTCAATGGACCGATTGAGGTCACCTACTCGAAGCATGGTGTGTAAAAAGAGCATATGATTTATTAAAATGGGTTTTGAGCTAGAGGCGCAATCGATCGCAAATCTTGTGATTTAAAGTCTAATCAGCTGCTAGCTGTTTATCTTTGAGATCTTTTGTATTTTAGGCAAAAAAGGCATAATTTGCTTTGCACAAGTGGAATTGGGTCTTTTAAACAAAAGTCGATCAATCCTAGTTTGAATTTAAGCTGATTTTTTTATAGGGGTATAAACAAATGACCGCATTTGATTTGTTAAAGCTCTCACCTTTGCCAACCCATTTGATGAACGAACTACAGAGTTTGTATCAAGTCCATGACCATGGGCATTTGAGCGATCCTTCTGTCTTGGGTCGAGTAACGGCCATGATCGGTTCCACGGACATCATCGTGGATGCCAAGTTGTTGGCCACTTATCCCAAGGTTCGATTGGTATGCGTTGTGGGCGAAAGCTATCAAAACGTTGATTTGGATGCGCTCATTGCTAAAAATGTCATGTTGACCTATACCCCTGGAGTTGCCAACGCGGATGTTGCTGACCTTGCCATGGGCTTGGTGTTGGGTGTGGTGAGGAGAATACCTCATGCTGATCGATTTGTGCGCAACGCCGATTGGGTGGAAGGTGATTACCCATTGAGCCGAAGAGTGACTGGGGCGCGAATGGGCCTGGTGGGGGCCAAGCCTTTGATGCTAGAAATTGCCCAACGGGCCTTTGGTTTTAAGATGCGCATGGCTTATTTTGATTACGAGGATGATGCTCAATTGTCCAATCAATTCAACATGCAATACTTTTCTGATCTGAAGGAGATGGTCCAGAATTTGGATGTATTGGTCTTGTGTGCTCAGGATGCAGTGACTTACAAAGAGCTTGTCAACAAGGCCATCATTGAGGCTTTGGGTGCCAATGCGTATGTTGTCAATGTAGGTGACGCCAGTGTCTTCGATCAAAGTGCGTTGATCTCTGCTTTGCAACAAAGAAAGCTGGCCGGCGCGGCCATCGATGTCTTTTCTGGCGAGCCCAAAGTGGCAGCGGAGTGGCGAGTCATGCAAAATGCAGTCCTGACCCCGCATATTGGCGCATCCACTGACGCGGCTAAAAAGGCCATGTCCACGCTGGCTTTGGAAAATCTAAGAGCTTTTTTCGAAGGTCAATCTCCTTGCTCAATGGCGCCAGAATTGGCGCCATGAGGGGGGCTTTACCTAGAAAAACCACCGCCTCGATTGCCACCACCCGAAGAACTTCTTTTGCCCGAGAACGAGCCAGCGGGTTTGGGCCCTCTTGGGCGATTCGCACCCCCCCCATTGGATCCTCTGCGCTCGCTCATCAAATCTACACTGGTTCTTGTGGGGTCTGGTGTGCGATTGGATTTGCTTTGGTTTTTATGTCCAAAGGCGTTCACACCGTTGTGGGTGCCTAAATGGGCATTCTCTCTAGGTTGGTAATCTTCGTCGTGAAGGGGGTTGGCCCTTGGTGCTTGGGGCGAACCATCTGCTTGGAGGGGCCTGGGGTTTTTTTGACCGCCTTGTGCTCTGGGTCTAAAACCCGCTGCGTCTGGCCAGTCCGTTCTACCCTCAGGGCGTGGGCCACGGTTTCTATGGTTGTTGGGCCCTGATGGGCCAGTGCCAGGGCCCCTTGAATGGGGTTGACGGTCGTCGCGAGGGGTTTGATTTCTGGGCGGTCTTGCAGCGCCAAAGTTTTCTCCTGACTCATGCGCGTTGAAGGGCCTCTCGGTGTTCACATCCCCATTGGGTCTTGAAGGCCTTGCAGATCGGGGCTGTGAATTATTTTGATTGGGGCGAGCGCGTCCTGGGTTGCTGACCTTCTTTTCTCTGATTCGCTCCATCATTTCACTTCGAGCGGCTTTGGCCGCTGCGACCATCACATCTCTAGAAGGCGCGCGTCCAAGCCCGCCCCAAATCGTTTGACGTCCCATGGCAATGGGCTCAGCCTTCTCACCGGGTTCTGGATCAAAGCCTTCAATGATGGAGACCTCAATGTTTTGATGCGTGAATTGCTCAATGTCTTTCATGAAGCCTTCTTCATCCAATGAGACCAAGCTCACCGCGTGACCATCCGAGCCTGCACGTCCCGTGCGACCAATGCGGTGGACGTAGTCTTCGCTCACATTGGGGATTTCGTAATTGACCACGTGAGGCAATTCATCAATGTCAATGCCGCGAGCAGCAATATCAGTTGCAACCAAAGCACGAATATCTCCGCTCTTAAAGCCTGCTAAAGCTTGTGTGCGAGCAGTTTGACTTTTGTTGCCATGCAAAGCCATGGCAGTGATGCCTTGTTTGTTTAAAAAGTCCGCCACAGAGTTGGCGCCAAACTTGGTCCGAGTGAACACCAGCACTTGACTCCAATTGTTCGTTTGAACGATATGAGCAAGCAGCGCTTTTTTCTTGCCACGGCCCACAGGATGAATCAATTGGGTGATGCGTTGGACAGTGGTATTGGGGGGGGTGACTTGAATGCTTTGTGGATTTTTTAGCAAATTCTCAGCAAGTTCTTTGATTTCATTGCTGAACGTTGCGGAGAAAAGCAAACTTTGTTTGTCTTTGGGTACAAGGGCCAAGATTTTTTTGACGTCTTGAATAAAGCCCATGTCGAGCATGCGGTCTGCCTCGTCGAGTACCAAAATTTGTACGGTGCTCAGATCCACAAATCCTTGTTGCTGAAGATCCAACAACCTTCCAGGTGTTGCCACCAAAATATCGACGCCCTTTTTCAGCTTGTCGACTTGAGGTTTCATCCCTACGCCACCAAAAATCACACAAGAGTTGAGCTGCAGGTATTTGCCATAATTTCTGATGGATTCCTCAACTTGCGCGGCCAATTCGCGCGTGGGCGTCAATACGAGAGCGCGAATTCCATAGACCCCAAATTTATTTGGCGAGCTGCGGCTCATGGTGAGCTTGTGCAGCATGGGCAGAGTAAAGGCCGCTGTTTTGCCTGTACCGGTTTGTGCGCCTGCGAGTAAATCATGCCCGCTCAGTACAATTGGAATTGCCTGAGACTGCACGGGTGTGGGTATTTCATAGCCTTGCTCTTGCACGGCCTTTAAGATGGCCGGGGCCAAATTGAGTTCTTCAAAGTTCATAGTGGAGCGCCTATCCGGCGCATGGATCGGCCTTCATTGCTTGAATGCAAGCAACCAGTAAGAGGCCGGGAAACAGGAAAGAGGGCTATTGGGACTAAAAGTCTAAAAAAAGTGCCCCAGCAGAAACGCTGATGTTTAGGCGACTGGTTGCCTAAACTGTGCTCATTGTCTCACAAAACCATCGAACTTTGCAAAATTTAGTCCGCTTTAGACCACACATTGATCGTTCAAGGGGTCTAATAAGTTCCACGCCCAAGGTCGATATTGCGAGGATTCCTAGCAACCAAGAGTCCAAAAGTGTTAGAGTACTTGGTTAAATTGGTTTTTACAAAAAAAGGAAAGAAGTCATCATGGCTCAATATGTATTCACGATGAATCGCGTTGGAAAAATTGTTCCTCCCAAACGCCAAATCTTGAAGGACATCTCTTTAAGTTTTTTCCCTGGAGCCAAGATTGGCGTACTCGGTACCAATGGTTCTGGCAAGTCAACGCTTCTCAAAATCATGGCCGGTGTTGATCAAGAAATTGAAGGCGAAGCCACGCCCATGCCAGGTATCAAAATTGGCTACCTTCCACAAGAGCCTCAGCTCGATCCCTCGGAGACCGTGAGACAAGCGGTGGAAGGGGGGATGGGGGAGGTCTTGGCAGCAAAAAACAGGTTGGAAGAAATCTACGCCGCTTACGCAGAGCCAGACGCAGATTTTGATCAACTCGCCCAAGAGCAAGGCAAATTGGAAGAAATCATCGCTTCTGCTGGCAGCGACAGCGAGCATCAATTGGAGATTGCGGCGGATGCGTTGAGGTTGCCTCCTTGGGATGCAACCATTGACAATCTCTCTGGTGGAGAAAAGCGGCGTGTGGCACTTTGTAGGCTGCTCCTGTCCAAGCCAGACATGCTCTTGCTTGACGAGCCGACCAATCACTTGGATGCGGAGTCTGTGGATTGGTTGGAGCAGTTTCTTGCCAGGTTTGGGGGCACGGTAGTGGCCATTACCCATGACCGTTACTTTTTGGACAATGCGGCCCAATGGATATTGGAGCTGGACCGCGGACACGGAATCCCTTGGAAGGGCAATTACAGCAGTTGGCTCAGTCAAAAACAAGACCGTTTAGAAAAGGAGCAAAAGGGTGAAGAAGCCAGAGCCAAAGCCCTTAAAAAGGAATTGGAATGGGTCAGGCAAAACCCCAAAGGTCGTCAAGCCAAAAGCAAAGCCAGGATTGCGCGATTTGAGGAGCTCTCAAGCTTTGAGTATCAGCAAAGAAACGAGACCCATGAGATCTTTATTCCTGTGGCCGAGAGACTGGGCAATGAGGCCATTGAGTTTGTCAATGTGAGCAAGTCATTTGGTGACCGATTGTTGATCGACAATTTGAGCTTTAAAGTCCCCCCAGGCGCGATTGTGGGCATCATTGGCCCCAACGGCGCAGGGAAATCAACCCTCTTTAGGATGATCTCTGGTCAACACCAACCCGACCAAGGTGAAGTCAAGATGGGCAGCACCGTCAAGATGGCCTTTGTGGATCAATCAAGAGATGACTTGAGCAACGAAAAAACAGTTTGGGAAGACGTCTCTGGTGGGCTAGATATTTTGACCGTTGGTAAATTTGAAATGGCCAGTCGTGCATATTGTGGTCGTTTTAATTTCAATGGTGGGGATCAGCAAAAGAGAGTCGGCACGCTCTCTGGGGGAGAGCGAGGTCGACTGCATTTGGCCAAGACCTTGATTGCTGGGGCGAACGTGCTCTTGCTCGATGAGCCCTCTAACGATTTGGATGTGGAGACCTTGCGTGCTTTGGAAGATGCTTTGCTGGAGTTTGCCGGCTGCGTGATGGTCATCAGCCATGATCGCTGGTTCTTGGACCGCATAGCGACACATATTTTGGCCTGTGAGGGGGACTCGCAGTGGCAGTTCTTTGATGGCAACTACCAAGAATACGAGGCCGATAAGAAAAAACGTCTGGGCGAAGAAGGTGCCAAGCCCAAGCGAGTCAGGTTCAAAGCCCTGAAGTGATCTCTATGGGGGAGGGCGCTCAAAGCCTCAGGCCCGCAGCCCTGAGGTGAGCAATCTTTCTTATTTTGTAGCAAAATACACTGCTATGAATATCAAACTATCTGCTCTGGATCAATCGGTTGGTGTGCTTGGTCGCGCACAAGACCAAATCATTCGACAAACTGTTGAGCTCGCTCAAAGTTGTGAGTCCATGGGTTACCATCGTTTTTGGGTGAGTGAGCACCACAGTCATCCAGGTATCTTGGGCACGGCACCTGAGATTTTGATGGCCGCCATTTCAATGAAAACAACTCGCATTCGCATTGGAAGTGCTGGGGTGATGCTGCCACACTATGCCGCACTCAAGGTGGCTGAGCAGTTTCGTGTGCTGGAGGCGCTTGCGCCCGGTCGCATTGACATTGGCCTTGGCAGAGCACCTGGCAGCGATAGAAAAACAGCCCAATTGCTCAACCCCAACCAATTTGCATCGGACCAATTTCCACAACAAATATTAGAGCTAAAGGCTTGGTTGTCTGGCACACCTTTGCCCGTGGGTCATCCGGGTCATGGTGTTTTTGCATACCCGCAGTCTGAGACGTGTCCGCAGATTTGGGTCTTGGGCAGCTCTGACTATGGCGCGCAGTTGGCTGCCCATTTTGGGCTTCCCTATGCGTTTGCCCATTTCATCACCGACGGCCAAGGTGTTGACCAAGCCATGGGCTTGTACCAAGATGGATTTAAGCCAAGCAGCACCTTGGCGCAACCCCATGCCACACTTTGTGTTTGGGCCTTGGTGGCTGAGACCAAAGAAGAGGCCCTTAGACAATTCAGCAGTCGAGCTCGTTTCAAGATGGACCGAAACTACGGCACCATTTCGCCTTTGATGACCGCACAAGCCGCTCAGGCCTCCTTCAGGCCCGAGGAGATGGGCGCACTGCAGCAGATGCAGCAAAAAGCCCTTGTCGGAGATCCCAAAGAGGTTGGGGACCGATTGAGAGCGTTGGCTGAGCGCTTTGGCTTGAATGAAATCGTCGTCATCACCTGGGCCCATGATCCCTTGGTGCAGCAAACCTCTTATGCTTTGTTGGCCCAAGAGATGGGCCTGGGTCAGCAAGACAAAGCTTTAAAAAACGCACCCCCAATCAAGAGTCCAGAGGCGATATTTTAGGCTCGCAAGCTTGCATTTTTTTCTAGAGGGCCAACTCGCTTAAAAGTGGCGTTTTAAAGTCGCTCAAAAATAGCAGCAATGCCTTGGCCACCCCCTATGCACATGGTCACCAAGGCATAGCGCCCTTTGATGCGTTCGAGCTCGTGCAGGGCTTTGACCGTGATCAGCGCACCTGTTGCGCCAATCGGGTGACCCAAGGAAATGCCAGAGCCATTGGGGTTGACTTTTTGTCCATCAAGCCCCAAGTCTTTGATCACCGCACAGGCCTGCGCCGCAAAGGCTTCATTGGCTTCAATCACATCCAAGTCCTTGACCGTTAGGCCGGCTTTTTTCAAGGCCGCTTGTGTCGCTGGCACAGGACCCATGCCCATGTATTTGGGATCCACGCCACTATGGGAGTAGCTGACCAATCGGGCCATGGGTTTGAGGTGGCGATCTTTGGCACTTTGTGCATCCATCAAAACCAGTGCTGCAGCTGCATCGTTGATGCCCGATGCATTGCCCGCAGTGACACTTCCCTGTTCTTTGACGAAGACGGGCTTGAGTTTTGAGAAGTCTTCAATCTTAGCATTCACTCTAAAGTGCTCGTCACTTGCCCAAGGAACGGGGCCTTGTCTAGACTTGAGCAACACTGGGGTGATTTGGTCCTTGAAGTAACCACTGGCAACGGCTTTTTCAGCCCTTAAGTGGCTTTGTAGAGCCAATTCATCTTGAGATTGTCTGCTGATGCCCCATTTTGTTGCAATGTTCTCTGCAGTCACACCCATGTGAATTTTGTCAAAAGGGTCATGTAAAGCGCCCACCATCATGTCAACCAAGGTGGTATCCCCCATGCGCTGACCAAATCTCTGCGTGGTGTTCAAAAAAGGACCTCTGGACATGTTCTCTGCACCGCCGGCAACTGCAATTTGAGTGTCCCCCAGCATAATGGATTGCGCAGCACAGACCAAAGCTTGAAGACCAGAGCCACACAAGCGGTTGACATTAAAAGCGGTTACTTTTTGATCGCATCCAGCATTCAGGGCCGCCACTCTAGAGAGATACAGATCCTTGGGCTCTGTGTTGACCACGTGTCCCATGACCACTTGGTCCACGTCGCAAGCGTTGACTTGTGCACGCTCAAGCGCCGCTTTCACCGCTGTGGTTGCGAGTTCTGTCACGGGTGTATCTTTAAGACTTCCTCCAAATGTGCCGATGGCAGTCCTCATGCCACTCACTATCACGACCTCGCGCATGGTGCTCTCTCCTATTGTTGAGTCAAATCAATTGAATATTCTTTTGAGGGATTTTAATCAACATCATTTTAAGGCAATTGATCCATCGCAAAGATAGTTGTTAACCCAGATGTTGAGTGCTCAGGTCAAATCGTTCAAGCGTGAACTCTTTGGGGCAATTTGATTGAATAAAGACGTCCTCGTGCATCTTAGGGTGAATAAAGCGCAATTGGTAGGCGTGCAGTAAAAGGCGTGTTGAGCGTTCAAGCGTGTCGTGGGGTGCATAAAGCCTGTCTCCCAAAATAGGGTATCCAATGTGCGACAAGTGCACTCGAATTTGATGGGTTCTGCCACTCAAGGGTTCAACCTCAAGCAAGGATTCCTGCGCATTGGATTGGATGCATCTGTAACGGGTTTGACTGGGTTTGCCCCTTGGGTCGACCACTCTTTTGGGCCTCTCGGACCAATCGGCATAAATTGGCGCGTCAATGAGCGACCAAGTCGACGTCATGGGCAACGAGCCTTGGACTTGGGCGATGTAAGTTTTACGGATGAGGCCACCCGCAAAGAGCTTGTTCAAGCACCTTTGGTGGTCTTGGCCCAGGGCCATGATTAAAAGCCCTGAGGTGGCTTGGTCCAGTCGGTGAACGATTTGTGCATTGAGGTATTTTTTTTGTACTCTGCTGGATAAACAGTCGCTCTTTAATTCGCCTCGTCCCGGCACAGACAGCAAGCCACTGGGTTTATTGAGCGCAATGAACATGCTGTCTTCAAAAACCACTTGAAAGGCTTGGGCGCAGGCGTCTTTGCTCAAATTGGAATCCACAATCGTGACATTGCCTTGAGGCTTGGCCACACAGCAAAGCGTGTAGCCAAGGAATTTTTCGTCCAAGCTAAGTCCCGGCCAATCAACCACATACGTATAGTCGGAGGTGTGAGTTTTGATCAAACATGTTCTGCAAGTGCCGTTTCTGCAACTGCTTGGCAAATCAATGCCTTGGCGCTCTGCGCTGGCCAAGAGGGTTTCATCCTCTGAGCAGGTCCACTGAAATGTGTTGTCTTCAAATGCAATGGTGTGCAGTTCAGGCTTGATCAATGGCCCACCTCACGTGTTCTTTGATCACGTCACTTGGATGCTCCAGCCTTGTTGACAGTGCTTTTAAAATATCTTCTCGCTCTTTGGGCTCAAAACATTGGGCCAAGTTGTTGCCAAGCGCAATGGCAATGTTTCTAAGCCACCTCTCATGGCCTACGCGGCGAATGGCGCTGCCTTGGGTGTGGTTTAAGAAGTCTTCCTCGCTCCAAGACCACAGTTGCAGCAAGGTTTGATGGGTGATGACGTCTCGACTTTGGAATTCAGGCAGGCTGGTTTTTTGAGCAAATTTATTCCATGGGCAAATGAGCTGGCAATCGTCACAGCCGTAGATTCTGTTGCCCATCAAGGGCCTGAGTGAGATATCGATGGATCCCGGATGTTCGATCGTAAGGTATGAGATGCAACGCCTGGCATCAAGCAAGTAGGGCGCAACGATGGCTTTTGTAGGACAGATGTCTATGCAAGCGCTACAAGAGCCACAATGCTCATTTGACACGGGGTCGGTGGTGGAGAATGGTAGGTCAAAATTGACGAATATCTCACCCAAAAAAAACATCGAGCCCGCTTCACGGTTGAGCAGCAACGTATGTTTGCCACGCCAACCCAAAGCAGAGCGCAATGCAAGCTCGACTTCCATCACGGGAGCGGAGTCACAAAAAACACGGTGGCTCACATCTGCGACCTCTGATTGGATGAGCGCTACAAGCCGCTCAAGCCGTTGTTTGACGGTCTTGTGGTAGTCCCTCCCTCTGGCGTACAAAGAGACGTAGGCTTGCTCTGGTGCGTTGATTTGAGCCCATTCTTCATCGACCCAATGGTGTTGATCGTTGTGAACCCTTGTGTGGGCATGTAACTTATCACTAAAATGCACGGGTTGGCTTGTCAAGACTGGATGGGGTGCTTTTGTGAGATTTGGTGTTGGCTTGGGCTCAGTGCTGTTCAAGTAATTCATGCGCGCGGTGATCACGCTCACGGTGCCTGGGACCAATTCATGGGGTCTCGCGCGCAAGAGCCCATGACGCTGCATGTAGTGCATGTCTCCATGAAAGCCTTTTTGCAGCCAGTCGAGCAGTGGTTTCTCAGCGAGAGACAGGTCGATGGATGAGACACCGATTTGTGAAAACCCGATGTCTTGGCCCCACGCTTGGATTTTTTTGAACAATTGAGATCGATCTGACAAAACGAGATGTCCTTTGAATAAATCAGCCCAAACTTACAATTTGCTTTGGATCGATGAGCAACAAACCTTGGATTTTGCCCAAAAACTCTCTCTTGATCCAGGTATTGTTGATGCTAGCATTGCCTTGTTTGGCAATCTAGGCAGCGGAAAGACAAGTTTGACCCGATATTTACTTCGAGCCTTAGGTGTACAGGGCACCATCAAAAGTCCCACGTATGCCATTGTTGAATCATACGAGACTTTAGTGAATCATCAGGAAATGCTGATTTGGCACATGGACTTTTACCGCTTCAGTGATCCTTATGAATGGGAGGATGCGGGTTTGAGGGATATATTTGCCTCCAAGGGGCTTAAGATCTATGAGTGGCCCGAAAAAATCGCTGCCTTGGCTCCCAAGCCAGACATGGAGATTCATCTCCATGTCAATGCATTGGATCAGCGCGAGGTGGTTTTGAGATTGAACACAGCCAAGGTGTGCAATGTCTGGGCTGCATAACTTTTTTTCAGATCTAGTGGGCCCAAGATGAAGCAACCCCATGTGCACACCATGAAGAGTCAGCTCACTCGACGTGAATTGCTGGGGTATTCAACGCTTGTGTTGAGCTTAGGGCTGCAAGAGTTTGCATGGGGTGCAAGTGTCTTGGCCGTGAGAATTTGGCCGGCCAATGAATACACCCGTGTCACCATTGAGTCTGATGTTCCTCTAAAGAGTCAACCGCTTTTGATCTTGGATCCTCCGCGAATTGCCGTTGATATTGATGGCGCTGACTTGAATCCGGCGCTCAAAGAATTGGTCAGTCAAGTCAAAGCAGATGATCCATTCATCAGCGGTGTTCGAATCGGGCAGTACGGCCCAGGCATTGTCAGATTGGTTTTTGACTTAAGGCAAATGGTCAGGCCCCAACTCTTTAACTTGGCGCCCGTTTTGGCCACCCGCGTGGATCAGGCCCGCTACAACCATCGCTTGGTCATGGACTTGTATCCAACCAAAGAGATAGATCCATTGGAGGCCTTGATTGCGCAACACACCAAACTTGGTAAAGAGTTGCACAGCGCAGTGAAAAAGGAGGCGACCTCGCTTGCCTCTTCGCACTCAACGATTCAATCCAAGCCCAAAGTGCCTGAGGATGTGTTGTCGATTTGGATTGAAGAGCAAAGTAAAAAACCACCGCTTCGTGCCTCTGCTCAATTGCCCATGGCATCCAAGCCACCGACTCCTTCTGAGGCGAGCACATCTGTGGAGCCACAAAGCGCCAAAGACAATTCAATGTCACCTTCTGCCGATCAAGTGCCACCAGAGGTGGTGGACCGTTGGATTGTGGTTGCCATCGATCCAGGTCATGGCGGGGAGGATCCAGGCGCCATCGGTCGGCAAGGGACCAAGGAAAAAGACGTGGTCTTGCAAATTGCAATGAAATTGAAGAATTTGATCGATTCGACCGTGATCAAGGCCCGCCAAGGGGATTACGCCATGCGGGCATTTTTAACCCGGGATGCCGATTACTTTGTGCCCTTGCAAGACCGGGTGAGAAAAGCGCAAAGGGTGCAGGCTGATTTGTTTGTAAGTCTGCACGCCGATGCGTACATCAATCCGGATGCGAAAGGCGCGAGTGTGTTTGCATTGAGTCAAAGTGGTGCATCCAGTGCAGCTGCCAGATGGATGGCCGATCAAGAGAACAAGGCCGATTTGGTGGGTGGCATCAATTTAAAAAATAAAGATGTGGTTGTGCAAAAAACGCTTCTGGACATGAGCACTGATGCTCAGATCAACTTCAGCCTGAAGTTGGGGTCTGAATTTCTTGGGCAAATCAAAAGAGTCGGTACACTTCACAAAGCACGCGTTGAGCAAGCTGGTTTTGCTGTTTTGAAAGCACCTGATATTCCAAGTTTGTTGGTTGAGACTGCATTCATCAGCAACCCTCAGGAGGAGGCGATGTTGGTCAAGCCAAGTTTTCAAAATGACATGGCGGGTGCCATCAATGCGGCCATCGTCAAATACTTCAAACAAAGCCCTCCGATCATTAGGAATCGAACGCTTTGAGCTCCTATGAGCTGTCTCAATAGATTTAAATGGGATAAATCAAAGAGTTCAAAATCATTTCTGAATCATAAATGCAATGGCGAGAGACGAGTTTTAAGCCCTCTTGGGTGTGCGCCCAGTGATCCAAGTAGTACCCCACATTGAAGACCTCTGAGGTTTGTCCTGGTTTGGTTCTGAAGATACAGTAATTGCTGGACGTCACAATGAGAGCGGGGCTCTCAAGCGAAGACCGAATGGTTTCATTCAGATATTGAGTCGATTGTGAGCCCAAGATCAAAACTTGCCCAATAAGGTGCCTTGTATAGTAGGGCGCATGAAAGATGGTTTGAGTGACACCGTATATACGGTCTTTCATCATCCCTTGGCTCTCTAAGTCAACCAAGCAAAGAGGAAGTCCTCGAGCGTAATTTTCTCGAGCTTGAATTTTGTAGTGGGCATTCTCTACAAAAAAATCAGGCCATTCATTGAAACGCTGATCATCGAGTGTTCGTGCATACTTGGCATTCAATAGATTGACTTCAAACTGCAAGTCTTGTAAGGCCAATTTGTCCGAAATGGGTTGCAGCTTATCGATGGAAAAGCTTATATGGATGGGGGCGTGACTCATAATTCCATCACCTCTCGCCAATATCTGTACATGCCTCGAATCAGTGTTTCAGTCACCATGTGCTCAGTGCTTTGGACACCCACGCCATCGAGCTCACAAAGTGTGTGTCCTTCTTGTTGGCCATCGCTATTGAATTGCTCAAAACCACTTTGACTAAATTCAATCACCTCGCCATCGTCAGCGCTCACATAGCCTGCAGGGCCAAAGAGGTTGGACTGCCTCAGTCGCCTTCGAGCCATCTCTTGAGAGTCATCTGAGAAGCCAAAATGCGTCCAAACAAAGTCAAAGCTGCCGTTGCCGTTGGGGATAATTTGTCTGGTCGACAAAGAGTTGACTTGTTGCTGAATGATCAGGCTTGGGAAAAGCGTGATCATGGACACGCTAGGGGTAATGGTTTGTCCAGGATGATTGGGGTCCTCTACACTCCACCAATCCTCTGTCACAATGTCCAAGAGTCGATCGTCGTGCAGTTTCATGTTGGCTTTAAAACTGGTGACGCCTTGCGTGACTTGGCCTTGCCCGCCTTCATTCCTTCTTGAGAGCATGACGGCGTGACGGCCCCTTTTGTCCAAAACCATCCGGCTCTTTTGATCGGCTCGCCACAGACCAAAGGTGACAAACCAAGTATGTAAAAGTCCTGGATGGTAGGGGTCTTTGATGTTCTCCATCATGAGTTTCCAATTGCCTGGAATTCTTTGGCGGTTGTAGCCCAGCAAGGTAAGTTCGCGTCCTTGGAAGATGCGGTCAATCCAGGGCAAGACTTCCGCTCCGAGATAACTTTTGAGATCAGGCGTTTGGTGGTCAAATGTGGCAAAGACCAGTCCATGAAGGACTTCCACTTTTAGTTTGTTCAAGCCATGGTCTTTGAGCTCAAAGTCATCGGGCATGCCGCCATGAAGACTGTCCCCGTTCTTCACCCCCTCTTTGAAGGGCAGTCCCCCAAGATCGCCATTGAGCTTGTAAGCCCATTGATGGTAAGGGCAAACAAAGCTTCTTTTGTTGCCATAGGATTCTTGGATAAAGCGCACGCCTCTGTGTGCGCACCTGTTTTCAACTACTCGAATGCCGTGATCGCTGTCTTTTTGGCTTGGGTGAACATGATCTCTGGTCATGATGACCTCACGCTCACCAATTTGGGTTTTTTTGAAATCACCCAATTTCGGTATTTCTGCGAGCAGGCCTACATAGCTCCAATGGTGGCCATAAAATATTTTGTTCAGCTCCTTGGCATGAACCTGAGGATCTGTGTAAACCCAAAAAGGGATTCGACTGGTTTGTTGGCCTGGCCATTTTGGAGGGGGCATCAGCAACGGATCACGTTGCTCAGTGCTTAGGGGCTCATTGACAGTGTTCATGGTTGATTGGATGTGCCGTGTGTGGATGGTGAAACGTCTTAAGGTCTTCGGTTTCCTTGAGATTTGAGCATGCCCCAAATGGCCAACAAGCCCGGGCCCAGTATCAAGATCAATACAACTGCCTGGATATGGGATTTTACCCAGGGTATTTCTCCAAGCAGGTATCCCATCAGACCCACGCCAATGACCCAAATCATGCCCCCTATGGCGTTGAACGCCGTGAAGGTCATTCGATTCATTTTAGAGATGCCCGCGACAAAGGGTGCAAACGTTCGAACAAAAGGCATGAAGCGCGCCAAGATGATGGCCAAAGAGCCCCATTTTTCAAAAAAAACTTCACTTCTTTGAAGTGCTTGGAGTTTGATCCATCTTGAAAATGGTGGGTGGAGCAAGTGTTTGCCAAAATTGCGCCCAATGGTGTAGTTGAGCTGGTCTCCCAAAATGGCAGCGCTTAAACAAACCAGCAAAGACGGGACAGGGGACAAAAGTTCCGCGCTGCAAAGAGCTCCGATGATGAAAAGCAGGGAGTCTCCTGGTAAAAAGGGCATGAAAACGAGGCCTGTTTCAATGAAAATGATCAAAAAGAGAAGCCCGTAAGTCAACTCACCATGGGACTGCACCCAAGCCGTGAGAAATTGGTCAACGTGAAAGATGAGATCTAAATAGTTACTAATGAAATCCATGAAGCCATTATCCATTGATTTCTCCGTCTCGCTTGATCTGTCCTAAAATGTAGAGGTGAACATTTCATCTTCTTTTATGGTCGCCCCCTTCGTCAGACGCCCCATCTCGGAGCTGGCTCAAGAGCTCATTAGCCAAATCGCCGCGGGCGAAGTGGTGGAACGGCCCTCATCCGTTGTAAGAGAGTTGGTCGACAACGCATTGGATGCGCAGTCCACTGGCATCACGGTTCGCTTACAGGCTGGGGGCGTGCGCTTGATCAGCGTTGAAGATGACGGCGCAGGGATTTCAAAGGCGGAGTTGGCTTTGGCATTGAAGCGCCATGCCACGAGCAAAATCAGCAACTTAGAAGACTTGGAGTCTGTCGCGTCCATGGGCTTTAGGGGCGAAGCGTTGGCTGCCATTGCGTCCATCTCTGAGTTGAGCATTTCCTCTAGACCTGCAGATCAGGCGCAAGCGATGTCGTTACAAGCGCGTTCGGGCGAGTTGAGTGTGGTGGCCAGAGGCCTTGGCACGACCGTGGAGGTGAGGGAGCTTTTTTTCAGTACACCCGCAAGAAGAAAGTTTTTGAAAACCGATGCCACGGAGTTGGCCCATTGCGTGGAGGCTGTGCGTCGGCATGCTTTGGTGAGGCCTCAAGTTTCTTTCTCGATCTATGCCGAGGGTAAACTCGCTGAGCAGTGGAGAGCGTCTGGTGAGGAAAATGCTTTTGATAAAAGAGTCGCGGATGTGTTGGGAGCAGAATTTTTAATCAATTCCGTGAGCATTGATCATGTTGAAAATTCGATGAGAGTTTATGGCCGAGTCGGTTTGCCTGCAGCAGCAAGGAGCCGAGCCGACCAACAGTTTTCGTATGTGAATCAGCGTTTTGTAAAAGACAAAGTGATCAATCACGCAGTGCGTGCAGCGTATCAAGATGTGCTGCACGGACAAAAGCAGCCTGTGTATGTCTTGTTCATTGAGATCGACCCCAAGCGAGTGGATGTCAATGTGCATCCCACCAAAATAGAAGTGCGGTTTCGCGAGTCAAGAGAAATTCATCAGCTTGTGTTGCATGCCATTGAGCGAGCACTTGCAGTGCCCAGAGTGGGTAGCGCAATCGATTCGGCGTCAATGATAAATTCACCTCTGGCGGGCCGTGCTCCCTTGGGCGAAGGCCCGCAAAGCATGGAAAACTTATCCAAAAGCACTCCAGTCTTGGGCTCTGAGCCCAAAGGATGGACAAGCTCTGCCCACGGTTGGAAGCAGTCCAGAATGGATTTGGCAGCACATCAGTTCTCTCAAGTCGAGCGCCTGTGGGGACAAGGCCAGCAAGTCAGCAAAGACTTGACGCATCCCCCCCCCCTGGAAGCCTTGGCATCTTTGGGTGCCAACTCGGGCGCCAATGATCTTGCTGCCCAAGGTTTAAAACAACCCGCCTTTCAAGCCGCGCACACCTCGCTTCAAAATGCTGAGCAGGATTGGCCTCTTGGACGGGCTTTGGCGCAATTGCATGGCGTGTATTTGTTGGCTGAAAATGCGCAAGGTTTGATTTTGGTGGACATTCATGCAGCGCACGAGAGAATTGTCTACGAGCGACTAAAGAGCCAACTTGACGCGCAAGAGATCAGCAGCCAGTCTTTGCTCATTGCCCAGAGCTTTTCAGCAACGGATCAAGAAATGGTGATTGCACAAGAAAACGCTGAAAGTCTTAGGGCCCTTGGTTTTGATATTTCTGCTTTATCGACCAAAACACTAGTGATCAGAGCGGTTCCAGCGCCCTTGGCGGATGGGGATTTGGTCTCTTTGGCTCGAAGTGTGTTGCACGAATTGTCCTTGAACACGGGACAGTTTGTCGTTGAGCAAGCCCGAAACGAATTGTTGGCCACCATGGCTTGTCATGGCGCTGTCAGAGCCAATAGGCAGTTGACCCTTCAAGAGATGAACGAACTCCTTCGTCAAATGGAGGTGACCGAGCGTTCAGATCAGTGCAATCACGGTCGACCCACTTGGCAGGCCTTGTCAATGAAAGCCCTTGATGCATTGTTTTTAAGAGGACGCTGATGCGGGTGGATTGGTCAAAGTCGCCCCTTCACAGCCCAATGTCTAGAGGTGCGATTCAATGACAAGCCCAGTGTTGGGGCAAGGCGCTGCTGCTTGGGATTTTTTGGCATTGGTGGGTCCAACGGCCAGTGGTAAAACCAAAGCGGCCATGACGCTTGGTGAGCGCTACAGCATCGAGCTCATCAGCATGGATTCAGCTCTTGTGTATCGCGGCATGGACATTGGAACGGCCAAGCCCAGTGCGCAAGAGCTTCAAAGAGTGCCGCATCATCTGATTGACATCCGATCCACCCATGAGTCCTATAGCGCAGCAGATTTTGCCAAGCAGGCCAAAGACCTCATAGTTGACATCAAGTCCCGCGGTAAGATACCTGTTGTGGTTGGAGGTACGCTTTTGTATTTCAACGCGTTGGTTGATGGTTTGGACGATTTGCCCGTGGCCAATGAAGATGTGAGGCGGGAAATTTTGCTTGAAGCTCAAGAAGTGGGGTGGCCCAAAATGCATGAAAAGCTTGAGCGCATTGATCCGGTCACTGCAAAGCGTTTGCCCCCCGCAGACGCCCAGCGCATTGGTCGAGCATTGGAGGTGTGGATGCTCACAGGGAAAAGCATTTCCTCTTTTCAATCCAAGTATGCACAGGAAAGAAAAGAGGTGCCCCAAGAAAAGCAAGTCTCTTGTCTATTGTTATCCTTTGAGCCTACACACCGATCTTGGTTGCATGCAAATATTGAAGATCGGTTTAGACGCATGTTGGCCAATGGATTTCTTCAAGAGTCCTTGTCTTTTTACAAAAATCCCAAGTTAAATCCATCCATGCCCAGCATGCGTTGCGTGGGCTACCGTCAAGCTTGGGCTTTTTGGCAAGCTCTTCAAGATCGGGGAGGGATTGATATCGATGCGATTCAATTGGAGGGTTATTGCAACTTGCCTGAGTACGAACAGTTTGTTAAAGACAGTTTGACCGCCACGCGCCAACTGGCCAAGAGGCAATTGACTTGGCTCAGAGCCATGAAGCATAGACAGGTGTTTGCCTGCGATGCAGATGACTTTGAGACTCAAGTGCAGCACCATCTTGCCATGGCCATTGAGCAGCATTCATTTTTTAAACGCTTCAAAAAAAGAATGTGACTGAAAAAAACCAGAAATTAAAGGATGCATATGAAAAAGCCCATGGAGGCGCGCATGGAGGCGCAATTCACTCAAATGCTTGAAAGGTATCAAGCCAAAGAGCTTCAAACCAGTGCCTTGATTGTTTGGGCCAGGGCTTTGCCGCAAACGGTGATTTTGAACTGGCCAGCAGAGAAGTTGGACTTGCAAAAGGCCTATATCGATTTGTGGTTTGAGTTGTTGGACCGATTGGAAAGCAGCGCTTTGTTCACCGAAGAAAGTTGCTCTTTTTCCCAATCAGACTTGCTCACCACGATGCACAAGTGGGTGAAAAAGGTTGCACGCATCACCCAGTCTTGATTTTTTTGATGGCTTTCGTGATGGCAAGACTTGTCTGCCTTAAAACATACTTTTAAAGATCATGTAGACGGCCAAGATATACAAAATGCTGGCAAAGAATTGTTTGAGTCGTTTGACGGGCCAAATTTGCGCTGTTCTTGCGCCATAGGGTGCGGTCAACACACTCATGCTTGCAATCATAATCAAGCCAGGAAGCCAAACATAGCCAAAAGAGTGGGGGGGAAGATTGGGCACGGACGAGCCCGCATAGATATAGCCCAATGCATTGGACGCAGCAATTGGAAAGCCAAGGGCTGCACTCGTTGCCACTGCATTCAAAATTGGAATGTTGCACAAGAGCATAAAGGGCACACTGATGAATGCACCGCCCGCCCCGACCAAACCAGAAATGAAACCGATCACGATGCCAGCCATGAGGCCCCCCCATTTGGCAGGGAATTGCCTCGATGCGGATGGTTTTTTGTCCAAAAATATTTGGGTTGCAGAAAACGTGATGAACAAAGCGAAGATGATGCCCAAGTAGGCGCCGTGCAAGTAATTAAAGACCCCTAAACTGGTGATTGCGCTGCCAATTAAAAGTCCAGGCGTGAGTTGTTTGACCACATCCCATTTGACGTTGCCTTTGGCCTGGTGGGCTCGCACGCTTGAGATGGATGTAAATACAATGGTCGTCATGGCGGTGGCGATGGCCATTTTGACGCTCAAGTCCGTATTGACGTCGTGTAAGCTGATGATGAAGGTGAGAAAGGGCACCATGACCATGCCCCCACCTATGCCTAAGAGTCCAGCGAGAAAGCCAGTGACTAAGCCTAGTGAAGCCAAGGCGAACAGCTCGGTCAGTGGGATATCCATTGGGATTGAATTTGAATGAGGGTCAAGGGAAAATTGATTTCAAGGCGCATGTGCTCAAGTGCAGTGTTTTGGGGTTGAGCTTGGGGATTGTCGACTTGAGAGCAAAAAAAGATGTGAAAGGTGTCTGCAAAGTCTCCTAGACCGTCATCCTGAACGATTGGGTTCAGGTGGGCGAGGTCAGACCAACGTTGGGTTCATCTGACGCGAGATGATCACGCTCATTGGACGATGTTCCAAGCCCTGGCTCTAAGAGCATTGGTTCAAGGAAATATAAAGTCTAAAAGATTTGCAGACCACCCGATTGTAAAAGACTTGTGAGCCAGAAGGTATTAAAAGGGTAAAATTTTTAGAGCGACCAGAAATACAACATTGTTTTCTTTTTCTTATGAATCACACGTCCTCCCCTCAATGGGCCATTGACGCTTTAAAGGCCGCCAATCAAGTTGCCAAGCAAGCCAAGCAAGAGGGGCATCACCCCTTTGGTGCGATATTGCTTGCACCTGATATGCGCACTGTTTTGGATCGACAAGGCAATATTGATACGGTCAATCATGCCGAGTCGACTTTGGCCAGAAGAGCTTTCGGGTCTTTTGATGCCAATTATCTATGGCAGTGCACCTTGGTCACCACAGTGGAGCCTTGTGCCATGTGCTCTGGCACCCAGTATTGGGCCAATATCGGCCGATTGGTTTATGGTTTAAGCGAGAGAGAGTTGCTGGATTTAACGGGCAACCATGTGCAAAATCCAACCATGGACTTGTCAAGTCGTGCTGTATTCAATGCCGGTCAAAAGAAAGTGGAGATCTTGGGCCCGGTCCATGAGATGCTTCAAGAAATTATTGACTTGCATGCGGGCTTTTGGGACGCGCCAAAGAAACCGTAGATTGTTTTAAAGCAGTTTGCCGTCATCGGCCAATGCATCATCGAGCCTGCTGATCAGTTGCGCAATGTCGGTGCTGTTCATTGGAGATGGGTTTTGGGGGTCTTTCGCCGTCTCATGGAGGTCAAATGCGATGTTGATGGCTGCCAAGACCGCAATTCGCTCGCGCGCTTTTATTTTGCCTGCATCCCGAATCTTGCACATGGCCAAGTCCACTGCGCCAACGGCTTGGTGCAATCTTTCCTCTGCACCATCGGGGCACCCCAATGCATAACCATGCCCCATGATTTGGGCTTCAATTTGACTCATGTAGCTTCCTTGCTGGGGCCTCTTCAGGCAAGCGGTCTAGCAACGCATCGATGCGGTTTCTTGCTGTTTCAAGCCTGCTTTTGAGTTGGTCTCTCTCATGCGTGAGCTGAACAACTTGTTGACTGAGCAAGGCATTTGTGCGCTTGACCTCTTCGTGGCGAAGGATCAAACGTTCAATGCGATCAGTGAGTTGGTCTTGCAAGTTAAGAGATGACATTAAGTTATTTTAATGGGCATTGGGGGCATTGTGCTCAATCGGGTTAGCCCTATGGGGTAAATAGATGGTTTTAAGGCGAATTGAACCTTTAATTTTCGTATTCAGGGGAAAACCCGACAATTGTCAAAGAACAGCCGCGCATGTTTTGACTGGGACAAGTCTTTTTTGTTTCGGGGTGCTGCTTTCTGGTCTGTGGGGGGTGGCAGGGGTGACTTTTCTCAAGCAGCACGAGGCATCCAAGACGACTCGTAGAGGTGAAGCGCACACTCAGCGCCCAAGCCCAAGCGAATGGTCTTTTGGTAAACGTCCTTTAAAGAGAGCGTTTTTGAAAAGCGTATGCGTGTGGTTCAAAACCATGAAGCTACTTCAAGCGAGGCGCGGCAAAGTTGGCCTGCCTTGCTCAACTTCGGGCGCCTCAACCCTTTGAGCGCTTAGAGATCTGGGGTGTTTTTTGAGGCAGGTTCTTACCCTTAAAGTCACAGTACTGAGAGACTTGACAACTTATGCATTCAGGACTGCGAGCTTTGCAGATGTAGCGTCCATGCAATATAAGCCAATTGTGTGCATGTTGCATGTATTGTGCAGGAACGCGTTTCAAGAGCTGAAGTTCCACGGCCAGGGGTGTTTTCCCCTTTGCTAAGCCCACTCGGTTGCTGACCCTAAAGATATGCGTATCAACGGCCATGGTTGGTTGATTAAAAGCAACATTTAAGATCACATTGGCCGTTTTACGTCCCACGCCTGCAAGAGCCTCTAAGAGTTCGCGTTGATCGGGTACGACGCTGTTGTGTTGTGTGACTAAAATTTCACAGGTCTCCATCAAGTGCTTGGCCTTGCTTTTGTACAGACCAATTGTTTTGATGTGCTCCTCGAGTTGATCAAGACCGAGATCTAAGATTTTTTGGGGTGTATTGGCAACGGCAAACAAGACCTTGGTCGCTTTGTTGACCCCTACGTCCGTGGCCTGTGCAGATAGTAGCACTGCGCACAACAGCTCAAATACACTTGAGTACTCTAGCTCGGTGCGAGGGCTGGGATTGGCTTGCTTGAGCGTTTCGAAAAAAAGTGTAATAAGATCGCGTTTCATCATTCAATTTTAAAAGTGCTTATAGCCCTTATTTTCACATGCAATTCTCTCATCGCCTTGACCGGGTAGAAACATCTGCCATTCGTGAACTTTTTAAATTGCTTGGACAGCCTGGCATCATCAGCTTTGCAGGGGGCTTTCCCGATAGCGCGATGTTTGATGTGCAAGGCATCAAGCAAGCAAGCGAACAAATCTTAAACGACTCCCCCGGGAGTGCACTGCAGTATGGCGCAACTGAGGGCTATCCTGCCTTAAAAGAAGAGTTGGCGCTTTTCATGCAGTCCAAAGGCATCAAGGACATGGAGGCTTCGGGGTTGATCGTGACAACGGGCAGTCAGCAGGCCTTGGATTTGGTGGCCAAGACGATGCTAGATGAGGGCGATACGGCGCTGGTTGAAGCGCCTACTTTTTTGGCCACGATTCAATGCTTTAGGCTGTATGGACCCAAGGTATTGGGCGTGCCCATTGACGAGCATGGGGTGAGGGTTGACTTGCTGGAAGGCATGATTCAAACGCATCGTCCGAAATTGATCTATTTGGTGCCTACATTTGGCAACCCGAGTGGCGCAATGTTAAGCCTTGAGAGGCGTTTGAAGGTGCTTGAGTTGGCGGTGAAGTACGAAACGGTGGTGGTCGAGGATGATCCCTATGGAGATTTGTACTTTGAGGGAGAGCCTGCACCCAGCATGTTGTCTTTGTCGCATTTGGTGCCCGGTTCGAGGTCTTGGTTGGTCTACTGTGGCAGCTTGAGCAAGGTTTTGAGTCCTGGACTGAGGATCGGATGGATGGTGGCACCCCAAGCCTTGCTTCAAAGGGCAACCATGTGCAAGCAATTCAGCGATGCGCATACCTCAACTTTTGCACAAGCCACTGCAGCGCAATACCTCAAAAGCGGTCGAATGCCCAAGACTTTGGAGCACGTGAGGCAGGTGTATGCTGAAAGGGCTTTGGCCATGGGAGAGGCTTTAACTGAGCACTTTGGAGAAAGTCTTGCCTTCAATCAACCCAAAGGGGGATTGTTCTTTTGGGCGAAATTGACGGGCGCAAACGGGGGGCTTACAGATGGATCTGAGTTTGCAAAGATGGCGATCAAGCAAGGCGTTGCATTTGTGCCCGGGGCACCCTTTTTTGCCGATCAAGCAGATCACAGTACGCTTAGACTGTCTTTTGCAACCTCAGGCACCGATTTGATCAAGCAAGGTATTGAAAGATTAGCTGCTGCCTATTTTAAAAAATAAATTTTTGTCAATGGCTAATTTGTTTCATCTTCAAAAAAGATTGGGCCTTGCGTTAGCGAGTACTTACTAATTTTTTGTGAAACATCTCAGACAAACACACTAAAGTTGTCCACAGAAATTGTGGGTAACTTGGAGCTTTGACTTCAAAAAGCCGTGTGTTTAAAGGCTTGCTTCGGCGTGCTTGTTATTTAAACGATTGCCAACAAATCAGCGTATTTTGCATTCAAGTTGAGAAATTGTTTCACGTACCTGCGCCGCAGCATCAATTTTTTTATTTTTCCCCCCTGTTTTCATTTCCCTATTGATTTATGGTACTGATCCAAGGAAAGAAGTTTCTCCAAATCTGCCTTTGAATCAACCCTCATTTTAAAAAACCAACCCTCACCCATGGGGTCTTTATTGATGAGCCCAGGGTCGTCTTTGATCAATGGATTGATTTCAATGACTTCACCAGAAACAGGTGCAAACACATCAGATGCAGCCTTGACAGATTCCACCTCAGACACGACGGTGTTTTGAGTCAAGACGTCTCCAATGTTTGGCGTTGAGACAAAGACGATATCGCCCAAAGTCTCTTGCGCATGCTCTGTGATGCCAACCGTGGCCAAAAGAGAGGCTTCATCTGCGAGGCGAATCCATTGGTGTTCAGGGGTGAATTTAAGGGTCATATTCATTTCTATTTTTTCAATGCATCAGATCGTTGAAGTTCAATTTAAAGAGTTTCACATCGAACCATAAACGGGTCCACCACCGCCTTCGGGTGTGACCCAGACGATGTTTTGTGTCGGGTCTTTGATGTCACAAGTTTTGCAGTGAACGCAGTTTTGAGCGTTGATTTGAAAGGTGGTTTGACCATCGCCTTGCTCAATGTATTCATAAACTCCAGCAGGGCAGTACCTGGCCTCTGGGCCTGCAAATCTTGCAAAGTTGATTTTTAGGGGCACGCTGGGATCTTTCAGCGTCAGGTGAGAGGGTTGATTCTCTTCGTGGTTGGTGTTGCTGATAAAGACACTGCTGAGTCGATCAAAGCTTAGTTTGCCATCGGGTTTAGGGTAATCAATTGGCGCACAATCCTTTGCATCTTTTAAGGACAAGTGATCGGGAACTGTTTTGTGGATGGTCCAAGGCATGTGTCCGCCAAGCAGCCACTGCTCAATGCCCGTCATGATAGAGCCAATGACAAAACCTTTCTTAAACCATTGCTTGAAATTGCGAGCTTTCCAAAGTTCTTGATGCAACCAGCTTTTCTTAAAGAGTTCGGGATAAAGACTCAACTCATCATGGGACCTTGCATTTGAAAGAGCCTCAAAGGCTGCTTGAGCGGCCAACATGCCTGATTTGATGGCGGCGTGTGAGCCTTTGATGCGACTCGCATTTAAATAGCCCGCATCACATCCGATGAGCGCACCACCTGGAAAAATGGTTTTTGGCAGACTCAGCAAGCCCCCCGCAGTGATTGCTCTGGCACCATAGGCCAGACGCTTGCCCGCTTTAATCCCTTTGCCGACATGTCCTTCAAAGTACCATTTGATGTTGGGGTGTGTTTTAAATCGTTGGAACTCTTCAAAGGGACTTAGCCATGGATTTTGATAGTCAAGGCCTACGATGAATCCAACGGCCACCTTGTTGTCTGGTAAATGATAGAGAAATGACCCCCCATAGGTGTCGTTGTCAAGCGGCCAACCTGCGCTGTGCAGGGCCAAGCCTGGTTGGTGGCGCGAGGGATCAATTTCCCAAAGCTCTTTGATGCCAATGCCATAACTTTGCGGGTCACTGTCACGGTCCAAGTTAAAGTGAGAGATCACTTGTTTGCCCAAATGGCCTCGAGATCCTTCTGCAAAGAAGGTGTATTTGGCGTTGATCTCCATGCCCAATTGGAACTGAGGACCAGGCGTGCCGTCTTTGAAGACCCCCATATTGCCAGTGGCCACACCACGAATTGCGCCTTTCTCGTTGAACAGCAGTTGCGAGGCGCTAAAACCAGGGAATATTTCCACGCCCAGGCCCTCCGCTTGCTCAGACAACCAGCGAGTGACTTCGCCTAAGCTGACAATGTAATTGCCGTGATTTTGAAAGTTTTTCGGCAGCAGCCAATTGGGGGTTCTAAAGCCCCCTTGGGGGGTTAAAAACAAAAAGGCATCATCGGTGACCTTTTGGTGCAGGGGAGCACCTAATTCTTGCCAGTTGGGAAAGAGTTCGCTCATTGCAATGGGGTCCATGATGGCGCCAGAGAGAATGTGCGCACCTGGCTCGGAGCCTTTTTCTAATACGGCAACTGAAATGTCCGTCCCACTTTGTTGGGCAAGTTGCTTTAAATGGATGGCACTGGCCAGTCCAGAGGGGCCAGCACCTACGATCAAGATATCGTAATCCATGGACTCTCTAGGGCCAAATTGAGCAAGAATTTCGGTGTCTGTCATGTGAATGATTCTCAATATCGGAACAGTTTAGAGCGAATAAACAATTTTTTCGTTCAAGGGAGCAATAAAGCCTAGAACGACATAATAATTGCATTTTAACGTCAATGATGTATTTATAGGGCTTAACCCAATATGGCTTATACAATCGATTTATCTGGTCGAGTGGCTTTCATCACAGGCGCCTCTGGCGGTTTGGGCGCTCAGTTTGCAAAAACGCTGGCCCAAGCGGGTGCCACCGTCGTGCTTGCATCAAGGAGGATGGATCGGCTCAAGGACTTGCGGGCTGAGTTGGAGTCTCAAGGGTTTCAAGCGCATGTGGTTCAATTGGATGTGAGCTCAACATCCAGCATTTCAAAAGCCATTGAGCATGCTGAAAGCGAAGTCGGCCCCATTGATATACTCATCAACAATTCTGGGGTGAGCACCACGCAAAAAATTCAAGATGCAAAGCCCGAGGACTTTGACTTTGTCTTTAATACCAATGTCCGCGGGGCTTTCTTTGTGGCTCAAGAAGTAGGTAAGAGAATGCTTGGCCGCGCAATGGGTGTTGAAAAGGGCAGTTTCCCTGGTGCGCGCATCATCAACATCGCCTCAGTTGCGGGTCTTCGGGTTCTGCCTCAAATCGGCTTATACGCCATGAGCAAAGCAGCGGTGATCCAAATGACCAAAGCGATGGCTTTGGAGTGGGGGCGTTTTGGAATCAATGTCAATGCCATCTGTCCGGGCTACATTGACACCGAAATCAATCATCACCATTGGTCAACCGAGAAGGGTCAAAAGCTCGTTCAGATGCTGCCGAGAAAGCGAGTGGGTTCTGCAGGGGATTTAGATGCGTTGTTGGTTTTGCTTTGTTCAGATCAAAGTCATTTTGTCAATGGCTCGATCATCTCGGCTGACGATGGATTCTCTTTATGAGACTTAGCGTTCCGGAGGACAAAAAATTACTTTTTGAACTCACGATGCCCACCAGGTGGGGTGACATGGATGCATTCAATCACATCAACAATGTGTCGTACTTTCGTTTCATGGAATGCATTCGCATGGATTGGCTCCACAGTTTAGGATTGAATGACAAGTCTGCAACTGCGAGAGTCATCATATTGAATGCTTTTTGTAATTTTTATCATCAATTGCTTTACCCTGGTGATTTGCGCTTAAAGTTGTTCGCAAGTGAACCTGCTCGTAAAACCTTTGAGTCATGGACAACCATCGAACGCATCGATCAGCCTGGCAAGATTTACGCCAGTGGAGGTGCAACCATGGTGTGGGTGAATTTAACAACTGAGAGAGCAGAGGATTTACCCGCATGGATCCTTGAATTGGTGAGTTAATTGTTTTTCCCCACAGTAATGGTTGATTTTTTCGCGAGACCCATATGTTCGTGAATGAACTTCTTGGGTCTGGCTTAGAATGCGTTACATGATTGAAGTCTCTATATTTGGTTTAGGAGTGAGTTTTGAATAAAGTATTTGATTCTGCTTTTGCGGCTTTAAAGGACATTGTGAGCGATGGCCAATTGATGGCCGTGGGAGGGTTTGGTCTATGTGGTATTCCGGAGGCCTTGATTGAGGCCATCAAAAACTTAGGCGTTAAAGACCTGACGATCATTTCAAACAATGCTGGGGTGGATGGATTTGGTTTGGGCAAGTTGCTAGAAACGCATCAAGTCAAAAAGATGATTGCTTCTTATGTCGGTGAAAACAAAGAGTTTGAACGCCAGTTTTTAGCAGGCGAGTTGGAATTGGAATTCACACCACAAGGCACATTGGCTGAAAAATTAAGGGCTGGTGGCGCGGGTATTCCAGCCTTTTTTACCAAGACAGGTGTGGGCACCATGGTTGCTGAGGGCAAAGAGACCAGGGAATTTGATGGCGAGACTTATTTGATGGAGCGCTCTTTGGTCCCAGATGTGGCGTTGGTCAAAGCTTACAAAGCAGATCCATCGGGCAATTTGCAGTTCAGGCTGACGGCTAGAAATTTCAATCCAGCGGCTGCAATGGCTGGAAAAATATGCGTGGTTGAAGTGGAAGAGTTGGTTGAGTTAGGGGAAATGATTCCCGATCAAGTCCATTTGCCAGGTATTTATGTTCACCGGATTGTTGTCAACCGACATCCTGAAAAGCGTATCGAAAAGAGAACAATTACAGACAGAGCGGGAGTTTAATCATGCCTTGGAGTCAAGATCAAATGGCAGCTCGTGCTGCAAAAGAGTTGGAAGATGGTTTTTATGTCAATTTAGGCATTGGGATACCGACTCTGGTGGCCAATCATGTGCCTGCAGACATTGAGGTCTGGCTCCAGTCAGAAAATGGCATGCTCGGCATTGGACCTTTCCCCGTTGATGAAGAGGTGGATGCAGACTTGATCAATGCGGGCAAGCAAACGGTGACCACCATCAAAGGCTCGTCCATTTTTGGAAGTCACGACAGCTTTGCCATGATCAGGGGTGGAAAAATCAACCTCTCCATTTTGGGTGCCATGCAAGTCAGTGAAAAAGGTGACCTGGCCAATTGGATGATTCCTGGCAAGATGGTCAAAGGAATGGGCGGCGCCATGGATTTGGTGGCGGGTGTCAAACGCGTCATTGTTCTCATGGAGCATGTGGCAAAGAAAAAAGACGGTACCGAGGATTTAAAAATCCTAAAGAACTGTTCTCTGCCCTTAACGGGTGTGGGTGTTGTTGATCGAATCATCACCGATCTAGGTGTGTTTGACGTCACGCCCGAAGGTCTTAAAGTTCAAGAGCTCGCGCATGGTGTGAGCTTTGAAGTCGCACAAAGCAAGACAGGTGCGGAACTTTTAAAATAAGACCACCCCCTTTTTTTTAATTCGCGGCTTTGAGGGATTGAGCCTGGGCGTCATGAATTTGTCACGCTTATAAAGGCATAATCTGAGTTTGTCTCAGACGCATCTATGCCATTCATTAAGAAGTTCTATTTCAATCAAACATCGATGCTTGGGCTGTCGTTGTTCATGAGGAAAAGTGTGCAAACATGTCTGAGCGCGGTGCTTGGGGTGTCCTTTCTCGTGTTTTTACAGGTGAGCAGGGCCGAGGAATCAAAGCATGTCGATCAAGCTCAGGATCCTTCGTTTGAAGAGTTCATGCTCAGAGGACAAAGTACATACATCAATCAATACAAACCTTCTTTCGCTTCTGCTTTGCCAGATGGACCCAACAGTTTGGTGCGAGGTGCAGAGAGCAGTTATACGTGGACCAATACCGTCTTTTTTGGCTGGCGAGCCCAAAGGGACCTAGAGTTTTATTTTGTGCCCGAGATGAATGTGGGGATCCCTTTTTCGGCATTGGCCGGTATGGGGGGATTTACCAATGGAGAGGTCACGCGAGCTGCAGGATCTAGGCCGTCCATTTATCGACAGAAGCTTTTTTTAAGAAAAACTTTTAACGAAGGTGATTTGACCGAGGTCGTTGCAGCCGATGTAGATCAATTAAAGGGACTGGTATCTCGGAATCGTTGGGTATTAACGGCTGGCAATTTTTCCAATCTCGATGTCTTTGACGACAATGCCTATGCAAAGGACCCTCGAACCCAATTCATGAATTGGGGAAATATGACTTATGCAGCTTATGATTACGCAGCCGATGCCCGAGGCTATGGCTGGGGGGTGGCATTGGAGTGGTACAAAGAAAATTGGGCCTTGAGGCTGTCTCGCATGACTGGACCTAAGTTGCCCAACGGATTGCCCGTGGACTTTCAAATAGGTAAACATTTCGGCGATCAATTTGAGATCGAAAGATCTCATTATTTGATGAACCAAGCTGGAAAATCCAGGTTCATTGCTTGGCATGATCGCGCCAATGTTGCCAATTTCAATGATGCTTTGGCCTATGGGCTGGCCAATCCTAATTTGACCAATCGCCAATGGATATTTCAGGCGCGAACGGGCGATAAAGACAAGTATGGTCTAGGTTTCAATTTGGAGCAACAAGTCAACGAGAGTTTGGGTGTTTTTGCTAGGGCCATGCGTGCAGATGGAAAGACCGAAACGTATGCGTTCACTGAGGTTGATGCATCCTTGGCGTTGGGAGCTGTGATGAATGGGACTTCTTGGGGAAGAGGCTTGGACGTTGTTGGTGTTTCTTATTTGCAAAACAAGTTGTCTGCAGAGCGTCAAAATTATTTGCGCAATGGGGGGATATCATTTTTTATTGGAGATGGTTATTTGGCTTACAAGCCTGAGCTCATTTTGGAGACGTTTTACAGTTTAAGTTTAGGTAAACAAACCGCCCTGACCTTTGATGTTCAATCCGTGCGCAACCCAGCCTATAACTCGCTTCGTGGCCCAGTCATGGTCACTGGTTTTAGATTGCACACGGAGTTTTAGTTTTTAGTTGATTCAAGGCAACTCAAATTTCTCGTGCCTCACGCAATTGAGTGAAGAGCCTTGCGCATGACTTTGTTGATTTTCTCAAAATATCGAGCGCTCAGTTTTGTGGGTGCCATGAATTTAGTTCGGCGGTTCTTTCCCTGATAGATATTTTGAACGAGTCCCATCTGCCTTAAATAATCCAGTTTTCGGTGAATCGTTGCAGCCGATGCGATGTGGTCCATTCGCATGGCTTGGGTGACCGTGAGCGCTTGTCCCGATTGGTGTCGCCAAGCAATGGTTTCTAGAATCTTTTTGGCTTGCAGGTCAATTTGATGAATGGGTTCATTTTCAAAGTGGGCCGTTAAGTTCAGAAAGTGTAGGAATGCGTTATCTGTTTTCATTGTTGATACCCTTTAAGAAGTAAATTTATAAGTAATTATAGGTAATAATTTTCAGAAAGTGTACAAAAAATGAGTATAAAAATACACTTTTTTGGCTTTTTTAAGATTAATTTAAGAAATATGGGAATACGCTCTAAAACACAGGGGCTTCTTTTGAGATCAATACCAAGGGCAACTGACTTTCAGCTTGTCGTATCAAGATAGGCTCAATTCAATATCGCACGAAATGACGACGCGTGCCATGTGTGGCTTCAAACCCAAAATATAATCAATGCATCTAAGTGCAAAATGCTTTAAGCGCACTCACCTGCACATTCACAGCAACGCTGTTTTTTTATCCTTTTCAATGGGTTATCCACAATGAGTATTGCTCAACTGTCTGTCTCTGAAATACGCAAGACATTTTTAGATTTTTTTGAGGCACGTGGACACACTGTTGTTGAGTCTAGTGGTTTGGTTCCTGGCAACGACCCAACATTGATGTTCACGAATTCTGGGATGGTTCAATTCAAGGATGTTTTCTTGGGTTCAGATCGCAGGCCCTATGTTCGAGCCACCTCGGTGCAGGCTTGTTTAAGAGCCGGTGGTAAACACAACGACTTAGAAAATGTGGGATACACCGCAAGGCACCATACTTTTTTTGAAATGTTAGGCAATTGGAGCTTTGGAGACTACTTCAAATCCAATAGTTTGAAATGGGCTTGGGAGCTATTGACCCATGTGTATGCGTTGCCAAAAGAGCGACTTTGGGTCACTGTCTACTTTGAGGACGATGAGGCCTATGACATTTGGACCAAGGAGATTGGTTTGCCCTCAGAGCGCGTCATTCGAATTGGGGATAACAAAGGTGCTCGTTATCAATCTGATAACTTTTGGATGATGGCGGATACGGGACCTTGTGGGCCATGCTCAGAGATTTTTTATGACCATGGACCTGAAGTGGCTGGTGGACCTCCCGGGAGTCCAGATGAGGATGGTGATCGCTTCATTGAGATCTGGAACAATGTGTTCATGCAGTTTGACATGCAAACCGATGGAAGTGTGAAAAACTTGCCGGCGCCCTGTGTCGATACAGGCATGGGTTTGGAGCGTTTGGCTGCCATTATGCAGCACGTTCATAGCAATTACGAGATCGATTTGTTTGTTGAGTTGATCAAAGCTGCAGCTCGTGAGACGGGTTGTAGTGACTTGAGCAGCAACTCACTCAAAGTGATCGCTGATCACATTCGAGCCACTTCTTTTTTGGTCAGTGATGGCGTAGTGCCTAGCAATGAGGGCCGAGGTTACGTCCAGCGCCGCATCATACGCAGAGCGATCCGTCATGGCTATAAATTAGGCATGAAAGCACCGTTCTTTCATAAATTGGTGCCCGATTTGGTGCGGGTGATGGGAGATGCGTATCCAAATTTAAGAAAAAATGAAGCAAAGATCATCCATACTTTAAAGCTTGAAGAGGAGAGATTCTTTGAGACATTGGACATTGGGATGGAGATTTTAGAGTCGGCCTTGGGGGACAATGTAACAATTTTGCACGGCGACATTGCATTCAAGTTGCACGATACGTATGGATTTCCATTGGACTTGTGTGCAGATGTTTGTCGAGAAAAAGGCATTGAAATTGATGAAGCCGGTTTTCATCAAGCGATGGATAGGCAAAAGTCTCAAGCGCGCATGGCTGGTAAATTTAAAATGGACAAGGCCTTGGACTATCAAGGCCCCTCAACAAGCTTTGTGGGCTACAAGGAGCTCAAAGTAAACGCAAAAGTGATGGCTCTTTTTGTGAATGCCCAAGCCGTTGACCACATCGTCGAGAACCAAGAAGCAAGTGTCGTCTTGGATGTGACCCCCTTTTACGCTGAGAGTGGTGGGCAAGTCGGAGACCAGGGTGTCTTAAGCAGCGCGACGGTTCAATTCCAAGTGAGCGACAGCCAAAAGATCAAGTCCGATGTCTTTGCGCATTTTGGAGTCTTGAGCAAAGGGCAACTCAAAGTCGGCGACTCCATCGAGGCCTGTGTCCAAAAGGAAACGCGTTTGGCGACAGCCAGGCACCATTCGGCTACACACTTGATGCATTTGGCGCTTAGAACTGTTTTGGGCGAGCATGTTCAGCAAAAAGGCTCCTTGGTTTCCCCAGAAAGAACTCGTTTTGACTTTGCTCACAATGCGCCGCTTACAGATCTACAGATCAAAGCCATTGAGGATCAAGTCAATCGAGCGATTCTTACCAATGGCGACACCCAATCGCGCGAGATGGATTTGGAGTCTGCCAAGAAGACGGGCGCCATGATGCTTTTTGGCGAGAAGTATTCGGAGCGGGTTCGGGTCCTGAGTATTGGCGAAAGTCAAGAGCTTTGCGGGGGTACGCACGTGAGCGCAACAGGGGACATTGGCCTCTTTAAGGTGCTGTCCGAAAGCGGCGTTGCTGCTGGAGTCAGAAGAATAGAGGCTGTTTGTGGTGAGATGGCACTAGGATATATCGCAAATTTACAAAGTGGTTTGCAAGAAGTTGCTGGCTTGTTAAAGACTTCTCCAGATGACTTGACGGCCAAAGTCAAACAAACACTTGATCATCAAAAATTTTTAGAAAAAGAAATTGCTCATCTTAAAAATCAATTGGCCGCTTCTCAAAGTGATGATCTTTTGGACAGTGCCGTTGAGCACAATGGCATCAAAATTCTCGTCAAAGAGATACAAGGACTGGACGCCAAGGCTTTAAAGGATACTGTTGATTTGTTGAAAGATAAGCTTAAAACTTGTATTGTTTTGTTGGCCAACGTTCAAGACGGTAAGGTTCAATTGGTGTGTGGGGTGAGCAAAGATCTAATTTCTAAGGTAAAAGCTGGGGACTTGGTTAACCATGTTGCGCAGCAAGTGGGAGGCAAAGGGGGAGGTAAGCCCGATATGGCCATGGCAGGTGGGACCCAACCGGGTGAGTTAAAAAAAGCGCTGGACTCATTTGGCCCATGGATCAAGAGCATTGTTTAAAGCTTCAAGATCAATTGCGTTTGTGACGGGGGGCTTCATGCGAAAGACAATATCCCATACGCCGTGTCCAAGTTTTACACCTCGGTTTTCAAATTTTGTAACAGGGCGGTAGGCAGGTCTAATGGCATAACCGCTGTCCAAAAGTCCTTGGTTTTCTAGTCCGGGCGTGGCATTCAATACCTCTAGCATATGCTGTGCATAATTTTCCCAGTCGGTTGCACAGTGAATGTATCCGTTGGGCTTTAAACGGCTCATCAGTAACTCCAAGAACGAAGTTTGTATCAATCGCCTTTTATGATGCCTCGTTTTATGCCAAGGGTCGGGAAAGAAAATATGCGCTCCATCCAATGACTGCGCAGGGATCATTTTTTCAAGAACTTCCACTGCATCATGAGAGACGATGCGAAGGTTTTGCAAAGCCAGTGCTTGAATTTTCATAAGCAAAGCACCAACACCAGG
The DNA here is from genome assembly GCA_947475685.1 of Comamonadaceae bacterium. Taxonomy (GTDB): domain Bacteria; phylum Pseudomonadota; class Gammaproteobacteria; order Burkholderiales; family Burkholderiaceae_C; genus Limnohabitans. Next base: position 17,990 of record CANJNC010000001.1, on the reverse strand, counting down.
TTGATGGACTTCACACCCCAGAAAATTGTGATCTGGCATGAATTGAGCTATTTTTGCAGTGGCATCACCCATTCCAAAACCAATTTCGAAAATCAGGGGTTGATGGACTTGATTTTCACCAAACCATGAAACCGAATGAGAACCCTGATCGTTGAATGGAATCAGAAATTGGGGCCCCAGTTCTTCAATGGCTTTCGATTGTCCAGAAGTGGTTCGTCCCGCTCGCATCACAAAAGACTTGATTCTTTTAGGGTGTTTGACAAGAGACGTCTTGTTTTCTTGTGATAGATTTTTTTGTGTCATGAGGCAGATCAAGGATTGGACGGTACAAGTGGATATTTCAGTGACCATTGATCAGTCCAATCATGTAAGTGAGCACTCAATGGGGCGTTTGGTTTGAGAGGGCTCCTAAGCTCTAAAAAATGTGCAGCTGTTTTCATGCTCGTTAAAATGCTTTGTGATGACTCTAAATCAATCTCGGGGGCAAAAGTCTGCTTGGAGAGTTTTTCACCTTGTTTGTTTTTTACCAAAGGCACATGTAAGTAAGCCGGCGGGGCGTGATGAAAGAGTTTGTAGAGGTAGTTTTGTCTAGGGGTATTATCCGCCAAGTCTTCACCTCTCACAACATGGGTCACAGATTGCTCAATATCATCCACGACCACGCAAAGTTGGTAACTGTATGGACCATCAGAGCGTTTGATGACAAAGTCACCAACCTCTGAGAAAACATTTTGAAGCTGTCTGCCTATTTTTCTATCTTCCCAATTCTCACAACAATCCATTGTTTTGACGCGAAGTGAAAATGGTTGATTGGTTGGCGGCAAGTGTAACGAATTGTCTCTACATGTGCCGGGATACACCAAAGACTTAACTTGTGGGTCATTGTTGCTGTGGCGCAAAGCACTTAATATATTTGCTCTGGAACACAAGCATTGATAGAGTAAATTTTGATCAGCTATTTGTTTGGTGTAGCTTTCATAAATTTGTAGTCTTTGAGATTGATATACGATTTCCAGATCACTGGTTAAACCGCAACGCATCAATTGCTCAATGATCAATTGACTGAAATGACATTGACAGCGCTCGCGGTCAATATCTTCTATGCGGATCAACCATAGGCCTTGATTAGCTTTTGCATCTAACCAACTGGCCAGGGCCGAGACCAAAGAGCCCATGTGCAATGGGCCAGTTGGAGAGGGTGCAAATCTGCCAATGTAGCTCAAGGGTCCAAACGCTCAAGTGCAAAATTGACGCCTAGGCAATCATATTCTTGCTGTTGGGAAAATCTAGATGGCCAGCGCCAGTGAAAGACCACTTACAAAGGCGTCCTCTACACGGTGCCCAATATGCCAGTCTCCGCAAGTGCCGACTCCCAATTGCGCATCCCATAAAAAGGGTTGACCAAGGGGTTTGATTGTTTGGGCATACAGCCAGCGATGCAATTCGTTGCGCCCTGGCTCGGCGTATATGCCGGTTAATTCAGAAAACCCTTTTAACAATTTGCCTGTGATGCGACTAGGGTCATCGTGCAAGTGCTCGCTTGACCATTTGGTATTGGCTTGAATGGTCCAGCGCTCAATGGATCCTCTTGCGGGTTTGGACGACTCTCGGCTTAGCCAAGCGATTCGGTGGTGAGTGCTTTTGGCCGCGTTCCATTGGGGCCCGAGGTGTGCAAGTCCTGGTTGGCTTGCTTGAGGAAACGCAATCATCAAAGTCCAACAAGGTCCGATCTCAACTTGTTTTAAAGCTTTAATGAACCCGGTTTCTTGAATTTTCGGTGTTGACTGCATCAAGAGTTCAACGACTTGTGGTGCTGGGATGGCCAAAATTACGTGGTCAAAACCTGCGTGGTTGTTCAATTTTCCATTTTTAGATGAGGTCTTAAGCAGCCATTTCTTTTGATCTTTCGGATCGACTTGAATGGTATTGACCTGAGTGTCTTTTAAGAAGTGATGGGCGGGAATGGGTTTGCTCCAGTGCTCGACCAAAGCATCCATGCCTGGCTTTGCAACAAAGTGCGGCTCCTTTGGGGGGCGAGCTGCTTCCAGCACGCTTCCGTGGGCATCAAGCACACGAACTGAGGTGACGCTCCAGGGCTTAATCAATTCCTGAGTTCCAGGCACGGTGTTGAGCGCTAATGCAAAGCGTGCGTCTCTTACAGTGAAGTATTGAGTCCCATGATCAAAATTTCCAAGCAAGGTTGCTCGGGTAGCCATTCGACCACCAGAAGATAAACTTTTTTCAAATACAGTGACCTTGTGCCCAGCTTTGAGCAAAGTTCTCGCCGCTGTAATGCCGGCCATACCTGCTCCAATGATTGCGATGTTTTTCATTTTTATGGGGCCTTTATGTTCAATGATTGGATCGAGTGATTGGGATGAATAAGCAAGGATTGTCGGGTTTTTTCATTGGTCAACTGATCAAGCCACCAACCTAGGGCTCGGCCACATTGGAGTTGCTGATTGGCAGATTCCTCTTTTCGCCAAGCATAGTCAACCTTTGATGGTCGTCTTGATCTTTGGAGTTCACAGCTCACGAATTCTCCTCGGTTGATGTATGGGGCAACGAGTGGCTCAGGTAAAAACCCCACGCCCAAGCCCAATAGCTGAGCTTGTAGCTTAGCCTCCATTGAGGGAACAGTAAATACGTCTTGACCCGCAAGTAGGCCAATTGTCATGCCTTGTCCCATTTGAGTTGAATCTGCCACAGCAACTGCGCGGTATTTTTGGATTTGGGCATCGGTTAAAGGATTTTTCAAGCGAGCCAATGGATGCTTAGGATGAACACAAAACAAGAATCTTACCTCTCCAAGGGGCGCGTGTTCGATGCCGGCCACATTGCCAACGTCCCATGAGATGCCCAAAGCCAAATCTGCATGCCCCTGTGTCAAAGCCTGAAGTGTTCCTGTCAGGGTCTCATCGATCAGCCTGAGCTTGGTTGGAGGGGACAAGGCAAAAAAGGACTGACAAAGCTCCATCACCGTTTTCCTATCGATCAATGAGTCCAATGCAATGCTGAACTCGTTTTCCCAGCCTGTTGCGATTCTTTTAACTCTATTTGAGATGGCATCGATTTCAACCAATATGCGCTCCCCTTCGTTCAAGAGGTACTGTCCTGCAGAGGTGAGCTTGGCTTGTCTAGATTTGCGATCAAATAAGAGCACATCTAGTGCGTCTTCAATTTGTCTCACCCTATAGGTCAGTGAGCTGGGAACCAAATTCAATGCCCTGGCTGCACCTGCAAAGCTGCCGTTTTGTGCAATCACTTTGAGCATGGACATGGAATCAGGGGTCAATACATTTCTAGCATTGCTGTTCATAATAGGACGAATCATTCAAAAAATTTGAATGATGCCATCAAATTTACTTGATGTCATCTCCTATTAACGACTTTACAGTCATTAAATCAAATAATTAAGCTGAAACGGGAGTTTTGAAATGCTCAAAATTAGAAAGTCCTCAGATAGAGGTTTTGCCGATCACGGATGGTTGAAGTCCTTTCACAGTTTCTCCTTTGCCGGTTATTACGATGTCAATCACATGAATTGGGGCAATTTGCGTGTGATCAATGAAGATCGCATAGAGCCTGGCACTGGGTTTGGTAATCATGGACACCGGGACATGGAGATCATCAGTTATGTATTGACTGGCGAGTTGGCTCACAAAGACAACATGGGCAATGTGGTGTCCATTCCACCAGGCGACATACAGAGAATGAGCGCTGGTTCAGGCGTGATGCACAGTGAATTCAATCATGCCCCATCACAAACCACACATTTTTTTCAAATTTGGATTCAACCCAATGAGTTCAACATTGAGCCTGGTTACGAACAAAAAACCGTCTCTCAGGTTTCAAAGCGTGGGCAATTGGCTTTGCTGGCGTCTAATCAACCAAGTGATCAAGGCGTCAAGATACATGCAGATGCGTCTATGTATGCCGGACTTTTTGACGATAAGGAACATTACAAATTGGACTTGAAAAGCAATCGTCTTTGCTATGTGCATTTGATCAAGGGGCAATTGAGCGTGAATCAACAGACCTTGCTGTCTGGCGATGCGTTGATGATCAAGAACGAGTCAAGCTTGGTTTTAGAAGGGGGATTGGATGCAGAAGTTTTGGTGTTTGATTTGAGTGAGTAGGGAGATTTTAAAAAATATCGAGAATCAAAGTGCCACGGTTGACTTGCTGATGTTGTCAATATTTGGCGGTGGTGGTTGTAGAACGGGCAAAGCGATCAATCGCTATAAAACGTCACCCCAAAAATTTTGTTAGTTAATTTTTAAAGAGGAGTTTAAATGTCTAAGGCAGTAGTTGTTTATCATTCTGGATACGGTCACACAGAACGTGTTGCCCAGTCAGTCGCAGCAGGCGCGAATGCAAAATTGGTGGTCATTGACGCCGATGGCAACGTCAGTGAAGCCGATTGGGCTTTGCTGGATGCCGCGGACGCAATTATTTTTGGATCGCCCACTTATATGGGCATGGTTTCTTGGCAATTCAAAAAATTCGCAGATGCGACTTCGAGCAAATGGTACAGCAGGGCGTGGGTAGATAAAGTCTCCGGTGGCTTCACGATATCGGCCAATTTAAGCGGAGATAAGTTTTCAACTCTTCAGTATTTCATCACCTTGTCGATGCAAAATGGCATGATTTGGGTCGGCCAATCCTCCTTGAACGACGGCAACATCAATCGCTTGGGCTCGCACTCTGGTGTGATGGCTCAAGTAGGTGCTACAGATAGTGCAGCTGCAATTCCTCAGTCAGACTTGGATACGGCCAAAGCTTACGGACAGCGAGTCGCGCTCATTGCACAAAAGCTAAAAGCTTAATCAAAGATAAAAAGGCTAAAATTTTAAAAGCTTGGTCTTCTTTAAAGCCATGAAGCGGTGGCTTATTTGTCAGCGGGTTCCAAATTGGCCGTGACTGCGCGTCTATCGTCAAAAACAAAGCATGTGCCCTCGAAGTGCTCAGAGCCAACTTCTTCAAAGTATTTGAGTATTCCACCATCTAGTTGATACACGTTTTCAAGACCAAGCTCTCTGAGGTAAATGGCTGCTTTTTCGCAGCGGATGCCCCCCGTGCAGTAACTGACAAGTGTTTTATTTTGAAGTCTTTCAATATCTTGTTTAACCTTTTCAGGAAATTGACCAAAATGCCCAATCTGATATTGAATGGCTCCTTTGAATTTTCCATCTAAAACTTCATAGTCGTTTCTTGTGTCTAAGGTGACAACCTCGCGACCGTCATCGTCTTTGCCGTTTCGAAGCCAAGTTTGGAGTTGACGTGCTGATACGCTGGGTGCTCTTGAGTTTTCAGGTTTGATCGTTGGGTGATTCATGCGAATAATTTCGCGTTTTATTTTGACCAGCATTTTTTGGAAAGGCTGAGTTTCAGACCAACTTTCCTTGGGTTGGAGGTCGCCAAGTTTGGGGTCAAGTCTTAGGAAATCAACAAAGGCGTTGACGCCTTTGGCTTTACCGGCTAAGAAAAAGTTAATACCTTCTTCGGATAAAAGTATCGTTCCCTTTAATGAAAGTTCTTTGGCCCTGTCCAAGTACTGTGATTGACGGACAATCAAATCATCCAAAGTGATGAATTTATAGCAAGAGATGTTCAGTACAGTATTCACAGTGAAAATATGATTTTTTTCAATTAAAGTCGATATAAGTTAAGCCTTATAGACACATCCAAGGGTTATTGTGGGTGTAGGCTCGCCCTTTAGGATTAAAGTTGACAAAACGGGTTTCAAAACTGAATTTTCTCATTATTGCCCTCTTTGGTGTACAGCTGCCAGAAATATTTTTTTGAAATCTGATGGATTCTGAAATAAAGCCCACTTTTGCCTACAATCCATTCATGTTTGTTCACCTAAGACTTCACTCGGAATTCTCCATCGTTGACGGAACCAATCGCATTGAGACGGTGGTAGCGGTTGCGCAAAAAGATCAACAGCCCGCTTTGGCTGTCACAGATTTAAATAACTTATTTGGTGCGATTAAATTTTATAAAGAAGCCAGGGCAAAAGGGGTCAAACCGATCATCGGTGCAGAAGTGGTTTTGGAGTCTGCGAGCATTGATTCAGCGCAACACACATCCAAAGCTATTTTACTGGTACAAAACAATCAAGGATATTTAAACCTTTGTGAATTGATCACACGGGCTTGGACCCAAAACGTTCACAAAGATGTAGCTCTTGTCAAATGGGCCTGGCTCAAGGAGTTGTCTGAAGGACTTATTTTATTGTCTGGCACTCAAGCGGGACCACTGGGTCAAGCGATCATTCAAAATGATTTAACCAAGGCTTCTGAACTGGCTTTGCGACTGGCTGGATTGTTCCCTCATCGCTTTTATATTGAGATTCAAAGGGCTGGTCGCGTCGATGATGAGGCGTATGTGAGCTCAGCTGTTGAGTTGGCTGAGCGATTGAAACTGCCGGTAGTTGCGACTCATCCGGTTCAATTTACTCAAGAGGATGACTATGATGCCCACGAAGCACGAGTATGCATCGCTGAGGGCGAAATTTTGGCCAATCCTAGACGTGTCAGGAAATTTACTCGGCAGCAGTATTTTTTAAGTCAAGATGATATGGTGGCCAAATTCCATGATGTTCCAAGCGCCATTGCAAATACATTAGAGATTGCCAAGCGTTGCAATTTGACGTTGGTCTTGGGAAAACCTCAGTTGCCCGACTATCCAACGCCGATGGTCAGTGGCTTAAGAATGCCCATTGGGGATTATTTCAGGCAAGCCTCTCACGAGGGACTTCAAGAGCGCCTGGCATTGTTATTTTCCGATCCCGCTCGCTTACAGGCCCATCAACAAGAGTACTTGGATCGACTTGATTTTGAAATCAATACAATTTTAAAGATGGGTTTTCCCGGATACTTTTTGATTGTGAGTGATTTTATTCAATGGGCCAAAGCCAATGGCTGTCCAGTGGGGCCAGGTCGAGGTTCGGGTGCGGGCTCTTTGGTGGCGTATTCTTTAAAAATCACAGATTTGGATCCACTGAAGTACAAGTTGCTTTTCGAGCGTTTCTTGAATCCTGAGCGTGTGTCAATGCCTGACTTTGATATTGATTTTTGCCAGACAAATCGAGATCGGGTCATTGAATATGTCAAGCAAAAGTACGGTGTCAATGCAGTCAGTCAAATTGTAACCTTTGGAACACTTGGCGCTAGAGCCGCCATACGTGATGTTGGTCGCGTCATGGACATGAGCTATGGCTTTTGCGACGGTATCTCAAATGCAATTCCAAATAAGCCTGGTCAACATATCACGATCGCTCAGGCCATGGAACAAGTGCCTTCATTGGCAGAGCGGTTTGAAAGGGAAGAGGATGTGAAAACGTTGTTGACCATGGCGCAGCGTTTAGAGGGCCTGTCGCGTAACGTGGGAATGCATGCAGGTGGTGTTTTGATTGCTCCGGGCAGGCTCACAGACTTTTGCCCTTTATATCAACAGCCAGGCAGTGTAGCCGCTGTTAGTCAATTTGATAAGGACGATGTCGAGGCTGCGGGCTTGGTCAAGTTTGACTTTTTGGGATTGGCCACGCTTACGATTTTGAATGTAGCTAGAAACTTGATCGTGAAGCGACATCCCACTGAAAGTAATTTTTCTTACGAAATGATTGCTCTCAATGACACAGACACGTATCGTTTGTTTCAAGAAGGCAAGACTGAAGCTGTTTTTCAGTTTGAAAGTCGAGGTATGCAAGGCATGCTAAGAGATGCAAAGCCAACGCGTCTTGAAGACTTGATCGCGTTGAATGCTCTTTACCGGCCAGGCCCCATGGACTTGATTCCAAGCTTCGTAGCCAGAAAGCACGGACGCGAGGAGGTGGCTTATCCCCATCCTTTGGCCGAAGCCGTTTTGGCCGAGACCTATGGCATTATGGTTTATCAAGAGCAGGTCATGCAAGTCGCTCAGCTCTTGGGTGGATATTCTTTAGGTGGAGCGGATTTGCTTCGTCGGGCCATGGGAAAAAAGAAGCCGGAAGAAATGGCCGAGCACAGGGTTATTTTTAGAGAAGGGGCATCTAAAAAAGGCATTACAGAAGTCAAGGCCGATGAGGTGTTTGACTTGATGGAACGGTTTGCAGGGTATGGTTTTAATAAATCGCATGCAGCCGCTTACTCTTTGCTTGCGTACCACACAGCTTGGCTGAAGGTTCATTTCACGGCTGAATTTTTTTGTGCCAACATGTCCGTTGAGATGGACAACACAGATAAGCTTAAGTTGCTTTTTGAGGATGCCAAAAAAATGGGTATCACTTTTGAAGCGCCAGATGTCAACCGCGGTGAACACGTTTTCTTGCCCATTACAGATAAAGAAATCAGGTATGGCTTAGGAGCAATCAAGGGTACTGGACAACAAGCCATTGAAGCCATTGTGTTGGCGAGAAATGAGGGTGGTTCCTTTAAGAGTCTATTTGATTTTTGTGTTCGGGTGGATAGGGCAAAGTTCAATAAAAGAACGCTTGATGCGTTGATCAAGGCTGGAGCATTTGATTCAATTGACCGAAATCGTGCAGCACTTTGCGCCTCTGTTGATTTGGCCTTCCAGTTTTCTGCCTCCCAGCAAGCCAATGTTCATCAAGTTGGGCTGTTTGATGCGCCTGATGAACATGGATCGAGCTCCAAAGAGCCCAGTTTAGTGCATCAAATGCCATGGGATGTGAGAGAGCGATTGATGATGGAAAAGGCTGCACTTGGCTTTTATTTGTCTGGGCATTTATTTGATGCAGTAGAGAGTGAGGTCAGACTTTTTGTCAAACGCAAAATTGAAGATTTGATGGACTCTCGAGAACCACAGGTGCTATCTGGTGTGATCATGGACTTTAAAACGATCAATGCTCAAAATGGTCGTATTGGATTGTTCAAGTTGGACGACAAATCGGGTTTCATTGAGGCCAAAGTGGATGAAGGTTTGTTAAACAGCGCTAGGAATTTACTGCGTGACGATGAAATTGTAGTGATTTTGGGTAAAGTCCAGCCCGATCGGTTCTCTGGCGGTTTAAGGCTCAACGTGATGCAGATCTGGGACTTGCCGTCTGCGAGGTGTCGATTTGGAAAATATTTAAAGCTCACGGTGAATGGATCTAAGCCAGAAATAGCTCGCATATTAAAAGATCATCCAGCAAAAATTGAGCTGACTGATCAAGGTGAGATGCTTCGGGGCTTACAGATTCGATTGTGTCTACTCAGGGAGAAGGTCAGCGCTGAGGTTCAATTAGGGCCCAAAGCAAAGTTCTTTCCAAGCGATGCCGCATTGGCCAGTTGGATGGCTCAGGTCCATGAAGGTCAAATACAGATCGTTTACGACTAAACTCTAAGACTATGTTCTTCACCATCCCAACCCTTTTTACCTGGACAAGAATTGTTGCCATACCTTTGATTGTGGCGATTTTTTACTTGCCTTTGGAGATGAAAAATAAAAATTTGATTGCAACAAGTATGTTTGTTGTTTTCGCTTTGACCGATTGGCTTGATGGTTTTTTAGCCCGCAAGATGAATCAAACATCTGCCTTTGGTGCATTTTTGGACCCTGTGGCTGACAAGTTCTTGGTCTGTGCTTGTCTTTTGATTTTGTTGCATTTGGGGCGCACTGACGTCTTTGTTGCTTTGATCATCATTGGCCGCGAGATTGCAATCTCCGCTTTAAGGGAATGGATGGCGCAACTTGGAGCCACGAAAAGTGTGGCCGTTCATCTTTTGGGCAAGCTAAAGACGACTTCTCAAATGGTGGCTATTCCATTTCTTTTGTACGACGGACGATTATTCGACCTCTTGGATACCCGTCAATTGGGCGTGATTCTCATTTGGATTTCAGCTGTTTTGACCGTATGGTCTATGGTGTACTATTTGCAAAAAGCTCTTCCCGTTATTCGTCAGCACGTCAAGTGAATTCACGGAAAATCTTTTTTGATCATCCAAAAATTTAATCTTTCAAGCAAATGGATCATGGCCATGCCTGCCGTATTCGTGCTCATTTGGAGTACCGGTTTCATAGTAGCAAAGTTAGGCATGCCCAACTCCCCTCCATTTACTTTTTTGGCCTTTAGATACGCTTTCTCTATTGCACTCTTCATTCCTTGGATTTTGATCTCTAAAGTGTCTTGGCCAAAAAACTCAAATCAAATATTTCATATCGCGGTGACAGGTATTTTGATGCATGCTGGCTACCTTGGTGGCGTTTGGGCTGCGGTGAAGTCTGGAATGGGCTCTGGACTCTCGGCCCTGATTGTTGGGCTTCAACCGGTTTTGACCGCGATATGGTTATCATCTCGTGGGGGAGAAATTAAAGCGAGACAATGGGCAGGACTCATCATTGGCTTTATAGGCCTGGCCTTGGTTTTATGGAACAAATTAGCGATCAGTTCTGAGATCAGCGCTCAAACATTGCCCTTTATCATGTTTGCCTTGTTCTCCATCACCACAGGTACACTCTACCAAAAGTCTTATGTTGAGCCATGCGATGTAAGAACAGCAAATTCAATTCAATTGATGGCGGCCGCTTTGGTGACTTTGCCCTTGGCGTTGATAGAGGCAGAGTCTTTTATAATCAATTCCCAGTCGGTTATTGCAATGTCATGGTCTGTTATCGGATTAACTTTGGGAGGCAGTTCGCTTTTGTATATGCTGATTCAGCGTGGAGCCGCTCAGTCTGTGACAAGTCTGATGTATTTGGTGCCGCCAACGACAGCAATGATGGCTTGGTTTTTATTTGATGAGGTCATTACATTGACCACAATTCTTGGTGTGATCACTACGGCCTGGGGTGTTCACTTGGTTTTGGGGACAGACACATCCATTTCAAAGGAAATAAACAATGGGTAAAAAAAGAATAGCAGTGATTGCTGGCGACGGCATTGGCAAAGAAGTGATGCCTGAGGGTATTCGAGTAGTCCAAGCGGCAGCAGATAGATTTGGAATTGAATTGAGCTTTGATTATTTTGATTTTTCAAATTGCGACTATTACGAACGCCATGGGAAAATGCTTCCCGATAATTGGAAAGATCAAATTGGTGGTCATGATGCGATCTTTTTTGGTGCAGTGGGTTGGCCAGAAAAGGTGCCAGACCATGTTGCCTTGTGGAATTCCCTGCTTTTGTTTCGGCGTGAATTTGATCAATACATCAATTTAAGGCCAGCCCGGTTGATGCCCGGCATCATTGCTCCTGTGGTCAGGAGGGATGGTTCTAGACGTTTACCCGGTGAGATCGATATGTACATCGTTCGCGAAAACACAGAAGGAGAATATTCCAGTGTCGGTGGGCGTATGTATGCTGGTACAGAGCGCGAAATTGTCATGCAAGAAACCGTGATGTCTAGGGTGGGCGTGGATAGAGTTTTGAAGTTTGCATTTGAGTTGGCGCAATCAAGACCAAAGAAGCATTTGACCAGCGCAACCAAATCCAATGGCATTGCGATCACCATGCCGTTTTGGGATGAGCGCGTTTTAGAGATGTCAAAGAATTACCCCCATGTTCTATTAGATAAATTTCACATTGATATTTTGACGGCGCATTTTGTCCAACGCCCAGACTTCTTTGATGTTGTTGTAGCTAGTAATTTATTTGGGGACATTTTGAGTGATCTGGGCCCCGCTTGTACGGGCACCATAGGAATTGCGCCATCAGCCAATTTAAATCCCACTCGGGAAACGCCTTCTTTGTTTGAGCCAGTCCATGGCTCTGCTCCAGATATTGCTGGAAAAGGAATCGCAAATCCGATCGGTCAAATTTGGTGCGGTGCAATGATGCTTGAATTTTTAGGCTACAAAAATGCGCATGATGCTATTTTGAACTCCATCGAGACGGTATTGCAAGCCCAAAGTGGTGCTCCTTTGACCCCTGATATTGGCGGAACAGGCAAAACTTCTGACCTAGGGAAAGCGATAGCTCAATCCATTTGAATTTAATCAAAATTTCTTTTTTAAAATCATTTTTAATTTAATTAAATCGTCTAAAATCACATCCTGCGTTGGTTTTTTATAGCTTACTCGCGCATTTTATCTGTGCGACAAATGATGAAAAATGAGTTGGATGCGCCTTTAGTATTTTGGATGGATTTCATTTAAAATACTTAATTCTAATTATTGATAAACATCACGCCTTTTGGGTAGAGGATTTTTTTGTGAACAAATCTGAATTGATCGAACATATTGCCAAGCATGCGGATATTTCTAAGGCCGCGGCTGCTAGAGCGCTTGAAGCAACCGTGGGTGCTGTTAAAACAACCCTTAAAAAAGGTGGAACGGTTTCTTTGGTTGGGTTTGGTACGTTTGCCGTGACTAAGCGAGCTGCTCGCACGGGTCGAAATCCTCGTACAGGCGCTGCAATTAAAATCAAATCTGCCAAGGTGCCAAAGTTTAGACCAGGCAAGGCTTTAAAAGAAGCCTTGAATTAATCCGGTTAAAGGTTTAAGGTTGGGTGATTAGCTCAGTTGGTAGAGCGGCGCCCTTACAAGGCGTAGGTCGGCGGTTCGAGCCCGTCATCACCCACCAACCAACCCTAGGCGAACAGAGTTCGCCTTTTTTGTTTTTTTAATCTCTACTTTTTTGTGGGGTCGCATGTTTGATTTCGTCCGTAAGCACACCAGAATCATGCAGTTTTTACTGTTTCTGCTGATTTTTCCTTCATTTGTACTTTTTGGTATTGATGGTTACAACCGATTCTTGGACAAGGGAGAGGCTGTAGCGAATATTGATGGTCAAAAGATCACGCAATCTGAATTGGATAATGCTCACCGAAATGAGGTTGAGCGAATGAGGGCATCCATGCCCAATTTAGATTCAAAGATGTTTGACTCACCCATGGCAAAGCTTGGAACTCTTGAGCGCTTGGTCAGAGACCGTGTAATGAGGGTGGCTGCCGAACGATTGAATTTGCAGGTGAGCGATCAAAGATTGGCCAATGCTTTGGCACAAAATCCTGCGATTTCAACTTTAAGAAAACCAGACGGTAGCTTGGATATCGACAAATACAAAGATTTATTATCTGCGCAAGGCCTCACGCCTGAGTCTTTTGAGTCTCAAATGCGCAGCGACTTGGCAACGCAACAAGTACTCTCGGGTGTAAGCAACTCAGTCATCAATTCCGCCTCCCTTGTGGAGAGTACACTCAACGCATATTATCAAAAGAGAACGGTCCAAATTGTCAAATTTTCACCTTCAGACTTTATGTCTGGGATCAAACCGACAAACGATGAGCTAAACGCTTACTATCAATCTCATCCAGCGTTATTTCAGTCCCCCGAGCAAGCCGCAGTTGAATACGTTGTTTTGGATTTGCCTACAGTGCAAAAAAGCATCTCGTTGTCAGAAGCTGATATCAAAACTTATTTTGAACAAAATCAATCAAAATTAGCTGGCTTGGAGCAAAGAAGAGCCAGTCACATTTTGTTCAACGCGCCAAAGGACATGGCTGCGGCTGAAAAGGAAAAGATTAAAGTAAAAGCACTTGAGGTGTTGGCTCAAGTCAAGAGGACGCCAGATCAATTTGCAGGCCTGGCTAAACAGCATTCTCAAGACCCAGGATCTGCCAACAAGGGAGGAGATCTGGACTTCTTTGCAAGGGGTGCCATGGTCAAGCCATTCGAGGATGTTGCTTTTTCATTAAGCAAGGGGCAAATCAGTGACTTGGTTGAATCAGACTTCGGATTTCACATCATCAAGTTGATTGACGTGAAGTTGCCTCAGATGCCTACTTTTGAGTCTTCTAAGGCCTCCATTGAAAGTGATTTGAAGAAGCAGCAGTCACAAAAGAAGTTTGCTGAATTCGCTGAGCAATTTACGAACCTTGTGTATGAGCAATCTGATAGCTTAAAGCCCGTGGTTGATAAATTTAAACTTCCACTTGGCACCATTGAAAGTCTTAACAAAATACCAAGCGCAAACAATGCGGGGATTCAGCCCGCTTGGCTTCAAAACCCTAAATTCTTAAGTGCTGTTTTTTCAGTTGACTCTATTGAGAAGAAACACAATACCGAGGCCATTGAGGTTGCTCCGAGTACTTTGGTTGCTGCAAGGGTTCGTGAGTACCGTCCCGCCAAAACCAAAGATTTTTCTTTGGTTCGAGAGCAAGTTGAGCTGCTCTATAAGCGTGACAAGGCTGAGTCTTTAGCCAAAAAACAAGGCGAAGATAAGCTTGCTGGATGGAAAGCCAATCCTGACTCCCCCAATTTGCCAGCACCCACTGTGATTTCTAGAGAGAAAACCAAAGATTGGTCTCAAAAGGTCGTTGAGGCTGCATTAAGGGCGCCATTAAAGGATGCCCCAGTCTTTGCTGGTGTTGATCTTGGTGCGGAAGGATACGCTGTCATTAAAATTCTAAAGATCGAACCAAACGATACCTTTTCTACGGATAGAACTCGCGAAAAGGCTCAGTTTGGTCAGTGGTTGGCTCAAACCGAAAGTTTGGCATATTACAATTACCTGAAAGAGCAATTTAAAGTCACTACAAAGCCTTTGGGTTCCATTGAGAAGTAATTTAAGCTTGAGTTTGCTAATTTCTAACTTCAAGTTATAATTTAATGTACGGTGGTTGTAGCTCAGTTGGTAGAGTCCAGGATTGTGATTCCTGTTGTCGTGGGTTCGAGTCCCATCAGCCACCCCATATAATTCAACAACTTAGCCTGGCCCTCATCGGTTGGGCTTTTTCTTTAGACTGCTTGTAGGCAATCTGTTGGCAGGTTACCTAAATCTAGTGGTCCGTTTCCCAACTTTTTTTCATGTCGAACGTTGCTGGTCGGCCTGTTCAGACTCCACCGTAACCCCACCCCCGCCCCCACTTATTGGCGATGGGACTCCAACTAACATTCGATTACTGTTTTGCTCAAACGAGGTCTCAATATTGGATGTCGGTGAAAAGAGCAGAGGTGGTTCAATGAGGGACATGTGTTTTTCAAAAACTCGGCTTTCGTGGTTAACTTGACGATGCCTTTTGGACACTATCGGAACTAAACCTAAAGGTTACTTCAATGGGCATGGCAATGTGCCCTTTGAAGATGTCGCTGTCACAAAGGCTTTGCCATTGAAGTAATGCAACATGATTGGAGGAGTTAACAAATAGCATACAATTTACTTCACAAATTTCGAATGGTAAAGTGAAAGTCCATTTAGTGAACAAAAGTAATTAAACATGACTCGATTAGCCCTTGCACTGATGACCAGCATGTTACTTGCCGCTTGTTCTGGTGGTTCTAGTACTTCTTCAGTTTCTTCAGAAGTTTTGCTTAAAGATGTATTCCCTACATCGGGCGACGCACTTGCCTGGAGCCTAAAGGCCACCAACGCCACCGAACTCAAAACCTATTTTGAAAAAGCAGTAACGGCCGCTGACAAGGTACAAATCATTCCCCTTGCAGTGCCAGCTGTTGCAGTTCCAGTTGCCAGTGCACTAGGCGCTCCTAGCACCACAAGCACTTCAGCCACAATTACGCCATCGCAAACAATGCTTCAAGAAGCGGGTGTAGACGAAGCCGACTTGGTGAAGGCCGATGCCACTTACGTGTACAGCATTGACCCACTTCCCAACAATGGAGGCCGATCGTTGCTCAACCGACAAAAGCTAAGTAACAATTCAAGCAGCCCCAACTTAACGCCTTCAGATTCATACAAGTTGGGTTTTTCTAAAGGTGTAGATGGCACCAGTTTGTACCTAGACGCCGACAGAAATCAAATTGCAGCCATTGGCACCCAAAGTGCTGGCTGGTTGTATAGCACCATGCCAGCCAAAGATTGGTTTGTACCAACATCGTGGCGCAATGGTGCCACTGAAATATTAATGGTCAATGCGCCTGCATCGGGCAGTTTGAAGCAAACTCGGCAAATTAAATTGAGCGGTCATCTAATTGGTTCCAGAAGAATAGGTGCTACGCTTTACATGGTGCTAAGAAGTTATCCTCAAGTTTTGTCTGCAGACTCGTTTGCTCTTAAAGCTACAGACTACTTGCCCACGATCAGCATAGATGGTGCTGCCGAGCAACCCTTGGTAGACCCAGCATCATGCTTTCTGCAATCAGGCAATGTCAGTAGCAGTGCCGACGTCATTACATTGGTTGCCATTGGCTTGGCCACCGACAAGCACTTACATACCGCACGTTGCTTTACAGGCGGCACCGAGGCTTTTTATATGTCGGAGCAAAGCATTTATTTGGCTACCACACGCACCAGCTACAGCATGTCGGGCACTGTGCCGCAATATGCGGCTCAGACAAGTACAGACATTCACAAGTTTGCGCTTCAAGGTTTGAACATGGACTACAGGGGCTCTGGTAATGTCAAAGGTCATTTAGGCTTTGATCAAAAAAGAAAGTCTTTTCGCATGGGCGAGTTCAATGGCGCGTTGCATGTCATTACCGAAACCCGCACTAGCTGGTTCTTCCCCATCATGGTGGCCGTACCGGTAGCAACTCCCATAGCGGGTGGCGCACCCATTCCACCTGTTCTGGCCATTACCCAAGTGGCACCTATCATTACCAATGAAAGCTCAGAATCACCAGGTAAGTTATCGGTTCTGCAAGAGAAACTAGGCACGTTGGCTTTGGTGGGCGAGTTACCCAATGCCAAACGCCCAGAGCCCCTGGGCAAACCAGGCGAGCGCCTTTATGCCTCCCGCCTCATGGGCAACAAAGGCTACTTGGTTACCTATCGGCTAACCGATCCTCTTTATGTATTGGACCTTGCAGACCCCACCGACCCCAAAGTAGCAGGTAGCTTAGAAGTTAGCGGCTATTCCGATTATCTGTTTCCATTGAACGAAAACTTACTGTTGGGTGTTGGCAAAGACGCTACAACCGATGGAACCGTGGGTGATGGCCGCATGGCTTGGTACCAGGGCGTGAAGGTGGCTCTGATTGACATTAGCCAACCGAGCAAACCCATAGAAGCAGACAGATTGATTATCGGCAAAAGAGGCACAGATGCCACAGTTCTGCAAGACCATCATGGCATTGCCATTCAAATAACAAACGGCCAAGCCAAAGTAGCCATGCCCGTAAAAGTGCACCAAACACCAACGCCATACACTTATGGTATGCCGTCTGATTACTACGCATTCACCAGAAACGAAGCGGCCAAGTTTGAAATCAATCTGAGTCAGAAAAAATTCATTGCTAAAAATTCATTGCCATCTTCTTTGAAATCGGAAAGATGGATTGGTAATGACAGGTCTCTGATCTATTTAGATCAGGTGCATTACTACCAAGATGGAGCTTGGATATCTGCCAGTTGGTAGGTGTTACACAAGAGTATGTCCGACTTTAGAAGGTGTGATAGTAATAGGGGTAATTGATTCGGGAGAGTTCATATTTCAACTTTAAGAAGTAAAAATGAAATTCAACTGTCATGGGAGATAGATACACCTTATCAGCGGGAATGTAGATTTCTGTGATTTCGGTCACCCACTTTTAGTTCGGCGCTACAGCTTGAAAGTCTCGGTTTATTAGGTTCTCTGGTGCTGGACTAATTTCCCTCAGGTACGTGATTTCAATTAAGTGCTGTGTGACCCTAGGTCGAGCTCCTCAAAATAATTCGAGCTTGTGTTCAAGCCCGCGAATAAAAGCATTTTTTCAGTACAAACAATCTGTTTGCTTCATCAAATTTCAGCTTGTATAGTAGCCACTCAATACCAAGCATCTAAGGCTGATGAGGTTCCAAGACGCAAAGCGTTTAAGAAATTTTTTATTTAATTCTCTAAGTATTTCACAGTTGAAATAGCTCTTATTTAAAAATCAAGATCTTACTTTTAAAGTCCGACTACTGTGCTTGACTTAACTTTTCAATAGTAGAAAGATTTTTTGTGGAGATCAGCTCTTTCAAATAGATTTCAAATCGTGCGATCAATGTTTATGTTTGCATCAAAAGCTTAATTATTTTACCCAATAAATTTAATTTATATATTTTTTACATGTGCGTTACTTCTATTACTTGTTAACTATTGCTACGAAGGCTTACAGTTTATTACCAATAATTCACTAAAGCTTTTT